>CAVUKX010000021.1:0-36975 GCA_963742165.1 uncultured Acidobacteriota bacterium | reverse complement strand
GTGCCGAAGAAGGGACTCGAACCCCCACACCCTTGCGAGTACATGGACCTGAACCATGCGCGTCTGCCAATTCCGCCACTTCGGCACGGTGAAAGCGGGGGCGCTGAACGCCACACTGACCTCTCGGTCACGCCATTTTCACTTGGCTTGCAAATGGATTGTAACACACGGCCTCGCCTTGTCGAATCCGCTCCGACGGTCTTTCCTCTGTCCCTGCTCTCTCGCGCCCGACGAAACCTCAACATTTTTGTTCAGCTTTTGCGAAAAGCGCCCCCGCGGACTATATTCTTGCTATTCGCTTCCCCGGCGGTGGAATTGCTTTTCGGCCGCGGGGGGAACCTTGTGCGGCGTACGGTCGCCTCCTCGCCTGCTTAGGATTGCACTCGCCCTGCCCGCAGATCGCGTTCCGTAATGTTCGGAGGAGATTGCATGTCTGAGCCAGAAGCCGATACCACACCACTCATCCCCTTGCCCGTCAGCAAGGAACTCCGGACGCTTGCGCACGACCTCAGCAACTCCATTGAGACCATCATGCAAGCCACCTACCTGCTCAGCCAGTCCAAGGTCGACGAAGCCGACCGCAAGTGGCTCGAACTCATCGATCAAGCCACCCGCGACGCCGCCAAAATCAATCGCCAGATCCGCGAAGTCCTGCGAGCCCACAGCCAGCAGCCGTAACCAAACCGGAGGGCCGCCGCCAAGCTCCAGATCCCCTGCGCCCACGGCCGGAAGCCCATGCGCCTGCGGCCTGA
The DNA here is from genome assembly GCA_963742165.1 of uncultured Acidobacteriota bacterium. Lineage (GTDB taxonomy): Bacteria > Acidobacteriota > Terriglobia > Terriglobales > Acidobacteriaceae > TOLSYN. The sequence continues at coordinate 36,223 of CAVUKX010000021.1, read as the reverse complement.
AGCGCCAGCGTTGCCCGTCTTCTACGCGCCTCGGTTCCCCGTCATCTCAACTGATTGCCTCGCCCATCCTCCATTGCTACACTCATTCCACATTGCCGGAGGCGTTCGCATGTCTGCCGCTCCCATCTTTGAAAACCTGCATTTCGAAAAGCGCGATCACATCGCCTTCCTCACCATCGCGCGGCCCAAGGTGCTCAACGCGCTCAACGCGGCCACCATGCAGGAGCTCGCCCGGGCCTTCCAGTCCGTGCAAGCGGACGACGACGTGCGCGCCGCCATCCTCACAGGCGAAGGCGAAAAGGCCTTTGTCGCCGGTGCCGACATCGGCGAACTCGCCACGCTGGACGCAATCGCAGCCGCCGGTCTTGCCGCCCGCGGCCAGGCTGTCTTCTCGCTCATCGAAGAATGTGGCAAGCCGGTCATCGCCGCCGTCAACGGCTTCGCCCTCGGAGCCGGCTGCGAGCTCGCCCTCGCCTGCTCCATCCGCCTCGCCGCCGACACCGCCCGCTTCGGCCAGCCGGAAACCAAGCTCGGACTCATCCCCGGCTACGGAGGCACCCAGCGCCTGCCGCGTCTCGTCGGCAAGGGACGCGCCCTCGAAATCCTGCTCACCGGCGAAATGATCGACGCCGCCGAGGCCCTCCGCATCGGCCTGGTCAACGCGGTCGTGCCCGCCGCTCAGCTCCTGGCCCGTGCCGAAGCCCTTGCCAACAAAATCATCGCCAACGGCCCGCTAGCCATCCGCCACTGCCTGCAGGCCGTCCACCGTGGCATGGAGATGCCACTCGCCGAAGCCATGGCTCATGAGGCCGCGCTCTTCGCCCTCTGCTGCTCCACCGAAGACAAAACCGAAGGCACCCGCGCCTTCCTGGAAAAACGCGCCCCGCAGTTCAAAGGACAGTAAGCCCTCGCAGTCGTCTCCGCTCCGGTGACATCGGTAACTGCGGAACGTTTAAGATTTGGGACGATTTGCCCGTGCTACCATGTCCCCCGGACTTCGGCTTCATGCGACGGACGGCTAAAACGCCCAGGCGGACTCGCAAGAGCGGACCGGACCGCATCGGAAGCGGCGCATTGAGCGAGTACATGGAGAGAGAACATGCGAAATAGTATGTGGATCGTGGCGTTGGCGATTATCGTACCTGTGCTTGCAATGTCGCAGGGAAAGATTCACCAACTGGCCGTGGGCGGACATGAGGGCAGCGTTCCAGTGACGCAGATCAATGGAAAGAATTATGTGGAAGTCGAAGCGTTGGCGCATCTGGTGAGTGGCTCTCTGAGCTTCCATGGAGATCGGATGACGTTGTCGCTAACCGGAAACGAAGCGGCCACCCCTGCGGAAAAAGTCGGATTGTCGATAGATTTTCTTCGCGCCGGGATCGAGGAGATGAGCACGGTCCGCGAATGGCATAGCGCGCTGGCGACTCTAATCGAGAATCAGTTTCCGGTGACACCGGATCTGGTGAAACCGTATGAAACAACAGCGACCAGGAATCTGAGGTTAGCTCAGGCGGCAGCAACCACGGATGACGATCGGAAGGCTGCGCAGTTGATCGCGAACGCCTACCAGAAGATGAAGCAATTGAGCGACGGTTATCTGGCGAAACGGGCAGCGGCGACTTACATCAATGCCGATTCGCTGGCCAACGACAGTTTGAATCAGAGCCTGATCGCCTGCGGGAGGTCCCTGGAAGCGATGGCGGCGAGCAGGCAGTTTACGGATGACGGGACCTGTCGATGAGAAGAGAGACTCCGTCAGCCTGAGCGGGTTTACCCTTCTTCCTGTCTGGCAAATACCAGTTGCTCCCGCATGGGCCGGTGCTCCACGTAGTGACGTAAATTGTCCAACCGTTCAGATTACCTCTGGACCTCGGGCCATCCGGAAGCTGACTCACCGCCCAACCCTCCCCCATCAACCTCCGCCCTCCGCCTGTGATACAAAAGAAGATGTGATCCGTTCTTTCCATCGCCTCATGCTGCCCTCCTCCGACGCCGATTACGCCGCGCTCGAGGAGTTTTTCTCTGCCCTCGGCTTCGCCCCCGGCGAGAGCTGGACTGGCCGCCGCTCCAAGGGCGAAAAGTTCGAGGCCTTCGAATCCGGCATCGAGCTCGCCATGGGGCAGGACATGCCCGCCGCCGACCTCGTCGTCGAGGTCGATAACGCCGACATCCTCGCCGAGGCCGCCCGCGCCAAGGGCTTCACCTTCGTCTCCGACATCGCCGACCACGACTGGGGAGCGCGTCTCTTCATCCTGCAAATCCCAGCTGGCTTCGGCAATCTGGCCGTTTTCAGCTACAACGAAAACTGGCGCCAGCCTACCCGCGAATCGAAGCTCGACTCCACCGGGATGAAGTTCGCCGTCATCGTCTCGCGCTTCAACGCCTTCATCACCGAGCGTCTGCTCTCCGGCGCCACCGACGCTCTGCGCCGCACCGGAGCCGCCGCCCCCGACATCGAAATCGTCCGCGTCCCCGGAGCCTTCGAGCTTCCCGCGGCCGCCAAAATGCTGGCCGAAACCGGCAGGTACGACGCCCTGGTCGCCATCGGCTGCCTCCTGCGCGGAGACACCGCCCACTACGATGTCATCGTCAACGAAGTCACCCGCGGCATCGGAGAGGTTGCGCTCGCCACTGGCGTCCCCGTCGGCTTCGGCGTCCTCACCTGCGAAAACCTGGAGCAGGCCATCGACCGCGCCGGCCTCAAAATGGGCAACAAGGGACACGAAGCCGCCCTCGCCGCCCTCGAACTCGCCGCCCTCAAACGCACGCTGCAAGCCTAGAGGTGGTCTCGTAAACCGGTTTTGAAAGGGCACGACTTGAAGTCGTGCCGCAAGAAAGGCTCATTTCACGCGGCTTTAGCCGCTGAGGGGAAAGCCCTTCAGACGCCTCAAGCCATTTATGGGCCCGCTTCTACACTGCAAACCAAGTAAACTAAAGTAGAGAATAAAAAGGAATCATGGGTACACGACGCAAATCACGCGAGCTGGCGCTGCAGATGCTATTCCAGGCGGACATGGGCAAGCAGTCCGTCGAGCACGTCAAGAAAACCTTCTGGGCCGAGCGCCGCGACCTGGAAGACAGCGTCCGCAACTTCGCCGACGACATCTTCCGCGTCGCCATGGAGCGCTACGACGAGATCGGCCTGCTGCTCGAGGGCCACACCGAGCACTGGCGTCTGGAGCGCATGGCCGCCGTCGATCGCAACATCCTGCGCGCCGGAGTCGCCGAATTCCTCGGCTTCCCCAAAACCCCCCGCCCCGTCATCATCAATGAAGCGCTGGAGATCGCCCGCCGCTTCTCCACCCCCGAGTCCGTCCAGTTCATCAACGGCGTCCTCGACTCGGTCGCCCGCAAACTCGAACCCCAGCCCTCCACCAACCACAAAAAGTAACTCCCGCTGTCGAAGTACTTTGCTGGGTACCCCAGCTCCCGTGCCGCGCTTTTTGCGGCGCTGACCTGGGAAAGCAGGACACCGCAACCCGAGAAGCGCTCTGGCGTGGAAGCGCCGCTTACATCGTGCAAGCATTGGGCCTAAACTGTACGGCAACGTTGAAACACCCTGGAGGTGTCTATCTCATGGACAGGCAACAAGTCGTCAACCTTGTTGAGGAACTGGAAGCTGAAGTAAACAACGGCGGATTTGATCAGTTCTTTTTCAATTCATCGGGAGACAACAGTGCAGAGACGATCGAAGCACTCAAGCTGATTGGCGCTTGCGCGATGGCTGACATTCTGACGAGAGCGGCTTCAAAATTCCCGGATCAATGTCCACCTCCGAACCGTTTTGATCGCCAGCGGTTGCTACGGGAGGTTTCTCCCGATGCAGATGGGTTCGATGAGCTTGATCGAGAGTTTTATGCGTACCCGGACAATCTGGCGAATCTTCTGGAAAAGTTCAAACCGTAATATTGCTGGCGCACGCAAAAAACCCGGGAGGGATGTTTCCCCCCGGGTCGCTTTGCTCAGGAGCCCCGTTTCCGGAGTCCTTGCCGAGCGTCTTGTTCAGGCCAAGAAGAACTCTTTGACGATCTCCGCATACTTTGCCGCCGGAACCATTTTTGCGATCTCGGCGTGAGCCTTGCCACCGTCTTGCGCCGTCGCCATGTTGCTGGTTTCCGGTATGTAGGCAGCCAGCTTCTTGGCGCTGTCAGCGATCAGGTTGCGGGCCATCGTGCCGCCCAGCAGGTTGCGGAAGTTGGTCTTCGCATCCGGGCTCTCCACCTTCATCAGCCAGCTGTTGCCGTACGGATCGGCGGTCAGCGTCTCGGGGTGCCGGACCACTTCGTCGTTAATGTCGCTCACCGTGCCTTCGATCGGGGAAACCATCTCCACCAGCTCGCCGTTCACCCGGAAGCTCCAAACCTTCTGTCCCTGACGGATCCATTGTCCGCGTTGCGGCAGGTTGACTGCCTCGGCCTCGCCGATCAGCTTGGCGGCAAAGTCGTCGATGCCGGCGCGAACCAGGTTCGGGCTCTCGCCCAGCGCCCAGGCATGACCCTGATGGAAGCGCAGGTGCTCGGGAATCTCAAAGCCCGCCACGATGGGCTGCGCCTTGCGCGCCCCGGCTTCGGCCGCAGGAGCCGTCTGCAGAACATACTCAGGAGCCTTCTTGTTGGTGAACCGTTCCACTACCAGGCAGCTTACGAAGAGTGCGAGAACTAGGATAACCGTCATTGTCTGATCCTCCGCCCCTTTTGCTGGGGCTCTGTTTGAAATTCGCGGCTTTCAGCTTTTCTTCTTGGCCTTGCCGCGTACGCCTTTGTAAAAGCACGCTGCTGGCCAAACTGCTACCTCGCCTCTATCAAACAGAAAACAAGAATGTTATCCAACACACCCCGCCATCCGAAGATTTTCGCAACACCGCCGATCGATGCAATTTGCAACGCTCCAAACAGCCACTCTGCCGCGCTGCAGCAGCTCTGCGCACATGGAATCAACAGCTTAGGTAAGAAACAGAAAAAGCCGAGGCATTTCACAACACTGTTGCACTTTGCATCGCCCCGCCGGCGTTTCGCACAGGACCAAGCCATCTGCCCTAAAATTATTTCGCTCAAACGCCAAAAAATCCCGGCGGAAGAAGTTTTGCAGGAAAGGCTGAGGCAGCGCGGAAGTCAACTGCCCCACTCAAGCCAAAGAAGGCTTGAATGGGCCACCCGCCACTCGACGCAGAGCAAATGCGGGCAGGGGGTCCCCCCTATATTTCCCGGTAAAAATTTGAAAACAGGATGGTTAGGGTTGTGGTGCGGGCCGCCCTACATTCAGAATAGCAAATTCGGAGGGGGGAACCCTCAGCGGATGGGTATCTCTATGTAGCGCGGAATGAGACAGTTGGGAGCTTGGGGAAAGAAAAATCACTTGACAGAGGTTCGGGGCGGGGAGATTGGATGGGGCGATCCCCGCATTCGCCAAAAGAGGGCGGATGTGGGCCACCCAGGGTGACGGCTCCTGACTCGCTTACCCGCGCTGCCTCAGCTTTTCCTCCACAATCTCTTCCGCCCGCGCAATCACCTCTTCAATCCCCAGCGCGCTGGAGTCGATATGCACCGCATCGTCGGCGGCCTTCAGCGGAGCCGCAGCGCGGGTCGTGTCCCGCCGGTCGCGCTCGCGCAACTCCTGCTTCAGCCGCTCGGCGCGCGCCGGATCGTCGTCCGCCTTGGCCTGGCTCACCCGCCGCCCCTCACGCACGCCGGAATCCGCATCGAGAAAGATTTTGACCTCGGCATCCGGAAAGACCACCGTGCCGATGTCGCGTCCCTCCATAATCACTCCGCCTCGCGATCCCATCTCGCGCTGCCGCCGTACCATCCACTCGCGCACCTCGGGATGGGTGGAGACTCTGGACGCCGCGTCGGTCACGTCGCGCTCGCGGATCCGCTCCGAGACGTTGCGTCCGTCCAGCAGCACCCGGTTGCCCTCCGCAGTCGGCTGCAATTCAATAGTGGACCGGTTGGCCAGCGCCAGTAGCGCCTCGCCGTCGGTCACCGCGATCCCCGCTTCGATCGCCTTCAGCCCCAGCGCGCGGTACATCGCCCCGGATTCCAAATTCACATAGCCCAGCGTCTTGGCCAGCCGGGAGGCGATGGTGCTCTTGCCCGCTCCGGCCGGTCCGTCGATGGCAATCACAAGTTTCTGTCTGGCTTCGCTCATTCTTTTTCAGAGCTCGTGGAGTCCGTGCTCACGGCCGGCTTGGTTTCGGCCGTTATCGCATCGGCCGTTATCGCATCGCCTGTTGTCGTTTCGCCCGTTGGCTTGGAGGCTGCCGCCACCGGAGGCTGCGCCTGCACTGCCCGCCGTGGACGCCGTGCGATCGGCTGACCGGGACGAACCAGCCGCCGCGGACTGGCCATCGTCGGCTTGGGCGGAGTTATGTGCAGCATCGAGCGCGTGCCTACGTGGGTGAACTGGAACTCACGCGCCGCCAGCAATGCGTTGATCGCCTCGCGCACGCGCCCGCGTCCGATGAAGGTACTGAAGAACTCTTCCACCTCCAGCTGTTCGGCCGCCACCACGCATTCAATGTATTTGGAAACCAGTGCGGTCAGCGCCTCGGCGATGGACATGTTCATCCCCTCGCGCACCTCGTCCGGACTCCACCGCAGCAGCACGTCCCAGTACGCTCCCTGCTCGGCCCGGTAGTCCACCCGCGTAATCCGCAGCTTCATCGAGAGCTCGACCAGAGCGCGGTCAATCGCCGCCTCCGACAACTCGCCGCCCAGAATCTCCCGCATCCGGCTCTTGGTAATCGGCCCGTCCTTCTGAATGACCGAAAAGACGTGCGCCGCCAGCGGCGAGTACTCCGAGCGGTTGCCCGTCTTGATCGCCGCCCGCGGATTGCGGTCCCCCACCAGCCCGTAGAAATAGGGAAATACCGAGGCCGAGACCAGAAAGTCCGTCTCGCCAAACAGCGGCGCCTCAAAGGCAAACTTCTGCCGCAGGGTGCGCACCATCACCTCCATCGCCTCTTTCGCGCGCGGATCGGCGTAGGCGTGCTGCCAGGTCGGAAGGTTGTCATGGTTTCCCGCCCACGCCCCGATAAACGTCGGCACCAGCACCGGCGGGCGCAGCGGGTACATCAGGCAGAAGCCCACGCTCTCGATAAATTCGCGCGCGTCCTCTTGCGTCCGGATCGCATGTCCGTCCGTGTGCCACTTGGCGTCGCGCAGCTCCTGCAATTCCTGCTCAGTCATTGTTTTCCAATAGTGCCACCTACTAAGATTCTGTTCCCTTGTTTTAAGGGTGTCATTCCGAGCGAAGCGAAGAATCCCCGCACCGCTCAAATATCTTGTGCGGTTTCAAGGACATTTCAACCACCAACCTACTCCCACCAGGCAAGCGGGCTCGCGCCCTCAAATCCGCTTGAACGCCTTCTGTATGTCCTTTACAGAATACCGCAGCACGACCGGTCTGCCGTGCGGACAACTCATCGGATACTTGGTTTTTGCCAGCTCCGCCAATAGCCACTCCATCTTGGCCGTGTCCAGGGGCATATTCACCTTGATCGCCGCATGGCAGGCGATTGAGGCTGCGATGCGCGTGCGGATCTTCTCCATCGTCAGCGCCTGCTCTTCGCCCTCGAACTGCTCCAGCAGCTCGCCGAGCAGATCTGCCACATTTTCGCCCGTGATCCCCGCCGGGGCGGTCTGGATCGCCAGCGTCCTCACTCCGAAGGGCTCGGCCTCAAAGCCGTTGCGCCCCAGCTCCTCGGCAATCTCGGCAAAAATGGCCTGCTGGGCCGGCCGCAGCTCCACAATCAGAGGCATCAGCAGCCGCTGCGCCTCCACCGCGCGCCCACCCCGCTCGGCCCGAATCTTTTCGAACAACACCCGCTCATGCGCACAGTGCTGGTCGATAATCCAAAGCCCCTGCGGGTTGATGGCCAGAATAAACGAGTCGCGAATCTGCCCCAGCGGCTTCAGCGTTCCCAGCATCGACAAATCCATGGCATCGTCGATCCCGTCCAGCGGCAGCGCACAGCGGCGCCGCGTCTCCGGAACCGACTCTTCGGCCGGGTACGGTGGCAAGGATTGCCCTGCGATCTCCGTCCCAAATCCCTGCGGAGCGATCCGCACCGCACTCGCCGCCCCGTTGCCCTCCACCAGCATCGAGCCATCGAACGGCAGCGCCTCGTTGCGTAGCGCGCTCTCCTGCGGAATCAGCGAGAAGCCATCCTGGGTGGCCCATCCGAGCCCTCTTTCCGCTTGAGTGGGGGGGGTGGCCCGTTCAAGCCCGCCGCTGGCTTGAGTCGGGTCGTTGACCTTGCCTTCGGTCTTTTCCCCGCTTCCCGGCAGCGGAGGCGTCAGCGCCACCCGCGCCGAAGGCCCGGCATGAATCTCGCTGGCAAACGCCGGTGCCGGACGCGCCGCCATCAGCGCCGACCGCACCGCGTCCCGCACAAAGTCATGCACAAAGCTCTGCTGACGGAACCGTACTTCGGTCTTCGAGGGGTGCACGTTCACATCCACCTCCGTGCAAGGCATCTCCAGAAACAGCAGCACCACGGGATACACCGTCGGCGGAATGATGTTGCGGTATCCCTCCAGAATCCCGTGCATCACCACCTTGTCGCGAATCAGCCGCCCGTTGACGAAGATGAAGATCGAGTTGCGGTTCAGCTTCTGGATCTCCGGCTTGCTGGTAAAGCCGTGCAGCCGCAGCTCGCCCGGCGTGGGGGCCTCATACTCCGGCTCACGCCGCCATGGCGGAGGCTCCGGGATACCCACCCGCTCCAGCGCCATCTGCGCCGCCAGCGGAATCAGCTCCTCCAGCGTCTGCTTGCCCAATACCTGGTAAATGCGCTCGGCGTGGCTCGCCACCGGCGGCGCGGTCAGCATCGCGTTGGTTGCCGAGTGCAGCTCCCAGTGCATCTCCGGATGCGCCAGCGCGTAGTGCGTCACCAGCGAGGCAATGTGCGAAAGCTCGGTGGACTCCGCCTTCAAAAACTTCCGCCGCGCCGGAATATTGAAGAACAGATCGCGAATACTGATCGAAGTCCCCGCCGGAAGTCCCGCCTCTTCCACGGTAAGAATCCGTCCTCCGGCGATCTCCACCACCGTGCCGCTCGCCTCGGTTGCGTCGCGAGTCTCCAGCCGCAGCCGGCTCACCGCCGCAATCGAAGGCAGCGCCTCGCCGCGGAATCCCAGGGTCGCAATCGAAAGCAGGTCGTCGTCGTTTTTCAGCTTGCTGGTGGCATGGCGTTCAAAGGCCAGCAGGGCGTCGTCGCGCACCATCCCGCAGCCGTTGTCGGTCACCTGGATCAGCTTCCGCCCGCCGCCCTCGATGTCGATCCGAACCCGCGTGGCACCGGCGTCCAGCGAGTTCTCGATCAGCTCCTTCACCACCGAAGCAGGACGCTCCACCACCTCGCCGGCGGCGATCTTGTTGGCGACATGTTCGGAGAGAACGTGAATGCGGCCCATGGAAAACTGCGCCTCGAATGACGCGTTCCACCAAGGCTATCACGCTCGCCGGCCGCCGTAGTTAAGCGGCGGATTTACGAGTATGGAAACCGCGCTCCATCGCGTCCACCGCTTCTTCGGTGGTCAAAACGGCGTGTGCCAGAAACGCGTAATTAATCAGCGCGGCCGTATAGCCATAGCCCCACTCCGGGTGTTTTGGTGCAGCCGTTGCGTCTTTCACCACGGCCACCTCGAAACCCTGCTCCAGCAACTCCCGCAAGTGAGATTCCACGCACATGTTGGCCAGCATTCCACCTAGAATAATGTTGCTGATCTTCCGCTTGCGCAGTTGTAGAACCAGGTCGTTGGTCTCTGGCCCCCACACCCGGTGAGGCGCGGCGACGATGGTTCTGCCGTCCTCGATGTACGGCCTAAAACGCTCCAGCCAGTCGGCGCCGGAGCCTTTGAGGCCATCGAGATTCAAGACTCCCTTGCGAGCGAAAAATCCAGAGCTAGCCTCATCGGTTTCAAGCGGGCCATTGAATTTCCATCCCTTGTCGGTGGGGTAAAAATAGTGAGGAGAGATGAACACCTCGAATCCGTTCGCCTTCGCGGCCTTCAAGATGCGCTCGATATTTTCAACGGTATTGTTTTCTTGAAGGCTTTCACGAACCAGGGGCCACGCCATCCCTGTCTCACTCAATACTTCATTCTGCGGGTCGATCAACACGACTGCGGTATCGTTCTTGTCGAAGTTCATAGTTCTCCCTACTCCCGACGCCGCGGTAGAGGGCGCGCGAACGCCACCATCTGCCGCGGCCTGAGGCTCATGCCGCCTGTGAGCCCTTCTGAACTTTCCCGATGAAATCGAGCAGATCCGCATTGATCTGCTCCGCGTGGGTGGTGGGCATCCCGTGCGGAAAACCTGGATACACCTTGAGCGTAGCGTTCTTCACAATCTTCGCGGACATCAGACCCGCCGCACCGATCGGCACGATCTGGTCATCGTCGCCATGCAGGATGAGGGTTGGCACATCGAACTTCTTCAGGTCCTCGGTAAAATCCGTCTCGGAGAAGGCCTTGATGCAGTCGTAATGGGGTTTCGCTCCTCCCATCATGCCCTGCAACCACCAGTGCTCCCGGATTCCCTCTGAAATCTTTGCGCCGGCCCGGTTGTAGCCGTAGAACGGGAGCGTAATGTCCCGGTAAAATTCTGCCCGGTTGGCCACCAGTTGGGCCCGGAGTCCGTCGAAGACCGAGACCGGCAGCCCGCCGGGATTCTTTTCCGTCTTCACCATCAACGGCGGCACAGCGCTGATCAGCACCGCGATGGCTACACGTTTTGTGCCGTGCCGCCCGATGTAGCGGGCAACCTCTCCGCCACCGGTGGAGTGGCCCACATGGATTGCGTTCTTCAGCTCGAGCTTTTCAGTCAGGGCCGCCAGATCGTCGGCATAAGTATTCATCTCGTTGCCATCCCACGTCTGGGTGGAACGGCCGTGCCCTCGCCGGTCGTGCGCAATGACCCGATAGCCCTGCTGACCGAAGAAGAGCATTTGTGCGTCCCAGTCGTCCGCGCTGAGCGGCCACCCGTGGCTGAACACCATCGGCTGTCCCGTGCCCCAGTCCTTGTAATAAATCTGCGTTCCGTCCTTGGTGGTGATCGTAGGCATTACATTCTCCTTGGTTGCTCCGGAATTAAGCGGCTCTGGATCTAAGCGGCTTTGCTGGCTTGTTGTTGACGGAGGAACCCCTCGATGCGCCTTGCGATTTCCTCTCCGTGGGTTTCGAGCGCGAAATGCCCCGTATCCAGAAGATGCGTCTCCACATTTTTCAGTTCGCGCCTATAGGGAGCGGCGCCTTCGGGGGGAAAGATGAAGTCGTTCTTGCCCCATACAATCAGCATCGGCGGCTGATACTTACGGAAGAACGCCTGGAATTCCGGATACAGCGGCACATTCGTTCCATAGTCGTGGAACAGGTCCATCTGGATATCTCTGTTCCCCGGACGATCCAGGCCAACCTGATCCACCAGCCAGGTCGTCGGATCCAGCAGCGTGCGGTCGGATACGCCATTCTCATACTGCCAGCGCGTTGACTTCGGCTCGACGAGGACGTGCAGAGCTGTCCTATTCTCGGGCCGTGGGTCTGCCCAGTATTTCTTGATCGGGTCCCAGAACTCGCGCAAGCCTTCTTCGTAGGCGTTGCCATTCTGCACGATGAGCGCCTGCACCTGGGTGGGACGCCGCAGTGCGAGACGGTAGCCAATCGGAGCGCCGTAATCCATTACATAAAGCGAGAATTTGTCGATGCCAAGCTGCTCGACGAGTTTCTCTACGACGTTCGTCAGGTTCTCGAATGTGTATGCGAAATTCTCGTGATCCGGCATGCTGCTCTGGCCAAAACCGGGATAGTCAGGGGCCACAACGTGGAATGATCCGGCCAGGCGCGGAATCAAGTTCCGAAACATGTTGGACGAGGTCGGAAACCCGTGCAAAAGCAGAATGGCCGGCGCTTTTTCTGAACCGGCTTCCCGATAGAAGACGTCCAGATCATCGACACGAGCGGTTTTATGGTGCACCGCAAATCGTTCCCTGCGGATGTGCCAACACTTGTCATGGTGTTCCTCCAAATTGTTGTCTTGATCGATAAACCGTGCTGAATGGATGTGAATGGGATCTACGTGCTGCTCCCAGGCGGTGCTCGATGAGTAGTCTGAAAGCTCAGATGCGCTACCGCAACTGGGGTTGGCCGGGCGGCTTTCCTGGGTCACCGAATCGTTGGGTGGATCAGCGCTGAATCTCGTTCCGTTTCCGTATCAAATTCCCAATTCAGAATTCTGTTCCCATTCAGAGACTAACCTTCCCCTACGGCAATCAACCGAGTGCAGACCTCTATAAACAATCGGGGTCGTTGTGCGCTCAACTGCCGGAGTAAAAAACTGCAAGTGATTTACGGCCCCGTTCACCGCATTTCTCGTGACCCATATGCCGATCGCTTGGATCAAGGATCATGTGAGAAGACACTCCCGTACCAGGATCGAAATCGTAATGGCGATGTTCCTGACCATCTCGGGCATCGCACTGCTCGCCCTCGATTCACTCCATAGAAAACGGCTTGAGCTCATGCTCATTTTCTCTATCTACGGATTTGCCTGGCTGGCGCTGGAGCTCCTCAATGGTAGAAAACGCCGGCGAAGATGACCTCCTCAGCTTCGTGACCAGTTGCCGCACCGCATTCCCCACATTCTATAAACGGGCCATCGACATGTCTCTGCGCCGCACCCTCTGCTTGCTTCCGCTCTCCGTGCTCCTGTTGGCTTCCATCGCCGTCGCCCAAACCACGCTCTCCGGAGCCATCGCCGGCACCGCCTCGGATGCCCAGCAGGCCGCCGTCGCCAGCGCCCGGATCACCCTGCAATCGGCCGCCACCGGCGAGCGCTTCACCGCCCTCACCGGCCCCAACGGCGACTTCCGCATCGTCGGACTCCCGCCCGGCAGCTACTCGCTCAGCGCCGCCAGCCCGAGCTTTGCAGACTTCCAGCTGCCGCGCGTCACCGTCGAGCTCGGCCGCGTCACGGAAGTCGAGATCCCATTCGCCGTCGCCGCCGCCAGCGAGTCCGTCGAAGTGCGCGAACAGGCTCCTGCCGTCAACACCTCCCAGCCCGACTTCGCCACCAACATCGATGAAGCCGACATCGAAAACCTTCCGACCGACGGCCGCCGCTGGTCCAACTTCGCCCTGCTGACGCCCACCGCCACCCTCGATGGCGACTACGGACTCATCAGCTTCCGCGGCATCAGCGGCCTGCTGAATAACAGCACCGTCGATGGCGCCGACAACAACCAGTCCTTCTTCAGCGAAGAGCGCGGGCGCACCCGCATCAGCTACGTCATCAGTCAGGCCGCCGTGCAGGAGTTCCAGGTCAACACCTCCAACTTTTCCGCCCAGTACGGCCGCGCCGCCGGCGCGGTCATCAACGCCGTCACCCGCAGCGGCACAGACCAATTCCACGGCGGAGCCTTTTACTACATGCGGGACAACGCCCTGGGCGCCACCAACCCCTTCACCGTCGCCCCGGTGCAAAATCCGGCCACCGGAGCCTGGACCACCGAACCCATCAAGCCCCTCGACCGGCGCCAGCAGTTCGGCGGAACCTTCGGCGGCCCCATCGTCAAAGACAAAGTGTTTTTCTTCACCACCCTCGATGTCCAGCGCCGCGACTACCCCGCCGTCGCCGCCGCCAATAATCCCACCAGCCTCTTTGCTCCGCCCTGCGTCATCCCCTCCCACTACGGAGCCCTCAGCGCCGCCAACCGCGCCCTGGTGCAGCAGTGCTACACCGACAACTCCAGCCGCGATGAGATCTACGCCCTCACCCGCCCCTTCGGCATCTCCGACTCGGCCGCCATCGCCGGCTTCTACAGCGGCCTCGGCTACCTGGAGAATCTCCTTGGTCCCGTGCCCCGCAGCGGCAATCACCAGATCGGCCTGGCCAAACTCGACTACCACCTCAACTCCCGCAACACCCTCTCATTCCTCTATGACCGCCTGCGCTGGTCCTCGCCCGGCGGCACTGAAACCGATCCCGTCGCCGACATCGGCACCACCAGCTTCGGCTTCGACGGCGTCAAGGTCGATACCCTCATCGCACGCCTCACCTCAACCCTCAACCACTCGCTCTACAACGAGCTGCGCTACTCCTGGAGCCGCGACTTCGAATACCAGCTGCCGCAAACCTTCGTCCCCGGCCAGCCTGCCGGTCCCGGCGGTCTTGCTCCCTCCGTCGCCGTGCTGGCCGACTCCTCCGGCTTTACCTTCGGAACCCCCACCGACCAACCCCGCCGCGCGCTCCCCGACGAATACCGCAACCAGATCGCCGAAACCCTCAGCTGGGTGCATCGCCGCCACCTCTTCAAGTTCGGCTTCGACGCCAACCGCGTGGTCGATCAGATGAACAGCCTCTACGCCGTCGCCGGAGCCTACAACTACGACTATCGCGCCAACTTCATGGCCGATCTCTACCAGTGGCAGAACAACACAGGGACCGAGAACCAGGGATACAGCAGCTTCACCCAGGGCTTCGGAACTCCCGCCTTCGCCTTCCACACCTTTGACGGCGCGCTGTTCGTCCAGGACGACTGGCTTCCGCTGCGCCGCCTCACCGTCAGCCTCGGCCTGCGCTACGACTTCGAACTGCTGCCCAGTCCGCAGGTGCCCAACTCGCAGCTGCCCGCCTCCCAGTCGTTTCCCTCGGACATGAACAACTTCGGCCCGCGCTTCGGCTTCGCCTGGGCCGTCTCCCGCGACGGCAGAACCGCCCTGCGCGGCGGCTACGGCGTGTACTACGCGCGCATCAGCAACTCCACCATCTCCTCGGCCATCACCAACACCGGAACCCAGCTGGCGCAGAGCAGCTACAGCTACAAAGCCTGCTACCTGTTCGCCACCAATTGCCTCAACGGTCCCATCTACCCCAATGTCTACGCCGCCCCGCCCACCACCCCCCAGGCGGGCAACGTCGTCGTCTTCGCGCCCAACATGCAGGTTCCGCAGATTCAGCAGACCGACCTCATCCTCGAACGCCAGGTCGCCCACAACACCATCGTCTCGGCCACCTACCTGCTCAGCCTGGGACGCGAGCTGCCCAACTACGTCGATACCAACCTCGACCCCGCCAGCCTGATTCCGGTCACCTACAGCTTCGCCCCCAACTACTACACCGGCGCGCCCGGCCCCTACAACGGACACACCCTCACCGTTCCCGTCTACACCGCGCGTCTCAACCCGAACTTCCAATCCATCACCCAGATCCGCTCCAACGTGAACTCCACCTACAGCGCCCTGGTGCTGCAGTTCAACCGCACCTCCAGCCGCGGCCTTGGCTTCAAGATGAACTACACCTGGTCGCACGCCATCGACAACGGCCAGAGCTCGACCACCTTCATTACCCGCAACAACACTCTCAGCCCCATCCCCTTCACCTACCAGTTCGATGGCGTCCCGCACCTGGTCAAGCGCCCCGACTACGGCACCTCCAACTACGACATCCGCCAGCGCCTGGTCGTCAGCCTTTACTGGTCGCCGCGCCTGTTCGCCCACTCCCACGGAGTCGCGCATTACACGCTCGATCATTGGAGCATCGCGCCCATCGTGCAACTGGCCACCGGCAAGCCCTTCAGCGATCACGTCAGCGGAAACGCTCCGCTCTCGGCCATCACCAACAACGCCAGCTGCGCCGGATGTTACGGCTTCATGGGAACCGGAGGCCTGACCTACCTGCCGTTCCTCGGACGCAACAGCTTCCGCCTGGGCAACTTCTACAACACCGATCTGCGCCTCTCCCGCCGCTTCTATCTGGGCGAAGCCGGACGCGACCTGGAGTTCCTCGCCGAGGCCTTCAACCTCTTCAACCACCCCAACATCACCCACCGCACCACCACCCTCTACACCACCTACGACTCCTCCACCAACGGCCCAGAACTGGAGTACGACCCCAACTTCAACACTCCCACCTCCACCTCCAACACCATCTATGGCGAACGCCAAATCCAACTCGCCATGCGCTTCCACTTCTAGCCTCGGTGGCCCACATCCGCCCTCCTTTGGCGAATGTGGGAGTCGCTGTTACGGGTGGCCCATTCAAGCCTTCCTTCGGCTTGAGTGGGGCGGTGGACTTTGCCCTTGGTTTTGTTCCTGTCTTTGGGTTTGTTTCTGAGGTGTCCTCTTGAGCGCCGAGCGCCCGCGGCCGGAGCGGCATCTTTTGCCGCCTACCCGGCGCGAAGCTCCAGCGAAAGACCCCCGCAACGACCAAATATCCTGAACGCCCCAGAGGCATTCCATCCAGAATGGCGGCCCTGCTCCGCACGACGAATTCATCGCCACCGGGCGACAAAAGAAGCCGATAGAGAATCTCACTGACGTTCCAGGAGCGACGATCTTCGGCGGGAGGTCGAATCCAGTGCGAATGACAATCTTGTGGCTGATCGCCGTCCTGCTGGCCGCCACTGCGGTGCCACAGCAGAACGTCTCAGCTCCCGCGCCCGCCGAGAGTGATCCTTCTCTGGAATCCACCATGAAGTTGATTCAGGATGGGATGCTGGGAGAACACACGCACGCGGGGGATTACAGGGCGGTGCAAGCCGATGCCGGCAGCTGTACCTTGTCGTGGACCGCGGTCGATACCTACATCGAGAAACCGCCGTTCGCTCAACACACGGAACAAAAGGTGTCATTCAACGACATTGCCAATGTGTCCGTGGCCTATGACGAACTGGCCGCCAACTGGAACCTCGAACTCTATGCCGCCGCGGGCAAGAACATTCACGTCTATTCCTACTTTCTCAAGAATGACGTGTACCCCTGCGAACACTGCAAGAAGAGGAGTGAGGATCGGTCCGAGCGCCCCCGGTGGTTTATTTATTTCACCAGCGAGGAGATGGCCGACCGTGCAGCGAAAGCCATCTTGCATGCGGCGGAGTTGTGCCGCGGCAGCCAGAAGCCGCCGCTCTGAGAGAAACGGTCGTACCCCTGAGGTTTTTCTCGTATTTGATTTTGAGGTGTCATCTTGAGCGCAGCGAAAAACCCCTACAGCGTCCAAATATCCCGCACGGCTCCAGAGGCATTCCTGTCAGTTGAGCAACAACGATCCGAAGTGTGAACCGTCTTGCCACTATCGCGCTACTTGTGTTCCTCGGCGATCCGGGGAAGAATCGCCGTCAGCAGTGCCAGTAACGTTGCGCTCGCCTGCTTCCCAGTCTCCAGCACTTCCTCGTGATCGATTGCGCCCTCGAACATTCCCGCCGCCAGGTTGGTCACGCAGGAGATCCCCAGCACGGCGATCCCCATGTGCCGCGCCACGATCACCTCCGGCACCGTGGACATGCCCACCAGATCGGCGCCGATGGCGCGCAGATAGCGTATTTCCGCCGGTGTTTCATAGCTTGGGCCGCGCAGCGCGGCATACACGCCTTCCGTCAGTTCAATGCCGAGTTGGCGCCCCGCATCCAGCGCAATCCGGCGATAGCTGCGGCTGTAAGCCTCGCTCATGTCCGGAAAGCGCGGTCCAAAACGCTCGTCGTTCGGCCCGTTCAGCGGATTGTTGCCCTGCAGATTGATGTGGTCGCCGATCACCACCAGGGAGCCTTGCCGGTAGGCGGGATTGATGCCCCCGGCCGCATTGGTGAGCACCAGGCTTTTGATCCCCAGCCGCGCCAGCACGCGCACCGGAAACGCAGCTTCGCGGCTGCTGTAGCCCTCATACTGATGGACGCGGCCCTGCATGGCTGCAACCGTCAGCTCGCCGCTCTTTCCAATCACCAGCCGCCCCGCGTGGCCAACCGCCGTGGAGCGCGGAAAGTTCGGGATACCGGCGTATGGAATGACCACCGAATCCGTCAGCTCCTCCGCCAGCCCACCCAATCCCGAGCCCAGCACGACCGCGATTTCAGGCGCACCCAGCTGCGGCTTCTGCGAGAGCTGCATGCGAATTACCATGGCCGCCGATTCGGCGCGCGTGTACTCATCCATCGCCATGTGCTTTACGTCTGCGTGCGAACTCATAGCAACACTCCCACAATACAGGCCGACATCAGGTTTGCCGCGGTTCCAGCCAGCATGGCCTTGAACCCAAGCCGCGCCAGGTCGCCGCGGCGCGAAGGCGCCAGCGCGCCCAGTCCGCCAATCTGAATCCCAATGGAGCCAAAGTTGGCAAAGCCGCACAGCGCATAGGTGGCAATGGTGAAGGAGCGCGGGTCGAGCGCCGCCTTTTGACCGCCCAGCAGGCTGAAGGCCACCAGTTCATTTAACACCATGCGCGTTCCCAGTAGATTGCCGATCGCCGCGCAGTCACGCCACGGCACTCCGATGATAAAAGCGACGGGGGCAAACAGCACGCCGAAGATCCGCTCCATGCTAGCTGGAAACCAGACAAAGCCGTGCGCCGCCAGAAAATTGTGCGTGCCGCCGAGCACGGAATTGATCAGGAAGATGATCGCCAGAAACGAGATCAGCATGGCCGCAACGTTCAGCGCCAGGCCCAGCCCGTCGCTGGTGCCCTTGGCCGCAGCTTCCAGAACGTTGCTGGCGCGCGCCTCCTCCGGCAATCTGGCTCCGCCCGCAGTCTCCGGAACTTCCGTCTCCGGCACCAGCATCTTGGCCACCGTCAACGTTCCGGGAGCGGTCATGATCACGGCCGCCAGCAGGTGCTCCGGAGCCACCCCGGTGGCAATGTAGGCGGCCATAATGCTGCCAGAGACGTGCGCCATCCCTGCCGTCATCACCACCATGAGCTCCGACTGCGTGAGCCCCGGCAGAAAGGGACGTATGGTGAGCGGAGCCTCGGCCTGCCCCATCACAATCGAAGCGGCGACCTCAAGCGACTCCGCGCCGCTCGCCCCCATGGTCTTTTCCATCACGGTGGCCACCATGCCAATCACAAACTGCATGATGCCGAAGTAATACAGAATGGAGAAAAAAGCGGCGATGAAGATGATGGCCGGCAACACCTGGAAGGCAAAGATAAAGCCGAGGCTGGAGTTCTGCGCTCCCGCTTCTCCAAAGACAAAGCGCGACCCCGCAAACGAGCAAGCCAGCAGGCGCTTGGCGCCTTCTCCGGCCTTGGCAATCGCCAGCTGCCCCCACCGGACTTTCATCACCAGGACAGCAAAAACAAATTGCAGCGCGATTCCCGTGGCCACCACACGCCAGCGAATGGCCTTGCGGTTGGTAGAGAAAAACCAGGAGGCGGCCAGAAGCAAGGCCAGCCCAAGCACTCCAGTGAAACGCCCCATCGCTTTCCTCTTCATCCAGACGGAGGTGAACCCGGCCGGGTCTCCGGCACCGCCGATTATCCCATACAGGATTGAGCGGAAAATAATTTTCCGTATCACCACCCAAACTCGCGCGACCAATCGCCGAGCGGCCGCGCGACGAATCCCTTACTTCGCGCCGAGTTCTTGGACGATGTCCACGCTGGCGCTGCTGCCCACGCGGCTGGCTCCGGCATCGACCATGGCCAGCAGGCTGGAGGCGGTGCGAATTCCGCCCGCCGCCTTCACTCCGATGTTTTTGCCAACCACGCCGCGCATCAGCGAAACGTCATCGGCGGTGGCCCCGGCGCCGGCAAAGCCGGTGGAGGTTTTCACGAAATCCACTGCCGACGGCGGCCGCCAGCTGGCAGACCAGAATTTTTTCCTCCGTAGTCAGCAGCGCGGTTTCAAGGATGACTTTGAGCAGCGCACCGCAGCGATGGCAGAGGTGCGCCAGCGACTGCATTTCCATCTGTACTAAATCGCGGTCTCCGCTTTTGAGAGCGCCGACGTTGATGACCATATCGAGTTCGGTGGCGCCCAGGCGCAGCGCATCGCTGGCCTCGGCAAGTTTGGCGGTGGTTGTGGTGGCTCCCAGCGGAAATCCGATCACCGTGCCGACCACGACTCCCGTACCGCGCAATGCAGTCTTGCACTGCGCAATATTGGCTGGGTTCACCATCACCGCGTGGAAGCCGTACTCGGCGGCCTCCCGGCAGAGCTTTGCAATCTGCTCGCGCGTGGCCTCCGGTTTCAGTAGCGTATGGTCGATGAGCTTCGCCGCCAGGCGCCAATCGTTGCGAATCCTATCCGAGGTGCAGTTCGAAATAATTGCCTGCGACATTCCTGTACCTGCTTTTATCGCTGCGCGGCCATAAGATGCCGGTTCCAACCAGTGTACGGCCACGCACGCGCTTCGCTACCGGAGCACACAAATATCCGGCAGGTTGCGGTAGCGCTCGGCGTAGTCCATGCCATAGCCAACCACAAACTCATCGGGAATTTCAAAGCCTGTGTAATCCGCACGGATCGGCTGCCGGCGGCGGCTTGGCTTGTCCAGCAAGGCGGCGATTTTGAATGCCCTCGGATGGCGTGCCAGCAGCATATCCTTCAGGTATGACATCGTCAATCCGGTGTCGAGGATGTCCTCAACCAGAATAATGTTCCTGTCCTCCACCAATTGATCGACATCCTTCAGCAGTTTCACCTCGCCGCTGTTCTGCTTCTGGTCGGCATAGCTGGAGACGGCGATGAAATCGAAGGTGGAATCCAGTTCGATGTGCCGCGCCAAGTCGCTCAGAAAGATCGCCGCGCCCTTGAGAACACCCACCAGCACCACCGGCTCTCCGGAAAAGTCTCGGGTAATCTGCCGGCCCAGTTCGGCAACGCGGGCAGCAATCTGTTCGCGTGAGAAAAGTACTTTCAAATCCGGCCTCATGCTTGCTCCCTCTTCATCTCGCACCAGGCTCCGCCGCTGAATCCACCCACGCCGTGTACCAGAGATTCAGCAGCATCTGCGCGCCGCGGCCAAGCTGCTGGCGAATGAACTCGCGCGACTCCGCTGAGCCTCGCCCATCGAAACCACCCTCTTTTTCCAACTGGTAGGCACGCTCGATGCGCGATTGCGATTCGCGCAGGTAGAGAATGTAGTCCTCGAAAGGATCGTCGAGGTGCCTTGGCTTACCCACCAGATCCGCAATGCGGGTGACCTCCGGGTTAGCATTCACAAACCCGGTTTCCATCTTCGCATGCACGTCATGCGCGGTGGAGAATCCCTTGGGATTCGGCCCCACCCAGCCGTTGTATTGGATGGAGGTGTGCATCGGGTTGGAGCCGTCGCCGACGTAGTGGCCGAGCCAGCCGGCATAAAAAATCGCATCGGCCTCCGCGTCGGTCTTGGAGCCCTGGCCCGCCATCGCGTGGCGATACTGACGGAAGGCAACCTTCAAGCGGTCGAAGATTTCGATGGTGATGTAAGGCTGAAATCCGATCTTCTCCGGCTCCGGAACGCCGGTTTGAGGATGCTGCGCGCGATATTCATAGACAGCCTGGATAAAGCGGTAGCGGTCCGGCGGAAGAGGCTTGAGCCAGTCCACAGACTCAAGATCGATGAAATGATCCGGAGCTTGCGCCTCGTTCAACGGCTTCTCCAACTCGGAGCGCCAGCGATCCGGCTCCGGGCCCAGCCATGCGATGCGATTTTCCGCGGCCTTGAGAAAGGGCGGCATGCCCGCCGGAATTTTTTCGGCGGCCGCGCGGTTGATGGTTGTGTGTCCAACGTCACCCCAGCCCGACGCAAGCGCCGGCAGGAAAACCGCCACTGCGATCATCAACGAGATACGAAAAACTTTTTTCATAAGGGGCCGGGTTTAGAAATTCACTCCGGCAAACTCGCCTTGCCCACGTGCCACCACGCATAGCTGAACAGCATCGCCAGCACCCAGGCTAGGCCGATGAAGAGCAATCGCATCCGGCCGGCCTGCAAGCCCTGCATCACGCCCAGCGTGCCTGCGGCGGCGGAAATCCACCACAGCAGCGCCACGAATCCGATGCGGCGGCGCACACCCGCAACGTTTGTTTGACCCTGGATCACTTCGGGCTCGGTCATGCTTCACCTCGCACAGAATCTTCCTCGTTCATGCCAACCAGCTGCGGCAAACGTTCGCCTGCCCTGCCCTCAAACACCTGGGTGAAAGCCTCGGCGTTGGCCGGATGTTCCGGTCCCACGTAGTAGGTGCGCACCGCAGTGGCGCCATCGCGCAGCCTGGCCCAGTGCACAAAGTTCGCCGCCGGTTGCACCACGCCCGATGTGCCAACCACCAGCATCACGGTGCAGCGTTGCAACTCCGCGAGGATCCGCTCCATATGGTACGGCACTTCACCGAACCAGACGATATCCGGCCGGATGCGCCCGCCACATTCGCAGCGGAGATGATCCCCCTGGCACATGTAGAGGCGCGCGTCGGCAAAGGCTTCCCTTGTGCAGCGGTCGCAGCGCGACTTGAACAGCTCTCCGTGCATGTGCACCAGGTTGCGGCTGCCCGCCCGCTCATGCAGATCGTCCACGTTCTGCGTGCAGAGGAAGAAGCGCTCGCCGAGCGATTTCTCCAAGGACGCCAGCGCCCGGTGCGCGGGGTTGGGTGCGGCGCCGGCGGCGGCCTTGCGGCGCTGCGAGTAAAACCGCCAGACGCGCTCCGGGTCGCGCTGCCATCCGCGCGGCGACGCTACATCCTCCACGCGCTCGCCTTCCCACAGTCCATCGGAACCGCGAAACGTAGCCAGGCCGCTCTCGGCGCTGATGCCCGCGCCGGTCAGTACAAAAACGCGGTCTTCGCTGCCAATGGCAATTCTGGATCGCATTTCCTTTTTGTTGTGCACCATCCTATTTTGCACCCAAGCCCGCGGATTGCGCTTCCAGCGACGCCGCGAAGTGTTGCTGCAGAAACTGCCAGTCATGCGCACCCGGGTAGACATGTGCTTCATGGGCGATGCCGCGCTGGGTCAGCAGTTTGTCCATGGCTCGCGTTCCCGCGTCGAAGCCATAGCGATCCTGCGAGGCACCGTCGAAATAGATTTTCATTCGCCGGAGCGCCTCGGCGGGAGCGGTGCTCGCAAGATGAAATGGGGAGTTGTTTTCGAAGAACGCCATATCGGGCGGATTGCCGAAGACATCGGCCAGCGCTGCCTGGATCCACTCCTGGGTGAGTTCGCGGGGCAGGCCTTCAAACAGCGCGGGGATGTTGGCGCTGACGGCGGCAAACTTTCCGGGATATTTGAAGGCATAATGCAGCGCTCCGTAGCCACCCATGGAGATTCCCATGATGCCGCGCTGCGCGGCGGTGATGCCGATGCGGTATTTTTTCTCCATCGCGGGCATGAACTCCTCGAAGAAAAAATCTTCGTAGCGCAACTTGCCATCCCGGGAATTGATGTAGAACGAGGCAAAGCCGGCCGGCGCTACAATGACGAACTCGCCGATTTGTTTCTCGCTCAACAGTTTGTCGTAGAGCGGCCACCCGCCCAGGTTGACCAGCGACTGTTCGTTGTCTCCCAGGCCGTGCAGATAGTAGGCCACCGGATAGCGGCGGGCTTGGTTGCGCGCGTAGCTGGGCGGAAGCAGCACGCAGTAAGGCACCACACGATCGAGGATTTTGCTCTGCAGCGTGGAGCACTCCACCTTGGATTGACCGGCGGCCTGTGCCGTTGCAGCCGAAACCAATGAACAGAGAAAAACGAGTACGGCAATCGAGCGGAAGATGGATTTCATTTCGCACCAGTGCAATCCATTGGCATATGTCGATGAACGGTCATTCGTAGCGCAACGCCCGCACGGGATCGAGTTTGGCGGCGCGCGAGGCCGGATAAATGCCGGCCAGAACGCTGACCAGCAGCGCGAATACGATGGCTCCGGCGGCCAGCCAGAGCGGCACCGTCCACAGATTTTCCGCGGGCATCTTCATCCTTTGCAGGTAGAGATTGGTTCCGAAGTTGATGACCCGTCCGATGATCCATCCCAGCGCTACCCCCAGTGTGCCGCCGATCAATCCCATGGTGGCGGCTTCGGCGAAGAAGAGTTTCCGCACGTCGGCGTCGCTGGCACCCAGGGCTTTCATGATGCCGATCTCGCGCCGCCGCTCCAGCACCGCCATCACCAGGGTGTTCACAATGGCCAGCGAGGCCACGGCCAACGCCAGCGAGCCGAAGATGCCAAGGAACATATCCAGCACGGCAAAAAAGCGGCGCATGCTTTTGGTGGCATCCAGGTAGGAGTAGGCCGAAAAATCCATCTTCTTCACCGTCTCCTCCACCTTCTCCGCGTAGGCCGCCGACTTCATGCGCACGGTGAGCATCGAATAGCTGCGCTCGCCCGGCGAGGAGCGAATCACCTGCTGGGCGTCGGCGTTCTGCATCAGGTTCATGGCCTCGGCGGTCTGCAGGGGAAGGAAGACGCGGGCGCGGCTGATCATGCGCATGCCTCCGAAGGGCTGCTCGTCGAGGATGCCGACAATGCGAAACTGCTTTTCCTTGCGCTCCACGCTGAAGCTGGTTCCGCTGTCTCCGCTCTGGCGCTGGGCGTAGCGCACGGTGAGGGTCTTTCCTAGCGCCGCATTCGGGTCCACTTCGAGTTTTTTGGCAAAGTCGCGCTGCAGCAATACTTCGTCGGCCCCGGGAGAGCTGAAGAAACTTCCCTTGATTGTCTCCACCGCGTCTTCATCGCGCGCCGACCACGGCAGCCCCGCCAGCAGAACGAAATTGGTTTGATCGCCGTACACCACCTGGGACATGGCGCGCACCTCGGGAGCAACCTCCTCCACTCCGGGCAAAGCTGCAATCTTGTTGCGCGCATCGTCGTTCAGCGCCGGAGACTCGCCCGGCTTGGCGTCGGCATTCTCTTCCGTGTTGCGCATGTCCTGGCGGCTGGTGACGAACACGGTCTGAAAGATTCCCGACTTCATCAGCTTGTGATTGGCGAAGCCCTGCAATCCAATGCCGAGCGAGAGCATGGCGACCATCGAAGCCACGCCCACGGCAATTCCCATGGTGGTGAGCGCGTTGCGCAGGCGCGCATTGCGCATGTTGCGGCCCGCCAGTTCGAACAGGTCCTGGCGGATCATGGCAGCACCTCCGCGGACGGAAGCAGCCTTCCGTCTGCCATGTGCAGAGATCTTCGGGCATAGCGCGCGGCCAGTGCGGCATCGTGCGTCACCATCAAGACGGTCACTCCCATATTCCGATTCAACTCGCTGAGCAGGGACATTACCTCCTGGCCGTTGCGGCTGTCCAAATTGCCGGTTGGCTCGTCGGCCAGCAGCACTGCGGGGCGATTGGCCAGGGCCCGCGCAATGGCGGCCCGCTGCTGCTCGCCGCCGCTCAGTTCGGGCGGCTTGTGCTCTCTGCGATGGGCAAGGCCGACGCTGGTGAGCAGCTCCAGCACGCGGGCGTCGCGGCTGCTGCGCGGTGTCTCCGCAAAGCGCAGGGGCAGCTCGATGTTGTCGGCCAGCGTCATGGTAGGCACGAGGTTGAAGGACTGGAACACCATGCCGACGGTCAGGCGCCGGTGTCGGGCCAGCGCCTCGGAATCCATCTGGCTGAGGTCCTGCCCGTCCACCAGCACACGGCCCGCGCTCAGCCGGTCCAGCCCGGCCAACAGATTCAGCAGGGTGGATTTGCCGGAGCCGGAAGGCCCGAGCAGCGCGGCAAATTCTCCGCGCGCGATGGAGAAGCTCACGTCCTCAACCGCGTGCACGGAGGTTTCGCCCATCGTGTAATAACGGCTGGCGCCCTGTGCTTCAATGGCCGCGCCGCTTTCCTGGCTCATGCGTTCCCCGTTCCCGTTGCTGCCGGCATCTAGAGATTGGACGCAACATTCATGTATTTGACTCAGCTTCAAGAGGATACGGCGCAGCGATCTGTCAGGTTTTGCTATTTCCTGCGAAAATCGCCGCGGCAATCCCACTTTTTGCCGTTGACCGCAGCGCCACTCTCTATTTAGGATCATTGCAAATGACGTCTCTGCGCCATCACCGCCATCACCATCATCACCATACGGCGGTTGTGTCGGCAGGGGCGCGTGGATCTCGATAGTAGGCAATCATCCAAGCACTGGCCCGCTGGCGCAATCAAACCCAGCGGGTTTTTTCTTTTTGCCCGCTAGGCCTGAATGATCCGGCAGGTCAGTTCACACGAGGAAGAAGAGGAAAAGGACAATGCAGATCGATTTTGAGAAGATGGGGGGACTTGCCCCGGCCATCGTGCAGGATGCCGATAACGGCGAAGTTCTCATGGTGGGTTTCATGAACCAGGAGGCGCTCGACAAGACGCTTCAGACCGGCTATGTAACCTTTTACAGCCGCACCCGCAACAAGCTGTGGACCAAGGGCGAGACCAGCGGCAACCGGTTGCGCCTCACCTATGCCGCAACCGACTGCGACACCGATACCGTCCTGTGCAAGGTTCAGGTGGAGGGCGACGGCCTGGTTTGCCACGAAGGCACGCGCTCCTGCTTCACCAAACCCATGACCTTTACCCCGGCTCCGGAGGCATCCAATGTCTAAGATTCGACTAGGCATTCCCAAGGGCTCGCTGCAGGACGCAACCATCGCGCTGTTTGCCGCCGCGGGATTCAAGATCTACGCCAACGGCCGCTCCTACTTTCCCTCCACCGACGATCCCGAACTGGAATGCATGTTGATCCGCGCCCAGGAGATGGCCCGCTACGTCGAGCAGGGCGTGCTCGACGCCGGGCTCACCGGGCTGGACTGGGTCGTGGAGAGCGGCCGCAAGGTCGAGGCGGTCTGCGACCTGATCTACTCCAAGCAGAGCCGCGGCGGCGTGCGCTGGGTGCTGGCCGTGCCCGAAGACTCGACCTTCAAGTGCGCCGAGGACCTCGCCGGAAAGACCATTGCAACCGAACTGGTGGAGGTAACCAAGAACTACTTTGCTTCCAAAAATGTGCCAGTCCAGGTGGACTTCAGCTGGGGCGCGACCGAAGTGAAGCCGCCGATGCTGGCCGATGCGATCGTCGAGGTCACCGAGACCGGGAGTTCGCTGCGCGCCAACCGCCTGCGCATCATCGAGACCGTGCTCGCGTCCAATACCCAGGTGATTGCCAACAAGACGGCCTATGCCGATGCATGGAAGCGCCAGAAGATCGACAACATTGCGCTGATGCTGCAGGGAGCCATCGCAGCCCAGGGGCGAGTGGGACTGATGCTGAACGTGCGACAGAAAGATCTGCAGGCCGTGCTCTCCGTGCTGCCCGCGCTCAATTCACCCACGGTGTCTGCGCTCAGCAACGCCGAGTGGGTGGCCGTGAGCACGATCCTCGAGGAAACGGTGGTGCGCGACGTGATTCCACGCCTGAAGGCCGCCGGCGGCACGGGAATCGTCGAGTATCCGCTGAACAAGGTGGTGATGTAATGAAGCTGCTCCGTGGCGGGGAGGCGGCGCAGGCCGTCGCCTCGCTGGCTGATCGCTACGCTTCGTTTGATCCCGCCGTGGAAAGGACCGTGGCCGCGATTGTGAACCGGGTGCGCAGCGGCGGCGACGCTGCGCTGCTCGACTACGCGCACAAGTTCGATGGGCTGGCGGCGGGCGCGCCGGTGCGCGTCCCGGCCAAGGAGTTGAGGGCCGCGGTTGGCATGGTGAGCGCCGAGTTTATCCGCGCCATCGAAACCGCGGCGAAAAACATCCGCAATTTTGCCGAGTGGCAGCTGCCTCGCCCCTGGATGCGCACCATTCATCCGGGGCTGCGGGTAGGGCAGGCCGTTCGCCCGTTGGAGTCGGTTGGCTGCTACGCTCCCGGCGGCCGCTATCCCCTGCCCTCCACCGTGCTGATGACGGTGATTCCCGCACAGGTGGCCGGCGTGCAGCGCATTGCCGTGGCTTCGCCTCGCCCGGCGGCGGAGACGCTGGCGGCCGCGGCCCTGATCGGCGTCACCGAGTTCTACCGCATCGGAGGCGCACAGGCGATTGCCGCGTTTGCCTACGGCACCGAGAGCATTCCCAAGGTCAATAAGATTGTTGGACCAGGCAATATATTCGTTACACTGGCAAAAAAGCTGGTTGCGTTTGATTGCGGCATCGATTTTCTGGCCGGGCCGACCGAGATCGTCTACTGTGCAACCGAGGGCAATCCGGAGTTCATTGCCAGCGACATGGTGGCGCAAGCCGAGCACGACCCGGAGGCACTCGCCATCTTTGTAACCACCAACCTGCGCCTGGCAAAGTCGGTGATCGAGCACGCCACCGCGATGGCCGAGGAGAATCCCATCGCGAAGCAATCGCTCGCCGCTCGCGGAGTGGTGCTGGTCGCCAAGAGCCACAAACAAGCGATCCAGTGGACGAACGAACTCGGCGGAGAACATGTCACGGTCGCATCCGAGGACGTGGCCGACGTTACCTGCGCCGGCTCGATCTTCATCGGCGACTATACGGCGCAGTCGATTGGCGATTACGCCAGCGGCCCCAACCATACGCTGCCCACGGGCAACGTGGCCCGCTTTCGCGGCGGGCTCAATGTAATGGACTTCGTTCGCATCATCACCCTGCAGGAAGCCAGCCGCAAAGGTCTGCAGAAGATTGCTCCCACGGTCACCCTGCTGGCCGAAGCAGAGGGCTTGAAAGGCCACGCCGCCAGCGTGCGTGTGAGGTTGAAGAAATGAGCAACGGGTTGCGCGCGCGCCGCGTAGTGGAAACGCTCAAGGAATATCATCCGCCTCTGGGAGGCCGCGACGGGCTGCGCCTCGACTTCAACGAGAACGTGGATGGCTGCTCGCCGCGCGTCCTGCAGATTCTGCACTCCATCACCGCCGAGACGCTGAATAAATATCCCGAGCGCGAGCCGGGCGAGCGTGCGGTAGCAAGCTCTCTCGGAGTTTCCTCCGCGCAGGTTGTGCTGACCAACGGCGTCGATGAGGCGATTCACCTGCTGGCGGAGACCTATCTGGAGCCAGGCGATGAGACGCTGATTGCCGTGCCCACGTTCAGCATGTATGAGATTTATGCGCTGGCAACCGGCTCGGTGGTTCGCACCGTGCAATCCAACGAGGCGCTCGAATTTCCCTTCGCAGAACTGCTGCGCGCCATCACTCCGAAGACACGGCTCATCTGCGTCGCCAGTCCCAACAATCCCACCGGCGCCATCGCCACGCGCGAACAACTGCTCGCCCTAGTGCAGGCAGCGCCGCAAGCCGCCGTGCTGATCGACGAGGCCTACATTCACTTTGGCGGCGAGAGCCTGCTCGACCAGATCGGCGTGATCGACAATCTGTTCATCTGCCGGACTTTCTCCAAGGCGTTCGGACTGGCGGGCTTCCGCCTTGGCGCGCTGCTCGGCTCGGTCGGTCAGCTGACGATGTTGCGCCGCGTCGCTTCGCCCTACAACGTAAACGGCCTTGCGCTCACCTGCCTCCAGGCCGCGCTCGACGACCGCGAGTACATCGCCGGCTACGTGGCGCAGGTGCTCGAAGGCCGGAGCCGGCTGGAAGAGTTTTACCGCGAGCGCAACATTCCCTTCTGGCCCTCGCAAGCGAACTTTGTGCTCGCCTACTTTGGCAGCTATCGCCAGGCGCTGGTGGCCCAGATGCGGCAGCGCGGCATTCTGGTGCGCGACCGCAACAGCGATCCCGGCTGCGCCGGCTGCGTGCGCATCACGCTCGGCAACCGAGTGCAGACGGAGCGCCTGCTGCGCCAACTTCCCGAGGCGCTGGCGAGCATCGGCTTTACGCCGCAACCGCGTCCCACTCTCGCCGCCAAGGAGGCGCTGTGATCCGGAAAGCAGTGACCAAGACAAAGACCAAAACGCCGAAGACCCCGCCCCGTGGCACGGAGTTGGAGCGCATCACCACGGAAACGCAGATCGCGATTGCGCTCAACATCGACGGCACCGGAATCTACAAGGTAGAAACCGGCATCCGCTTCTTCGACCACATGCTGGAGTTGTTTACCCGGCATGGCGGATTCGACCTGGCGCTGGCCTGCCGCGGCGATCTCGATGTCGATCAGCACCACACCGTGGAAGACGTCGGCATCGCGCTGGGCGAAGCATTCGACCGCGCGCTGGGCGACAAAAAGGGAATCCTGCGCGCGGGATATTTCCTGATGCCGATGGACGAAACCCTGGGCATTGCCGCCGTGGACCTGAGCGGCCGCGCCGCCTGCGTGGTGGACACCAAGGTGCGCGTGCGCCTGGTGGGCGATCTGCAGAGCGAGCTGGTCTTCGATTTCTTCGAGGCCTTCGCGCGCGGAGCGCGGGCCAACATTCACCTCAAGACCATGTACGGACGCTCCAACCATCACAAGATCGAGGCTCTCTTCAAGGCCTTTGCCCGCGCCCTGCGCTTCGCCTGCAGCAAGGACCAGAGACTGGCTGAAATGCTGCCATCGACCAAAGGACTTCTGTAGATGATTACGCTCATCGATTACAAAGCCGGCAACCTGACCAGCGTGCGCAAGGCCTTCACCCATCTGGGGCAGGAGTCGGTGGTCACCGAAGATCCTGGGCAGGTGCGTGATGCGCAGGCTTTGGTGCTACCCGGCGTGGGCCATTTCGTGACCTGCGAGCGGCTGGCCAGCAGCGGCGTGCGCGAGGCCGTGCTGGAGGCGATTGCGCGCGGCGTTCCTTTCCTCGGCATCTGCGTGGGAATGCAGTGGCAGTTTGCGGGCTCGACCGAATCGCCGGAGACGCAGGGGCTCGGGCTCTTTGAAGGCCCGTGCGAGCGCTTCCAGACCACGCTGAAGGTGCCGCACGTGGGCTGGAACCAGATCAGCCGCACCGCGGAGGGCGAGAATTCGCGGCTGCTGCGCGGAGTGGCCAGCGAGAGTTTCGTTTACTTTACGCACTCATATCGCGCGCCGGTGGTCGAAGGTGTCTCGGCCGTGACTACCTACGGCGAGACCTTCGCGTCGGCGGTCGAGCGCAACAACGTCTTCGGCGTGCAGTTCCATCCGGAAAAGTCCGGCGACACCGGCTTGCGAATTCTGCAGAACTTTTGCGATTACGCCGCCGAATATTCCGCCAAAAGGAGCGCGCGATGAGCACGGGAATCACCAAGCGCATCATTGCCTGCCTCGACGTGACCAAGGGCCGCGTAGTGAAGGGTGTGCAGTTCGTGGACCTGATCGACGCCGGAGATCCGGCTGAGCTGGCGCATCTGCACGCTACCAGCGGAGCTGATGAGATCGTGCTGCTCGACATCACTGCGACCAGCGATGCGCGCCCCATCCTGATCGATGTGGTGCGGCGCACCGCGCGGCAGCTCTTCGTGCCTTTCACCGTGGGCGGTGGAGTGCGCTCGCTGGATGACGCCTCGGCGTTATTCGACGCCGGCGCCGACAAGATCAGCATCAACTCGGCGGCCATCAAGAATCCTGAGATCATCACCGAAATCGCCGAGCGCTTCGGCTCGCAGGCGGTCATCGTCGCCATCGATGCCAAGCGCAAAGTTGGCGCTGCGGTGTCAGCCGAAAACACAGTACCCGCCGAGGTCTATCTGGCCGGCGGACGCATCGCCACGGGCCGCGATACGGTGGAGTGGGCGCGCGAGGCCGAGTCGCGAGGCGCGGGAGAGATTCTGCTCACCTCGATGGACTGCGATGGAACGCGCGCCGGCTTTGATTGTCCGCTGACGGCCGCCGTGGCCACGGCGGTCAGCATTCCCGTCATCGCCAGCGGCGGCGCCGGTTCGGGCGATCACTTTGTGGATGTCTTCAAGGCCGGATGCGCCGACGCCGCGCTGGCCGCATCGATCTTCCACTTTGGCATTCACGATGTGCGCGAGCTGAAGGCGCAACTGCAGCGCGAAGGGATTCCGGTAAGGCTTCCGTGTTAAGCGCAGGAGTCGGACGCAGGAGTCGAAACGCCGCATTTTGCTTTTGCTCTTGTCCCTGCGATGTCATTCTGAGAGTTTGTGACTTTTTCGATTTCTCAAAAAATCGGTGTTGCAAATACAGATACTTACGTTGCGAAAAACGCCACAAAATCAATAAAGTCACAAACTCTGAGCAACGCGAAGAAACCCAGCACTGCACAAATCTCCGGTGCGGATAAAAGGCAGTTCAGCAGCCAACCTCGCTGGTTGAAAAGCTTGGAACGGCGTCGAAGGTTTGAGCGGTGCTGGGGCCCTTCACTTCGTTCAGGGTGACACTTCAAGCAAGAACAAGAACGAGATCAAGAACAAGGGCAAGAACGAGATCGGGAACAAGAACAAGAACAAACGGCAAGCTCAGGGCAACTATAAAAGCTAAGGACTGAAAAATGCTTATTCCCTCGATTGATCTCATGGGCGGCAAGGTTGTCCAGCTGGTGCAGGGCAAAAAGAAGGCGCTGGAGTTCGACGACCTTCAATACTGGATCGATCGCTTCCTTCCCTATCCGACGGTGCAGCTCATCGACCTGGACGCAGCCATGGGCAAGGGTGAAAACACCGAGCTGATTCATCGCATCTGTCAGCATCTTCCGGTGCAGGTGGGCGGCGGAATCCGCTCCGTGGAAGCGGCCTCGAAGATGCTGCAGGCCGGCGCCAAGAAGGTCATTATCGGCTCGGCTCTGCTGAAGGACGGCAAGGTGGATTTGAAGATGGCGCAGGATCTGGCGCATTATGCCGCGCCCGCGCGCCTGCTATTTGCCGTGGATTCGCGCGGCGGCAAGGTGTCGATCAAGGGCTGGCAGGAGGGCACCACGCTGACGCCCGCGGAGATGATGCGGCAGACGGATGAGTATTGCTCCGGCTATCTCTACACGCACATCGATACCGAGGGCACCATGAGCGGCTTTCCCTTCGAGGTGGTTGCGCCGCTGAAGGAAGCGACCACGCGCAAGCTCATTGTGGCTGGCGGAATCAAGTCGATGGATGAGGTAAACCAGCTCGACGCCATGGGAGTGGATGCCGTTGTGGGAATGGCCGTTTACACCGGTGCGCTCAAGGCCTAGAGCTGCCTTTGGCGCTCAACCTTGCAAATTCAAGCGTCGGCATGGCGGGCCTGCCCGGGTTTTGATACCCTTTTGCGTTGGGCGAATGTGGATTTCGCAAGCCAGAGAAGTCCCGGACTACCCCGCCGGGCGAGGAGCAACGTGTCACAGGCTCAGGTCATTGCATCTGCGGAAGTCAGCACTGAAACTCAGCGCAAGGAACGTGTCTTCGAACTTTTCCGGCGCTGGGGATACCTCGAAGCCGACCTCGATCCGCTCGGCCACTTTCTCCCTCTTGATTACCCCGAGCTGAGGATCAGCGGAGCGGACGCCGAGCGTGCCCGCCAGATCTATTGCGGCACCGTCGGCGCCGAGTTCATGCACATCCCCGACCTGGAGCGCCGCCAGTGGATCATCGACCGGCTGGAAGGTCCGCAGGCCGAGGTCGATCGCGAAGCTGTTTTGAAGCAGCTGCTGGAAGCCGACATCTTTGAGCAGATGCTGCAGACGCTCTACATCGGCACCAAGCGTTTTTCGCTGGAAGGCAACACCGCGCTGATTCCGATGATGGAGGAAATCCTTCGCGGAGCGGCCTCGCATGGCGCCGAAGAATGCGTGATGGCCATGAGCCATCGCGGCCGCCTGGCTGCGGTTTGCAACACCGTGGGACGCAGTCCCGCCGATATCTACGCCGGCTTCGAGGATGTCGATCCGCGCTCCACCCTGGGTGGCGGCGACGTGAAATATCATCAGGGCGCCAGCGGCTTTCGCGAGATCAACGGCCAACGGATGAGGATTCGCCTGGTCAGCAACCCCAGCCATCTGGAAGCCGTCGATCCGGTGGCCCTGGGACGGGTGCGCGCCAAGCAGACCCGGCGCGGCGCCGAGGGAAAGCGCCAGACGCTGCCCGTCCTCATGCACGGCGACTCCGCCTTTGCCGGGCAGGGCATCTGGGCCGAGACGCTCAACATGAGCTATCTGCAGGCCTACGATGTCGGCGGCACCATCAACATCATCGTCAACAACCTGCTGGGCTTCACCACCAATCCCAACGAATACGCCAGCGGACGCTTTGCCAGCGATCTGGCCAAGCGCCTGCCCATTCCAATCTTCCACGTCAACGCCGAAGATCCCGAGGCGGTGGTGCGCATAGGCCGGCTGGCGCTGGAATACCGCTACCAGTTCGGCTCGGATGTAGTGATCGACCTGATCGGCTATCGCCGCCACGGCCACTCCGAGGTCGACGACCCCACCATTACCCAACCGATCGTTTACGCCAAAATCAAGAACCACCCGCCGCTCTATGAGATTTACGCCAAGCGGCTGGGCATCGATGTCACCGGCCAGGTTGCCGAATCCCGGCAGCGCTATCAGCAGGCCAAAGCAGATGCCAAGCTCATGACCAAGAAGCCGCGGATGTACAAACTGCCCGATTATTGGGACGGATTCGTCGGGGGCGCATGGTCTCCCGAGCGCGAAGTGGATACCGGAGTGGCGCCGGAAGAGCTCACGCGCCTGGGACTGAAACTTTGCGAATACCCCGCGGACTTTCACATTCATCCCAAGGTCGCCGCTTTGCTCAAGCAGCGCCAGGAGATGGCGCAGGGCAAACGTCTCATCGACTATGGAATGGCCGAGGCCCTGGCCTTCGCCAGCCTCGTCACCAGCGGGGTTCCCATCCGGATGAGCGGACAGGACACGCGCCGCGGCACCTTCAGTCATCGTCACTCCTGCCTCATCGATGTGGAGAATGAAGCCGAGTACATGCCGCTGCAGCATCTCTCGCCCGATCAGGCCCTCATCGAGATCTATAACTCGGAGCTCTCCGAAGCCGCCGTGCTCGGCTTCGAATACGGATTCAGCCGCGACTATCCCGAGGCGCTCACGCTTTGGGAAGCACAGTTCGGCGACTTCGCCAACGGCGCCCAGATCGTCATCGATCAGTTCATCAGTGCCGGAGAAGAAAAATGGGGACTGCTCTCAGGCCTTGTGCTGTTGCTTCCGCACGGCTACGAGGGCCAGGGGCCGGAGCACTCCAGCGCGCGGATTGAGCGCTATCTGCAACTGTGCGCGCGCCAGAACATGCAGGTCTGCCAGCCGTCATCGGCGGCGCAGTTCTTTCACCTCTTGCGCCGTCAGGTTCTTCGCAAGTGGCGCAAGCCGCTGATCTGCTTCACCCCGAAAAGCATGCTGCGCCATCCGGATGCGGCCAGCGATCTGGCGGCGTTCAGCCTGCCGCGATTCCGCAACGTGGTAGCGGACACCGAGGTTGATCCCGCTGAGGTCAAGCACATCCTGCTCTGCAGTGGAAAGGTGGGCCACGACCTGCTGGCCGAGCGCAAACGCCTGCAGCACACCGGCACGGCGATTCTGTTTCTCGATCAGCTCTATCCCTTGCCGGAGCAGGACATTCTGGAAGCCCTGGCGCTATACCAGAACGCACAGGAATTGGTGTGGGTGCAGGAGGAACCGGCCAACATGGGCGCACTCGCTTTTGTGAAGCCTCGGTTGCGCCGCCTGGCCGGACACAAGCTTCCGGTGCGCTCCATTCAGCGCCAGGCCGCGGCCAGCCCCGCCACCGGTTCGGCCAAGGCTCATCAGATGGAGCAGCGCACACTGCTTTCGCTGGCCTTCACCAGCAGCTAGCATTCCAGGCAGGGAGACGGCACCGCGTTGGCCGGGCAAGTTGCGGCCACGCAGTTTGCGCTCCGGCTGCGTTAAACTAGGTTCAACTATTCTCCCCGCGTTCCATGGAGATTCCGAAAGGGCCTGTAGCTCAACGGTCAGAGCAGAGGACTCATAATCCTTTGGTTGTAGGTTCGAATCCTACCAGGCCCACCACTATTATCTACCGCATTATCAATAACATAAAAATTGCAGCTTGTAAGTGTGCAACTTTGCGTCAACTTCGAGGTGAAGCCAACACAAAGGAGCGGGCACATGGGCGGGAGATCCGAGGGACTTTTCTGTGGACCCGGCATTCCAGCGACTGTAAATTCGCCCGCATAAACGTGGACCGTGATCAATCCCGGCGCTGCAACTGCATAAGGTACATCGCGGGCAGCGCGCCTGACGGAAAGCGCATTCGGGAATCGACCGGAACCACGAGCTGGGAAAAGGCGCGCAAGATTCTTGCGCGTAAGCTCGCCGAAAATGACCCGGTGAACAAGCCGCTGTTCGGTGCGGTCTCCGGCTCCAAGCGCAAGGCTCCCACCACAAAAACAATCGCCGAGGCCGTTGAAGACTTTCTGAAGACCAAGCGGGGCGAGTCCATTGTTGACATGGCGCACTACGAAGGGCTCTTCAGCCGTAAGTTCCTGCCCTGGTGCAACGAGCTTGGCCTCCACCACTCCCAGCGGCTTGCCATCGTCGCCCCAAAGCACGTAATCGACGAAGGTTCCGCGGCAGACAGAGGCGTTAAAAGTTCTGATAATCTCGCCCAGTGAAGCTTGATGCAGGATTCAGCAAATATGACGACGCGGTCGTCCAGTGACTCCTTGTCTCGGCTTTGTTACTAAGTGCGTCCGAGGGATGCCAGGACTGCGTTGTCTTGTGCTTTTGATATTCATCGATTGCGATCAGGCCCGTTTGAGAGGCCATGTTACGTA
>CAVUKX010000020.1:0-19313 GCA_963742165.1 uncultured Acidobacteriota bacterium | reverse complement strand
GCCGCCGTAGCCGACTCCGCTGCTTCCCGAACCGCCGTAGCCGGAATGTCCCATCCCATAGCCCGCGCCGTTCTTTCCGCCAAAGCTGGACGAGCCGTAGCCGGAGGAAGAGCCGTAGCCTTCGCCGAGCAGTTCCATCGCGCCCGACCACTGCGAGAGCGCAGGCGCGGAGCCGATGCGGCTGAACTCGTACTTGTCCTGGAACTCCGTCACCTTTTCGCTCATGCGGCCCTTGGAGAAGTTCAGCACCTCGGCCAGCTTCTCCAGCTCCGCCAGGCGGCCCAGCATGCGGGTGCGATTGATGACCAGTTCGCCCACCGCGTTCATCATGCGGTCCAGCCGCTCCAGCGCAATGCGCACCGACTTGGATTGCGCCACGGCCACCGGCGTCAGCGAACTGACGGCCGCCGTATGGCTCGCAGCTGTCGTCAAATCCGGCGTGGCCGGCGCTTCCGCGCTCACCGCCGCCGCCAGCTCCGCTGCGGCCTGCGGCGGAGTCGGTGCGGTAGAGTCCTGTGAAGGCTGGGCAAAAAGCGGTTCGTCGGGCCACTCGAACGCCGCGACAATCTCGTCCACGGCCACGCCGCACCGAGTGGCTCCGCCTCGACCTGCGTCGCGGCAAAGACCTCTGGCTGGGCAGCTTCCAGCGGCTCGGCCTCGATTCCAAGCGCCGCAGCTTCGGCTCCGGCTTCGTTCGGTGCCGATTCGATCGGATGGGTTTCCATCGGGAGTCCGGCGACCGTTTCCGCGGCGGGCTCGGCAACAGAAGCGGACACCTCCACCTCGGCGGAGGCCATGCGGTCCAGCCGCGCGATCAGCATGCGCGCCCCAAGCTGGAAGCCGGCTTCGTCCTCCCACTGCCGGTAGATCACCTTCTTCAGCACATCGACGGTCTCCAGGCAGAGGTCGATGATGGTGGCGCTGGGCTGCAGCTCGCCGTCGCGCAGACGGCCCACCAGGTCTTCGGCGCGATGCGCGATGGTGGCAATGCGCTGCCAGCCCACCTGCGCGGCCGATCCCTTGATGGTGTGCATGGAGCGGAAGAGGCGGTGAATGTCCTCTTCGTTGGGATTGGCCTCCAGCGCCAGCAGACAATCGGTCACCGCCTGCAGATGCTCTTCGACCTCGGGAACAAAGAACTCCAGCACCTCGGCGGGAACCTCTTCGTCGGGCTCCAGCTCCGGCACCTTGTCGAGGTAGCTGTCCAGCGAATCCAGGCTCACCGGCGGCTCGGCAGGCGCCGCGGGCGGCGGAGCAACCGGCGCATCCTCCGTTGCAACAGGCATTTCCAGCGGCTCGATATCCGTTGCAACAGGCACTTCTGGCTGGGCGGCAGGCTGTGGCGCAACCGCGGACGGCGGCGCGCTCTGCGCATCGTATTGCGGCTCGGCTGGCGCTTCGTTCTGCGGCGCGTTCGGCGCAACGTTCTGCGCAACGCCCTGCGCAACGCTCTGCGTGCGGCCTGCGCAACCTCTCGTGCTGCTTCCGGTGCAACGTCTTGCGTCTCGCCGTAGATGTTGCCGGCCGCTTCCGGCTCGGGCGCGTGCGGCTGTTCGGTGGGAGCGTCGGCCGCGGCGGGCGGCGCGCCCTGGAAGGCGAAGGGATAGCGCAGTTTGAAGGCCGCGATATCCTCCAGCGACTCCACGCTGTTGGCGCTGATCATGATCAGGTCGCTTTCCAGCACCGCAATCGCTTCGTAGATGAACTCCACCAGCGGGGCCGTGGCCTCCACGCTGATGGTTGCGTTCATGGCGTACTGGAAGATATGCGCCAGCTTGCCGGCCACTTCGTTGAACAGCGGATAGCCGTAGGTTCCAGCCGTGCCGGCCACGCCGTGCGCCGAAATGTAGAGGCGCTCGATGTCCTCGTAGAGCGGATACGGGTCCTGCAGAATGCCCGAGTACTCGCGCAGAAACTGCAGGTGCTCGCTGGCCTCCTGGAGAAAGAGCTCGATCATCTCAGGGCTGGGTCCGTTCATTGCACGTTCCCCACGGCCTGCTCGGAGCTGGCCAGGTGATGCAGCGGCTTTTGCAGCAGCCGCGCGCCGTTAATGAATTTCTGCTGGAACTTACCGGCACGTTGGCCACCGATTCGGCGTGGCCAAGGAAGAGGTAGCCGCCCGGCTCCAGATATTCGTAAAAGCGCTGGATCAGTTTGGAGCGCAGCTCCTCGCCGAAGTAAATCAGCACGTTCATGCAGAAGATGCAGTCGAATTTTCCCAGGTACACCGGCTGCGCCAGGTTCATGGGAGCAAACTTCACCATGCTGCGCAGCACCGGCCTCACCTGGAAATGCTCGCCGTGGGATAAAGTAGGCGCCGATCTGGGAGGGCGAAAGATTTTCCAGCGCGCGGCGGCTGTACACTCCACGGGCGGCGCGCTCCAGCGCCTCGCGGCTCACGTCGGTGGCCATGATGCTGACTGGCGGAACGGCGCCCAGTCCCGCCGCATCGCAGATGCTCAACGCAATCGAGTAGGGCTCTTCGCCGCTGGCGCAGCCCGCGCTCCAGATGCGCAGCGCGCCATCCTTATCCCAGAACTTGCGCTCCAGCAGCTCCGGCACCACCTGCTTTTCAAAGGCCGAAAACAGCGCCGGATAGCGCAGAAAGCTGGTCTCCTGGGTCAGCAGACGCTCCAGCATGTTGTCGTATTCCACGTTGGAGCCGCGCACCAGGCGCAGCAGTTCCAGCCCGTAGTTCAGGCGCTTGCGCTGCATGTGCTCCACCACGCGCGTGGTCAAAAAGCGCTCGCGCGACTCATCGAACATGATGCCGGAGCGCTGCTCGATGAGCAGTTGCAGCTCCCGGACCTCATGGCCGGTCAGCACCGGATTGACGTCAGCTTCGTTCATCGCCGCCTGCTATGCTGCCTGTCCCTTGCTTCCGACGTTACGTTTCGCTTTTGTTCCGGTGGTAGCTGCGCCCCGCGCCCGCCTGCAGTTCATTGCGCTGCGGCGGTTGCGGCGGTGGCTGCGCCGGCGGCGCCTGCACCCGGAACTGCGACAGCGCCTCGTTCAGCTGTTCGCTCATCTTCACCATCTGCTCGGTGCTGCGCGCCGTCTGCCGCGCGCCCTGCGAGGTCTGGCGCGTAATGTTGGAGATGATCTGCATGGCGTTGGCCACGCCTTCGGTGCCGCGCACCTGCTGTTTGCTGGCGAGGGAAATCTCCTGCACCAGTTCGGCCGACTGCCGCACCACGGCCGAGATCGCCTCCAGCGCCTTGCCCGCCTGGTCGGCCAGCCGCGCGCCCACTTCCACCTCGCGCGTGCCTTCTTCCATCACCACCACGGCCTCGTTGGTCTCGGCCTGGATGGCCTTGATCAGCGCGGCAATGTCCTTGGTCGCGGTGCGCGAGTGCTCGGCCAGTTTGCGGACTTCGTCGGCCACCACGGCAAAGCCGCGGCCCGCCTCACCGGCGCGCGCCGCCTCGATCGCGGCGTTAGCGCCAGCAGGTTGGTCTGCTCGGTGATGTCATTATCACGTTGATGATTTCACTGATTTCCAGCGAGCGGTCGCCCAGCGACTTGATCTTTTTGGCCGTGGCCTGCACGCTGGAGCGGATGCGCTGCATGCCTTCCAGTGTGTCGCGCACCGAGCGGTTGCCCTGCTCGGCGGCGTCGAGCGCGCGGCGCGCCGCCTCGGCGCTGGCCTCGGCGTTGTTGCTCACCTGCTTCATGGAAACCGTCAGCTCCTCCACCGCCGACGAGGTGTTGGTGATCTCGTGGTCCTGCTGGGTGGCGCCCGT
Organism: uncultured Acidobacteriota bacterium; assembly: GCA_963742165.1. Taxonomy (GTDB): domain Bacteria; phylum Acidobacteriota; class Terriglobia; order Terriglobales; family Acidobacteriaceae; genus TOLSYN. Next base: position 15,570 of record CAVUKX010000020.1, on the reverse strand, counting down.
CGCCATGCGCTCGCTGGCGTTCAGAATCTGGTTGGCGCCGGCCAAGCTGTCATTGGCCGCGTCGCGCACCCGGCGCAGCACCGAGGTAAAGTTGTCCAGCATGTAGTTGACCGAGTCAACTACATTGCCCAGCGCGTCGCTGGTCACGCTGCCGCGCAGGGTCAAATCGCCGCGCGCAATCTGGCTCACCACGGTCAGGAACTCGGTCACCGAGCGCTGCAGATTGCGCTGCGACTCTTCGTCCTGCATCGCCTTGGCGGCCTTCTCCGCGGCGTGGTTCAAATGCTGCGCGATGTAGCCGAACTCGCTGCGCTGTTCTCCTCCAGCCGCGCTTCGAAGTCACCTTCGGCAACCTGTTCGGCGAACTCCGCCAGCGCGTTCACCGGTTCGGCGACCGTGTTGGAGAGGCGGAAGAAGACAAACAGCGAGCCTCCGGCCACGGCGCCCACCGCGGCCAGCAGCAGATAGAGCGTGTCGGAGTGCAGCGAGCCGACTCCCACAGCATTCTTCCGCCGGACCTGGCGCCGGCGAAGTACGCCAGCATAAACACCGCCAGCGTGGCGGCCAGATTGATTACTACCAGCGCGATGATTGCCGAATTCAGAGACCCTTCATACTACCTCCAGGACAACGCGATGGCACTCCTGCCCCGCCTTACGTTGAGCGCAACCGGCCCGATCGAACCTCTAACAATCCTCGCAACGCTTCGAGCAGCTCAAATCACTCCCACCGGAACGTCTCCAGCACGCGCTTCAAATCCAGCGCCAGCGCCAGCCGGTCTCCGTGGCGCAGCATCCCGGCGCAGTGCGGAACGTTGCGCGGCGCCTCATCCTTCAGCAGCGGCTCGCTGGTGCTGAAGGTGCCGATCACCTCGTCCACCGCCAGCCCGACGCGCACGTCGGGTGCCTCGGTGCCGCCCCGCAGACAGGCCACCACCACCAGCTTCGGAGGCAGATCCGCCCGCCGCACCTCGGTAACGCATGTCCACCACCGGCACTGCTGCCGCGCAGGTTGAAGACGCCCATCAGGAACGGCGGCGACAGCGGCAGATTGGTCAGCCGCGGCCATTCCACCACCTCGTCCACTTCCAGCACGTGCAGGCAAAAACGCTCGCGTCCGGCGCGAAAGATGCAGTACTGCTGCTCGGGCAGCGCAGGCTCGGAGGCAAGCGCGCCTTCTTCGGCCGCGAATCATCGTCGGGCGGTATCAGCCCCGCGTTGTTTGGCAGATCGCCCATTACCCGATCACCCTCCGCACTTCGCCCACCAGTTGTTCCCCGGTGAAGGGCTTGACCACGTAACCGTCAGCCCCCTGCTGCAATCCCCAGAAGCGGTCGCTCTCACCGTTCTTGGAGGTCACCAGCACAATGGGGATGGAGCCGAACTCGCGGCTGTTTTTCAGTTCGCGGCACGCCTGGTAACCGTTGCGCCCCGGCATCACGACATCCAGAAGAATCAGGTTGGGACGCTCGGAGGCTACCATCTGCTCAATGCGCAACGGGCGCTCAAGGCCACCGCCGAATAGCCGGCGACCTGCAGCAGCGACTGCATCAAGCGGCCCTCGGCCAGCGAATCGTCACAACCAAAACCTTCTTTAGCACGCTGTGCACCTCAAATCGTTTTCCTGCGCCAGCATCCTTTTTACTGCGCCGGCCAGCGCTGCGTCTCCCGCTCGGCCTGCCGCTCCGCCACGCGCAATTCCATCTCCAGCGATGAAAGCCGGTGAAAAGTCTCATGCATCTTCAAAGACATGGTGTGAATCGTCTCCAGCTGCGCCCGCACCTCGCCCCGCATCCCTTCATCCTCCAGCAGCAACAGCTCGGAGTGGCCCAGCACGCCGGTCAACGCATTGCCCAGTCCATGCCGCGCTTCCACGATAAACCGTCCCAGGGCGGCGAAGCGCTCCATCTCCCGCACCCGCAGCTTCACCTCGGCCACCTGCGCCTGCGCATCCAGCCGCAGCACGGTCTCCTGCGCCAGCGCCGCCGCATATTCGGCCCAGCCCGCACCCGAATTGATGTTGCGCGCAATGCGCACCACGCGAAGTTTTCCGCCCGCCTCCGGCATGGCTGCTTCTTCCTTCCCCGCGGTCACGACAATGGCCAGCACAACCCCGGCAGAGAGCTGCGGCAACACCGCCACTTCGTCGGTCACCACCACCGCACAGCGGGGAAACGCCGCGGCGGCATCGGCACTGGCCACCATGAATTCCGGGGAGTAGCGCAGGCGATGCCACTCTGCGCCAGCGCATCCACGAAATCCCGGTCGCTGGAGACCACTAAATCCCCGCCTGCTCCACGTCTTTCTCCCGATGTGCATCCATCGCGGACAACTTGGCCTGCAGCCGAATCCTCTACTGCAACCTTCGGCTCAGCTTGCGCCAAAGTTAAGCCGGAGTGAGATCTTCCGTCCGGAGCGCCTGCCTCCATCACCTTGAGACTCAACCCGAGACCAGCCCGCATACCGGCCGGGAAGTATACTCCCCGGCGGCCTTGTTCTGCGCCAGCCGGCTCTCAATTCCATAACGCTTGATCTTGCGATACAGCGTCGCCCGCGAGATCCCCAGCAGCTTCTGCGCCTGCTCTTTGTCCCCGCCCACCTGCTCAAAGACGCGCTGCACGGTCATCCGTTCCAGCTCTTCCAGGTCGGTGCATAGGCAACCGGGGCGGGAGCCATCTTTATTTCGCCCGCGCCCGGCGTTCGAAGCCCTTCCCGCCGTAGCCGCCCAGCTTTTCCACCCGCGTCCGCAGCAATTCGTTCTCCTGCACCAGCCGGGCCTTTTCCGCCATGCGCTCCAGCACCCGCTGGAACTCCTCCACCCGGAAGGTTTCACCACAAAATCGTAGGCGCCCAGCCGCCGCGCCTGCACCGCGTTCTCCGGGCTTCCGTAGGAACCCATCAGCGCCACCTCGGTGAGCGGCCAGCGGCGCTCCACCTCGGCCAGCAGGTCCAGTCCGGACCTGCCGCCCATTTCCAGGTCCGCCAGGATCAGTTCGGCGGGCTCGGCTTCCATCCGCTGCAGCGCCGCCAGAGCACTCTCCGCCTGCACGCAACCCAGCCCCATTCTTTCCCCGATGGCCGCGCACAGCTGGCGTATGCTCTGCTGATCGTCCACGATCAGCAGGCGGATGGGGAGGCGTCAGACATGACCGGCCTCATTGCGCGAGATGATCTTTCGGATCAGTTCCAGCAGCTGCGCGATCCGGAATGGCTTTTCAATGAACAGCGCGCCGGTGCGCTCGCGGGACTCCAGCGCCAGCGGATCTTGAATGTTCCCGCTGATAAACAGGAAGCGCGAGGCCAGTTCCGGGCGGTTCTGCCCCACCCAGTCGAAGATCTCCGCCCCGCCGATGCCCCCCGGCATGCGCAGGTCGCTGACGATCGCCGAAAACTCGCCGCGCTCCAGCAGCCCCAGAGCCTCGCGTCCCGACGATACTCCCACGGCCTTCACTCCGCCGCGCTCCACGGCCGTGGTCAGGAAAGACAGAAGCAGCTCCTCGTCTTCTACGACCAGCACCGGCAGGATTTCACTCATATTCTTCTCGCTCTTTTGTCCCATGTTGGAAATCAGGAACACGATCCTGAGTCACCGGATCACCGCACCGAAGTACAAGGCTTGGCACACTCTGCGATTAGGCTGCGCCACGGGCTCGCGGGTCGATTCTCTGGGAGAGATAAATCAGAGTAGGCTGTGTCTCAAACTGAGTCAAGACGGATCGAGCGTTTCCCTCACCCAACGGTACCCAAACTTAGGTCACCTCCGGGGATTGTCCTCAAAACGGACGCGTTCTGCCTAACTGGATGAAAACAAGCGAAGTGCAAACTTTAGTACTATCCCTTTCGCCGCTTTCCTAATGACTAAAAGATTGCTATCAATGACAATACAACTCACCTGCAGACAGGCCCGAATGTGCTCAAGGCTTCCGCGCACATCGCGGAGTGCCAATTTGGTTCTCTGGATTCATGCGGTTAGCGGTCTGGCGGAGAGTTCGCGGTCTCAGTTTGCAGACGCCGTTGGCGCAAAGTGATCCTGGGTTCTGCGCACCCGAAACGGGGCAATCGGCCGGCCGCAGAGCAGAGATTGATTATAAATACGGCGCAATTCGCAAGTCGGGGAATCTGAGTTTCCGGTTTCCGGAGGTTTGAGGGAATGAAAATTCGCAATAGGCTGCTGTTCAATTTCGCATTGTTGCTTGTACTCATGTTGCTGGGCTTCCCCTTCAGCGTCGTCTCTTCGTACCGCGAGCATGAGGCCAAGGCAGCTCTCGCCAATGCCTATGAACTCTCCCTGGCTACGGAAAACGTTCGCCACCAGATCGTGGAGAACCACCTGTCGCTCAGCAATTTCCTTATTACCGGGACCCCTGCCGAACTGGACCGCCTGCATGAAGGCCACAGCCCACGCCGCCGACCTGCTGCGCGAAGCCGAAGCCAAAACCAGCGACCCCGGCCTGCGCGCCGGATTGAACCGCATCGAAGCGATCGACCAGGAGTGGTACACCACCATCGCCGAACGCTTCGTCCAGCAGCACAAGGAAGTGGAAAGCAGCCAGATGAAGGCCATGGACCTGCTGGACCGCTACACGGAAACCTATCCCACCGACCAGCTGAAGCGCTTCAATGAAGTCATCGACGAGGTGCAGACCGAGGACCGCTCCCTGATCCAGAAAACCAGCGATAGCGACGAACGCTAGTCGCGCTGGACCAACGTGATCGACCTCTCGGCTTCCTCCTCGCCCTCGGCCTGGGCATCTTCATCGCCTTCCGCACCGCCAACGCCATCACCAATCCGCTGGAGAAGATCATCGAGGTGGCCCGCGAGATCGGCGACAAGGGCGATCTCGACCAGGAGATCGACGTAAGAGGCACCGATGAGATCGGCACCCTCGCGCAGACCCTGCACAACATGGTCATCTACTTCCGCGAGATGTCGGCGGTCTCCGAGGCCATCGCCGGCGGCGATCTCTCCGTCGAGGTCTCGCCCCGCTCCACCCACGACACGCTGAACACCGCGTTCTCCAAGATGACCACCGGCCTGCGCAACCTGGTGCGCTCGGTGCGCGATGCCGCCTCGCAGGTGGCCTCCGGCTCCAACCAGGTGGCCGACGCCTCCGAGGACGCCGCCAAGATCAACGTGCAGTCTGCCTCGGCCATCGACGAAGTCACCAGCACCATGCACGAGATGAGCATCAACGTGCAGAACATGGTGAAGAACACCCAGATGCAGGCCTCCAGCGTCAGTGAAACTTCGGCCTCCATCGACCAGATGGTCGCCAGCATTCAGCGCGTGGCCGACACCGCGAGGGTGCTGCTGGATATCTCCGGCCGCTCGCGCGACGAAGTCACCAGCGGCATCGGCACCATGCAGAAGACCACCGAGGGCCTCAACCGCATCAACGGCGCCATCGGCTCTTCGGCCACCATCATCAGCAGCCTCGGCGAGCGCGTCGTCAACATCGGCAAAATCATCGAGGTCATCGACGACATCTCCGAGCAGACCAACCTGCTGGCGCTCAACGCCGCCATTGAAGCGGCCCGCGCCGGCGAACACGGCCTCGGCTTTGCGGTAGTGGCCGACGAAGTGCGCAAACTGGCCGAAAAGTCCGCCACCTCCACCAAGGAGATCAGCGAGCTGATCGGCAGCATTCAGAACGAAGCCCGCAAGGCCGTCGACAACATGGAGAAGAGCACCATCATCGTCAACGAGGGCCTGGATCTGGGCAACGATCTCAGCCTCGCCCTGCGCAAGATCTCCAACGTGGTGACCGAGGTGTACAAGTTCGCGCAGGAGATTGGCGCGGCTACCAACGAGCAGTCCCACGGCTCGACGCAGATCGCCCAGGCCACCATGCGGCTGAACGAAATCACCCACGAAATCACCTCCGCCGTGGAAGAGCAGTCCGGCGGCGCACAGGCCGTGGTCCGCGCCATGGAGCGCATGCGCGAGATGGTGCAGCAGTCCAGCTCCAGTTCCACCGAGCTGGCTGCCTCCTCCGAGCAGATGTCCAAGATGGCGCGCTCGCTGCTGGAATCCATGGACCGCTTCGTGCTGGAAGAGCATCACGAAGAGCAGCCCCGCAAACTGAGCGGATCGTCGAAGTACGCCCTGGCGGGCTCCCATCGCTAGAGTGCTGGAGAATCGGATGGCAAAGTTTCAGCAGATCGTCGGCTTCCGCGTCGGAAAGGAAAACTTCGGCGTGCCCATTGGGATCGTGCACGAAATCGTGCGCATGATGGACATCACCGTGGTCCCCGATGCACCGGAGTTTATCGAAGGCGTCATCAACCTGCGCGGCAAGATCATTCCCGTGGTGGACCTGCGCAAACGCTTTTCCGGCGATGCGCAACAGAACCGCCGCAACCGCATCATGGTCGCCGAAATCGACGGCCATCAGGTCGGCCTGGTGGTCGATGCCGCCAACGAAGTGCTCAAGGTGAACCCCGAACTGATCGAGCCGCCGCCCAACATCTTCGAGCAGGGCGAGTTGAACTATGTCACCGGTGTCGGCAAACTCGGCGGCAAGCTGGTAATTCTGATCGACCTGGCAAAGATCATGCAGAGGGGCGAGTTGCGCCACATCTCTGATTTTGCCGAAACCGCGGGCGCAAACGCGCCGGCACGGTAAGGCGAGGATTCCCATGTCGTCTCCAATGTCGGCACCCATGATGATCAGCGACTCCGAACTGAAGCTGCTGCAGACCCTGATTTATCAGGAGTGCGGCATGTTCTTCGATGACCGTCGCGCCCACTTTCTGCAGGACCGGCTGCAGCGCCGCCTGCGCGCCTGCGCCGCCAACAGCTTCTACGACTACTACCGCCTGCTCACCAGCCGCGAGGGAAAGCTGGAACTATCCGCGCTGCTGGAAAACCTCACGGTCAACGAAACCAGCTTCTTCCGCAACCGCCCGCAGCTGGACCTTTTTCAGAAAACCGTGCTGGAGGAGTTGCTGCACCGCAAGCAGGAGCGGCGCGACTGGAACCTGCGCATCTGGAGCGCCGGCTGCTCCACCGGCCAGGAGCCCTTTACCCTGGCCATGATGGTCGCCGACGCCCTGGCCTACTACTATCTGCGCAACCCGCTGCCCTTTGACATGCCGTCGCCCAAGCCCCTCATCCCGCCGCCGTGGCGGGTGGAGATCCTTGCCTCCGACATCAACTATTCCGTCCTGCGCGCCGGGCAGGAGGGCATCTACCTGGAACACCACATGGATTCGGTGGACTATACCTACCGCCTGCGCTACTTCGACAAGGTGGGTCCGGACCGCTACGCCATCAAGCCCACCGTCAAGGAGCTGGTCCACTTCGACTTCCACAACCTGAAGACCGAATACCTGCCCCAGCGCAACGACTTCATCTTCTGCCGCAACGTCATGATCTACTTCGACGAGGCCGAGCAGAAGCGGCTCATCGAAAAGTTCTGGCGCTGCCTCAATCCCGATGGCTACCTCTTCGTGGGGCACGCCGAAAGCCTGTTCGGACTGACCGATAAGTTCCGCATGATTCATCTCAACAACGGCACGGCATACAGCAAGCTCGAGGCACAACCGTGAGCATCTTCTCCGACGATCGCGCCAACGAGCTCCGCGAAATCTTTTTCGAGAGTTCGCAGGAGATTCTCCAGGCCCTCAACGAGGACGCGCTGAAGCTGGAAAAGTCTCCGCGCGACGCCGACCTGGTGCGCAACCTGCGGCGCAGCGTGCACACCCTCAAGGGAGATTCGGCGGCCTGCGGCTATAAGGAACTCAGCGAACTGGCCCACGCGGTTGAAGACGTGCTCACCCCGGAGATCGCCGCGCGCAACGGGGACGGCCTGGCCGATCTTGTCCTGGTCGCCGCCGACCTGATCGACAATCTGCTCTCCGCTTACCGCAACCAGCTTCCGCCGCCGGCCATCGAGCCAGTCTTCCGGCTCATCGAGGCGCTGCTCAATCCGCACCCGGACGAAGTCTTTGCCCCGCAGTTCAACTGGACCGAGTACGAGCGCCTGCTGATCGCCAAAAACGCGGTCCGCGGACAGCATGTCTATAATCTCGCGCTGGCCATCGATGCCAACTGCCCCATGCGCGCCGCCGCCGTACAGCTGGTGCGCAATATTCTGCAGGAGGCCGGAACCATCCTGGTGATGCGTCCCGAGGAGAACAGCGGCGCGGTTCCCGACATCATCGAGGTGGCCCTTGCCAGCCACCACCCGCTCGACTGGGTGGAGCGCAAAAGCAAAATTCCCACCGTGGTCTCCCGCGTTTATGCGGTGACGGCCGAAGCCACGGTTGCAACCGGAAATTCCGTTGCAACGGATAATCACCTCACGGCCGCGCAGGAAATTTCGTTTACTCAAGAGGCCTCGCCGGAGTCTGAAGTTTTCCCCGAGCAAGACGCTCCTCTGAACCCGCCACTGCGCCAGACCACCGCGCCCATCCCGTCCAGCGCCGCGCACCAGCCTGCGGCGGAGCCTTCCGCTGCGGTCCAGGCGGCTGCGCAGGGCCCCAAGGTGCGCGACGAGCGCCCCGCGGCGGCCACCGAGAACGTCATCCGCGTCGAGGCCGAGCGCATCGACGTGGTGCTCGACCTGGTGGGCGAACTCATTATCGCCAAGAGCATGATGCAGGAGCTGCTGACCGAGATGAACCGTGGCTTGGGCAACTCGCCCCTGCGCACCAAAACCTCCGACGTGCTGCTCTTCCAGTCGCAGATCCTCAACAAGCTGCAGCGCTCGGTGATGAAGATTCGCATGGTGCCCGTGGAGCAGATGTTCCGCCGCCTGCCGCGCGTGGTACGCGACACCGCCAAGCAGACCGGCCGCGAGGTCAACATCGTCATCGAAGGCGAAAACACCGACCTCGACAAGAGCATTCTGGATGCGCTCGCCGAGCCCATGATGCACCTGCTGCGCAATGCCGTCGATCACGGCATCGAGTCGCCGCTGGACCGCGCCGCCGCCGGCAAGCCTCCGGAAGGAACCATCCGCCTCAACGCGTATCACCAGGGCAACCAGGTGGTGATTGAAGCCAGCGATGACGGCCGCGGCATCGACCTGGCCGCGGTGGTGCGCAAGGCCGTCGAGCGCGGCATCGTCACCCCCGAGCAGGCCCAGCGGCTGAGTGAAAACGATGCTCTCGACCTCATCTTCCACGCCGGCCTCAGCACCGCCGCCCAGGTCACGGAAGTCAGCGGCCGCGGCGTCGGCATGGACATCGTCAAGGCCGTCATGGACCGCCTGAAGGGCACCATCTCGGTGCGCAGCATCCCTGGCGAAGGTACCACCTTCCGCCTCAAGGTGCCGCTCACCCTGGCCATCATCAAGGCTCTGCTGTTCCGCACCTCCGGCCGCCTCTACGCCGTGCCCCTGGGCAATGTGCTGGAGATCGTGCGCGCCCAGGAGAGCGAGGTGCACGTCATCGACGACCAGGAGGTTCTGCAGGTCCGCGAAGAGGTGCTGCCGCTGATCCGCCTAAGCCGCATGCACGGCGAGGCCGAAGCCATGCCAAAACTGTTCGTCATCATCGTTTCCCTGGGCGACCGCAAGGCCGGACTGGTGGTGGACCGCCTCATCGGCGAACAGGAGCTGGTTATCAAAGCCCTGGACGAGACCCTGGTCAGCAGCGAACTTGTGAGCGGCGCCAGCATTCTGGGCGATGGCCGCGTGGTGCTCATCCTCAGCATCTCCGACGTAGTGGAGAAGCTGGGCCGCGGACACTCCCGCAGGACGATCGAAGCCGAAGAGCTGGGGGTGATCCAGTGACCGCCAACCAGATGATTCGCGTCCTTGTAGTCGATGATTCGGCGCTGATGCGCAAGCTGATTCCGCAGCTATTGGAGCGCGACACGGAGATCCACGTCGTCGGCACCGCCATGGACGGAGCCTTTGCCCTCAAGAAAATCGAGGAGTACCGACCCGACGCCATCACCCTGGATTTGGAAATGCCGCGCATGGACGGCATCGAGACCTTGCGCCAGATCATGCGCTCCCATCAGGTTCCGGTTGTCGTGGTCAGCGCCCACACCCGCGAAGGCGCCGCCACAACATTCAAGGCACTGCATATGGGAGCCTTCGACTTTGTCGCCAAGCCGCAAAATGTTCTGGCCGAAGGCATGCAGGAAATCGCCAACGAGCTGATCCAGAAGATCAAGGCCGCCGTCGCCAGTCCCTTCCGCCGCCGCGCCCTGCCGGCCGCCGGCATCGCCGCCCAGCCCAAATCCAAGCGGATTACGCCGGTCCTTTCACCGGCCTCCAAGGTGGTCGCCATCGGCATTTCCACCGGCGGCCCCAACTCGCTGGAGTTCATGCTCAGCCAGCTTCCGGCCGACTTTGCCGCCGCAATTCTGGTGGTGCAGCACATGCCCGTCGGATTCACCGACACCTTTGCCCGCCGCCTGAACGACTCCTGCAACATGGAGGTCAAGGAGGCGCAATCCGGCGATTTGGTCTCCGCCGGAAGGGTGCTAATCTGTCCCGGAGACCGCCACATGAGAATCCGCCGCATGCCCCTGGGAGATGTCATCGTGCTCTCCGACGATGCCAAGGTCAACGGCCACCGCCCGTCCGTCGATGTCCTGTTCCGCTCCGTCGCCCAGGAGTTCGGCGCCTCGGCCATAGGACTGCTGATGACCGGCATGGGAGAAGACGGAGCCGACGGACTGGGATTGATGCAGGCCGCCGGCGCCATGACCATCGCCCAGGATGAAGCTTCGTCGATTGTTTTCGGAATGCCACGCGCGGCCATAGAACGTGGCTACGCCAACCGCGTCGTTGGACTGGAAGCTTTGGCCAACACTCTGATCGCGCATTGCGGCGCAGTCCGCGCCGTGCCGGTCAAGGAACAGCAACCCGTCCGTTCACCCGGACTTATGTGAGGAGATTATGGAGCAATTTCCCGCTCTACTGCGTGCCCCCGATCAGCAACCCATCCGCTACCTAGTGGTAGACGACTCGGTCTTTGCGCGCAAAAACCTGGGGCGCATCATCGAGTGCTACGGCGGTGAGCTGGCCGGCGAAGCCGGCGACGGCGTCACCGCCATCGCCGAATACGACCGCACCCTGGCCGACATCGTGCTGATGGACATCACCATGCCGCAGATGGAAGGCATCGAGGCCGCCGAGCACATCGTGCGCAAGCATCCCGATGCCCGCATCATCATGGTCTCCAGCGTCGGCTACCAGGAGAACATCGTCGCCGCTCTGCAGAAGGGCGCCCGTCACTTCGTGCAGAAGCCGGTCAAGCCGGAACTGCTCTACGAGGTCATCAAGTACGTGCTGGGCGACGCCGCCGTCACCGCCGTCGCCGCCGCAGCAAAGGAGTAGCTGCCATGAAGATGGAGCTGATTCAACCCTTCATTAACGCGACCGACGCCGTGCTCTCCGAGACCTTGGCGTGTCCCATCAATGTCTCCGACATTTCCATGGACGAGGCCCCCTACCAGCGCCGCGCCACCGCTTCCATGGTGGAGATCAGCGGCGACATCGAAGGACGCGTCATCTTCGACGTGGAGGACTGCGCCGCCATGAAGGTCGCCAACGTTCTCTCCGGCATGGAGATGGAATCCGATCCCCAACTCATCCGCGAAACCGTGGCCGAGCTGGCCAACATGGTCATCGGCAACGCGGTCACCAGCCTCAACGACCAGGGATTCCGCTTCCGCGTCCATCCCCCCGTCGAACATGCCGCAGCCACCGGCTTCCGCGGCTCGGAGAACGTCGAGGCGCTGGTCATGGACTTCGGCTCCAACGCCGGCAGCATCGTGTTGAACGTCGCCATCCACTACAATCGCCGCCGCCGCCACGACCATTCCGAAACCTAGGCATCCTAACGATCGTACGCAGCATAAAAAGGCGGGCCCGTCACCGGACCCGCCTTTGCATTTCTTCGACCTCTACTCTTCCCTAGTTGCGCCCCAGCACCAGCGCCGGAGTCATAGCCGGACAATTCTTCTGCCCGTCAAACACTCCCGTAGCCGGATTTCCCGGGTTGCAATAGGTCACCTGTGCCGGCGCCGGAAGCGTGGTCACGTAGCTGTTGATCGTTGTCGTCCCCGAGGCTGCCGCCGTTACCACCGCGGTGCCGGCATACAGGTTGGGGCAGCTGATGGCCATGGGATTATCAGCCAGTACAGAGCATCCCGATCCCGCCGGAATGAACGCCGGGCCCTGTGGAGGCACGGGAACGTCACTCTGGTTCAGGGTGAAGTAGGTAGTGGCAGGGTTGCCGCTGGTCCACACCTCGCCGTTGGAATCGGTGCAACTGACTGGAGCCGCCATGTAGTCGTAGCAGTAATAGATCGTATTCGTCGCAGTGGCGGCGTACACCTTGGACAGATCCGCCGAGTTGCCTTCGCGTGAAACCGCAATGCTGGTCACCGTGGGCGTCGTAAGCTCCACCGGCACCGGCGTCGAGCCGCTGGTATATGTAATCACCGTCGAATCCAGCATCACCACGTTGTCCGTCAAGATCGCAGTCAGCGGGGTCAATATCCCCGTCTGCGGGTTGGTGATTCCGCGGTGCACACCCACCGTGATCGGTGTGGTGGCGGTAAATGCGCTGGACGAGTTCACGCCCGGCGTAAGAGTGCCGGGGGTGCCAAGCAGGCTGGTGTTGATTCCCACGATCTGGTCGGTGTTGCCCACTCCAACGTACGCCGCGGTGCCATCCCGCATCAGCGCCAGGTTGGTCGGATAGGCCAGGGTGGGAGCCTCCGCCTGCGCCGAAGTAATCGTCGGCACGGCCGTGATCCAGGTCAGCGCACCCGGCTTGGTCCCGTCCCACACGCTCACCGTGCCGTCTTTGTGCAGAACCCACACATGGTTGATCTGCGTATTGGTCGAGGTGTCATTGAAGTTCGGGTCCATCGCCATGTCGATCGGCGCCGCAGAGCAGACCGAGCACAGTGCGGACAGATGTACCGTCTCCACGACCGTCTCCGAGAGTCCGTCGATGATCGAAATCGTATTGTCGCGGCCGTTGAGCACGTACACGTACCTGCCGTTGTTGCTCTGCGCAGCCTTGAACGGCCCGCTGCCAACCGGGATGGTATTCGTCACCTGGTAGGTGGTGGCGTTCACCACGTACGCCAAGCCCCCGCTATAGTCCAGCACGAACACCTTGCTCTGGTCGTAGTAGATCCAGGCAAAAACCGGATTCGCGCCCACGCAGACGGTGGCCGCCAGCTGGTCGGTGGCCTGCAGAATCGCGCTCACCGAGCCGGTTCCCGGGCAGTTCAACGTCGCCAACCCCGAGTTCACCACGTAATCCTGCGTATAGGTGCTGCCAAAATACTCGAAGCTGATGCCGATGGGCGCCGAGCCGGTGGGCAGCGAAATCGTCGTAACATTCGCCGAAAATCCGGCTGTGGAGGTGCCCAGCGTAGCCTGCGACACCGAATCGGTGGTGGTGTTCGCCGTCAGCACCGCGGTACGGGTGGAGTTAAACGCCATCGGGCTGCCCAGGCTCCCAGGCGCTGGTGCCGCCGGACTTCCCACCGGGCTGGCCACCGTGTTATACAGCGGCTTGTTGCCCGAGTTGGTGTCGCCGCTCACGTTCACATCGGTGAGCACGCTGCCGCTGGGAGCGCCCGTATTGTCGGTGCAACCGCTCCCGGTGGGACACAGATTCAGAACCACCTCAGTCTCGGGGCCGGAAGGGTTGCCGGTGGTCACCGGTAGCGGAGTCGAGATCGGGCGATAGACGTCGCCGCATCCAAGCTCTATCAATGTTGCTGCAATCAGGGCGGCCGCACACGCGGCTTTCCATATGACGTTCATGCGCACTCCGGCCTCACGAGGCAATTTCATCTGCTCTGTTCGGTGTTGCTATTGTAAAGGAATCCGCCGCATCCCGGCCAATCTCTGACGCCACGCGCAAGAACCGATATCGTCGCAGCGTCGTAAGAGCCAGGTTTCAAGGTTTCAAAGTTTCAAAGTTTCAAAGTTAAAACCAACTGCAGAGCCACTCGATGTGCCGGCTCCTTGCCGTTGCTCTTGCCCTTAACCTTGAAACCTTGAAACTTTGAAACCTTGAAACCTGGTCTTTCGGAGTACGATTGTCATGGGATGAACGTCTTGCAGAGCTGGCAGATGATCCTTCAAAGCACCATCCTCCAACTGGTCCCCGCCATCGGACTCTCCCTTGCCCTGGCCTTTTTTGCCTGGGGACTGCGCACCGTCACCGCCGCCGCCGCGCTCGCCGGAGTCTTTCTCACCGTCGTCCTCTGCCTGGCCGCCGGCAACGCCGCGCTGCTGCCGGTGGCCGCCGTCTTCCTGCTCACCGTGGTCTCCACCCGCATCGGACGCCGCAAAAAGGAGCGGCTGGGCACCGCCGAACGCCGCCGCGGGCGCGGTGCCCGGCAGATCTTCGCCAACCTCTCGGTGGCAGCCCTCTGCGCCGCGCCGCTTATCTTTCTCTCCCATCCGCGCTACATCCTTCTCGCGGGAGCCTCGGCTGCACTCGCCGAAGCCGCCGCAGACACCGTCAGCAGCGAACTGGGCCAGACCTTCGGACAGAGCCCCCGCCTCATTACCACCCTGCAGCGCGTCGTCCCCGGCCAGGACGGAGGCATCACCATCGCCGGAACGCTGTTCGCCCTTGCCGCCGCCGCCATCGTCTGCACCGCCTGCCAGTGGGCCGGTCTCCTGCTCCCTCGCTTCTACCCCACCGTGCTCAGCGCGGCCTTCTTCGGAACCCTCGTCGACAGCCTGCTCGGCGCCACCCTGGAGCGCCCCGGCCGCCTCGGCAACAACGCCGTCAACTTCACCAGCACCGCCTTCTCCGCCGCCCTCGCCATCGTCGTCCTCGCCCTCAGCAACTAGCACAGGCTTTCGCTGTTGTACTTACCGTGTCATTCAAAGCAAAAGACGGGTGCCCCACCTTCGCCGCGCGTTCTTTGCGCGGTTAAGGTGGGAAGCAAGGCGGTCCATCCCTAGAGGGTTCTGCGGTTTACCTTTCCATGTCTGAGCTCTTGCCGTAAATTGATTCTCATGACGCAAGGCCTAATACGGCTGCAGCACTCAGGACAGACTCATTTCATCACCGTTAGCTGCTACCGTAGGCAGCCGAAGTTAAGCGCCCCTGGGATGTGCTCTCTGTTTCTGGAAACTCTGGAGAAGACCCGTCAGAAATTTTCTACTTACGTATACGGCTATGTCGTCATGCCTGAGCATGTCCATCTGATGCTTGGCGAACCGGCCTCCGGCACGCTGGCCGAGGCCATCCATTTCCTGAAACTGTCCTCGGCCAAGCGTGCGCAATCCGGCGAGCCGACGGACAACGGACAACGGACATTTCTGGCAGAAGCGTTATTATGACCGCAACATTCGCAGCTACTCCGATTTCACGGAAAAGCTACGCTACATTCATCGCAATCCGGTGAAACGAGGACTCTGCGAAAAATCGGAAGACTGGCCTTGGAGCAGCTTCCGCCATTACGCGCTCGGAGAGCCAGGGGCGGTGGAGATTGAGTCGGAGTGGACAGCGCGGAGACGTGCAAATGAAGAATCGGGAAAGCACGAGACTGGAGCATGTTGCTTTCCCACCTTAGCCGCAAAAACGGCGGCGAAGGTGGGGCACCCGGCCTTTTAGGCTC
>CAVUKX010000019.1:0-32302 GCA_963742165.1 uncultured Acidobacteriota bacterium | reverse complement strand
GAGTGAGAGGGCTTGATCGTCCACAATCTTTGGTTTTGAAGTTCCGGATTGCCTGCTGCCCGGAAACTACTCCGTTCATGGACACAAGGGTGTTTTCAATGCGGTTGAAGAGAGCTCACAACCGGCGCTGGTCCTACGAGACACTCGCAGACCGTGAAGGCTCTTTGCGCAAACGCACGACATATGGGGACATCGGGGGTTACTATGCTGAGCGGTAACAAACCGCGATGGAAAGGCTCACCATGAATTCCGCTCGTTTCACCCGCCTGCTCCTGCTCGCACTGCTGCTCGTGGCCTTGCCCGCCGCATCGTTTGCCGCGGTCTTCGTTTCAGTCACGGTGGCTCCGCCTCCGATTCCGGTTTATGTCCAGCCGATTTGCCCCACGCCCGGCTACATGTGGACTCCGGGCTACTGGGCCTGGGGTGATCTAGGCTACTACTGGGTGCCGGGCACCTGGGTTCCCGCACCCGCCGTCGGCCTGCTCTGGACCCCCGGCTACTGGGGATGGTCGGGCGGAGTCTATGTCTGGAATGGCGGCTATTGGGGGCCCCATATCGGTTTCTACGGCGGCGTAAACTACGGTTACGGCTACGGTGGCGTGGGATTCGTCGGCGGACAGTGGCGCGGCGGCGCTTTCTATTACAACAGCGCGGTCATGCATGTGAACCGCAACGTCACCAATGTCTACGTGAACAAGACTGTCGTTGTGAACAACAACAACCGGGTGAGTTACAACGGCGGCACTGGTGGCATCAACAGACGGCCGACAACCTATGAGCAGTCAGCGGCACGAGACAATCATGTTCAGCCGACAGCGCTGCAGACGAAAAATGAAGGCGCCGCGAGACAGGATCCTCAGCTGCTGGCCAAGAACAACGGTGGTAAGCCTGCCATTGCCGCCACCGCGCAACCCGGAGATTTTTCCTCCAGGAATGTCGTGCCGGCCAAGGCTGCAGGCGGCAGAGTGGCACCCGCGACCCTGAATGCCACGGAGAAAACCATGCCTGCAGCGCGGCCCAGTGGTTCTGCTCCCGCAACGCGGCCCAGTGGTTCTGCTCCCGCAACGCGGCCCAGTGGTTCTGCTCCCGCAACGCGGCCCAGCGGTTCTGCTCCTGCAACGCGGCCCAGCGGTTCTGCTCCTGCAACGCGGCCCAGCGGTTCTGCTCCTGCAACGCGGCCCAGCGGTTCTGCTCCTGCAACGCGGCCCAGTGGTTCTGCTCCTGCAACGCGGCCCAGCGGTTCTGCTCCTGCAACGCGGCCCAGTGGTTCTGCTCCTGCAACGCGGCCCAGTGGTTCTGCTCCTGCAACGCGGCCCAGCGGTTCTGCTCCTGCATCGCGGCCCAGTGGCTCTGCTCCCGCAACGCGGCCCAGCGGGTCTGCTCCTGCAACGCGGCCCAGCGGGTCTGCTCCTGCAACGCGGCCCAGCGGCTCTGCTCCCGCAACGCGGCCCCAGCACAGCAACCCTGCTCCCGCACAGCGGCCCAGCTCCGGGGGGAAGCCGCAGCAACGGTAGATGGTTTATCGAGGCAGCACTCCGCGTCATGCGAAACTTTGGCGCGGAGTGCTGTCTCAATCCGTCCGACAACTATGTTCTGGAAGTGGCCGACGGCGCGCTCCGCGATTTCCGGCAACGCGCAGCAGGATAGCGGACTTACCCGAATCGTCAATCCGATTTACGCGGACAGATTGTTGCCGATCGCCTCAGCTATCTTTGCGGTAGAGCAGATCGCGAATGGCTTGGCGCCGTGCCTCGTTCGCCTCGCTCTGAGACTTGCGGTCGAAGGCGTCGGTGCGGTCCTTGGTGGCGCATTCGGCTTCTTCGGCGCTGCACTCCGGGCAGCGGTTGGCGAAGCCGGGCTTATCCGGCTTGAGTTCGAACTCCTCTGAGCAGACGACGCAGACTTTGATGGGAAAAGCCATACAAACTCCCTGATGCTGGAGGTGATCCCATGCGGGCTCACCTCGTTGTTCTTGAACGATGCACGAACGCTTGCATACGAATCGCTCGTGTCGCGTCCTCGCAATAGGATAACGCAAACGATTCCACTGAAGGGCTCCCCGCGCATGGTTGGCGAGAGACGCTCGTATCTGTTTTTCCGGAAACGGGCAAATGCAACCCGCGCGCAATCTCCCAACGGAGGCTGTTCCCAGGTTGGTGTGTCCTGCTTTCCCAGGTTAGCGCCGCAAAAAACGCTTCGCAGCCGGGTACGCGGCAACGGATGCCGCTCCGGCCGCGGGCGCTCGGCGGCGCGGAACCTGGGGTACCCGCTGGCCGTTGAGGGATACAGCTTTTCGGAAAACGCTCTAGCGCAGTCCGAGTCTTCGGTTCCGATGCCGTCGAGCCGGCGGGTGTACCATACTCTGCATGAATGGTGACAAGTCCCAGCTGAGCCCGGCGGAACGGGCCACAACCTCCACCACGGGTGTTTACTCCTTCTATCTTGCCGGACAATGGCTGACCTCGCCGCAGATTGCGGAGGTGACCTCACCGTTTGACGGGCGCGTGGTAGGACGGGTTTCCATGGCGCAGCCCGAGCACCTCGAGCGCGCCATTCAAGCGGCGGTAACGACGTTTGCGGTGACGCGCAAGCTGCCCGCGTTCGAGCGGCAGAAGGCGCTGGCAAAGATCGCCGCGGAGCTGACCGGACGCGCCGAGGAGTTCGCGCAGTGCATCTCGGCGGAGGCAGGCAAGCCCATCCGCACCGCGCGCGGCGAGGTGGAGCGCGCGGCTTTCTGCTTCCAGTATGCGGCGGAGGAGACGACGCGCCTGCAGGGCGAACTGCTGCCGCTGGATGTGATGGCGGCGGGCGCCAATCGCCTGGGGATGCTGCGCAGGTTTCCTCTGGGGCCGGTGGCGGCGATCACGCCGTTCAATTTTCCGCTGAACCTGGTGGCGCACAAGCTGGCTCCGGCGATGGCCGCAGGCTGCACGATGGTGCTGAAGCCCGCGTCGAAGACTCCGATGGTGGCGCTGATGCTGGCCGACGTTGTGGCACGCTCGGGATATCCGCAGGAAGCCGTCAGCATTCTTCCCATGAACAGTCAGACCGCGGCGCCGCTGATCGAGGACGAGCGCTTCAAGCTGCTCACCTTTACGGGATCCTCGGCGGTGGGGTGGTCGCTAAAGGCGCGCGCGGGCAAGAAGAAAGTTGCGCTGGAACTGGGCGGCAACGCGGGCTGCATCGTGCACTCGGACGCCGACCTGGACAAGGCCGTGGCGCGATGCGTGACCGGAGGCTTTGCCTATGCGGGGCAAAGCTGCATCAGCGTGCAGCGGATTCTGGTGGAGCGCAGCGTCTTCGATGAATTTGCCGCGAAGCTGACGCAGGCCGTGCAGCAACTGCGCATGGGCGATCCGTTTGACGAGCGGACCGACGTGGGACCGATGATTGAGTTGGCCGATGCAAAGCGGGCCGAGCAGTGGATTGCCGAGGCACTGGGCGAGGGTGCAAAGATTTTATGCGGAGGCACCTGCACCGGCTCCGTACTGGCTCCCACGGTGCTGACCGGCACCACGGAGACCCAGCGCGTGAACTGCCAGGAGATCTTTGCCCCGGTGGTGACCGTGGAGGCCTATGACGATTTCGGCGAGGCCATCGCGCGGGTAAACCGCTCCAGCTTCGGGCTGCAGGCGGGAGTGTTTACCCGCGACATCGGGCGTCTGCTGCGCGCCTATGACGAGCTGGAGGTGGGCGCGGTGATCGGCGGCGATGTGCCGACCTTCCGCATCGATTCCATGCCCTACGGAGGGGTGAAGGACTCCGGCAGCGGGCGCGAAGGGATTCGCTACGCGATGGAGGAGATGACGGAGCCGAGGCTGCTGGTGATCGCCTAGCGTCCGGTAGAAGAGCGAGTGAGCGCAGCTGCGGCTGCGCTTTTTTGTGCCGACACTTCGCGCGAATCTGGGTGCAAATCTGGAGGCAATCGAGATTTGCGGTTCGATTTTGGGAAATGACGAAGGCGGTAACTTTTGCACAGGAAAAATCTGCACTCAATTCAGCTGCTCGCGCATCTGTACCTTAGTCACAGAATTCGGGCTACGTGGAGCCATAGGGTCGATGCTGAGCGCAATGCAGAAAGTTGTGCGGATTCCACCGGGAGCGAGTTTTTCTGACGCAAATGGCTTGGCAGTTCCGGAGCTCCTGCTATAATCCGAGCTCGTGTGACAAGTGTCACAAATCATTTAAGTTATCGATCACATTTGCGGAGCGGGGCGGAAATGGCTCCCAGGGGTAGAAGAGTTTTCCCCGGCGGAATTTCCGGGCTCATCGCAACCATCCAGGCGTAGCGGGACAGTTTCCAACCATGGCGCAGATTTTTCATCGCAGTGCCAACACGATTGCAAAGGCATCCATCCTGGGCGGAGTGATCCTGGTGGTTGGCCTCTTATGGGGAGCGTTGCAGCTGCAGCGCTCCCCATATTTCACTTATGCGGGCGAAGCACGTCCGCAGCCGGTTCCCTTTCCGCACGAGCATCACGTGGCGGGGTTGGGGATCGACTGCCGCTACTGCCATACCACGGTGGAGGTCAGCGGTTTTGCGGGGATTCCCCCGACCAAGACGTGCATGAACTGCCACTCGCAGATATGGACGGCGGCGCCGATGCTGGAGCCGGTGCGCGAGAGCTATCGCACCGGGCGCAGCCTGGTCTGGACGCGGGTGAACGATCTGCCGGATTTTGCGTATTTCGATCACAGCATTCACATCAACAAAGGGGTTGGCTGCAACGTCTGCCACGGGCGCGTGGACGAGATGGGGCTGATGTACAACCAGGCTTCGCTGCAGATGGAGTGGTGCCTGGAGTGCCATCGCGCGCCGGACAAGGTGCTGCGCCCGCATTACGTCAAGCCGGACCCGAAGAATCCGTACTCGATGGGCGACCAGATTTTCAACATGAAATACCAGCCGCCGTCGGAGACGCATCCGGTCACCATTCCCGTGGGCGACGGCTACAAGACGTTTACCAGCCAGACGGGGCCGGATGGGTTGGGCACCTACCTGGTGCAGGCCAACCACGTGCGCTCGCCGCGCGATATTACCAGTTGCAGTACCTGCCACCGCTGACGCCCGCAACGCTAGAGAGCGGCGGGAATGGATGCGGAGAAGCTGACCAGTGGGTTTGAAGCAAATGAATCAAGCAGCGAATGGATAAAGCGGGGAAGAGCGAAATGAGTGATGTGTGTCCCGGTAAAAAGGGCAAGCTGGAACTGGCCGAGGTGCGCGAGAAGCTGAGCGAAGCTCGCGGCCCGCAGTACTGGCGCACCTTGGACGAGTTGGCGCAGACTCCCGAATTTGAGGAGATGCTGCACCGGGAGTTTCCCAGGCATGCCTCGGAGTGGACGGACAAGAGTTCGCGCCGCGACTTCATGAAGATCATGGGCGCCTCGCTGGCGCTGGCCGGGCTGAGCGCCTGCACCCGGCAGCCGCTGGAGCCGATCGTTCCTTATGTGCGGCAGCCGCACAACCTTGTGCTGGGCAAGCCGCTGTTTTACGCCACGGCGATGCCGCTGGGAGCCTACGGCACCGGGTTGCTGGTGGAGAGCCACGAAGGGCGTCCGACCAAGATAGAAGGCAATCCGCAACATCCCTCGTCGCTGGGTGGAACCGATGTATTCACCCAGGCCAGCGTGCTCGGATTGTATGACCCGGACCGTTCGCAGGTGAATCTGCATGTGGGCGAACCGCATAGCTGGCCGAATACGCTGGACAGCCTGCGCGAGGTCGTCAAGACGCTCAAGTCGAAGGGCGGCGCGGGGCTGCGCGTGCTCAGCGGCGCGACCTCCTCGCCCGCGTTCGTGGCGCAGATGCAGGAGCTGCTCAAGACCTATCCGCAGGCCAAGTGGTACCAATGGGAGCCGGTGAACCGGGACAGCGTGTACGCGGGCGCGCAGATGGCCTTCGGGCAGCCGGTGGAGACGGTTTATGACTTCTCCAAGGCGCGGGTTGTGCTCTCGCTGGATGGAGATTTTCTCTCCTCGGGCTTCCCGGGATTCCATCGTTACACGCGGGAGTTTGCGCGCCGCCGCCGTCCCGAACTGAACGAGGAGATGCTGCGCTTCTACGCCGTGGAGAGCGCGACCACCAACACGGCGGCCAAGGCCGACCACCGTTTGCATGTGAAGGCCAGCGAGGTCGAGGGCATTACCCGCGCACTGGCCTCGGCGCTGGGTGTGGCATCATTCGCAAACCAGACGGGCGGCGAACTCACCGGCGAGCAGAAAAAGTTTGCCGCGGCGCTGGTGAAAGATCTGCAGAAGAACCGGGGCGCTGTCCTGGTGATCGTAGGCGACGGGCAGACTCCGGCCACCCATGCGCTGGCGCACGCCATCAACGCCTCACTCGGCGTGGTGGGAAAGACGGTGACCTACACCGAACCGGTCGATCCCTTGGCGGCCACGCCCAAGGTGGAGCAGCTTCGCCAACTGGTGGGGGAGATGCGGGCCGACAAGGTGGAGACCCTGGTGGTGCTGAACTCCAACCCGCTGTACGATGCGCCCGCGGACCTGAATTTTTTCGATGCCTTCAACCGGGTCCCGATGCGAATCCACCTGGGGCTCTACCAGGATGAGACGGCGAGGTTCTGCCACTGGCACCTGAGCGGCACGCACTACCTGGAGCAGTGGGGCGATACGCGGACCTTCGACGGCACGGTGAGCTTTATCCAGCCGCTGATCGCACCGCTCTACGGCGGACACAGCGAGAGCGAGTTGATCGAGTTCCTGACCAATCAAGACGAGGCCAGCAGCTACCAGCTGACCCAGCGCTACTGGCAGGCGCAGCATACCGGAGCGGACTTCAAAAGCTGGTGGGAGCGCTCGCTGCATGATGGCTTTGTGGCGGGTTCGGCCTTTGTGCCCAAGACGGTGAGCGCCAAGGCTGCGGTGCCGCCGGCCTCACCGGCAGGCAGCGGGCTGGAGATTATCTTCCGCCGCGATGCCACCATATACGACGGCCGCTTTGCCAACAACGGATGGCTGCAGGAGACTCCCAAGCCGATGACGCAGGTCTGCTGGGATAATCCCGTGCTGATGAGCGTGGCCACGGCGAAGAAGCTGAACCTGAAGAGCGAAGACGAGGTCGAGCTGACCTTGAACGGCCGCAAGGTGAAGGGCGCCATCTGGCTCACGCCGGGGCATCCCGACGATGCGGTCACGGTGACGCTGGGCTACGGACGCCAAAGGGCTGGCAGGGTTGGCACGGGGATGGGCTTCAGCGCCTACGAACTGCGCGCCTCCAGCGCCATGTGGTTTGCCGACGGAGTTCAGTTGCGCGCTACCGGGATACAGTTTGGACTGGCCTCGCCGCAGGGGCATCAGTCGATGGAGGGGCGCGCCATTGTGCGCGCGGCGACCCTGGAGGAGTTCATGAAGACTCCGGGCTTTGCGCACGAAATGGTGGAGGCTCCCGCGCCGGGGCTGACGCTGTATAAGCCTTACGAGTACAACGATCTCAAGTGGGGCATGGCCATCGATCTGAACTCCTGCATAGGATGCAAGAGCTGCGAGGTAGCTTGCCAGGCGGAAAACAACATCGCCGTGGTGGGCAAGGAGCAGGTGAAGCGCGGCCGCATCATGCACTGGCTGCGCATCGACAACTACCACGAGGGGCCGCCGGAGAATCCCCACACCTACTTCCAGCCGGTGCCATGCCAGCAGTGCGAAAACGCGCCCTGTGAGATTGTCTGTCCGGTGGGAGCAACGGCGCACTCCAGCGAAGGCCTGAACGACATGGTGTACAACCGCTGCGTGGGCACGCGCTACTGCTCCAACAACTGTCCCTACAAGGTGCGGCGCTTCAACTTCCTGCTGTTCTCCGATTTCGAAACTCCGCAGCTGAAGTTCCAGCGCAATCCCGATGTAACGGTGCGCAGCCGTGGCGTGATGGAGAAGTGCACCTACTGCGTGCAGCGCATTACCCATGCCAGGATTACCGCCGAAGAGCAGAACCGGAAGGTGCGGGATGGCGACGTCATGACGGCCTGCCAGCAGGCGTGTCCGGCCGAGGCGATTATCTTTGGCGACTTGAACGACGCGGGCAGCCGGGTTGCGAAGCTGAAGGCTTCGCAGCGCAACTACGGATTGCTCGAAGAGCTGAACACGCGCCCGCGCACCACGTACATGGCGGCGGTGCGCAACCCGAATCCCGAGTTGGAGTCGTAGAGGATCATGGAACGAGTTCCGGATACCAACGCTTCAGTGACGATGGAAGAGCGGCTACTGCCCGGGCAGGCGCCGGTTCTTTTGCCCGGCCACACGCTGGAGACGATTACCGACAAGATCGTCTCGATTGTGCTGCGGCGTCCGGTGACGCTGGGCTGGCTGGGCGGCTTCGTCTTCTTCTTCGGCCTGCTCAACCTGCTGATGCTCGCGGCGGCCTATCTGTTCTTCCGCGGTGTCGGCATCTGGGGCATCAACATTCCGGTGGGCTGGGGCTTCGCCATCGTCAACTTCGTCTGGTGGATCGGCATCGGCCACGCGGGAACGCTGATTTCGGCGATTCTGCTGCTGCTCAAGCAGGGCTGGCGCAACTCGATCAACCGCTTTGCCGAGGCGATGACGCTGTTTGCCGTCTCCTGCGCCGGCATGTTCCCGCTGCTGCACATGGGCCGTCCGTGGCTGGCCTACTGGGTCTTCCCCTATCCCAACACCATGGGAGTCTGGCCGCAGTTCCGCAGCCCGCTGCTGTGGGATGTCTTCGCGGTTTCCACCTACGCGACCATTTCCGCGCTGTTCTGGTTCATCGGATTGATCCCGGATCTGGCGACCTTCCGCGACACGGCGACCAACCCGGTGGCCAAGACCATTTACGGATTGCTGGCCATGGGCTGGCGTGGTTCGGCGCGGCACTGGAAGCGCTATGAGAGCGCCTACCTGCTGCTGGCCGGACTGGCGACGCCGCTGGTGCTCTCGGTGCACACGGTGGTGTCCTTCGACTTCGCAATTTCCATTCTGCCCGGATGGCACACCACGGTCTTTCCGCCCTATTTTGTGGCCGGCGCAATCTATTCGGGCTTTGCCATGGTGCTGGTGCTGGCCATTCCGATCCGCTACTTTTACGGCGTCGAGGACATGATTACCCTGCGCCACCTGGATAACTCGGCCAAGATCATGCTGGGTACCGGCCTGATCGTCGCCTACGGCTATACCATGGAAGCCTTTTACGCATACTACTCGGGCAATTTCTACGAGCGGTTCATGTTCATGAACCGGGCGTTCGGCCCGATGGGATGGGCCTACTGGTGCCTGATTGCCTTCAACATTGTGATCCCGCAGCTGCTCTGGATTCGCAAGGTACGAGTGAACCCGCCGATGCTGTTCGCCACCTCATTGGTCGTTCTGCTTGGCATGTGGCTGGAGCGCTTCGTCATCATCGTCGTCGGCCTGCATCGCGACTTCCTGCCCTCCTCGTGGGGATCGTACGTGGCCACGCGCTGGGACTATGCAGTCTATGCCGGTACCATCGGATTGTTCTTCACCGCAATGTTCCTGTTCGTGCGGCTGATGCCGATGATCACCATCTTTGAAATGCGTACGTTGGTGCCGGAAGGCAAGCTGAGCGAGGAGGTAGCCTCCCATGATTGACGCCGGGCTGCACGGAATCGTCGCTGAATTCGAGACCCCCGACGGACTGGTGGTCGCCTGCAGAAAAGCGCACGACGCCGGCTACCGGCGGATGGACGCCTACTCGCCGTTTCCCCTAGAGGCGGCCGCCGATGCCATCGGCTTCAAAAAGACCCAGGTGCCGCTGCTGACGCTGATTGGCGGCGTGCTTGGCGGACTCAGCGGATTTCTGCTGCAGTACTGGATCCACGTGTACGCTTTTCCTCTCAATATCGGAGGCCGCCCGCTGAATTCCTGGCCCTCGTTCATCGTGATCACCTTTGAGATGACCATTCTGTTTGCCGGCATTACGGCCGTGGTGGGCATGTTGACCTTGAACGGCCTGCCGCAGCCTTATCATCCGATCTTCAACCATCCTCGCTTCAGCGCCGCCAGCCGCGACCGCTTCTTCCTGTGCATCGAGGCCGACGATCCGCTGTTCGAACCGGCGGAGACAAGACGCTTTCTGGAGGCGACCGAGGCGGTCGATGTGGCGGAGGTCGCCGACTAGCCATGGCATACGAACCGATGAACCGCGACCGTTGCGGCAAGACGAAGGTGTGGCGCTGGACCGTAGTGCTGTTGGCTGCCGCAGCCGCACTGCTGCTCTGCTCCTGCCGCGAAGACATGCACAACCAGCCGAAGTTCATTCCGCTGCGCGAGAATTCGTTTTATCTCGACGGGCGTTCAGCGCGTCCGCTGCTGGAGGGCACGATCGCCCGCGGCCAGTTGGAGGACGATCCGCTGCTCTACACCGGGAAGGTGGATGGCAAAGAGGCGGATCAGTTTCCCTTCGTGATCGGCGCACAGGACCTGGCGCGCGGACGCGAGCGCTACAACATTTATTGCTCGCCCTGCCACTCGCAGCTGGGCGACGGCAATGGAATGATTGTGCAGCGCGGCTTCAAGCGTCCGCCTTCGTATTTCGAGCCGCGTCTGCTGAAGGCTCCGGTGGGCCACTTCTTCAACGTGATGACCAACGGCTGGGGCGCCATGGGCGATTACTCGGCGCAGATTCCGGTGGCCGACCGCTGGCGCATCGCGGCCTATGTCCGCGCGCTGCAGCTTTCCGGGACGGCCACGGCAGGCGATGTGCCGGCCGGGACGCAGGTGGTCAGCCGCGTAGCGGAACAGAATCCGCAACAGAATCCGCAACCCACGGCCGAGCCCAAGGCTGCTGAACCGACGGAGGCGAAGTAGCACCATGAGCAAGACGACCTATCCCGCTTCCTACCGCTTTGAGGCGCCACCGGCGACGGCAACGTTGGCCACGCGCTGGCTGGCGATCGGCCTGATAGCCTCGATTGCGGCGATTGTCGGCGCGGTGGTTTCCAATGCACAGTTTTTGCGCGGCTACCTCATCGGCTACATGCTGGTGCTGGGCTTTTCGTTGGGATCGCTGGCGCTGCTGATGCTGGGCCACTTGACGGGCGGCAACTGGTGGATGATCGGCCGCCGGGTGATGGAAGCCGCGGTGGGCAATCTTCCGCTGCTGACGATTCTGTTTCTGCCCATCTGGCTGGGGCGCCACAACCTGTATATCTGGCTGGACCCGGCTTACGTCGCCTCGCATCACGAGGTCGCGGCCAAGGCCGGGTATCTGAACGATGGCTTCTGGACGCTGCGCGCGGTGCTCTACTTCGCCATCTGGAACCTGTGGGCGTGGGCGCTGCGCGGCGGCTCGCTGAAGCAGGATGGCGACGCTTCGCCGCAAGTGTGGCAGAGGCTCAAGGTGTGGGCCGGTCCGGGAATCCTGGTCTATGGCATCACCATCACGCTGGCCGCAACCGACTGGGTCATGTCGCTGGATCCGGGCTGGTTCTCGACCATCTTCGGGATGTTCTTCATGATCAGCGAAATGCTCTCGGTGATGGCGCTGATGATCGTGATCCTTTGCGCGCTGCGCGAGTACGCGCCGTACGACCGGATTCTGGGGGCAGACCAGTTGCACGATTACGGCAAGCTGATGCTCGCCTTTACCATGGTGTGGGCGTATTTCAGCTTCTCGCAGTGGCTCATCATCTGGGCGGGAAATCTTCCCGACGAGATCGTCTGGTATCTCAACCGGCTGCACGGCGGCTGGCAGGCGGTGGCGCTGGCTCTGGTGCTACTGCAGTTTTCGCTGCCCTTCCTGCTGCTGCTCTCGCGTTCGCTCAAGCGCGACGCGCGCAAGCTGGTTCCGGTGGCGCTGCTGGTGCTGGTGATGCGCTACGTGGACCTGTACTGGCTGGTGGCGCCCAATCCGTTTCCGGGGACGGGCGTGCAGGCGCATCAACTTACCTATCACTGGACCTATTTTGCGGCACCGTTGGCGTTGGTGAGCCTATGGCTGGGGAGCTTCTTCTGGCAACTCGGCAGGCATCCTCTGCTGGTGGTAACCGAACCAATGCTGCCGCGTCTCTGGGAGCCAAGTCATGGCCATTAATCACGGACACGGAAACGGAAACGGCGCTGAGCGCAATGCCAGCGTGGAGTACGACAAGAGCGACCTGAGCGCGAAGGGCGTTCTGATCTTCCTGTTCGTGCTGGCGGTTTTTGCCATCGCCATCCATCTCGCCGTTCTTGGACTGTACGCTGGGATGACCCGGTTCGCCGATAAGCACGAACAGGAGATCAGTCCGCTGGCGCAGCAGACGGTTACGCCGCGCGACAAAGTCCTGATGAACACGGCGAATGTGAACCTCCAGCAGTTTCCTGAACCGCGTCTGCTGCGTCACCTAACCCAGACCGGACTGGACAACCGCTTTGTGGGCGAAGCCGGAGAGATGACCAAGCTACTGGAAGAGGAGTCGGCGGCGCTGACGGCCCAGCCCTGGCGGGATCAGCATGGCAACGTGCATCTGCCGATCAATGAGGCGATGAAGCAGGTTGTGACCCGGCTGCCGGCGCGGGCAGGTGGGGCGGAGTTACCGAACTACCCCGGCGCGTCAGAGGTGTACTCCTATCCGTCGCCTGAGGCAGAAGCCGCAACGGCCGCGACGCCGCCGGAAGCGACAGGGACGGACGAGACGGGGAATTCTTCCGCCGGCAAGTAGGCGGCGCAGCAACCGCGACAGCTTCGCGGGGACCAGATGACGATGTTGTGGCATGGAACAATCCGGAAGCTGGCTTTGAGCCTGACGCTGGTTTCGGCGCTATGCGGCGTGGCCGGCGCGCAATACTTTACTCCGCCCGATACCAAAACGGTGGCTCCGCCGGGGCTGGAAGGGGTGGGCATCGACCAGCGCCTGAACGAGCCGGTGCCGTTGAATCTTACCTTCAAGGACGAGCAGGGAAAGACGGTGCGGCTGGGCGACTACTTCCATGACGGGCGGCCGGTGATTGTGAACCTGGTGTACTACCAATGCCCCATGCTGTGCACCGAGGTATTGAACGGGCTGACCGCGGCGTTGAAGGTGATCGGGTTTGTGCCGGGCAAGCAGTTTGAAATTGTGACCTTGAGCATTGATCCGCGCGAGACTCCAGAGCTGGCTGCCAACAAGAAAGAGTCCTACCTGAAGCGGCTGGGGAACCCCAATGCCGCCCAGGGCTGGCATTTTTTGACCGGCGAGCAGTCGCAGATCTCGGCGCTGGCCGATGCCATCGGCTGGCGCTACCAGTACGACCCCAGGCTGGATCAGTTCGCCCACGCCGCCGGCATCGTGCTGGTTACGCCGCAGGGCCGGATCGCGCAGTACTACTACGGCGTGGAGTATTCGGCCAGGGACATGCGGCTGGGGATTGTGGAAGCCTCGCAGAACAAGATCGGCTCGCTGGCCGATGAGGTTCTGCTCTACTGCTATCACTACGATCCGCGCTCCGGGCGATATGGCGCGGTGATTACCAACATTATGCGGCTGGCCGGCGCCGCCACGGTACTGATATTGGGCGGCGCTCTTGTACTGCTGTTTCGCAGTGAGAAGCACGATCAAGAGATCGGAACAGGACGGGCATAAATCGCTATGTGGTCAAATCTGCCACTATTTCCGCCGCGCGCCAGCTCTATGGCTGGGCACGTTGACGCACTGTACTTTTTCCTGGTGGCGGTGGCTGCCTTTTTCACCGTGCTGATCTCCGCGCTGATCCTGTTCTTTGCCATCCGCTACCGCAAGGAACGCCACCCGCACGCGGTTCAGATTCACGGCTCGACGGCGCTGGAGTTGCTCTGGACCGGCATCCCGCTGGGCATCGTGATGATTATCTTTGTCTGGTCGGCGGTGATCTTTTTCATGCAGACGCGTCCGCCCAAGGGGGCGATGGAGATCTACTGCGTGGGCAAGCAGTGGATGTGGAAGTTCGAGCACACCGGCGGGCAGCGGGAGATCAACGAACTGCACGTTCCGGTGGGCCGCGATGTGCGCATGATTATGACCTCGCAGGACGTGATTCATGACTTCTTCGTGCCGGCCTTCCGCATCAAGGCGGATGTGCTGCCGGGCCGCTACACCTCGACCTGGTTCCATCCCACGGTGCCGGGGCGCTATCACCTGTTCTGCTCGCAATACTGCGGCACCAATCACTCGCAAATGGTGGGTACAGTGGTGGTGATGGACCCGGTGGACTACGAACGGTGGGCCGCCGGCGGGGTGGACGGATCGCTGGCCTCGGCGGGGGAGAAGAGCTTCCAGCAATACGGATGCTCGATGTGCCATCGTGCCGACGTGGCCGGACGGGCGCCCAATCTGGTTGGGCTCTTCGGCAAGCCGGTGCTGCTCGATGACGGGCGCACGGTGACCGCCGACGAAAGCTATGTACGCGAGTCGATTCTCAATCCGGGCGTAAAGATCGTAAGCGGCTTCAAGAACATCATGCCGACCTTCCAGGGGCAGCTGACGGAAGAGGAAGTGATCGGACTGGTTGCCTATGTGAAGGCGCTGGGCAACGGCACGGCGAACCTGCCGCTCCCGGTCAGCAATCCGGACTCGGGGAACTATCCCGTCGCTCCCAAGGTCGAACCGTCGGCCGCCAAGAGCGATCAAGGGGCGCCTGCTGCCGAGCCCGCAACGAAATCCACGCCGGTCAATCCACCGGCGCAGCCGTAGAGGGTCAAATATGGAAACAGCGAGCCACTCGACCGAAGCGAAGACGAATTACCTGAATGCGGATTACAGCGTCAAATCGTGGTTGCTGACCACCGACCACAAGCGCATTGCGATCCTGTATCTGATCTCGATCACGGTGTTCTTCTTCCTGGGCGGCCTTTTCGCCATGTTGATCCGCCTGGAGTTGCTGACCCCGGCCGGCGACCTGGTCTTGTCCGACAACTACAATAAGCTGTTCACCATGCACGGCATGGTGATGATCTTCCTCTTCCTCATCCCGTCGATCCCGTCGGTGTTCGGCAACTTCCTGGTTCCGATGATGATCGGCGCCAAGGATCTGGCCTTCCCCAAGTTGAACCTGGCCAGCTGGTACATCTACATGCTGGGGGCGTGCTTCATGCTCTACGCCATCCTTACCGGCGGCATCGATACCGGCTGGACCTTCTACACGCCGTACTCCAGCACCTACTCGAACAGTAACGTGGTCGCCGCGGCAGTCGGCGTGTTTATTGTCGGCTTCTCGTCGATCTTTACGGGACTGAACTTCATCGTCACGATCCATCGCATGCGGGCGCCGGGACTGACCTGGCGGCGGCTGCCGCTGTTCATCTGGGCACACTATGCAACCTCGGTCATCATGGTGCTGGGTACGCCGGTGCTGGCCATCACGATCGTGCTGGTAGCCTTGGAGCGCATCTTCCACTTCGGCATCTTCGATGCCCGCCTGGGCGGCGATCCGCTGCTCTTCCAGCACCTGTTCTGGTTCTATTCGCACCCTGCCGTCTACATCATGATTCTGCCGAGCATGGGCGTGATCACCGAAGTGATCGCCTGCTTCTCCCGCAAGCGGATCTTCGGCTATGACTTCATTGCGATGTCGTCGATTGCCATCGCCGTGCTGGGCTTTCTGGTGTGGGCCCACCACATGTTCGTCGCCGGAATCTCCATTTACGCGGGGCTTATCTTCTCGATGCTGAGTTTCTTCGTGGCGATTCCCTCGGCCGTGAAGGTCTTCAACTGGACGGCGACGCTCTACAAGGGCTCCATCACCTTTGAGACTCCGATGCTCTACGCCTTCGCCTTCATCGGCCTGTTCACCGTCGGCGGACTCACCGGCCTGTTCCTGGCAGCGGTTGGATTGGACCTGCATGTGCACGACACCTACTTCGTGGTGGCGCACTTCCACTACATCATGGTGGGCGGCGCGGTCACCGGTTTCATGTGCGCGCTGCACTTCTGGTGGCCCAAGATGACCGGCAAGATGTATCCGGAGGGGTTTGCCAAGCTGAGCGCCTTGCTGGTGTTTGCCGGCTTCAACCTCACCTTCTTCCCGCAGTTTCTCCTCGGCTACATGGGCATGCCGCGCCGCTACCATAACTATCCGCCCGAGTTCCAGGTGCTGAACGTGATGTCCACGGCGGGCGCCTCGATTCTGGCGGTGGGGTTCCTGCTGCCGATGATCTACTTCGTCTGGAGCCTGCAATACGGCAAGGACGCAGGGCCCAATCCGTTCAAAGCGGCCGGGCTGGAGTGGATGACCTCCTCGCCTCCGACGACGTTCAATTTCGACGAGACGCCGGTCGTCACCTGGGAAGCCTACAACTACGGCGAGATCGACGCGCCCGGCAAGGAGGTGGAAGTTGGCGGATAGCGAGCTGGCAGTACCGGTCCAGAACCTGAAGCATCACTTCGCTGACCTGGAGCAGCAGAAGGCCACGGCCACGTTCGGCATGTGGATCTTCCTGGTCACGGAAATCATGTTCTTCGGCGGCATGTTTGCCACCTACCTCATCTACCGGCTCTCCTACTACAACGCCTGGGTTGCGGGCAGCCGCACGATGGAGATTCAGTACGGCACGGCCAATACGGCGGTGCTGATCTGCTCGTCTCTGACCATGGTGATGGCGGTGCACTTCGCCAAGCTTGGCAACCGCAAACTCACCGGGCTGTTCCTCGTCCTGACGCTGGTGTTGGGGCTCGGCTTCCTCGGCCTGAAGGGCGTGGAATACCACGGACACTGGATTCACCACGAGTTTCCCGGCGCGACCTTTCACTTCGAGCACCAGGGCAACTACGATCCCCGCCAGGTGCAGATGTTCTTCTCGCTCTACTTTGCCATGACCGGAATGCACGCGCTCCACATGATCATCGGCGCCGGACTGCTGACCTGGCTGCTGATCGCCAACGCCCGCGGGCGTTTCAGTCCGGAGTACAACTCACCGGTGGAGCTGGTAGGGCTGTACTGGCACTTTGTCGACTTGATCTGGATCTACCTTTTCCCGCTGCTCTATCTGATCAGCCACCATCACCCCGGAGGGTAGGAGAGAGAAACCATGAACGAACACGCACACCCTACCGTCAAAACATTCGTCTTCGTCTGGGCCGCGCTGCTGGTGCTCACCGGGCTGACCGTCTTCGCCTCGACCCTGGAGCTTGGCCCGTTCAACGCCATCGTTGCCCTGGCCATCGCGACGGTCAAGGCGATGCTGGTGCTGCTGTTCTTCATGGAACTGCGCACCTCGACCGCCCTGACCAAAGCAGTCATGGTTGCGGCGATCTTTTTCTGGATGCTGCTGGCCGGCCTCAGCCTCTCCGATTACATGACCCGCGGCTGGAGTTCCTATATCAATCCGTTCCGCTAAGGCGGATGGGTTGATATGTCCTGCTTTCCCAGGTTAGCGCCGCAAGAACGCGGCGCTGAACCTGGGGCACCCGGCAAAGACCGCGGGGCTTCGCCGCCGGGTACGCGGCAACATCCCCGCTCCGGCCGCGGGCGCCCGAATGTTACAGCCGCGTGAAATCCTCTCGTGGCAGTTCCCGCCGATGCCGCGGCTGAATACAATGGAGCTGATGAAGCCCCTTATCTTTGTTGTGGAAGATGAAGCCGATATTGCCCGGCTGGTGAAACACCACCTGGAAGCCGCCGGTTTCCAGGTTCGTATTTTTGCCAGCGGCGGGCTGGTGATCTCCGAGGCGGAACGCGAAAAGCCCGTGCTGTTCCTGCTCGATATCATGATTCCCGGCGGGGATGGCTTCGAGCTCTGCCGCCGCATCCGGCAGGATCAGGCGATTGCGATGACTCCGGTCATCTTCCTCACGGCCAAGTCCAGCGAGAGCGACCGTGTGCTGGGCCTTGAGCTCGGCGCCGACGACTACGTGGGCAAGCCCTTCAGCCCGCGCGAGCTGATCGCGCGCGTCAAGGCCGTCCTGCGCCGCTTCGAGCGCCCGCTGGCGCCCGAGGTCATCAGCACCGGCGATATCGAAATCGACAGCGGCGCCATGATCCTGAAGGTGCGGGGCAAGCAGGTAGCCACCACGGCCACCGAGTTCCGCCTGCTGGAATACATGGCGCGGCATCCCGGCCGGGTCTTTACCCGCGACCAGCTGCTCGACGCCGTCTGGCGCGACACCGCCTACGTCACGCCGCGCTCGGTGGATGTGTATGTGCGCCGCATCCGTGAGAAAATTGAAAAAGACGCCGAGGAGCCGCAGTATTTGCGCACGGTGCGCGGCGCGGGATACAGGTTTGAGGCCTTGAAGTGAAGAAGAGGATTTTCTTCAATCTGGTTCTACTCTTTACCGTTGTCATCGCCGCACTTGTTCTGACCCTTGCCATCGCCGTCACGCACGTCTGGGGCGACTCGCTGCACCGCCAGATAGAAAACAACGCACAGCAGAGTACGGCGATGTTTGCCCGGCAAGTTGCCGCCGCTCCGCTCTCCAGTGCCAACCTGCAGCATGCCACCCAATCCTTTGCCGAAGCCTCCGGGGCACGCGCCACGGTGATCGACAGCCACGGACACCTGCTGGCCGACAGCAGCGGCGATTCCGATGAGACGGAGAACCCGCTACGCCGGAAGGAGTTCCAGGCGGCACTGGCCGGCCAGGTTGGAAGCGACATCCGCACCGGCAGCACCGCAGGGGAGGACTTCCTCTACGTCGCGCAGCCGGTCCCCGGAGGCGCCGTCCGGCTGGCAGTTCCTCTTACCGCCATTGCCGAGGCGCACCATACACTGTGGCGCTTGCTGGGGCTCGCCTTTCTGATGGCCTGGCTGATCGCGGTTGTGCTCTCGGCAGTTGCCTCCAAAAGCATGAGCGCGCGCCTGGAGCGAATGGTGGTCTTTGCCGGAAAGATCGCCGAAGGCGACTTTTCCGCGCGTCTGTCCGAATATCAGAGTGACGAGATCGGCAAGGTAGCGGCGGCGCTGGATGCCACGGCCCGCAAGCTGCAAACCAGCTTCCAGCAGGTGGAAGACAGCCGCAACGAACTGGAAGCGGTGCTCAACAGCATGCAGGAGCCGGTCATTGCCATCTCGCGCGACGGCCGCACCCAGTGGGCCAACCGGCGCATGGAGATGGTGACCCCGACCGGCATCCGGCTGGGCCAGCCGGTGGTGCAAACGGTGCGCGACCCCAATTTTCTGGCCACTATTCAGGAGGCCTCGGAACACCACAAACTGGTCACCGCGCGGGTCAACAACTTTGTTCCGGGACGGGTTTTTGCGGCCACCGTGGCCCCCATGCCCTCCGGTGGACTGGTGGCCGTGC
The DNA here is from genome assembly GCA_963742165.1 of uncultured Acidobacteriota bacterium. GTDB lineage: Bacteria > Acidobacteriota > Terriglobia > Terriglobales > Acidobacteriaceae > TOLSYN. The sequence continues at coordinate 13,133 of CAVUKX010000019.1, read as the reverse complement.
TGCACGACCTCACCGAGGCCGAAAGCATCGAACGCACGCGCCGCGATTTCATCGCCAACGTCTCCCACGAGCTGCGCACCCCGCTCACCTCCATCCAGGGCTATGCCGAGACCTTGCTCGACGGCGTCAACTCGGAGGAGACGCTGCGCGATTTTCTGGAGATCATCCGCAAAAACGCCCAGCGCATGGCAAGGCTCACCGAGGACCTGCTCATTCTGGCGCGGGTGGAGTCGGGCGACAAGAAGCTGCAACTGCGCCCGGTTTCCGCCGCCGAGCTTTTGCGCGATGCCTCCGACTACTTCCACGATCACCGCGCCGATTCCGGCATGACGCTCGAGGTGGTGAACGAGGCGTTGAAGATGGTCTCGGCCGACCGCGACGCCGTCTTCCAGGTTTTTTCCAATCTCATCGACAATGCATCCAAGTACGCCGCCCAGGGTGGCCGCATCCTGATTGGCGCGCACGACATCGAGGGCTTTGTGCAGTTCTACGTGCGGGACTTCGGTCCAGGCATCGCCAGCGAACATCTGCAGCGCCTCTTCGAGCGCTTCTACCGGGTGGACAAGGCGCGCTCGCGCGAGAGCGGAGGCACGGGCCTGGGGTTGGCCATCGCCAAGCACATCATGCTGGCGCACGGCGGCAGCATCACCGCGGAAAGCGAGCTGAACCACGGATGCACCTTTGTCTTCTCCCTGCTGGAAGCGCGCGTGAGCCCGCTTTGAGTCAAGGGGATTGCCAATTCGGTATTGGCGAACAGGGCGTTCACGAAAATTTCACGTTGTGCTCACACGATTGAAAACCTGCATCGATAAGTTTGAATCAATGTAGTTGGGGGCTTGAGAGGCTCCCGGAGCGGATCTCGATCCGCCCGGGCCTCTCAACATTTCGCCGGGGGTTCATTCTTCCAGAAGGAGTTTCGTCATGGGCGAGTCAAACGTATTGCCGATTGCCGGGTCGCACCTTCTGGAGCTGACGCTCGATGCGTTTCGCGTCGGCCATCGGGCCGCCTCTGCGGCCGCCGAAGGCATCGCCACCGCCTCCAAATCCATGTTCAGCGAGGTGCGCGACCGCGAGCGCGAGTTGGATTCGCTGGACCGCGATATCGACGACCTTGTGACCTCCACCATCACCCAGGTACCCGCCGATGAAGCCAGATTGCTGCTGGCCTGCATGAAATTCGGAATCTCCCTGGAGCGCATCGGCGATCTGCTGCTCAGCTTTGTCAATCGCGCCGAAGCGGTGGCCGTCAGCATGGACCACGACGATCTTCGCGACCTGATGGTGATGACCTCACAGCTGGAACGAATGCTGGACGACGTGGAAGCGGCCTTCCGCAGCCGCTCGCTGGACAAAGCGGTGAATGTGCTCCGGGCCGACGCCGAGATCGACCGCCTGCGCAACGTCGTCACCTTCCGCCATCTGGAGCCCTGCGAAGGGCTGCGCCGGCTGGATAGCTTCCACGTTCTGTTTATGGCGCAGGAGATTGAGCGTGCCGGCGACCATGTGAAGAACATGGCCGAGGAAGTCTGCCACCTGGTCAGCGGGCGCACCATGCGCCACGTCCTGCGCAGCTACGACCGCCCGGTCGAGCAGCTCTTCCTGGATCACATCAAGAGCCAGCAATAAGAGCCGTAGTTTTTTAGTTGTCATTCCGAGCGCCGCGAGGAATCCCTGCACGGTTCAAATCTTCGCAGATGCTCCAGAGACTTTTCGGCCCGGGTGCCCCCGAGGACGGCAGTTATCTGTGCTCCGTGGATTCGATCTGCTCCAAGCCCCTACCGCAGCAGCATCCAGATGGCGGCGAAGTGGCAGCCGGTCCCGGCGAGCACCCAAAGGTGCCAGAGAAAGTGCATGTATCTGCGCCGCGAGGCGTAGAAGGCAATTCCCACCGAGTAGCAGACCCCGCCAGCCAGCAGCATGCCCAGGACCGGATGAGACAGCCGGTGGTACATCGGCTTGAGGGTAAAGATGCAGGCCCATCCCATCGCCAGATACATGGCGGTGGAGACCACTCCCCAGCGGCCGGCGGCGAAGGACTTGAGGATGACCCCGGCGAGGGCGCAGATCCAGACGATGCCGAACAGCGTCCATCCCAGCGAGCCGCGCAGACCGATCAGGGTGAAGGGCGTGTAGGTTCCCGCGATGAGCACGTAGATGGAGCCGTGGTCGAGCGAGCGCAGCACGCGGCTGGCGCGGGTGTGCCCCAGCGAATGGTAGAGGGTGGAGCTGAGATAGAGCAGAACGATGGAGGCTCCGAAGATGACAGCGCAGACGATGGCGAGCGTGCCCCCGGCGGCGGCGCGCAGGGTCAGCAGCACCAGCCCCGCGATGCCAAGGCCAGCGCCTATGCCGTGGGAGACGCTGTTGGCGATCTCCTCGCCCACGCTATGGACGGTGTCTTCCATTCACTCGATGGTACGCCTGCAGCAGGCGTGCAAGGCGGCGCCTCGCAGCGAACGTGACAAAGAAATTACACGAGGAATTTGCGCAGCCAAACAAAAACGGACGCAGACACTCTGCGTCCGTTGGGATAAGCGAGCTTCGCAGCCGGGTAACGCGGCAAAAGATGCCGCTGCCGCCCGCGGGCGCCCGTCAGTTACTTTTTCAGCGCGGCTTCGTAGCGCTTGTTGACCTCGGCCCAGTTGACCACATTCCACCATGCCTTCAGGTACTCGGCGCGGCGGTTCTGATACTTCAGGTAGTAGGCGTGCTCCCATACGTCGTTGCCCAGAATCGGCTGCAGCCCCTGCGAGATCGGGTTGTCCTGATTGGGCGTGGAGAGCACCTGCAGGCCGCCGGAACCCAGCGCCAGCCAGGTCCAGCCGCTGCCGAACTGCTTGACGCCGGCATCGTTCAGCTTCTCCTGGAACTGCGCGAAGTCGCCGAAGGTTTGGACGATGGCCTCGCCGATCAGTCCGCTGGGCGCGCCACCCGCGTTCGGTCCCATGATCGACCAGAACATCGAGTGGTTGACGTGTCCGCCGGCGTTGTTGCGCAGGGCGCCGCGCACCGCTTCCGGGACCGCGGCCAGGTTGGCCAGAATCTCTTCGCCGGACTTGCCCGCCAGCTCCGGGGCCTTGGCAATGGCGGCATTGGCATTGTCCACGTAGGCCTGGTGGTGCTTGTCATGATGCAGATGCATGGTCTGCGCGTCGATGTAGGGCTCCAGCGCCTCGTATGCATAGGTGAGAGCCGGAACTTCGAATACCAGTGCTTTTACCTCGGTTGCCATCGTGAAAGAATCCTCCGTCTTGATGGATGAGCGAATCGAGGCAGGGGTTTCAAAATGTACTCACGATCGCGCGCGCGAGGGCCAATAACGGAACGCAGAATGTTTGTTGGACAGAGTTACGACCAGAGGTGTTAAGAAAAGGGCGCAAGCAGAAAAGCCGGATAGGTGGACACTAGCCCTTTTTGCGACAGGTATGATCCGAGCTTACGGCAGCCCGTAATCAAACCGGAACGCGCCTGTCGTAAACTGTTCGCCATACATTGATTTGCGGGGGCCGCTTTGAAGCGTTGGTGGATGGCGTTGTTTGCGGTACTGGCTATGTTCGCGCTGTGGAGAGGATGCCGATACGATCCTGTGGTTTGGCGGACCGAATTGCGATCACCCGATGGAGCCTGGCTTGCGACGGCCTACACAGATCAGGAGGGTGGTTTCGGTTCGGCATCGGTCGAAACAGTGGTGACTCTAAGGAGGCTCAACGGCACCGTCATCAATGGAGACAAGCCGTTTGACATCCTCGAATACCCTGACGGCGGACCGATACACAAGGCGTATACCTTGAGCCAAGAGAATGCCGGTGGAGGCGTAAACCTTGAGATGCGATGGCTCTCGGCGGACCATCTGGAGATCGACTACAGTGGGAAGATCGATCCTGATTTGCAGGTGGCCCGGTTCGGCGGAGTTGACATCACGCTCCATCAAAGAGGCGGACTGTAGGACAAAGAAGACATGGCGGATAATCGCCAAGTAGCTCACTGTATTGGTGGCCGAAAAGTTTGGGGCGGCACGTGTGGATGTGAGCTGTTGGGGTCCTTCGGCTATGCCTCAGAGTTTGTGACTTTATTGATTTTGTGGCGTTTTTCGCAACGTAAGTATCTGTATTTGCAACACCGATTTTTTGAGAAATCGAAAAAGTCACAAACTCTCAGGATGACCCTCTTAGAAATGAATACATCGCTCGGAAACGGCGCATCTTAGGCGCGTTGTGAGAGCGATAGCTGCTGCATAATCGCCAAGTCGCTCACTATCTCGACACAGCATCCCTCTACCGCTTGATGAACCACATCGCCCAGCCCGCCGCCAGCACTCCGCCGATGAACCAGCCGAAGCAGTACAGGCCGTAGCGAATCATCGAGCGGGGGGTGTCGCGCTGGGTGATTCCGAAGACGATCGAGGCGCAGATGGCGAAGATGAGCGCGGCGGTGAAGTGAGAAAAGTTGAGCGTCATAATTTCTTCCCCCTCACTGTTTCTTTCCGATGGCGATATGGTGCGCGTCGATGGCGGCGATCACGTTGAGCAGGCCGCCGCAGACGATGAACTTGGTGCCGTAGTCCGAGGTGGCGCGGAAGATCGCCGCCGGGCCCCATTCCATGCCGCGGGCGAGGAAGTACAGCAGCCCGTTGCCGAAGTCGCCGACAAAGCCGAGCATCTCCAGCAGGTCGCCCAGATTGAAGCCGTAGGTTTTGCCCGACATGCCGATTCCGCAGAAGAACATGATCGTGACGCTGAAGAAGATGAGCGCGCCGCGAATCCAGCGCTTCTGGATGAAGTGTCCGAGGCCGGGAATGAGCCAGCCGGCCAGCGGAGCTACCACGGATATCATGCCGGCTTGCGCCGCGTTTTCATTTGCTTTTTCGTTCGCCATTTAGAAAATCACTAACTCTTCCTGCTGCCGTCCGGTGACCTGCGCCTGGCCGTTTTGCACCAGCACATCCACCTCGCTGCGCACGCCAAACTCCGGCAGGTAAATTCCAGGCTCTATTGAGAATATCGTATTCGCCAGAATCTGTCGGGTATCTTTGGTTTCCAGGTTGTCCATATTTGCGCCGTTGCCGTGCACGCTGGTCCCAATCGAGTGTCCCGTGCGGTGCACAAAGCAGTCGCCGTACCCTGCCCGGTCGATCACGGCGCGCGCCGCATCGTCCACCTGCCAGCCTTCCATGGGCCGTGCGGCGGCAAAGGCGTCGATCACTGTCTGCGAGGCCGCTTTGCGCGCGTCGCGCACCAGGTGGAAGATCTCGTGGTGGCGGGTCGAGGGCTGGCCCAGAACTCCGGTCCAGGTGATGTCGTAGTACACCGCGCCGGGCGTGTCCTTTTTGGCCCACATATCCAGCAGAATGAAGTCGCCGGGATGGATCGGCCGGGTCTGCTCGGCGGTGGGCTCGTAGTGCGGGTTGCCCGCGTTTTCGTTGGCGGCCACGATGGGCAGGGCGTCGGTGACCAGGTTCTCGCGCCCGAATGCCTCGCCCAGCCATTGCCGCACGCCCCACTCATCCCAGCCGCCCTGGTCTCGATGATTCTGCCGCACGCGATGTCCAATCTCCTGAAACGCGGCGGCCATAATGGCATCCATGCAGTCGCGCGCCGCAAAGTGCGTCGCAATCTGCGCGTCGCTGAGCGTGGCCTCAAAGCGCGAAACCAGATCGGCGGAGGAGACGATTTCCACGCCAAAGCTGCGTATCAGCTCCAGCATGCCGCCATCCACCAGCGACACAGACGGAATGTCATTGTTGGGCGAGTACTGCATGGCGACGCGGTGGTACGGCTGGAGCATGGCGGCCAGCTTTTCATGCAGCTCGCGCCAGCCGCCGTAGTGCTGCTGCACGCCGGGAAGAGTGCTGAGGTGGCGCGGCTCCACGCGATGATTCAACTTCAGCGGCTCGCCCGATGCCGGGATCAGGTAGAACCAGCGCCGCGTGGCGTGCAACTCGCCCAGCCCAAGGATGGAGTACGCAATCTCGTCGCGATGATGATGGTCGTAGAAGAGCCAGCCATCGAAGCCCTGCTCGCGCAAGGCCTGCTGTATCGCGTCGAGATCCATAGGGAGATATTGTAGCGCGCCGCCGGGCGCTGCCCGGGTAGGGATGGATTTCCCACTCCGATTCGAGCCGCCGGAGCAACCCAGGTGCGGGTACTTTTGTTTCGCGGCAGATGAAAAATATAGTTCCGCAACTCTGGAGAAGAAACTAGGTTTATAGAGTCATGAAACGCACACTGCTACTCTCTATCGCTACCCTGGCCTTCAGCGGATTGCTCGCCGCTCCTGGCTTCGCCCAGAACCCCAACACCGCCGGCGCCGGCCCCGGCGTAGTTGACCCGGGCCATCCGCGCGTCAACGAAGTAAACCAGCGCCAGCAGAACCAGCAGGACCGCATCGCCAACGGCGAGAAGAGCGGCGAGCTTACGCCCCACGAGTCGGTCAAGCTGGAACGGCAGCAACAGCGCATCGATCACTCGGAAAAGAAGGACATGGCGGCGCACAACGGCCACCTGACGAAAGGCGAGCAGGCCAACCTCAACAAGAGACAGGACAAGGCCAGCGCCAACATCTACGCCAAGAAGCACAACGACGCAGTCCGCTAAGAAGCAGTAGCCGGAAAGAAATAGCCCGCCGGGGAGAATCGGCGGGCTATTCTGCGCTGCGCGGCTAAAATAAAACGCCGCTGCGCAAGGCAGCGGCGTGGGATGGCGGAGCAAAGATTCGAGAGCTACTTCTGCGGCGGCTTTGGGCCGGCCTTGCGAACCGCGTCAGGAACATCGAACTTCTGGATGTTCTTCTCGAACAGCTCGGTCAGGTGGGCGGCGGTCTTGTCGTAGTCGGCCTTGTCGGTCCACGAATTGCGCGGCATCAGGACCTCATCCGGCACTCCGGGCACGTGCTTGGGAATCGCCAGGCCGAAGGCGGGGTCGAGCACGAACTCGCCGTTCTTCAGCGTGCCATCCACCGCGGCGGTCACCATGGCGCGGGTGTAGGGAATCGCCATGCGCTTGCCGACTCCATACTTGCCGCCCTGCCAGCCGGTGTTCACCAGCCAGACCTCGGCGCCGTGTTCCACCATGCGCTTGCGCAGCAGTTCGGCGTAAACCCGCGGCGCTTGCAGCATGAAGGGTGCGCCAAAGCAGGTCGAGAACGTCGCCTGTGGCTCCGTGACGCCGGCTTCGGTGCCGGCGACCTTGGCGGTGTAGCCGCTCAGGAAGTGGAACATGGCCTGTTCCGGCGACAGCTTGGAAACCGGCGGCAGCACGCCGAAGGCATCGGCGGTGAGGAAGACCACAACCTTGGGATGTCCGCCGACGCTGGGGATCACGGCGCCGTCGATGAATTCCACCGGATAGTTGGCGCGGGTGTTCTCGGTCAGCTTGTCGTCGTCATAGTCGGCGTGGCGGGCTTCGTCGATCACCACGTTTTCCAGCACGGCGCCAAAGCGCAGCGAGTTCCAGATCTGGGGCTCGTTCTTCTGGCTCAGCTTGATGCACTTGGCATAGCATCCGCCCTCGAAGTTGAAGATGCCCTTATCGCTCCAGCCATGTTCGTCGTCGCCGATCAGGCGGCGGTCCGGATCGGCCGAAAGAGTCGTCTTGCCGGTGCCCGAGAGTCCGAAGAACAGCGCCGTGTCGCCCTTTTCGCCGACATTGGCCGAACAGTGCATGGGGAACACGTTGCGCTCCGGCAGCAGGTAGTTCAGGGCGGAGAAGATCGACTTCTTCATCTCTCCGGCGTATCCGGTGCCCACCACAAGAATGATGCGGCGCGAGAAGCTGACGCCGATAAAGACCTCCGAGCGGGTGCCGTCGGTCTTCGGGTCCAGCAGCAAGCCAGGCGCGGAGATCACCGTGAACTCCGGCTCAAAGCCTTCGCGTTCGCTGGCCGTGGGACGCACAAACTGGTTCCACACGAACATGTTGTGCCAGGCGTTCTCATTCACGAAGCGCACCTTCAACCGGTACGTCGAGTCGGCCCCAGCAAACAGCTCCTGCACAAACAGCTCGCGCCCCTGCAGGTAGCTGAGCGCCTTCTGATAGACGGAGTCGAAAAGCTCGGCGGTACAGGGCTGGTTGCTGTCGTTCCAGTCCACGTGCGTGGCTTCGGCGTCCTTGACGATGAAGCGGTCCTTGGGCGAGCGTCCCGTGCGTGCTCCAGTAAGGCAGACCAGGGCCCCGGTGTCGGCCAGTTTGCCTTCCCCGCGGCGGATGGCATATTCCACCAGTTCGATCGGAGTCAGGTTGAAGTGAACTTTCTCGCCGCGGATCAGTTCCGCGATTGCGCTTGACTGTGCTGCTGTTGACATACGAAGGCTCTCCTGAAAATGCAATCTTTGGATGCGCAATACCGAGCAAAAAACAGAAAACTTACCCGTCGCCGGATTGGAGCACGGCAGACGTTCCTTATACTCCAACGGTACGGCCGCGTCGTCGCGCTAGCCGGCGGGGGCGAGGGCCTGTTGTTTCAGGACCGCGTCCACATGCTGAAGGGTCTCGGCTACGGACAGCGTATAAAGATCGCGCCCGCTTTCGTCGCCATTCTCCAGAATGCCGCGCAAATAATGTCCGGCGATCTCCACCGTCATCGGGTCCGTGATGCAGTTCCCGGTCTGCCGTTTGTGCTCGGCCCAGGCGGGAAGCGCCAGGGCGATCCACACCGGACGCCCGTTGACGAGGAACTTCACGTCCACCGCATCCGCATGGCGGGTGGCAATCGCCACCACGATGCACTGGTACACACAGCGAACTGGAGCGCCTGTCCAACGCTCCGTGGTGCTGAAATCTTCGTACATATTCGCTAAAACCCCATTCTGCTCAGGCGAACCCAGCCCCGGCTTGCGAAGTGCATCCTACAATTTAAACCCGCGGGGGCGACTGTAACAAGAATGTAAATCGACTTCCTGGCAAGAAATCGGGGAAGTGGAAGCCTGCCGGCCCCGGAGCCGGGTACGGGCCGCCGGAGGCGTATCCGGCTGGGCTGACGCCAGGTGCCGGACATTCGCTACAATCGAAGCCGTGACCACGAAGAAAAAGTCCCTATCGGAAGGCCCGACGGCCTCAGTTCCCAAAACGGCGTCCACCCTGAAAACCCAGCGCGCCCTGCGCGACCGCGAACAGGCCAGCCCGCCGCCGCGCAAGGTTCCCACGGTCAAAATCCTCAGATCCGGCAAACTGGCCGGAATCCCCTGGCTCGTCCACGGCTTCAGCACCCGCCAGGGCGGGGTCAGCAAGGAATACGGCGGCCAGCAGCTGAATCTGGCCTCCACCGCCGAGGATACGCCCGAATGCGTGGCGCTGAACCGCGCGCGCCTGCTGCGCAAGCTCAAGGCGCAGGACGAATCCGGCAACCCGTGGCCGCTGGTGGTGCTCAACCAGGTGCATTCCGCGGTGATCCACCGCGTTTACGGCTCGCGTCAGCGGCCGGCAGCGGAGCGTGACCCGACGCTCACCCGACCCTCGGCGCTGCCGGCGATGGCCTCATCACCAACGCTTCGGGTGTGCTGCTAGCCGTAAAAGTCGCCGACTGCCTCCCGGTCATCGTGGCCGACCGCAAGCGTAAAGCCGTGGGCGTCTTCCACGCCGGATGGCGCGGCACCGTGCAGCGCATCGTAGAGAAGGGCATCGGCGAAATGCGCCGCCAGCTGGGATGCGACCCCGCCAATCTGGTGGCCGTCCTCGGCCCCGGCATCGGCGCCTGCTGCTACGAAATCGGCGAGGAGGTCGAGCACGAGTTCGACTCCCAGTTCGCCTACTCCAGGGAACTCTTCGAAGATGTATTCGACAGCTGGAGCCTCAAGACCAAATATCCCATGCTCTTCTTAAACCAGCGCGCCCCCGGACACGGCGAGCCCGCCCTGTCCCGCCATCTCGACCTGGTCAAGGCCAACTGGTGCCAGCTCCTCGACGCCGGCGTCCCCGGAGAAAACATCCAATCCCTCAACCTCTGCACCGCCTGCCACACCGACCTGTTCTTCTCCTACCGCAAGGAGCACGTCACCGGACGCATGCTCGCCGTGGTGGGAATACGATAGTGAACCACTTGGCAATGTTCAGTTAATGCCTGCATTGTCATAAGCCCAGAGGCTCTCTTCCGGTATCCCACTGCGAGCGCCTCGTCAGCAATCATCACGTCAATGGCATTCACCCGCGCGCCCATCTCCCGACTGGTCGAGGTGAACGCCTTTGAACCGCCGTCGGGCGCAGTTTGGCGCGCGGGCAGGTTGCGCAGTTCCAGGGAAAATAAACAGAGCACCAAGCCATCGGCTTGGCCTCGTCGGCTCTCTATCGAGCCAGACTTAGATCCATACTTAGATCCTTTTTAAGGCAAATTCCCGTGATGGAGATAGCTCAGCGCATGCGTCTTAGAGCCCAATTGCGGCTGTGCCAAAAGCCCGAAGCGAGCCAGACTTCCGCATTGCGCGCCAGGGGATCGTTCGCGCTCGTCTAACCAACTAAAAACAAAGGGCTATCCTCCAGAGTTTGTGCAGCTCTCGATTTCTACGGAATTTGGCATTGTAACTGCCATATCTAGAGCAAGAGTTGCAGAAAGAGTTGGTTGGGGAACGCCGGTCGGCTACACGCGGTTCTTCCTGCCGAACCGGTCCAACGCCAAAGTTTTAACAGAATACGTCGAGATCAGGTCGTGAATCCGCGGTCCGCTACAAGTGTGCGCACACCGCGGGGAAGGTGTTTGTGATGAATGTAGGAAAATCAAGTTTGGTTAAGTCGAGGGCATGGGTAATCAGCCTTTCGTCTCACAAGATATTTGCCGTCCTATTGTTGAGCCTTCTATGGCAGGGAGCAAGCGAGTTGGCGCATGCGGCGACCGCGGGGGTCGATTTCATCGAGCAGGCTGTGAGCGTCACTGGCACTCCGGCCAGCGGCGGAAGCATCACCCTGACCAGCACCACTGTGAACCAGGGCACCGTCTCTGCGGCCTCATCGATCGTAGGCTACTACCTCTCGACCGATGGGACGACTAAGGGCAGCTATTTAGGGTACAAGTATGTTGCGGCACTGAGCCCAGGGGGAAGCACCGGGCCGGTGACTGCCAGCCTGACGATGCCGACAAACCTGGCTGGGACTTACTACCTGATGGCCTGTGCCAATTACGGCAATGGGGTTGTCGAAAGCAACACCGCCAACAACTGCGCGGCATCGGCTCCTGTGACGGTAGCGGGTGCGGATCTGGTAGAAAGTGCCGTTAGCGTTCTCTCCAGCGTTCCGACATCGGGCGGCACCGTACAGGTTAGCGATACGGCAACCAACCAGGGACTCGGAGCTGCGGCTTCTTCGATCACCGGCTTCTATCTCTCGACCAATGGAACGACGAAGGGATCCTATTTAGGTTATCGGCAGGTATCGGCGCTGAGCCCAGGTGGAAGCACCGGGCCGGTAACTACGACGGTGACATTACCGGCTATAACTGGCACCTATTACCTGATGGCCTGTGCCAATTACGGCAGTGAGGTTCTCGAAAGCAACACCGCCAACAACTGCGCGGCCACACTTTTAACCAAGGGGACGGTGGCTCCTCTGCAACTCACCACCAGTTCTCTTGCGAACGGCACGGCTGGCAGTAGTTACTCGGCTGTTATACAGGCTACGGGCGGAACCTCGCCCTATTCGTGGAGCGTTGTTTCTGGCTCCCTTCCTGCCGGGCTCACACTCTCCAGCTCTGGCACAATCAGCGGCACGCCGAGCGCGGCCGGAACCTTCAGCTTTACGGCGCAGGTAAAAGACTCTGAGAGTACGCCTGCCACCGCAACCCGGGCTGAGAGCATCGTCGTGGCGGCGAAACCTGCCTCCGCGCCTGTCGCAGGTCTGTCATCTTCCAGCATCACATTCAGTGCCCAGGCGGTAGGAACTACCAGCAGTGCCGATACTGCTACGCTTACGAATACAGGAAACGCGAGCTTAACGATTTCTTCTATTGCGGCGAGTGCCGGTTATTCCGAGACTAACAATTGCGGCGCGACGCTGGCTGCATCGGCTCAGTGCAATATTGGAATTACCTTTACGCCGGCTGCCTCCGGGGCGATCTCGGGGGTGCTGACGATACAGGACAACGCCGGGAGTGGTGTGCAGCAGATCAATCTTTACGGAAGCGGCGTTACGGCTGGAGCGCTGAACGTGATCCCGTCCGTTGCGTTTGGAAGCGTTGCAGACGGACAGACCAGCACCCAGACCGTTACGGTGAGCAACACTGGAGGGGAGAGCGTTACGGTCTCCGCTGCAAGCAGTAGTGGGACTGGATTTGGGATAAGCGGGCTAACTCTTCCGCTCGTGCTGGCAGCCGGTGGAAGCAGTTCATTCCAAGTAACGTTTGCCCCGACGAGCAGTGGAAGCACAACAGGAACCGTTCGCCTCACCGATACAGGCTCATCGCCAACAGCATCGATTTCGCTGACCGGCACAGGAACCGCCGTTGTTTCAGTGACTTACCAGGATCCGCTTTCGTGGACAGAGAGCTCTTCAACCGCTTCGGGCTTCAATGTGTATCGCGGTTCGGTGTCAGGCGGACCCTACAGCAAGATAACCTCTGCTCCTGTTTCCGCGGAGGCCTACATGGATTCAAGCGTGACGGCAGGAGACACAACTATTACGTGGTTACGGCAGTCAACAGCAGCGGCCAGGAAAGCGCCGATTCGGCACAGGTAACGGCGGTTGTTCCCGCGTCTCAGCATCTTCCACGTTCTTGAAAATAATCGCCCGTGATCCGCCGAACGCCGACGGATGACGGGCCACTCAAGAGCACACTGTTACAACTCGCATGGGGTCGCTACCTCCCAGGTTAGTCACGCTGGATCGCCCGTTCACGATTCAGACAGTCATGTTTGAGTTCATGAAGATAAACCCACGGTTGGCCGATTACGCAAAACTTGTACCCTGCCTCACGGACGATCAGAACGAAATATTCCTCACGCAGATGACAGATGAAAGCTGTTTTGAAGTCAAACCGCACTACCAAGCACAAATCCTGAAGATTCTCGCTCGGGTATTCTCAGGTCCTCACCTAATACGAGTGCGACACACTGGTTTGAGTCAGTAGGTTGCAAACAGAATTCACATAAAAGACGAGCGCTACGAGGTCATGCAGTGATTGACATAAAGGAAGTGGTGAGCGCGGTAGGAATCGAA
>CAVUKX010000018.1:0-46437 GCA_963742165.1 uncultured Acidobacteriota bacterium | reverse complement strand
TGGCGTCCCCGGCGGGATTCGAACCCGCGTTATCGCCGTGAAAGGGCGGTGTCCTAGGCCGGGCTAGACGACGGGGACGTGGCTAGGCAGGGTTTTACGACCTCCTTCATACTAGCAACCAAGAGTCCGACGTGTCAAAGCAGAGCCGGCCTCGGGCATGACGCACACCTCGGCAATGAGCGCACAAACGAGCGCAGCAACGGCACTCGTCGCCGTGGTTGCGGTGGGGTAGCATAAAGAGGCGGGGTGCGTTCGAAGTTGCGCATCGCCACTTCGAACCGCACCTCCGGATCGCAGCCGGTAAGCTGCGCCGGTGATGCCGTGGAGGGCTACGAACGATGGCGGATACATTGAATCTGAGCCTGTGGTTTCCGGGCTTCGATGCGGAACTGATGCTGCCGCGGATGGTGGAGGTGTTGCGGCACTTCCCTTTCTCCGAGAGTCGCGGCGGCGTGCAATATGCTTCGGTGCAGCCGGTGGACTGGGCTGAACCAACTTTGTTTGAGGAAAGCTTCTCGCCGGGCGTGAGCGCCGAGGATGCGGCCGAGGCACTGCGCGAGTATGCGCAGGGGGACTTTTCCCTGAGTCTGGAAGCGTACTGGGATCTGTGGATGCTCGACGCCGACAGCAAAGAGTGGGTGCTGCGCCCGGAGAAGGTGATCTTCACCGCGCAGGGACTGGAGTTCGACGAGGGCGCATTCGCCGAGAGCGGACATATTCTGATCGATTTCGGACTGGATTTTCCGTTTCTGCATGAGGGCGTGGATTTGAGCGCGGACGACGCGCTGCGGGTGAAGGCGAACGTGGCGGCGCTGATCGAATTCACCCATCGGGTGGAGCGCAACTGCCACACCACGGGACGGGTGCTGTGGTCGGAGAGCACGGAAAACCTGGCTCAAAAGCTGATCGCGCGGCTGCAGCAGGTACATTAGGCAATCGCTAGGGAGTGGGTTGGAGCCGGGCGCGCCCGGCTCTTTTCTATTGGGGGAGGATTGGCGTTTCCGGCGTTGCTTTCCAGGGTATCGCCCCACCGAGGGGCACGAACCGCTGGCGAAGATCCAAATCAAAGGCAATGGCAATGGCAAAAACCCCGCCCTAGCCAAAAGAAGGCTAGGACGGGGCACCCTCGTGAGTTCCTAGACTTGCGCCCGGTCTCTTTCTGCGGGAATTGCGTCGGGCTCCTGGGTGAAGCTGGTGACGAAGGTGCGGTGGAGGGCGACGGCGGCGACGGCGGAGAGAGCGAGCAGGATCGCTCCGAGCAGCGGTTGGTGGAGGAGGAGTTTGCCGGTGCCGAAGAGGCAGAGGTAGACCATGGCGCAGCCGAGGAGCCAGGCGGTGAGGTTGCGTCCGAGGTCGCGGGTGGGCGGAATGGGCTGCTCCTCACCCGCTTGGTTTTCAATACGGCGGCTGCGGTTGGCCTCGATAGAGGCTGCGATGGGTTGCCAGCCGCGGATGTCGGGGCGGACGAGGCGGTAGAAGGCTTCGAGGGTGGAGCGCGGTTCGGCAGGGGTGAGGAAGGTGACGGTGAGCCAGACCACGGTGGTGACGAGCGTTGTGGTGAGGGCGGTTTTGGCGAACAGGACGGGTCCGTTTCCCGTCATTCCCGGATGCTGGAAGGGATGAAGGGCGTTGAGGGCGACGGTGACGGCCAGCGAGCAGGCCATGGCGGAGATCTCCGACCAGGCGTTGATGCGCCACCAGTACCAGCGCAGGAGGTAGACGGCTCCGGTGCCGGCGCCGACTTCCATGACGACCTGCCAGCCGCGGGCGATGGATTCCAGATGGACGGAGACCCAGGCGGAGGCGATGACCAGAAGGACCGTGGCTAGGCGCGAGACCATGACGTAGTGGCGGTTGGTGGCCTCAGGGCGCAGGAAGCGGCGGTAGAAGTCGGAGACCAGGTAGGAGGCTCCCCAGTTGAGCTGGGTGGCGACGGTGGACATGAAGGCGGCGAGGAAGCCGGCGATGGCGAGGCCGCGCATGGAGTGGGGCAGGGTGTTGTTCATGACCAGCATGAAGCCGGTTTCGGGATGGGCGAGGCCGGGGTAGAGAACGATGACCGACAGGGCGGTGAGTATCCACGGCCAGGGGCGGATGGCGTAGTGGGCGACGTTGAACCAGAGGACGGAGAGCAAGCCCTGGCGCTCGTCGCGGGCACTGAAGATGCGCTGGGCGATATAGCCTCCGCCACCGGGTTCGGCTCCGGGATACCAGAAGGCCCACCACTGCATTCCGATGTTGACCAGGAAGGTGGCGACGGGGATGGTCCAGAGCATTTCGGTGGTGAGTCCGGCGTGGAGCGAGGGAAAGAAGGCGAGCGGGTTGCCGGTGGCGGGAGAGCGCATGGACGAGAGACGCGTGATGAGCGTGGACATGCCTCCGACGGCGCGGACTGCGTAGAAGGCGATGGCGATAACGATGGACATTTTCAGGACAAACTGAAAGAGGTCGGTCCAGAGGACTCCCCAGAGTCCGCCCAGGGAGACGTAGAGTCCGGTGAACGGAATCAGGAAGAGGACGCAGACGGCGAGGGCTGCGCCATCGGGTCCGGCCCAGACTCCGCCGAGGGGCGCGACCCAGCGGCCGACGGTGAGCAGCAGCGGGGTTCCGCCGAGGGTGACGGCGACGATGCTGGTCATGGCTTTGGTGACCCATCCGAGGATGACGCAGTTCATGAGCAGGCCGAGGTAGACGGCGCGAAAGCCTCGCAGGAAGGCCGCGGGACGGCCACTGTAGCGGATTTCGGCAAACTGCACGTCGGTGAGCAGGCCGCTGCGCCGCCAGAGACGGGCGAAGAGGAAGACGGTCATCATGCCGCTGAGCAGCGATCCCCACCAGAGCCAGTTTCCGCTGATGCCCTGGGCGTAGACCAGTCCGGTGACGACCAGCGGAGTGTCGGCGGCGAAGGTGGTGGCGACCATGGAGGTTCCGGCGAGCCACCAGTTGACGCTGCGTCCGGAGACGAAGTAGTCATCGACGCTTTTCGAGGAGCGCTTGCGGAAATAAAGGCCGAGCAGGATGGTGATGGCGAGATATCCGACGATTGCCAGCCAGTCGAGAGGAGACAGGATCATAGCGATGGCAGGAGGCTAACACGAAGGCGAGGAGCGATGGTAGTGGGTTTCGAGCAACGATTAATTTCCGGATTGCTGCCGTAATTCCGTTAGTGAGCTACCTGGCCTGTTTCCGCCAACAATGCGCTGGCCCAGGGCGTGTAGCTGCATTTGCCCCTTGCCTCTGAGGTGTCATCCTGTCGGAGTGAAGGAGCCCTGCGCCGTCCAGCTCTCCTGTGCCGCCCCAAGCTTTTCGACCCAGAATCGATTTAGATTCTCCGATAGTGAGTGCCTTGGCCTTCCATGAGAAGGCCGGTCGGTGTCAAGTTATTTGTGGTTGGGTAAGTTCATATTTGATGTTTTCCTTTGCCCGGATAGCGGGTGTCTTTTTGGCTGGCGAGACGGCAGTCAAGGCCGAGCGCAGCGAGTTCATCTTGAGCCTTGACGGCCGCCGCAGCCGGCCATAGCAAAACTCTCCGGGCAAAGGAAAACATCAGATATGCTCCTTTCCTGATCTGTTCCTACCGACCGATGCCATGCCGAGCTTAATGCTGTCGTCACCCTTCCATCCGCACTCTAGTTGAGCGACTTTATACGCTCGGTGCACATTGGGGTCCTCGGTTCAGTCGGCGCTGCCACCTGTTTGGCGACCTCTCCTTGCATCAGTGATGCAAAGTGGTCCAGGCCAAGGGCGCAGTCGCCGGAACTCGGCGTTTGGCTTTGGTGTAGTCGATCCCTTCCTAAAACTATGCTGCTGCCAGTGTCTGCTTGCGCGTGTTATGAAGCGGTTCATACTCTTCACCGCTGGTCCAGAGATGATGCAGTAGAACTGCCAGCTTGCGTGCCACAGCGACTACCGCGCGTTTCTTTCCGTTTTTGCCTCCACGCTCGGCCAGCTTCAGCCCCCACCGCCGGAGATCGGAGTCTTCTCCAAAGGGCCCAAGAATGTGGTGCGCCCCTTGCACCAAAACCATCCGCAGATAGGTGTCGCCCTCCCTGGTGATATGCAGCTGAGGCTCACTCTGCCCGGAGTTTCTTCTGCCAGGCTGCAGTCCCACGTAGCAGCCTGCATCGCGGCTCTTTCGAAAGCGCTTCGGATCTTCCAGCGTCAGGATGTACGTCAAGGCGATCAAGGTTCCCACACCCTTGACCTGCTTGAGCAGCGCTACTTCCGGATAGCTCTCTTCTGCGAGTTTCTCGATCTGAACGTTGTACTCGCGGATTCGCTCATTGATGGTTTCCAGTGCACCCAGCAGGGGGGCGAGTGCGACTTGCAGTTGCGGACTCAGCGCTTCACCCGTGGCCAGCTTGAAGCCTTTCGGGTTGCGACCGCGGATCCGTTCTCCGAACGACTTCGTCAGTCCTCGCGCCGCACAGACCAGCGCCGTCCTTGCGCGCACCAGCGCATGTCGCGCCCGGATCACCGACAGATCCGCCTGCGCCTGAGCACTGCGATGTTGAATCGGCGACAGTAACTGCGGATCGATTCTGGCCAGCCTGGCCAAGGTCTGCGCGTCCAACCGGTCGTCTTTCCGCCGGCTCTCCCCGATGAGCCGGACGTTGCGTGCATGCGCCACGATCACCTCATGCCCCAGATCGGTCGAGAAGTCGGCTTACCCAGGGCGAATGCGTGCCGGTCTCCAGCGCAATGCGGCTGCGCGCCATCTTCCCGAAGCACTTTTTCATCGCGTCCGGGGTGGTGAGAACCTTCTGCTCGATAATCACCTCGCCCGCTCCGTTGAGAACACAGTAGAAGCTCGACCGATCCCCCAGATCGAGCCCGATGGTCAGTTGCTGATCTTGCAATTTTCCTGTCCGACATATTCCCTTGGTGGTAATCTTTTTCACGGCCGGTCTCCTCGTTTGTGCGCCCTCGAGCGCGTCGATAACTTGGGAGCTTAACGCATCCCGCCGGAGACCGGCTCTTCTCATCCCATCTGTTTTCGCCAACTATCAAGTGATCTAATGTACTCAGGTCTGAAAAATGCTTAGACAAACGATCATACTTCTGCTGTTCGTGTCTGCGTGCGCGCTATCCGCGCAGAAGAAAACCCCCTCCGCAAATCCCTGCACGGTAAGCCAGCAGACACAGTACGAGATGGACGTTTGTACTGGCAATAAATTCAAGAACGCGGATGCACACTTGAATAGGGTCTACCACAAGGCGGTTCAGTACATGACGGATGAACTAACCCAAGCGCAGAAGGAGGGGAACGAGCAGTGGATCAAATCTACACAGCTAGAAATGGACAGTTTCAGACAGATTGAACGTGCGTGGCTCTCCTACCGCGACCTCCAGTGCAAAGCTGCTGGTCAGTTGTATGAGGGCGGGAGCATGAGGCCGATGATTGAATCGATGTGCCTCACTGACTTGACAGAGCACCGAATCACGGACATCAAGAATATCTACGAGAATGGCGATAGGAAACTGGACTGACTGCGATAGCTGAATAATAATCGCCAAGTAGCTCACTATCCCGAAGCGTAGCTGCCAGGGCGGGTTCCCTGCGATGCAGAACGCGATGGGCCTCGTCGCGCAACACTGTCAAGCGGTTTTTCTTTGCAATTCCTCGCAACCGTCTGGTTCCAAGCTATATAAAGTTCCGCTCCCGCTGAGGGTTTCCCTCTCCCTCTTTGCTATTCTGAAATCAAGGAAGCTTTCTTCGCCTTTGCGCCCCGTTTAAACCTTCCTAACTCCCCTCTTTTCAAATTTTTGCCAGGAAATATAGGGGGAGGGGTGGTCCTTTGACAAAGCTCCGCTGACGTGATCGCCACAATCGCCCACAATCGATTGCAAAAACAACCCGGAAACTCGGCGCGGGAGAGATGCGCGCTGAGCTTCCGGGGAGTGGTGCAGGCCGCGAGGAACCTGAGCTATTGAACCGTGGCTCCGATTTCGGCCTGGTTCATGAGCTGCTCGAGGTCGAGCATGAGGAGGAGGCGGGATTCGAGTTTGCCGACGCCGGAGATGTATTCGCGCTCGACGGAGCCGATGCGCGGGGTGGGCTCGACGGTATCGGCGCTGATGCGGAGTACTTCGCTGACGGCATCGACGATGAAGCCGAGGGTTTGGCCGTGCACATCGACCACGACGATACGGGTATTTTTGTCGGCGGCAACGGCTTCCAGACCGAGGCGGCGGCGCAGGGCGACCACGGGAATGACCTTGCCGCGGAGGTTGATGACGCCTTCGACGTAGTCGGGCAGGTTGGGGACGCGGGTCAGCTGCTGGGTGCGGATGATTTCCTGCACGCGCAGGATGTCGAGGCCGTATTCCTCGGCGGCGACGCTGAAGCTAACAAGTTGCAGCAGTTGGGCGCCGGCTGCGGCGTCTTTCGATGACTGTGTGCTGTGATCCATTCCCATCTCCAAGGCAATTTGTGCCGTCATGGGTGTCTATCGGACAAAGGGGGCGGAAGCTTGAAGGGCAGGCTGGGGTGGGGTGGTTGGATGCGAATTGGGACGGGCGACCGAAAGCGGAAACGGCATTCCGCCGGGCAGCAATTTTATCCATTTTGCAGTAGCACGGAAATCGGTGAACCAATACACTTTCCCGGAGCCGGACGGTTACGGACGTAAAGTGACCTTCGTGCCGAAACTTTCGATTGTTTACGGGACAAAACTGGATAACAATAAGCCCATGAGCGCCGCACGGATCCTGATTGTGGACGACGAACGGATGATTGCCGATACGCTTTCGGCGATCTTTCGCGGTGCGGGCTATGAGACCTACACGGCCTACAACGGACAGCTGGGATTGGATGCGGCGCGCGCGCTGTCTCCGGAGCTGGTGCTGAGCGACGTGGCCATGCCGGAGATGGACGGCGTTTCGATGGCGATGCAGATTCGCAAGAGCCAGCCGGGGGTGCGGGTGCTGCTGCTCAGCGGGCAAACCGGGACCTCGGATTTGCTGCGCTCGGCGCGGGAAAACGGCTTCGACTTTGAACTGCTGGAAAAGCCGATGCATCCGGACGAGATCATGCGCAAAGTGGCCCAGGAGCTAAATGGCTCCGGGACCGTGCACTAGCCGATTGCAGGGGTGGGATGTCCTGCTTTCCCACCTTAGCCGCGCAAAAGGGCGGCGCGTCGAAGGTGGGGCACCCGGCGGCTTTCTCAATACCAAAAACGCACTTTTAGAAAAGACACCCTGCGTTGCTGGCTTGGCGCGCGCGGGCCTCCGGCTGCATCCAACTCCTTGACAGATGAAATCCAGAAACGTGCAGTGGCGCGCGCGGCAGCGCGATTGCGTTGGAGACGAGGAGTTATGAACGAGAAAACAGCTAAGAAGCGGGGTCCTCAGATTGTGCCGGAAGATCGTGAGCGGGAGCGGAGAGAAGAGTCGCTGGACAAGACGCTCGAGGACTCGTTCCCGAGCAGCGACCCGCCGTCCAGCATCCCCAACCCGGCTGCGGAAGATCCTTACGCGGCTTAATGCACCGAAGAAAAAGTATGGCGAGAGATGCTCCCGGCAATCTGGGAGCTTTTTTTTGCGCGATGTAGACTAAGGGCCTGGGAGCAAAGCCCAAAGGAGCCGCGCGCTTGCATATTCCGGACGGATATCTGAGCCCTTCGACCTGCGCCGTGATGTATGCGGCCGCCGCTCCGTGCTGGTGGGCGGCGCTGCGGCGGACGAGGAAGAAGCTGTTTGGACGGACGCTGCCGCTGCTGGCACTGTTTGCGGCATTTGCGTTCGTGGTGATGATGTTCAACCTGCCGCTGCCGGGAGGGACGACGGGGCACGCGGTGGGCGTGGGAATTGCGGCGATTGTGCTGGGACCATGGGCCTCCGTGCTGGCGATTTCGCTGGCGCTGGGGATTCAGGCGCTGTTTTTCGGCGACGGCGGGATCACGACGCTGGGGGCGAACTGCTTCAACATGGCGATTGCAGGCTCGTTTGCCGCGTGGGGGATTTACCGGCTGGCGAGCTGGGGCGCGGCGGCGGATTCGCGGCGGCGGGTGATTGCGGCGGCACTGGCTGGATACGGGGCGATCAACCTTTCGGCGCTGCTGGCGGCGATTGAACTGGGTATCCAGCCGATGCTGTTTCGCGATGCGACCGGCGCGCCGCTGTATGCGCCGTATCCGCTGCGCATTGCGATTCCGGCGATGATGATTGGGCACCTGACCATTGCGGGAGCAGCCGAGGCGGTGATGACCGCGGGACTGTTCAGCTATCTGCGGAGGAACGAGCCGGAACTTGTGGGCCTGGGTCACAATCAAAATCAAAGTCAAAGTCAACTACCCCACCCTAGCCAACAGCCGGCTAGGATGGGGCACCCGCGAAGGCTTTGGGGCGCACTGGCGATGATTCTCCTGTTGACGCCGTTGGGAATTCTGGCGGGCGGGGCGGCGTGGGGGGAATGGGCTCCGAAGGATTTTGCCGACCCGGTGAGGCGGGCTCAGATTGAGGCGGCGAGCGGAAGGGTTGCGCCACCGATGGCCGCTCCGGCGGGAGTGGCGCGGCTGGCGAAGTTGTGGACGGCTCCGCTGCCGGATTACGCTCCGCACTTTGTGAAGAGCGCGGCGTTCGGGTATCTGCTGTCGGCGATGTTCGGCGTGGGATTGATTGCGGGCGTAGCTTGGCTGATGCAACGAATAACACAACCCAGCCAGGCGGCTAGACCAGGAGGCGCACCGTGAGCGCGGGAGTGATCGCCAAGACGGTGCGCGGTTTCAGCGAGGCGCTGGAGGCGACGCTGGCTGCGGAGACGACGGCGCGCGGGCGCGGCGCGCTGCAGGCGTTGGACCCTCGGGTGAAGCTGGTGGGATTGCTGTCGCTGGTGGTGTCGGCGGCGCTCTCGCGTAGGTTGGCGGTGATGGCTGCGCTGTTCGCGCTCGGGATTGTGCTGGCAGTGGCTTCGCGGTTGAGCTTGCGGGGGCTGGCGAAGCGGGTGTGGCTGGTGGCGTTCGCGTTCACGTTTATGATTGCGGCTCCGGCGATGTTTTTGACTCCGGGCGAGGCGCTGTGGCGGCATGGCGTTCTGACCATTACGGCGCAGGGCGCGCGCACGGCGCTGCTGCTGCTGGCGCGGGTGGAGACCGCCGTGACGCTGAGTGCGCTGCTGGTGCTCACGACTCCGTGGATGCATCTGCTGAAGGCGCTAAGGACGCTGCGGGTTCCGGTGGAGGTGATTGTGCTGCTGGCGATGACGCATCGCTATGTGATTCTGCTGGCGGAGACGGCCAACCAGATGTTCGAGTCGCGGCAGAGCCGAATGGTGGGACGGCTGAGCGGAAGCGAGCAGCGGCGGCTGATGGTGAACAGCGGCGGCGTGCTGCTGAGCAAGACTCTGGAGATGGGCGACCAGGTGTATCTTGCGATGCAGGCGCGCGGATTTCGCGGCGAGGTGCGGTTGCTGGATGAGTTCCGGATGAAGGGATGGGATTATGCGGCGATGGTTGGGTTTGCGGTGGCGGCGGGAGTAGCGGTGGTGGCGGGGAGATAGTTGTTGCAACTGACATTCGGTGGTGCTATGCAGATGTGGGGCATTCTGTCCGAATAGCCTTTTGCATAGCGAGGCGATTGGCGCGGCGCTGGGGTTCTTCGCTCCGCTCAGAATGACACCCCAATCACCTTAAGATATGAACGCCTCAAGTAGAAGCGAAGACAGCCCAGGAATGAAAGGACGCGAGACGAGTGCCGGAAAGTTTTGCAGGCGATGGAGCGAAGCCCGAAGTGCTTGAGTTTGAGGCTGAGGCTGTGCGCTTTGAGTACGGAAAGTTGGCGGCGCTCGAAGAGCTGTCGCTGCAGGTGCGGGCGGGCGAGCGGATTGCGCTGCTGGGGGCCAACGGCAGCGGCAAGAGCACGCTGCTGCGGCTGATGGATGGGCTGCGCTTTGCCTGCGCGGGGACACTACGCTTCCGGGGCGCGGCGCTGACCGAAGCGGCGATGGAAGACGACGAGTATGCGATGGGGTTCCGGCGGCGGGTGGGGCTGGTGTTTCAGAATCCGGATATTCAGCTTTTCAATCCCACGGTGTTTGACGAGGTGGCGTTTGGGCCTCTGCAGATGGGGTGGCCACGGGAGAAGATTCTGGAGCGGGTGTATAGCGTATTGCAGTGGATTGGGGCGGAGCATTTAAAGGACCGCGCGCCGTATAGGCTGAGCGGCGGCGAGAAGAAGCGGGTGGCGATTGCGTCGGTGATTGTGCTGGATCCGGATGTGCTGCTGCTGGACGAGCCGACGGCGGCGCTGGATCCGAAGAGCCAGAGCCAGGTGATCGAGTTGCTGGAGGGATGGGGCGATCGAGCGGAAAACCAGGATCGGGAAGCCAGGGACGCAAGACGATCATTACGGCGACGCACCAGTTGGAGATCCTGCCGGAGATCTGCGGGCGGGCGGTGGTGCTGGAGAACGGTGCGGTGGTGGCCGACGGGACTCCGGCAGAGGTGCTGGCCGATACGGCGCTGCTGGAGTCGGCCAACCTGATTCACTCGCACCGGCATTTGCATGGGGGAGTGGCGCACCGGCATCTGTCGCCGTTTTTAAGGCATGAACATCACAAGCACTAAGCTGCGGGCATTGTGCTTCCCCACATTTGCCAAAGGCAGGCAAATATGGGCCACCCGAACAGATTCACAATTCTGTAACATTAACATTCGCCGGGCGAAAGAAGCAGTACACTAAGTCCCTATGTCTGCCCGGGCCCAAGTGAAAGCGAATTTTTTTCTGAACCGCAGCTTGTCGTGGCTGGCGTTCAACCGCCGCGTGCTGGAAGAGGCGGAAGACGAGAGCAATCCGCTGCTGGAGCGGGTGAAGTATCTGGCGATCACGGCCAGCAACCTGGACGAGTTCTTCGAGATTCGCATTGCGGGACTGCTGCAGCACCTGGAAGAAGGCCAGGTGGAGGCGGGACCGGATGGAATGACTCCGATGGACGAGCAGGAGCGGGTGGCCGAGGCGACACACGAATTTGTGCGTCTGCAGTATGAGTGCTGGAACCAGATGCTGCTGCCGGCGCTGGCCGAACACGGCATCCGGGTGCACTCGCTGGGCGACCTGAACGACGCGCAACGCGAGGTGGTGGACGAGTATTGCCGCAACGAACTGGACGCGCTGCTGACCCCGGTAACGGTCGATCCGGCGCATCCGTTTCCGCGAGTGCTGCACAAGGCGCTGTGCCAGGCATTGCTGCTGAAGCGGCGGCGGCGCTCGGCGGCGGCCAATGCGACCTACATGGGCGTGGTGACGGTGCCGCGGGCCCTGCCGCGGCTGGTGCGGCTGCCGGATACGAAGGGCGATTCGTTTATTGCACTGGCCGACCTGGTGGGGCTGCACGCCGGACGCATGTATCGCGGATATGAGATTTTGAGCGAGGGCGCGTTCCGCATTACGCGCAACAGCAATCTTTACCTGCAGGAAGAAGAGTCGCGCTCGGTGCTGGAGTCGGTGCGCACGGAGCTGCACAACCGGCGCAAGGGCGACGCGGTGCGGCTGGAGATTGAATCGGATGCGAGCGCGGATATCATCTCGCGTCTGCAGGGGGTTTTCGAGCTGCAGGACTGGCAGGTGTATCGCACGCAGGGGCCGGTGAACCTTTCGCGGCTGGCCCACCTGTACAGCGCGGTGAACCGTCCGGATCTGAAGTTCAAGGCCTTCCAGCCGAGGGAGTGGTCGCTGCCCAAGGGGACGCACGACATCTGGGGCGCGCTGCGGCAGCGGGACGTGCTGCTGCACCATCCGTTCGACAGTTACAACAGCGTGGTGTCGTTTATCGAGGCGGCGGCGCAGGACCCGGCAGTGCTTTCGATCAAGCAGACGTTGTACCGGACCAATGACAACTCGCCGATCGTGGAGGCGCTGCGGCAGGCGGGGGAGCGCAAGGAAGTGACGGTGGTGGTGGAGGTGAAAGCCCGCTTCGACGAGGCCTCCAACATCAAGTGGGCGCGCGCGTTGGAAGATGCGGGGGTGCAGGTCTTCCACGGACTGGTGGGACTGAAGACACACTGCAAGCTGACGCTGATTGCGCGCAAGGAACCCGACGGCGCCATCCGCCGCTATGCGCACCTTGGGACGGGCAACTACAACCCGACGACGGCGGCGTTCTATACCGATCTGAGTTTGCTGACGGCCAATCCCGAGATGACGGTGGCGGTGCACAACGTCTTCAACTTTCTAACCGCGTACTCCGAGCAGCCGAACTACAACCCTCTGCTGGTGGCCCCGGTGGATTTGGCCGAGCGGGTGGCCAACCTGATTGCGCGCGAGGCCGACCACGCACGGGCGGGCAAGCCGGCGCGGATCATCGTGAAGGTGAATTCGCTGCTGGACAAGGACGTGGTGCAGGAGCTGTATCGCGCCTCGCAGGCGGGCGTGGAGGTGGAGTTGATCGTGCGCGGCATCTGCTCGCTGAACCCCGGACTGCGCGGCATCAGCGACCGCATAAAAGTGCGCAGCATCGTGGGGCGCTTTCTGGAGCACAGCCGCATCTATTACTTCCAGAACGGCGGCGAAGAGGAAATTTACATGGGCAGCGCCGACTGGATGCCGCGCAACCTGCACGAGCGGGTGGAAGTGGTATTTCCGCTGCGCGATCCGCTGCTGCGGGAGCGGGTGAAGAACGAGATTCTGGCGGCGTACCTGGCCGACAACGTGAAGGCCCGGGTTTTGCAGCGCGGGGGGAGTTACGTCCGCGAGGAGGCCAAGGGCAAGATGGCGCCGTTCAGCTCGCAGGACTTTCTGATCGACGTGGCGGAAGGCCGGCGCGACGCATCGTCGATACCGGTAGCTGCGCCGCCCAAAGCGCCGCGCCGGACGGCGAAGGCGCGCACGGTGAAGACGCGGGCGGCGAAGGCACATGACAAGGTTACGTAGACACTTCTGCCAATAGCGGGACAGCGTGGGTGGCCGAAACGACCTTGGCGCGGCTAGCGATATTTGAGCGGCGCAGGGGTTCTTCGCTTCGCTCAGATTGACCCCTCCAAAAAAGAGGGTGGCAGAACAAGGTGAGAGAGCGATGATCGTATATTTTCTGCGCCACGGAAATGCCGGAGAGCGGCGGGCCAATCCGGTCCAGGACGAGAAGCGTCCGCTGGACAAGGAAGGCATTGAGCAGTGCCGCTACATGGGACGGCTGCTGAACTCGATGGACGCGCACGTGGACCTCATCCTGTCGAGCCCGCTGAAGCGGTCAACGCAGTCGGCGGCGATGGTGGCCAACGAGATCGCCTACGAGCTCCAGATCGAGCGGGCTCCGGCGCTGCGGCCGGGCGCGTCGTTTGAAGCCTTTCGCGAATTGCTGTACAAGGTGGGCGGGCTGGAATCGGTGATGGTGGTGGGGCACAACCCGAACCTGAGCCGGTTTCTCTCGCTGCTGACGACCGACGGGCTGAGCAACAGCGCGATGGAGATGAAAAAGGGCAGCGTGGCGCGGGTAGAAGTGGGTCCCAAGCGCAGCGTGCTGAACTGGCTGGTGACGCCCCGGCTGATTAAAATCGCCTACACCTCGACGCAGCTCAATTCCCTGCCGAAGACCTCAAAAAAATAGGCGCGTTCGCGCTCCAGAGCCCACAACTCCAGCTCGGCTCCGGTGGGGCGGGTGACCAGGGTGAGACGCACGTCCCTGGGCCCGACCCGGACGCGGATGCTGAGTACGGCGGCGCGGCGTCCCTGCTCCAGGGCGCGGGCCAGGCGCAGCAGCACGACGACGCGCGGCAGCAGCAGGCGGTCCTCGGGTGTCAGCAACCGGATGGCGGGGCTGGCGGGCGTGATCTTCGACTTCCCCAGATAACGGGCAATGGCGGCGATGACACGCCGCTGCGGCAGGCTGAAGCCGAGCAGCTCCGAGTGGGCCAGGATGTAATGGGCATGGCGGCGGCGTCCGGCGCGGCTGATGAAGGAGCCGACCTCATGCAGGGTGGCGGCGGCGTGCAGCAGGCTGGCGTAATCGGGCGGCAGGCGATGCATTGGCGCCAGCATTTTAAAGAGGCGGCCGGCATGGTCGGCAACGCGATTGGAGAAGCGCAGGTCCACGCCGTAGTGGGAGGCAAGATCGAAGATCGAATTTTGGCGCTCGCTCTCCAGCTGCTTGCGCAGTCCGATGTCCTCCTCGTCGGCGGCCATCTGGGCGAGGATTCCGTCGCGCAGGCCGTAGGGCAGATAGCGGAAGCCGGGGAGTTGCAGTTCGGTAAACAGCTCGGCGAAGACATGGGCGCCGGCGACGATGATTTCGGCGCGGCGGGGACCGATGCCGGCGAGAGTGCGGCGCTGCTCCACGTCGAGGGCGGAGAGCTTTTTGGTGAGGCGCAGAAGGCCGGCGCGGGGCACAGTGGAGTTGGCTCCGGGCTGGCCGGCGGCCCAGAGTTCGCTGAGCGCGGCGGGGGTTCCCGAGGTGGCCACGGTGAGGTTGATCTTGTGCGCGGTGAGGTCGCGGCGGAGGCGGCTGATCTCTTCGCTGATGTAGCTGCGCATCTGGTCGAGCTCGGTTTCGGTGGGCGGGTCGTGCTGCAGGAATTCGCGGGTGAGGCGGACCGCTCCCAGAGGCAGGCTGAATACGCGCTCGATCTGTCCCTTGCTGGAGAGAATGAGTTCGCAGCTGCCGCCGCCAAGGTCGATGAGCAGGAGGCGGCCGGCGCTGGCGCGGGTGTTGGCCATCACGCCGAGATGGATGAGGCGGCCTTCCTCGACGCCGCTGACGACCTCCACGCGCCAGCCGATGGCGGCATGAACCCAGTGGACGAAGGCGGAGCCGTTGTTGGCGTCGCGCAGGGCGCTGGTAGCCACCACGCGGACCTGGGTGGCGCCGAAGGACTGGGCCGACTTCTGGAAGCGGCGCAGCACGCGCACGGTCTGCTCCATGGCGGCGGGGTCGAGTGCGCCGGTGCGGAAGACGCTCTCGCCCAGCCGAACCACTTCGCGATCTTCATGCAGCACCTGCAAGCGCTTGCGCACCACGCGCGCAATCTTCAACCGCACCGAGTTTGCGCCGATGTCCACGGCGGCCAGTGTCGCCATCGTTCTAACCTGCCTTGCGAATCAATTTGGGAGATGTATCCACGTTGGAGGCCGGGACTGCGGGATGAGCCTCCAGCATCCAGTCTCGCACGCCCTGGGCAGTGCGGCGAGCACGGCGGTACTCGCGTTCGACGTGAGCGTGCAGCGCGTTGCGCAGCGGGCCGGACTCATCCGGGTCCAGACAGCGGCCGGCGAGCTGCTCAAGGGTGGCCCAGTCGTGCCACGTTCCGATGGCGTCCTGCACCTGCTTGAATTTAGCCACCAAAGCCGCGGCCTCTTCGCAGGCTTGCAGCGGCTCCAGCGAATAGCGCAGTTTTTTGGTCTGTATGCGCAGCTGATGCAGACTCTCCTCATCGGCGGGAATTTCTTGTGTCCACTGCAGGAAGCGCTGGCAAGCGCGGGTGACCTGCTGGTGGGCATCGCGAGGAGGAACTGCGGCGTGGGGCGCGTGCTCGACGAGGGCCGGGAGACGAGACTCCAACAGCGGCGTAGCCCTGGCCACCCGGGCGCGCAGCGAGACGAGCTGGCGGTCGCGCTTGTCTTTTAGGATGTGGCGCAGCTGGTCCTGCAGCTTTGCCAGAGTGTGAATTGGAAGCAGGGCCGGCTTGAGCAGGCCAAGATGCACGTCGAGATCACGCACTCTGCCGGCCTTGCGGCGCAGGGATTTGAGAGACTTTGCGACTTTGTTCGCACCGGGAGGCGTGCCGAGCTGCACCTCCAGGCGGCGCACGGTGGTGCGGAGGCGATGGACATCTTCGATGCCGGCGCGCGCGGAAACCCTTTCGAGCAGGGCCAGCAGGTGGATGCTCAACACGGCTGGGTTCAGCTTACTTGTGTCCACAGTACCCACGGCGAAACCATACGCCATTCTGCCCGGCAGGGGCAAATGCGCAGCGGCAGATGTGGGGCACCTGCGCTACGCCGATTCCGCCGAAGGTGTTACTCGCCGAGGAAACAAGGTAAAAAAGTCCGTGGAGGAGACGGTATTGCTTCCCACCTTAGCCGCGCAGACACCGCGCGTCGAAGGTGGGGCACCCGGCGTTTCCTGTGCCGCCTCCAGATCAGGCCTTGGCCGACGGCACGGCCTCGGCCTGGTGCAGGCGGAGAAATTCCGCGGAACCTTCTTTGCCGAGGTAGCGCGCCAGCAGCTCCGGCTTGGCGGCGCGCAGGTCCACCATGAGCAGGCCGTCGAGGACGTTGGAGAACTTGGCATCGACGTTGAAGCCCAGGAACTTTCCGCCCAGCTTCATGTAGTGCTTCACCAGCACGGGCACGCCCTTGCCGTCGCTCTCAAACATGCTGATCCATTCGGAGAGATCGTCGATGGAGAAGACGCGGGAGAAGATCTCGTTCTCCTGGACATTTTCGGCGGCGGAGCGGGGCGGATGCTTGGGACGCAGCATCTTGAGCAGTTCGGCATCGACCGTATGCGCACCGAGGAAGCTGGTGAGCACCTCGCGCGAAGCCATGGAGTAGTCGGCGCTGATGCTGACGGCGCCGAAGAGAATGGGCGTCTCGGGATGACGGACAATGTAGCTGCCAATTCCCTTCCAGAGGACCAGCAGGGGCGCGTACTGACGCTGGTAATCGAGGCTGACGAAGGAGCGGCCGAGTTCGATGGCCGGACCGACCTTGGCGAAGAAGCTGGGCTGGAAGCGGAAGAGCGTAGCGGTGTAGAGGCCGCGCATTCCGTAGCGGTGCAGGACGTGCTGCACGTTGCAAATACGGTAGCCTCCGGCAATCTCGCGGCGCTCGTTGTGCCACAGCACAAGGTGGGTGTAATAGGCGTCGAAGCGGTCCAGGTCGCGCGCCTTGCCGGTACCTTCGCCGGAGGCGCGGAAGGTGAGCTCGCGCAGGCGCCCGATCTCGCGGACGACGCGCGGCGCCTGGCGGGAGCTGAGTGCGTACACGCTCATGTCGCCGACGGTTTCCAGCAGGGCGCCCGGTGGAAGCGAATGCAACTCGTGCATCAGTACGGCGGGATCTTCCGCGGGAGCCACGGCATGTTTGGGTTGCCAGTGGCCCTGAAAAAAGCGGGCGCGTGGCGAGGTGATGCGGTCGCGCAGGGCCAGCAAAGAACTGTTCCAGCGGAGCAGGTCGATGGCTTTTTCGTCGTCGTGAATGGCCTTGAGTGTTTCGCTCTCGACCGGCGCGCCCAGGCGCACTTCCAGACGGCGGCCGCACTTGTTGATGAGCTCGTGGGGCAGGAAAAGAGTGCGCAGGCGGGGATTGATCATTCCGGCCAGGTGGAAGCCGACGCTGTTGGTGCCGGAGATGAAGGCCGGAATGCTCTTGGCACCGGTCATGCGGGCGATGCGCGCCATGTTGCGGTTCCACTGGGGATCGAGGACGCGGCGGTGGTGGCGGCTCCAGGAGGCGACTTCACCGGCGGGAAAAACGACGAGGACGTGTCCTTGCTTGACCCAGTCGAGGGCCGCGCGGATGCCTTTGCGATTGGCGTTCTCATGGCCTTCGCCCATCATGTTGTCCACCAGGACGCAGTAAGGAGCCAGCTCTTCCATGCAGCCGAGCAGCTGGTTGGCCAGCAGTTTGACGTCGGGACGCAGGCGCAGCAGAAGGGCGGCCATGAGGATGCCATCCAACATCCCGAAGGGGTGGTTGGCAAAGACCACGCAGGGGCCTTCTGTGGGCACGTTCTTCAGGTCCGTCTCGCGCACGGCGTACTCGACGTTCATCTCGCGCAGGAGACTGTCAAAGACGTTTCCGCCTGTCTTGGTATTGGCCAGGGCGGTGGCGTAGAGACGATCGAGACGGCGGATGGGAATGAAGGGACGGGCCCAGGGGATCTGCTTCCCAAGTCTGGCGAACGGAGCGGGGGATTTCTTCTTCGCGGAGCGACGCAACATAGTGTTTCAATCTTGCCCGCGTTGACTTGCGGAGCTGTGACACCAGTGTAAATCTTTGATGAAAGCAGTGTCACAAGAGACATCCTACGCCGTCGGGAATTTTTCTGTCCGGCCCATTCCTGCCCTTGGGCATTTAGGTACTGGCGGTTAGGTTTCATGCAATATTCACGTCCGGTTGATTCGGGCGTAACCGTCGCCGTTCAAGATGGTTACGCTATGGTCGAGCAGGCACTGGACACCCTGATCCTCTCCGACGTGCACCTGGGCAGCGAAGTAAGCCGGGCGCGTGAAGCAGCCGATTTGCTCGCCGATACCAATTTCCGGCGGCTGGTGCTGCTGGGCGATATCTTCAGCGACCTGAACTTCCGGCGGCTGACCAGCGACCACTGGAAGTTCCTCTCCCGCATCCGCAAGCTCTCCAACCCCAAGCGCAAGGTGGAAGTGGTGTGGGTGGAAGGCAACCACGACCAGGGACTGTCGCAGATCATGTCTCACCTGGTCGGCGTGCCGGTGTACCAGCGCTATGTGTGGGAGTTCGAGGGCAAGCGCCACGTAGCGGTGCACGGACACCAGTTCGACTGCATCTGCCGGAAGAATGAGTGGCTGGGGCGACTGGGCGAGCGGATTTTTTACGAAGTGCAGAAGCTGGATCGGGGCACCAAGCAGCTTTCCCGCTTGATCGACCGGGTGAACACACGCTGGCTGCGGATGGAGGCGCGCGTCGCCGAAGGCGCGTTTCTGTATGCCCGCGCCGGAGGGGCGAACCGAATCTTCTGCGGACATACCCACGTGGCCACCCACCAGAGCCGCCACGGAATCGAATACTACAACAGCGGAAGCTGGGTGGACTCGAACCCAACCTACCTGGCGATCGACGAAGAGGGCGTGCGGATCTGCCAGTACGAGGGCGTGCACTACGACTACGAGCCGGCGGCGACGCGATGCCGAACTGCTCCACGCTGGCGAGTCTCCGGACCCGGCAAAGGTGCTGGAACCCGCCTTTGGCAGCTACGAGAGCGTGCGCTGCTAGAGAATCACTGCGAAAGTTCAAGAGCAAGGATAAGTGCAAAGGCGAAGTCAAGTGCCCCACATCTGCTGAGTGCGACAGATATGGGGCACCGGCGCGTGCAGTGAATCTACTGATTAGCGATGGCCACCGTGACCGCCACCGCCGTGACCGCCGCCACCGTGAAAGGCAGCGTGACCGCCGCTAAAGCCACCGTGACCGCCAGCGAAGGCATGACCACCGCCGCCGCGTTCACCAGCGAAGGCATGACCACCAGCAAAGGCGCCAGAGCGATTGCCGGCATAAGCATGACCGCCGGCGTAGCCGTGTCCACCTGCGTAGCCGCCGTGATAACCGCTGCGACCGGCGAAGGCAGGATTGCCCCAGTGATGTCCGCCCCAGCTGTAGTAGCCAGCGAAGCGATGGCCGCCCCAGCCGTGGTTATAGCCCCAGCCAAACCACGGACCGACACCAATGAAGATGCCGTTGTAGAAATAGCCTGGCCCCCAGTAGCCGTAGGGAGCACAGGCATAGGGTGCGTAGTCATAGTATCCATACGGACATACCGGCGGAGGCCCGCCTGCGACGTAGGGACCACCGAATTGGATCCCGAAACCGATTTGTGCGGCGGCCTGGGTTGGCGCCATCACCAACATCATGGCCAGCAGGGCGCCGAGGGTTAAGCCGCAAATTGAGACTTTGAATTTCATATTCATCCTCCAACCTCTATGGGGCCGAAACCCCCGGCGGTAGGCATAGTTGCGAGGGACTGTCCAATTGCGATGAGTGGGGAAGATCGAATAGGCGAGGATAGTCAATCCTGACCCGGCGAGCTCTCCCAGCGTTCGAGGGTTTCGCGGCAGATGCCGTTGTCGGCGATGATCTGGCGGTACAGTTCGGCGCTGGGGCGGGGAGTGCGCCGGCCGGTGGCGAGGTCGAGTTCGTAGAGTCCGAAGCGCAGGTGCCAGCCTTCGCTCCACTCGAAGTTATCGACCAGGCTCCAGTGGAAGTAGCCGCGCACGTCGTAGCCCTGCTGCCACATCTGGCGCAGCTCCTTCAGGGAGTTCACCAGCATCCAGGGGCGGATGCGGTCTTCGCGGTCGGGCACTCCGTTCTCCATGACGTACATGGGGCGGCCGAGCGGGGCGTAGGTGCGGACGGCAGCCGAGACCACCTTGGGATAGGCTTCGCCATACGGCGCCTCGACGCCTGCATCGCCTTGCGGCACGTGGCGTGGAACATGGAGTCCGCCGGGGCCAAACTTTTCTCCCAAGGGGGCGCGCACGTGCAGCCGGTTGTAGACGTTGAGGCCGATGAAATCGGCTTTGCCAACACATTCGGGAACGCTGGGGGCCATCAAGGCAAAGGGCAGCGGCAGCGGTTCGCCTTGCAGGTAGTTGAGCGTGGCGCGGTTGAACAGCGCGTCATAGGCGGCGGCGAGCTGGCGGTCGAGGACATTGTCGCGGGCGGGCTCAAAGACCACGTAGTTGACCGCGATGCCGACGTTGGCCTCCGGCTGTTCGCGATGCAGAACATCGTAGGCGGCGGCGTGCGAGCGCATCATTCCGCTGAAGACACTGAGCGCCGAGTTCAGCTCGTTGAAGCGTCCGGGAGGAAACTCGCCGAACAGGTAGCCGAAGGCGGCGTAAACATTGGGCTCGTTGAAGGTGACCCAGTCGGTAACCAGATCGCCGAGCGAGCGCACGGAGCGCTTGACGTAATGACGAAAAAGCTCGGGGGCCTGCGCGTCGAGAAAGCCTCCGCGCTCCTCAAACCAGCGGGGATGGGTGAAGTGGTGCAGCGAGACGAAGACGCGCATGCCGCGGCGGCGGGCTTCGCGGATGATCTCGCGGTAGCGCAGGACGGCGGAGTCGCTCCAGTGGGCGTAGGCCGGCTCCATGCGGCTCCACTCCAGCGAGATGCGGATGGCGTTGAGTCCCAGGTGCGAGCAGAGATCGAGGTCGCGCTCGGCGTTGCGCCACCAGTCGCAGGCATCCCCCGAGAGCACGCCGGAGCGGATGTGCCCGGCCTGCTCCCAGTCATGCCACTGGTTGAGCGTGTTGCCTCCCTCAAACTGGTGCGAGGAGGTGGAGACGCCCCAGAGAAAATGCTTGGGAAACGACGCGGGAATCACGGGCATAGGCGAGCGTCAGGCAAACATAAAATGTAAGTCCAGCACAATCCTAGCAGTTCGGCGCAGGGATGGTGCACAGAGCTGCAAAGGAGCAGGGGAAATATCCACGCTATGCGATCCCTCGCGGGGGTCATCCTGAGCGTAGCGAAGGACCCCAATGCAGCCCACACTACCAGTGACGCCCGAAGCTTTTCAACCAGCTCCACTCCCGCGTTCGCAGGACGACTCTGCGCTTGCTGTTGAGTCGATGCGCGAGCCAAAAAGATTGCACTCCTCGAACCCATGAACCCTCACTGGAACGATCTGGCACGAAGCTGGGGCGCGCACGATGTGTCGAGATTTGCGAGTCCCCGCGCCCAGCTAGCGTCCGGCGAGAGGAAGCCTGGGGCGGCACAGCCGAAACGCGGACTTGCAGGGGTCCTTCGCTTCGCTCAGAGTTTGTGACTTTATTGATTTTGTGGCGTTTTTCGCAACGTAAGTATCTGTATTTGCAACACCGATTTTTTGAGAAATCGAAAAAGTCACAAACTCTCAGGATGACACTCTCACAAATCTAATCCTGTTCGATGCGCAGGTTGTTGGTGACGTTGAGAACACCGGAAACGGTCGAGGCGCGCAGGGCTGCCGCGTCCTTATCCTTCTGGCTGTCAACCGCACCT
Organism: uncultured Acidobacteriota bacterium; assembly: GCA_963742165.1. Taxonomy (GTDB): domain Bacteria; phylum Acidobacteriota; class Terriglobia; order Terriglobales; family Acidobacteriaceae; genus TOLSYN. Next base: position 24,765 of record CAVUKX010000018.1, on the reverse strand, counting down.
TCCAGCCACACCTTGCCGCCGTTGACGATGATGTGAATGGTGGGCATCGCCGACCAGGAATAACTCAACAAGGGACCCGAACTGTAGATGGCGTCGGCCACCTGGTGACGGATGCGGTCATCCTCCGGCGAAAGCGGCAGGCGGCTGATGTGGTCGATCACCTTGTCGACACCGTCGATTTGTTTCACGGCGCTTTCGGCATCGCCCTTGAGGCTGGCGTTGTAGACGCTGCCCAGCAGTTCCACGGTGCTGCCGTTGACGCGGAAGGCGAGCCAATCCCAGATGGAGAACCGCGACTGCATGACCAGTGCATGGCGCACCTTGCGCGCAAGACGTTCCTCGTCGCTGACGCGCCCATCCTTGGGCTCGCCTGCGGGCAGCGCGGGGATTGCTTCCGGCGGTTGCGCGGACTCGGTGGCCGCAGCGGGAGATGGATCGCTCGGCGGAGCAGAGCTCTGCGCAAGAACATGCGAGAGCGGTGAGAGCACGATGGCAAGAAGACAGAGATTTGCGAACTTCATAGTACCGGTCCTTCGAGAATCGAACACGTTATCGAACACGCAGGGGAACCGTTCGATGTCCGATCGAGCGTTGTGGAATAGAAGATGGGGTGGTGCACAAAGTTGTATGGATTCATGACAAAACGGGAGCGGCTGCGCAGAGACGCACGAAGTTGGAGAGGATCTGCATGCCGCTGCCGGTGAGCACGGATTCGGGATGGAACTGCACGCCTTCGATGGGCAGGCTGCGATGGCGCACGCCCATGATGATTCCGTCGGCGGTGGTGGCCGTAACCTCCAGCACCTGGGGACAGGTTGCAGGTTCGATGACCAGCGAGTGGTAGCGGCCAACCTCGATCTCCGCGGGCACTCCGTCGAAGATTCCGCGGCCATCGTGCTTCACGCGGCTGGCCTTGCCGTGGACGGGCTGCGGGGCGCGCACAATGCGTCCGCCGAAGGCTTCCCCGATGGCTTGATGTCCCAGGCAGACGCCGAGAATCGGCAGCTTGCCGCCGAGTTCGCGGATGACGGCCAGGGAAACTCCCGCGCCCTGCGGTACGCCAGGGCCGGGGGAGATGACAACGCCGCGATAGCCTCCGGCGGCGATCTCGGCCACGGTGACCTGATCGTTGCGCCGGACGACGGGCTCGGCACCGAGCTCGCCCAGGAACTGCACCAGGTTGTAGGTGAACGAATCGTAATTATCGATGACGAGCAGCATGGTTATCCCTCCGCCTCTGCCTCTGCCTCGGCCAAGGCCACGGCGCGGCGCAGCGCGCGCGATTTATTGATGGTCTCCTCCCACTCGGTGGCCGGGACCGAGTCGGCGACGATGCCTGCGCCGGCCTGCACGCAGAGCTCGTCGCCGGTGAGCTCCATGGTGCGGATGGTGATGCAGGAGTCGAGATTGTTGGCGTAGTCGGCGTAGAGGACCGCGCCGGAATAGGCTTCGCGCGCGCCTCGCTCCAGGTCGGCAATGCCTTGCATGGCGCGAATCTTGGGCGCTCCGGTGACGGTTCCGGCGGGGAAGCAGGCGCCGAGCGCATCGAAGCGGTCGAGTTCGGGGCGCAGCTCGGCTTCGAGTTCGGTGACCAGATGCATGACGTGCGAGTACTTCTCCACGGTCATCAGTTTTTTCACCTTCACCGTGGTGTAGCGGGAGACGCGGCCCAGGTCGTTGCGTCCGAGATCGACCAGCATCATGTGCTCGGCGCGCTCCTTCTGGTCGGCCAGCAACTCTTTGGCGAGGTGCGCATCCTGCTCGGCGTTGGCGCCGCGGACGCGGGTGCCGGCGATGGGACGGTAGGTCAACTCGCGATCGCGGCAACGCACCAGCATCTCCGGCGAGGCGCCGATGAGCGCCTGCTCCGCACCGTTATCCGGCGACGGGCCAAGCTTGAGCAGGAACATGTAAGGCGATGGATTGGTGGCGCGCAGGGCGCGATAGAGCGCGACCGCATTGGCCGTGGTCTTGCGGCGGAAGCGCTGCGAGAGGACGATCTGGAAGCACTCGCCAGCGTAGATGAGCTCCTTGCCCTCGGCCACGGCGCGTTCGAACTCGGCAGGGGTGAAGTTGGATTCGAAGTGCGGCTCCTCGGCGCTGTTGGCCGGCTCGGTGTTGAGCGGTAGCTCGACGGCGGCGCTGAGCTTGCGCACAACCTCGCGATTGGTGGCCGCCGCGGCGTCGAACGATTGCCGGAGCGCGGCTTCGGATGCGCCCGGCGCGACCTCGGCCAGGGTGCGGATCTGGATCTGCTGGCGGGCGTGGTCAAAGGCCAGCACGGTGCGGAAGATGAGAAAGCAGGCGTCGTCGCCGCTTCCGGAGACCGCCTGCATCGCGGGGTCAAACCAGCTTGAGGCCGCATAACCGAGATATCCCACGCACCCACCGGCCATGGGCGCGATGTTTTCGGCGGCGGCCAGCTTGCGATGCGCGAACTCGCGGCGCAGCACGTCCACGGCAGTGCCCGGCTCCGGGTGCGTGCCGCTGGCGTCCTCGACTGTGGTGACGCCGTAACGGCTGCGGACGACCATGGCAGGCTCGGCCCCGAGAAAGGAATAGCGCGCCAGATGCTCGCCGCCTTCGACGGACTCCAACAGGAACGAGCGCGAGCTGCCCTGGGCGATGCGCAGGTAGGCCGAGAGCGGCGTGAGCAGATCGGCCGAGACGGTTTGATTGACGGCCACCAGACCGCCGGATTGGGCGAGTCGGCAGAACTCCGCAAAGGGCGTGCCAGGAGTTGCCACGGCGCTGATTTTGCCGCTCACTGGGTTGCTCACTTTGCAACCCCCGCGCCAGTTGGCTGCTGTAAGGTGCGGCCCAGGACTTCGCCGATGCTGCGCACCTGGCTCACCATGGCGGCGAACTGATCGGGATAGAGCGACTGCGCGCCGTCAGACAGTGCGCGGTCGGGATCGCAGTGCACTTCGACGATGAGGCCATCGGCACCGGCGGCAACTCCGGCAAGCGCCAGGGGCACGACCTTGTCGCGCTCGCCGGCCGCGTGGCTGGGATCGACGATGATGGGAAGGTGGGTCAACTTTTTTGCCGCGGGAATGATGCCCACATCCAGGGTGTTGCGGGTATGGGCGGCAAAGGTGCGGATGCCGCGCTCGCAGAGCACGACGTTATAGTTGCCCTCACTCATAATGTATTCGGCGGCCATGAGAAGCTCATCGAGCGTGGCGGCCATACCGCGTTTGAGCAGCACCGGCTTGCGGGTGCGTCCGGCCTGCTTGAGCAGAGCGAAGTTCTGCATGTTGCGCGCGCCGATCTGAATCATGTCGGCGTACTGATCGACCAGGGCGAGGGATTCCTGATCGATGGCTTCGGTGACCACCAGCAGGCCGAAGGCTTCGCGGGCGGCGGCCATGATCTCCAGTCCCTTCTCTCCCATGCCTTGGAAAGCGTAGGGCGAGGTGCGCGGCTTGAAGGCTCCGCCGCGCAGGAATCGCGCGCCGCCCTTGGCAACAGCTTCGGCGGCGCGGAAGATCTGGTCGCGGCTCTCGACCGAACAGGGACCAGCCATAATGGCCAGTTCGGCTCCGCCGACGGTGGCATCGCTGCCCGCAAAGCGCACCACGGTGTCCTCGGGCTTCATGTCGCGGCTCACTAGCTTGTAGGGCTTGGTGACGGCGATGACCTCGGCCACGCCGGGCATCTGGCTGAGCTGATCGGCCGCCGAGAGATCTTTGTTGCCGGTGATTCCGATCACGTAGCGGGATGTGCCCGTCAGCGGATGAGGCCGGAATCCGAGCTCCTCGATGCGCTTACAGACGGCCTGCATCTGCGCTTCGGTTGCATTCACATTCATCGATATAAGCATCGGGTTATGCCTCCACCGCCTGTGCGGCGACCAGCTCGCGCACAAAGCGTTCCACTTCCGCGGGAGCTTGCGCTCCCAACTCTTCGATTTTTTTGACGATGGCCGAGCCGACGATCACTGCGTCGGCACCCTGCGCCCAGGCGGCGCGCGCCTGCTCCGCATTGCTGACGCCGAAGCCAACCGCGACCGGGAGTTGGGTGACGCGGCGGATGCGGCTGAGTAATGCGCCCGCGTCGGCGCTGAGTTGCTGGCGCGCTCCGGTGACTCCGGTGACCGAGATAGCGTAGAGAAATCCGGTGGCGGTCTGCGCGATCTGCGCAATGCGCTGCTCGGTGGAGGTGGGAGCGACGAGCGAAACCAGGTCGAGGCCGCGGCGCTGCAGAGCCTGCGAAAACCCGTGTGCGGCCTCGGCGGGAAGGTCGGTCACCAACACCCCGGCAAGGCCAGCATCGGCGGCGTCCTGCGCCAGGCGGTCAAGACCGTGGCGCAGCAGCGGATTGAGATAGCTGAAGATCACGATGGGAACCCCAGTCGCCGCGGCCGCGCGCCCGGCCACTTCGAGCACGCCGTTGAGCTTGACGCCGCCGGCCAGCGCACGTTCGCAGGCGCGCTGAATCACCGGGCCGTCGGCGGCGGGATCGCTGAACGGCACGCCGAGTTCGATGGCGGTGGCTCCGGCGCGCGCCATGGCAACCAGCAGTTTGTAGGTGGTCTCCAGGTCGGGATCGCCCGCCGTGATGTAGGGCACGACTCCCTTGCGCCCGGTGGCGCGCAAGGTGCTGAAGGCCTGCTGCAGCTTGGTGGTCATTGTGCGCCGCCTTGCTTTGAAGCGGCTTTGAGCGTGGCCACGGTGTCCACGTCCTTGTCGCCACGTCCTGATAGATTCACGATCATCAATGCATCCTTGCCGAGCTGGCCGGCTAGTTGTACCGCGTGGGAGACAGCGTGCGACGACTCCAGGGCGGGAATGATTCCTTCGCGGCGGGAGAGCAGATCGAAGGCATCGAGCGCTTCCGTGTCGGTGACGGAGACGTACTCGGCGCGGCCCAACTCGCGCAGATGAGCGTGCTCGGGGCCGACGGAGGCGTAGTCCAATCCGGCGGAGACCGAGTGGGTCGCCGCGATCTGGCCATCGTCATCCTGCAGCACGTAGCTGTAGGTTCCCTGCAGCACGCCGGGGACTCCGCCGTGGAAGCGCGCGGCGTGATCTCCGAGCGACTCGCCACGGCCGCCGGCCTCGACGCCGATGAGTCGCACGTTTTTATCTTCGACAAACGCGGTGAAGATGCCGATGGCGTTGGAGCCGCCGCCGACGCAGGCCACGACCGCATCGGGGAGGCGGGACTCGCGCGCCAGAACCTGCGCCCGCGCCTCGTCTCCGATGACCCGCTGGAAGTCGCGCACCATGGTGGGATAAGGATGCGGGCCGAGCGCGGAGCCGAGCAGATAGTAGGTGTCGCGCACGTTGGTGACCCAGTCGCGCAGGGCTTCGTTGATGGCGTCCTTGAGGGTCTTCGAGCCGGCCTCGACGCCGCGCACCTCGGCGCCCATCAGGCGCATGCGGAAGACGTTGAGGGCTTGGCGCTTCATGTCCTCGGCGCCCATGTAAACAACGCACTGCAGGCCGAAGCGGGCGCAGACCGTGGCCGTAGCGACACCGTGCTGACCGGCACCGGTTTCGGCAATGATGCGCTGCTTGCCCATGCGCCGCGCCAGCAGAACCTGCCCCAGGGCGTTGTTGATTTTATGCGAGCCGGTGTGGCCGAGGTCTTCGCGCTTCAGAAGAATGCGCGCGCCGCCAGCGTACTCGCTGAGGCGCTCGGCGTAATACAACGGCGTGGGCCTTCCACTGAACTCGGCGAGCAGGCCGCTCAGCTCGCGCTGGAACTCCGGATCCTGCCGCGCGGCGGCGAATGCGGCAGTCAACTCGTCGAGCGGCTCGATGAGGGTTTCGGCCACGAAACGTCCGCCGTAGGGGCCGAAATAGCCCTCGGCGGAGGCGCTCAGTAGGCTCTCCAACACTGCTTCGTGCTTCATTGCTCACCCCACTCCGCGGCCCGCACGGCCGCCACGAACTTGCCCATCTCGTACAGGCTCTTGATCCCTTTGGTAGATTCCACGCCGCTGCAGACATCGACCGCGTCGGGGTTGGCCGCGGCAATCGCCTCGCCGACATTGCGCGCGTTGAGGCCACCGGCGAGCATCAGCTTCGCCTTCGGCAGTGCACTGCGGACGCCATTCCAATCGACGGCCAACCAGTCAAAACTCTTGCCCGAACCGCCATGCTGCGCGCTCGGAGTATCGAGCAGGAGAGCGCGGCAGACGGCGAATTCCGCGGCCCGCTGTGCGTTGAATGCAGCATCCACTTTGAGGGCGCGGATCACGCGGAACTCGGCGGCCACGGCAGCGCAGTCGGCGGGCGATTCATCGCCGTGCAGCTGCACCATATCGAGGGGCACGGCGCGCGCGATGCGCAGCACTTCCGATAGATCCATATTTACAAATACACCGACAAGCCTCACCGGCAGAGTCGTCATACCAGATAAAGGATCGCATCCGGCTTTACGGTTGGCGAAGGCGACCACGCGCGCAATTTCCTGCGCACGCTCGAGCGCAATGCAGCGCGGGCTCTGCGGGTAGAAGTTCAGGCCGAGCATAGCCGCGCCCAGCTCCATTGCCGCCTCGGCGTCATCCACGCGCGTGATGCCGCAGACCTTGATCTCCACGCTCATGGTTGCACCTCGCTGATTGGGTCAGCCAGACCTTGCAGGCCAGCCAGCGCGGCGCGCGGATCGGCGGCGCGCATGAGGGTTTCGCCGATGAGGAACGCGCGGTATCCGGCAGTTTGCAGGCGCTCGATGTCGGCGCGAGTGCGCAGTCCGCTCTCGGCGACGAGGGTGGCATCGGGCGGCGCCATTCGGCTAGCCGCAGGGAAGTTTCCAGATCGACCTGGAGGGTTTTCAGGTTGCGATTGTTGACCCCGATAAGGCGGGCGCCGATGGCGGCGGCGCGCTGCAACTCTTCGGCGGTGTGGACTTCGACGAGCGCGTCGAGATGAACCTGGTGGGCAGCATCGAGCAGCTTGAGGGCATCGGCATCGCTCAATCCGGCGACGATGACCAGCACGGCTTCGGCTCCGGCTAGCGCGGCTTCATAGACCTGGTGACGGTCCACGGCGAAGTCCTTGCGCAGCAGCGGCAGGGTGACGGCGGCAGCCACGCGGCGCAGATCGTCGAGCGATCCCTTGAAGTGATCGGGTTCGGTGAGCACGGACATGGCAGCGGCGCCACCGGCTTGATAGAGTTGAGCGAGCGCGACCGGTTCGGCCCCGGCCTGAATGGCTCCGGCGGAGGGCGAGTGGCGCTTGAACTCGGCGATGATCGCGGTGGGACGCGCCAGCAGCGCCGCATGGAAGCGGGCGGTGCGAGCGGCGCGATGCGCCAGGGCGGCATCGCGGGCGGCTTCGCGTTCGGCGTCCGTGAGCAGACTCATCTGGCGGCGCTTTTCGTCCATTACACGCACTAAAAATTCGGCGCTCATGCGGCCTCTCCATCGGACAGCTGCGAGATTGCAATCAGGGCTTCGAGCTTGGCCAGGGCTGCGCCCTCGTCGATCGCCTTGCGGGCGCGGGCGGCACAGTCGAGCAAACCGTCTCCGGTGCGGACGTGCAAAGCGGCTGCGGCGTTGAGCACAACCAAATCGCGAGCCACATCCTGACGCTGGCCGGAGAGCACGGCGCGCACCATGGCCGCGTTGTCTTCGACGCTGCCGGCGCGGGCTGCATCGGTGGGAGATTCGGTGACTCCAAAATCCTTGGGCGAAACGTTGAGGAGCTGGTTGGATAGGCCCTCGCGCACCTCGATGACGCGGGTGGCGCGGGCGGTGGTGATCTCATCGAGCCCGTCGCCGCCACGCAAGACCCAGGCGCGAGTGACTCCGATGAGGCCGAGCGCACCGGCCACATCCGACATACGCGCCTGATCGGCGACACCCAGCAGGCGGTACTGCGCGCGGCAGGGACTCACCATGGGGCCGACCAGATTGAATGTGGTGCGGAATCCCAGGGCGCGGCGGATGGGCGCGAGGCGGGCCAGCGCAGGATGGTAATGTGGAGCGAAGAGGAAGCAGATTCCCAGCTCGCGCAGACAGCGGACGGCGACGAGGGGCGAGCAATCGATGCGGACGCCGAGGGCGGTGAGCACGTCGGCACTACCGCACTGGCTGGTGGAGGCGCGAGCTCCGTGCTTGGCGATGGCGCAGCCGGCGGCGGCGATGACGAAGGCGGCCGCGGTGGAGATGTTGAAGGTCTTCACCTTGCTGGCTCCGGTGCCGGCAGTGTCCAGCACCTGCGCGGGAATCTCAACCGGCAGGACGTGCTGGTAGAGCGCATCGGCAAAGCCCGCCAGCTCCTCGGGGTTCTCACCTTTGGCAACCAGCAGGGCGAGCGCCGCGGCGATCTGCGGATCGGGGGTTGCGGGGTCCAGCATGGCGTTCACCAGCTGCGCGGCCTCCTGGCGGGTCATGTCGCGCGCGCCCAGCAGCGTGGGAAGGAACTCACCCACGGTGGGCAGGGCCGGTGAATTTGCGACGCCTTCTTGCATTAGAGTCCATCCTGAGGTTCAGCCCACGACGCAGATGCGTAGCAGCCAAGGTAACTTCCATCACAATTGTAGGGGAAAGCGGGACGTGCCGGGACTAGAGGCACACGACGGCTAAAACCACCATCGACGGGAGGAGCGATCCGCGGGGATTGGAGTTGCGATGCTCACCCGAAAAGACTACGACGGATGAGGCGCGGGGTCAAACGAAAAATCCAGGGCCTGAGCAACGGCCAAAGCAGACCGCCATGCGACAAGCCATGGCACGCTAGTGGCATCTCTGGACATCCAGGAGCAAAGGTGAGAAAAATGACGGGAGAAAGGAAGAGCCTTGAAAAACCTGCAACCTGAGTTTCTGCGTATCAGTGTGACCAATGGAGCCATAAGCCAGATGGAGTGCGATACCGATCCATCCGACCCATACGGCTTCATCGTAAATTTTCCCAACGCGACGCTCGCCGATGCCAACGATCATCCCTTGCTAACAGGCTTCGTCTCCCTGGACGTAAAGCCGGCTGGGATTTCTCCCATCTGCGTGCTAATGCTCATGCGTCTGTTGCAGCCGTTTCAAGGGATATTCGACATAGACGTTATGGGCACTTATAGCACCGACCCCGCCACGAATGTGACCGTCGTTCTCGCCGAAAGCGTTGGTGCCTGTAACATCCAGCCGAGCTGAGTCTCAAGCCAAACCCTTGGCGGCGGCAATGACCGCATCCAGACCCGGCTGCTTCAGGCTTTTGCCGGCGGTGACCAGGAAGGTGCGCCAGCGCGTGCCTTCCAATTCACCGGCGGGGAGCAGTCCGAGGGCGGTGCGTAGCGACTTGTGCAGTAGCGCAGGGGCGAAGACGGCGGCTCCGGCGGCGAGGGCATAGGGCTCCGGATGCGGCATCTCCCCAAGGTTGTGCAGCGGGTGCTGGCGCAGAGCGAGCCAGCGCTCGACCTCCTGACGCAGCGCGCCGTTTGAGGGCATGAGAACGGGCACGGAGGGCAGGCACGCGGGAAAATCCTTGCGCACGCGACGGGCCAGCGGCTCCGGGGCGAACAAGGCGATGGGGCACTCCAGCAGCACGCGGCTGTGGAGTCCGCGGACGGCGGCGCTGACGGGCGGCGCATCGGTCAGGGCAAAGTGCAGCACGCGCGCAGCCAGCTTGGCGGAGAGCTTCTCAGGGGAGGATTCGACGACGGTGAGCCGGGGCCTGGGGTTCTGGGCCAGCACTGCTCGCAGAAGAACGGCAGCCAGCGACGGCGGCAGCGAGGAGCTAACCCCAACCGACAGGACAGGAGCGGCATCGGCATTGCCATCGAGCGCGGTGAGCAGATCTCCACCCAGGGCGAAGATGCTGGCGGCGTAGCGCAGCACGGTTTCCCCGGCGGGCGTTACCTTGAGGCCGCGTCCGCTGCGCTCCAGCAGCTTGCGGCCCAGTTCACTTTCCAGGGCGTGGATCTGCGCGCTGACGGTAGGCTGGGCCAGTCCCAGACGCTTGCTGGCGCGGGCCACCGAGCCCTCGCGCGCGACGGTAAAAAAGTAAAGCAGATGATGGTAGTTCAGACGATCCATGGCCACGATGAATGTATATCATCGCCGATGCGGCCGGCGTAGGATTTCGCCGCTGATGGGCGCTGGCGATGGGGCTGAATGGGGAGCGGTGCCGGAGGGGAAAATCTGGAGGCGCGGGGCGGGATCGAACCGCCGATGGAAGCTTTGCAGGCTTCTGCCTTACCACTTGGCCACCGCGCCTCACTCAGTGAGACTGTTTGATGCTATCGTGAGCCGCGCTTTCGCGCAACGTCAGGCCCTGCCTTCCCAGGTTAGCGCCGCAAAGAGCGCGGCGCGGAACCTGGGGCACCCGACAGTCGTTGCTAGATTCCCGCGCCGTAATCGGCGAAGTTGCTCTTATCGAATTCGCTGCGGTAGTCGCGGCGCTCTTCGTCTTCAGAAGCCAGGCAACCCATGGTGACGTCTTCTGCCGTCGCAGCGGCCGCCTCCAGGTGGGCCAGTCTATCCAGACGCGAGCGCAGTTCGCTGACGTCTTTTGCCAGGGCGACCAGGGCATCGCTGAGCGGGTCCTTGATCTCGCGGGGATCGGTGATGAGCACCCGCTTTCCATCGCGATAGACGATGTGCGCGGGCACTCCGACGACGGTGGAGTTGGGCGGCACGTCGCGCAGGACGACCGAGCCGGCGCCCACGCGCGAGTTGTCTCCCACGACGATGTCTCCCAGCACGCTGGAGGTGTTGCCGATGACCACGCCATTGCCGAGCGTGGGGTGGCGCTTCTTTTTGGCGAGGCTGGTACCGCCCAGGGTGACGCTGTGGTAGAGCGTTACGTCGTCGCCGACGATGGCGGTTTCGCCGACCACCACGCCCATGCCGTGATCGATAAACAACCGCCGCCCGATGGTTGCGCCGGGATGAATCTCAATGCCGGTGAAGTGCCGGGCGGTCTGCGACAGGAAGCGGGCCAGCAGGCGATGGTTGCGCTGCCAGAGCCAGTGGTTGATGCGATGCATCCACACCGCGTGCAGTCCGGGATAGTTCAGCAGCACCGAGAATGTGCCGGTGGCCGCCGGATCGCGATCTAAAACGGATTGAATGTCTTCTCGAATCTTCTGCAGCACGCGTGTCGCCTCGCCGCCTGTGTTCCGGCTATCGTATCTTGAACAGCTTGCCCAAAGAATTCCGCTTCTAGTGTAAACGACGCGCGCCCGTCGGCAAGAACCCGGTTTTCTTCGATATGATGGCCGCATGAAGCAAGTTCTGTTGTCATGGAGCAGCGGCAAAGATAGCGCGTGGGCACTGCACCGGCTGCGCCAGGAGCCCGGCATCGAATTGGCCGGTCTGCTGACCACCCTGAACACGGAGTTCCAGCGGGTGGCGATGCATGGCACCCGGCGGGCCGTGCTGGAGGCGCAGGCCCGCGCCGCCGGACTGCCGCTGTGGGTTGTCCCGCTGCCCTGGCCGTGCTCCAACGAAATCTACGAGCAGAGGATGACGGAGGTCTGCCAGCGCGCGACCGGGGAGGGCATCGAGGCAATTGCGTTCGGCGACCTGTTTCTGGCGGATGTGCGGGCCTATCGCGAACGGCAACTGAAGCCGACCGGGCTGGAGCCGCTGTTTCCGCTCTGGGAGATGCCCACGGCGGAGCTCGCTGAATCCATGATTGCGGGCGGGCTGCGCGCCCGGCTGGCTTGCGTGGATACCCGGCAATTGCCGGAGTCGTTTGCCGGACGTGAGTTCGATTCCGCGCTGCTCGCTGAGTTCCCGCCGGGGATCGACCCGTGCGGCGAGCGCGGCGAGTTCCATACCTGTGTGTATGCCGGGCCGATGTTCACCGCCCCGTTGCAGTTGGAGGCCGGTGAGGTCGTGAATCGCGATGGCTTTGTTTACGCGGATTTCAAATAGCGCCGGCGGAGCCTAGAAGCGTTCTCATAAATGGATTGGGACGTCTGAAGGGCTTTTCCCTCAGCGGCTAAAGCCGCGTGAAACGAGCCTTTCCTGCGGCACGACTGAAGTCGTGCCCTTTCAAAACCGATTTATGAGACCACTACAGTTCGCGATGAAACCAGGGATGGGTCACGACCTCGGCAAGGATCAACAGCAGGGCTCCGATGGAGGTTGCCAGCTGCATCCAGCGCTGACGGCGCTGCTTGGGCGTGAGCGGCTGCAAGCGCCACGCCGCCGCAGGGTTCTGGCGGATTCGGCTCTCATTCCATAGCAGCAGCAGGTTGAGTACCGCGATTACTCCCGAGGCCCAGAGAATGGGCACGCGCAATGCCTCGCGATGGAAGCCATGCGCCGGGCCCGCGGCGGTGGCCGCGATCAGCGAACTCATGCCCAGCAGCGACGCGCACTCCACTGAGCGCAACGGCGGCCGCGCAGAGGGATTCCACGGCGGCAAGGCAGAGCGCGGACCAGCCCAGAACCGTACTCCGAACTCCGCTGCCTGGCTGCCCGTCCGCACTCATTGCGCCTGCCTTTCGTGATCGCTACTTCTGGTCCTGCTCCATGGCGTGCGCCAGGCGGATCACCGTCGCCTCATCGAAATGCTTGCCCAGAACCTGAATCCCGATCGGCAGCCCTTCCGAACTGTTTCCGCAAGGCAGCGAGATGCCGGGCACTCCGGCCAGATTGGCCGTGACCGTGTAGATATCGCTGAGATACATCGCCATGGGATCGTCGGTCTTCTCGCCCAGTTTGAAGGCCGTGGTGGGCGTGACCGGGGTGACGATGGCATCGACATTTGTAAATGCATTCTGAAAATCGCGGGTGAGCAACGTGCGAACCTGCTGCGCCTTCAGGTAATAGGCATCGTAATAGCCCGCGCTGAGCGCGTAGGTTCCCAGCAGAATGCGGCGCTTGACCTCGGCGCCGAATCCCTCGTCGCGGCTGCGGCGGTACATGTCGGAGAGCGTTTTGGCCTGCGGCGAGCGCGTGGTGTAGCGCACGCCGTCAAAGCGCGCCAGGTTGGCGGAGGCCTCAGCGGTGGCGACGATGTAGTAGACCGGAATGGCGTACTCGGTGTGCGGCAGCGAAACGTTGACGATCTCGCAGCCTGCGCTGCGCAGGCCGTCAATGCGGCGCTCGATGGCCTGGCGGATCTCCGGATCGAGTCCCTCGCCAAAATATTCCTTGGGAATGCCGATGCGCAGACCCTTCACCTCGCGTCCGCATTCGGCTGCATATTTAGCCACGGGAACGTCGGCCGAGGTGGAGTCGTGCGGGTCTCGCCCGGCGATCACCTCCAGCAACGTGGCCGAATCTTTGACGGTGCGAGTGAGCGGCCCGACGTGATCGAGCGAGCTGGCGAAGGCGATAAGGCCGTAGCGCGAGACGCGTCCGTAGGTTGGCAGCAAGCCCACCACGCCGCAGAAGGCCGCGGGCTGGCGGATGGAGCCGCCGGTGTCCGACCCGAGGGTTGCGACCGCAAATCCGGCAGCCACCGCTGCGGCCGAGCCGCCCGAGGAGCCGCCGGGCACGCGCGTGGTGTCGCGCGGATTGCGCACCGGACGATATGCCGAATTTTCGTTGGAGGAGCCCATGGCGAACTCGTCGCAGTTGAGCTTGCCCAGCACGACGGCGCCGGCGGACTCCAGGCGATCGACGGCAGTGGCGCTGTAGGGAGCGACGAACTTCTCCAGCAAGCGCGAGGCTGCGGTGGTGCGCTCGCCGCGGGTCATCAGCACGTCCTTGATGGCGACGGGAACACCGGCCAGCTTGGGCAGCGCATCGCCTTTTTCTGCCAGCGCGTCGATCCGTTTGGCCTGCTCCAGGGCCCGTGCGCGGGTAAGGCTGAGGAACGAGCCGATGGTTTCGTCGCGGCTGGCGATCTCGGAGAAATGCGCCTCGGCCAACTCGACGGCGGAAAGACGACGGCTCTCCACCATGGAGCGGGCGTCGTCAATCGTCAATGTATTGATATTCATCGATCCTGGTTTCATCGGCTGTCTCCCCGGCTCCGGATTACCGCTCTATCACTTTGGGAACCTTGAAGCAGGTTCCATCGGTGTCTGGTGCGTTGGAGAGAGCCGCCTTGCGGCTCAGTCCCGGCGTCACCTGATCGGCGCGCTGCGCATAGGCGAATGGATCGCTGGCAGCATCGGTGGAGGCAATGGCCGAGACCACCCCGGTCATCGGCTCCACGTTGCGGGTGTCAAGCTCGTTCAGCTTGTCGATGTGGCCCAGGATGGAGTTGAGATCGGCGACCATGCGCAGGCTCTCCTCCGGCGTGAGTTCCAGATTGGCCAGGTCGGCGACATAGGCTACGTCTTTTTCTGTGACCTTCATGGGATCCTTTTGGTGCTACGAATGCTGTTGCAACAATTAAACCTTTCGCGGCGCATCCTGCGGGCGTGCGAGTCTGAACTCGATGCGCTCGACACCGAGAAACTGGTTGAGCCGCGCTACAAACTGCGGGGCCATGGCGTAGAGCTGCGCGCGCCAGGTAGCGTCGGGAACCTCAACCAGCAGGGTTTGCTTCTCGACCGCTATCACGCGGGTTTTTTCCGCCACGGCGCGTCCGGCGGCAAAGTCCCATGCGGCCTGGGGGAGTTGCTCCGGCGGCAGGCGCTTCAACGCCTGCGCCATGATGCGCTGCAACGTATTCGATACCTGCTCCATGGGTCGATTATAACGGAGAGCCGGAGCAGCAAGAACGATTCGCCCTACCTCCGCGGAAAGTTGCTCTCGGCAAAGCCCAGAGCTTCCTCGCGGGTGGCGATGGCGCCTTCCAGTTGCGCGTCCTCCACGGCGGCGAGGATTTCGGCGAAGCGCGGGCCGGGATGGTATCCGGCGGCGATGAGATCGTGTCCGTTGATGAGCGGCGCGGGACGCTCGGCGCCCGACGGAATCGCGGCCAACCGCTCCTGCGTGTAATGGTAGAGTTCGAGATTGGCGTGGCTGGCGAGGCAATCGAGGCGATGCATGGCCAGGTGCTCGTCGAACTCCGGCAGGCGGACGAAGCGCTTGAAGGTCGAGTCCTTCATCTTGCGGACATCGGCGAAGCGCATGTGGTTTTCCACCAGGGCGAGGATCTGGTCGCGGTCGCGATTGCTGAAGCGCAGGCGGGCGAGCAGGTCGTCGGCGATGCGGACGCCGATCTCGACATGGCCGTCGAAGCGGATGCGGTCGGGCGCGCGGCGGAAGGTGGCAGGCTTGCCCACATCGTGCAGCAGAGCGCCCCAGGCCAGGGTGAGCGAGCAACCGTCGGGTAGACCCGCCAGCAGTAGCAGGGTGTGCACGAAGACATCGCCCTCGGGATGAAACTGCGGGGGCTGCTCGATGCCCTTCATGCGCGTGATCTCCGGCAGCAGTTCGCGCAGCAATCCGCTTTCGTCCAGCAACAGGAAGGCGCGGCGCGCCTGTCCTTCGGTCAGCATCTTGGTCAGCTCATCGCGAATCCGCTCGCAGGAGACCTGGTGGATCTGCGGCGCGAGGCGGCGGATGGCTTCCATGGTCGCGGCGTCGATGGCGTATCCGAAGCGCGCGGCAAAGCGCACGGCGCGCAACATGCGCAGCTTGTCCTCATGCGAAGCGCTGCTCCGGCGGGCCGATGGTGCGCACCAGTCCGCGCTCCAGATCGCGCCGGCCTTCGACGTAGTCGAGCAGTTCGCCGTGCGGAGTATTGGGATGCGCGGAGAGTGGATCGAGCAGCAGGCCGTTGATGGTGAAGTCGCGCCGCTCCACGTCATGCTGCGGCGAGGTGGTGTAGCGCACCGAGTCGGGATGGCGGCCGTCGAGATAGGCTCCATCGGAGCGGAAGGTGGCGACCTCGACGTAGCCTTGATCGCTCGAATCTCCCAGCGTTTTCAGCGGCAGCAGCACCACTCCGAACTGCGCGCCGACGGCGTAGGTCTGGGGAAAGATGCGCATGACTTCGCCGGGCGTGGCCGAGGTGGCAACGTCGTAATCGGCGGGCTCGCGGCCCAGCAGCAGATCGCGGACGCATCCGCCCACCCACAGAGCCTGATGGCCGTGGCGGCGGAGAAGCCGGATGGCTGCGAGCGCGGCTTCGCGTTGGGTAAGGGCACGGGACATATCGCTTCACACCACAGGACATTGTAGATCGTAGGCGGTATTCTCTATGGGTGAGCAATGGTGCGTTGATCCTCGGAATTGAGAGTTCGTGCGACGAGACGGCGGCGGCGCTGGTGCGCGGCGGCGAAGAATTGGTGTCGAGCGTGGTGGCCTCGCAGATCGCGACCCACTCTCCCTACGGCGGCGTGGTGCCGGAGCTGGCCAGCCGGGAGCATCTGCGGAACCTGGTGCCGGTGACCCGCGCGGCTCTCGACAAGGCAGGGCTGAGCTATGCCGACGTGGACGCCATCGCGGTGACCAACGGCCCCGGACTGGCGGGCGCGTTGCTCACCGGCGTCAGCTTCGCCAAGTCGCTGGCATGGGCCCTGGACAAGCCGCTGATCGCCGTGAACCACATCGAGGGGCACATCCATGCGGTGCTGCTGGAGTTGCGCCAGCAGGGCAACGGCGCGCTGCGCTTCCCGGTGCTGGCGCTGGTGGTGAGCGGGGGACACACCCATCTGTTTCTGGCCGAACAGCGGGAGGGCGGCTGGCTTTACGAAAATGTGGGCCACACCCGCGACGACGCCGCCGGCGAAGCCTTCGACAAGACCGCGAAGCTGCTCGGGCTGGGCTATCCGGGCGGCCCGGTGATCGACCGGCTGGCCAAGTTCGGAGACCCTGCTGCCGTGAAGTTCACCTTTGCCCAGTTGAAGCATGGGGCGCGGCATGAGCCCAAGCGCGCGGGCCGGATCGAGGAGGACCGCAAGCGCTTCGACTTCAGCTACAGCGGCATCAAGACGGCGGTGCTGCGCTACGTAGAGACCAACCGGATGCAGGAGGCGGTTGAGCTCCGCCGCAACGCGCTACTGCAGATCGCCGAGCCCTCCGAGGAGGATTACCGCAGGCTGTGCGACCGGCAGACGCTCGACCTGGTGGCCAGCTTCCAGGCAGCGGTGGTGAGCGACTTGACCCGGCGGACGCTGGCAGCCTGCCGGGAGTATGGGGTACAGACCCTGCTGGTGACCGGCGGCGTGGCCGCCAACAGCGCCCTGCGCACCAGCTTTGAGCAGCACGGGGCTCAAAGCGGAGTCGGCGGAGTGCAGGTCCACTTCCCTTCGCGCCGGATGTCCACCGATAACGCCGCCATGATCGCCGCGGCGGCTCATTCCAAATGGATCGCAGGGAAGTTCGCGGGACTGGAACTTACCGCGGAGGCCAACCTGCCGCTGCGCTAAAGCATTTTCACAGTTACCCTGATATTTCCAGAGTTGTGCACGTTGGCGTTTTCCTTGGGAGAAAACGCCAATGGAATGTGCGGCTTCGTCATACAGCAACTGTGAAAATGCCTTAGCCGGACTTAGGCCAGAGTGGAATCCAGCGCCTGGCCGAGCTGGGTTTCAATGTCGATGTTTTTGAAGATTACGGCCGCGATGCCGGAGAGCAGGTCGGCGGAGAGGCCGCTGGCACGGCGGCGCGCCGCCAGGACGAGGATGGGCGTATTGGCAAAAACCTCGCGCTGACGGATTCGGGAGATCAATTCCTCGCCGCCCATGCGCGGCATGACTAGGTCGGTGATGATGATGTCGGGCAGGAAATGTTCGAGAATGGTCAGCGCTTCGACCCCGTTGGTAGCCGAATCGACGAAAAAGCCTCGCTCCTCCAGAAAGCGGCAGACGCAGTGGCGAATCAGCATCGAATCGTCTACGACCAGGGCTGTCTTCGGGATGGGTCGAGTCTGCGGCATGGCGGGAACGCGGGGCGATGCCCGCGGAGGCTGAAGCTATTGTATGGCAGTTCTCTTCCCGTGATGGCGCGGCAGGCCCGGCCCGGGTTGGCACACTACGGCGGAGGTTCGAAAGCGGACGAGTTCCCGACCCGGATCAAGCTTCGCCGGAAAAGGAATCCTCGATGTCCATATCCTTGAACTCGCTGCTTTCAAACACCTCGCGGCACTCCAGGCATTCGACAAATTCCGAATCCTCTTCACGGGCAACGATTTGCACCCGGGGATGGCGGCAGGGCTGGTTCATGGGACGATTCACGGACGGCTCGGGGTTGCGCTGAGGCTGCATTGAAGGCATAAAGGGAAATACTCCGCCGGGGCGGTAGGGTTGCGGGTTATTTTGCTGGCCGTCCGGCTGGATGTCAAGGAAGAACGGCGGGAAATTGGACGCGGGATGGGTGGAACCAAGGCCGCAGGCGGTGCATCGCTGGCAGCGCGCTGGCTGGTAAGGCGCAGATACACAAGCGGGAAGAGCCTCGGTGGGTGCATCCGAAAGCGGGAAAAGGGTAGAATCAAGCCGAAGAGCCAGACGGCAGGGCGGAGCTTGCAATGAGACGAATGATCGCAATCGCGTGTGCGCTCGCCATGATCTCCGGCGTGGCCCAGGCACAGGGCTCCGCGCAGGCAACCTCGCCGCAAAAGCCGCACGCGGCGACGAAGAAGAAGAAAACGGCTCCCGCGAAAAGCCCAAGCCCGGTGGCGGCCGTGGCTCCGGCCCAGCCGGTTCCGGCGCGAGCGGTGCCGCCAGTGCCGGCTACGCTGATGAACAGCGCCCCGGTCAATCCCAATGTGACGCTGGCCAACGGGTTACTCACCATCGACGCGCCGAACTCCACCCTGAGCGATGTGCTGAAGGGCGTTCACAATGCGACGGGCGCCGAGGTTGAGGGAGCGTCGCCGAGTGAGCGGGTCGCGGTGCGCCTGGGCCCCGGCGATCCCAGGCAGGTGATCGCGGCTCTGCTGAAGGGTACGCCTTACGACTATTTCATCCTCGGGTCGCAGGAGAAGCCGGGTGTGGTCACCCGCATCGTGCTGACCCAATCCCAAGCGGGAGCCTCGACGCAGAGTGCCACGGCAGGCCGGTCGCAACCCCCCACGCCGCAGCCGCAGGCGAACGATACTTCGGATTCTTCTTCGACCGATGATATGCCCGCGCAGCCGCCCGCCGAGGCCCAGCCAGAGCCGCCGCAGCCGGCTCCGCAGCAGCCGGAGCCGAACTCGCCGAACGGACAGAACGGCCCCAAGACTCCGGAGCAGCTCTTCCGGGAGTTGACGCCGGCGCAAACTGCACCACCGGTGCAACCGGCGGAGCACTAAGTACCAGCAAATCGCTATTTTCTGGAAGTGGAAGAATTCCGCAATGAGAAAGGCTCCGCCAACCGGCGGAGCCTTTCTCATTTGCGATGCGCACCAGGCGCGGCGCATGGTTTCCAGCGAAGTTGCTAATCGCCGCCGGCGGAGGTATGGAAGACTTGCGCGGGTACCCTTTGGACCGATTGCCGGCTGCGGTCGAAGGCATAGAGAATTCCAAAAATAATGGCGTAACCCAGGCCCACCCCGGCAGCGAGCGAGAGCACGATCACGGCGAACATTGCGAGCGACATCATCAGGGATAACACGTTGTACTCTTTTCCTTTGCGCCGGCGATCCAGCAGCCGGTACTTCCATGGTACCGAAAAAGTTCCGAATTTCGGAATTCTTCAGGCCCGTATTCGCCCATGCCGAAGATTGGCCGTGGCGCCTGAAGGGCCTGCAACCAATATGCGGGGGTTTGACCCGGTGCGCTATTGGCAAATAAGATACCTGAGTTGAACTATCTACCTGCTCTTGTAGCCCATCCGTGGCGGTGCGTCCAATTACGAGTGGCCCTGTACTGATTCGGCGCCCTGATTCGGTGCACCAATTCGGTGCTTCAATTCGGCGAACGGGCAGCGGTGTAATTCAACGGGAAGCAATCGACATGGGCATCCGTAACATCACGGTGCGCGGCGCGCGTCAGCATAACCTGAAAAACATCGACGTCGAGATCCCGCGCAACACGCTGACGGTGATCACCGGGCTGAGCGGCTCGGGCAAATCCTCGCTGGCCTTCGACACCATCTACGCGGAGGGACAGCGGCGTTACGTCGAGACCCTCTCGGCCTACGCGCGGCAGTTTCTGGACCAGATGGAGCGGCCCGACGTGGATTCCATCGACGGACTGAGCCCGGCGATCTCCATCGAGCAGAAGACCACCTCGCGCAGTCCCCGCTCCACGGTGGGGACCATCACCGAGATCTACGATTACCTGCGCCTGCTATACAGCTCCATCGGCATCCCCCACTGCCCCAGTTGCGGCAAGGAGATCACCCGCCAGTCGGTGGAGCAGATCAGCGCGCGGGTGATGGATTTGGCCGGGACCGGAGGCGAGCCTCGCGTCATGCTTCTGGCGCCCATCGTGCGCGGACGCAAAGGCGAGTTCACCAAGGAGCTGGAGAAGCTGGCTGCCCACGGATTTACCCGGGCGCGGATCGACGGCGAGCTGCGCTCGATTGAAGAAGAGATCAAGCTGGACAAGCGGCGCAATCACACGATTGAAGTGGTGGTGGACCGGCTGCTGGTAAAGGAAGGAATCGAACGGCGCCTGACCAACTCCATCGAAGTGGCCATGAAGCTGGGCTCCGGACTTCTGGTGGTGAGCGTGGTGGGCGGCGAGGAGCACATGTACTCCTCGCGCATGGCCTGCCCGGAGTGCGGCGTGAACGTGGCCCAGCTGGAGCCGCGCTCGTTCAGCTTCAACAGCATGTATGGCGCCTGCGAGGAGTGCAACGGACTGGGATCGAAGTATGACTTCGATCCGGCCAAGGTGATCGTGGACTGGTCCAAGCCTCTGCTGGACGGCGGCTTGGGGCCAGGTTCCGGCTCAGCCGGGCTGCAGTCGATGGTCAAGCGCGCCGCCGAAGAAAAGAAAATCGAGCTGGCAACGCCCTTCGAGCAGCTGCCCGAGGAGCAGCAGAAATTTCTGCTGTATGGCGACCCGTCGCGGCGCGTGCGCTCCGGCTTCAAGGGCATACTCGCCTTCCACAAGCAGGCGCTAGAAGATGTAACCACCGAGGCGTACCGCGAATACCTGATGCAGTACATGTCGGCCACTCCGTGCCCGGTGTGCTTGGGACGCAGGCTGCGTCCGGAGAGCCTGGCGGTGCGGGTGAATGGCATGAGCATCGCCGAGTTTACCGCGCTTCCCATCTCGCGCGCGGTGGAGGCGGCTTCGCAACTGCGGTTGAGTGGGCGGGAGGAAAAGATTGCGGGACGCATCGCGGCCGAGATCCAGGAGCGGCTTGGTTTTTTGAACCACGTAGGGCTGGGATATCTGTCGCTGGACCGCTCGGCGGCGACCTTGAGCGGCGGCGAAGGGCAGCGCATCCGGTTGGCGACGCAGATCGGCTCCAAGCTGCGCGGCGTGCTGTATGTTCTCGACGAGCCCTCCATCGGCCTGCACGCGCGCGACAACGAAAAGCTGCTGCAGTCGCTGGAATCGCTGCGCGACCTGGGCAACACCGTGCTGGTAGTGGAGCACGACGAGGAGACCATCCGCCGCGCCGATTACGTGATCGACCTGGGACCGGGTGCGGGCAAGCTGGGCGGAGAGCTGGTGGCCGCGGGCACTCCCGCGGAGGTAGCCGAAGTCCCCGCATCGCTGACCGGGCAGTATATCTCCGGGCGTAAAACCATTCCGGTGCGCGAGGAGCGGCGGCAGATCAACGGGCAGTCGATCATCGTGCTGGGCGCGAAGGCCAACAACCTCAAAAGCATCGACGCCAGCTTTCCGCTGGGCGTGATGACGGTGGTGACCGGCGTCTCCGGCTCCGGTAAATCGACACTTGTGAATGACATTCTCTACGCCGCGCTGGCGCAGAAGATTTACAAATCTCGGCAGGAGCCGGGCGCGCACAAGTCGATCCAAGGAGTAGAGCAGATCGACAAGGTAATCCGCATCGACCAGTCGCCGATTGGCCGCACACCGCGCTCCAATCCGGCGACCTATACCGGCGTCTTCACCCAGATCCGCGAGCTCTATGCCATGCTGCCCGAGGCGCGCGAGCGGGGATACAAGGCGGGGCGCTTCAGCTTCAACGTGGCGGGCGGACGCTGCGAAGCCTGCCAGGGCGAGGGCGAGCGCTGCATCGAGATGAACTTCCTGCCCGATGTGTACGTGCTCTGCGAGGTGTGCGGCGGCAAGCGCTACAACCGCGAGACGCTGGCGGTGCACTACAAGGGTTACACCATCGCCGACCTGCTCGACACCCCGATCAGCGAGGCTCTGACGGTGCTGGAAAACTTTCCCCAGGCGCGGCAGAAGCTGCAGACGCTGGTGGACGTGGGGCTGGGATACATTCACTTAGGTCAATCTTCGGTGACCCTGAGCGGCGGCGAGGCGCAGCGCATCAAGCTGGCGCGCGAGCTGAGCAAGCGGCAGACCGGGCGCACTCTGTACCTGCTAGACGAGCCGACCACGGGGCTGCACTTTGAAGACGTAAACCGTCTGTTGGAAGTACTGCACCGGCTCACCGACCTGGGCAACAGCATCATCATCATCGAGCACAACCTGGATGTGATTCGCAACGCCGACTGGATCATCGACCTCGGCCCCGAGGGCGGCGAAGATGGCGGAAGAATCGTGGCCCAGGGAACTCCGGAGCAGGTGGTGAAAATCAAGAAGAGCTACACGGGGCAGGCGCTGAGCGCTGTGGCGAATCGATAGGCGCGAAGCCCACATCTGCTGACTGCGGCAGATGTGGGGCACCAGCTCTTTCGGAAACTACAGCGACAAAGACAGGAACAAAAGCAAAGTCAACAGCCCCACTCAAGCCAACGACGGGCTTGGATGGGCCACCCGCCGGAGTACCAAGAGGAGTACTGGTTTCGGGGCTTGGCTGGCGAAATGTGGCATACTCCCAGAGTTGGAACTGCCTGCGCAAACTCTGGGCACCCGCCCGGGCACCCGCAGCTGCTGCACCAGACCGCTCCACCGAGCACACGTTCAATTTAATTGCACTTTACTGAGGAGACTCTGATGAAAAAGATGTACTCGCTTCTATTTGCGGTCCTCGTTGTCGCTGAACTGGTGCCCTTTGCCGCTGGAGGCAACCCGCCACAAGCCGGCAAGATCATCTCTGAGAACTCGGTCAGTTGCGGTAGCAAGAAGGAAGGCAAGAAGAAGGAGACAGATCTTCTTTGCCAGGAATATGTCATGCGAACCCCGACCACCGAGTACCACATCCGGCAACCCAAACCGGATAATCACGCCTTGCTTCCCCCGAACTCAGACATCACCTTCGAGATGGACAAGGACAAGATGAAACTCAAGTTGGGTGGTAAGAAGTACGAGTTCCTCGTGGTCTCCATGGCTGCTGCGCCACCGGAAGACAAGCAGTAAGTTGATAGAGCAGAAAACCGGTGGGTAGGCTGGTGGCCCATGTCTCGCATTGAGTAATAATTGTTCGGTGCCCCATATCTGGCCCTCCTTTGGCCAGATGTGGGAGGCAGGAATTGCGCCTCACAGACGATTTGAGCGGGCCGTCAGATTCACCCACGGCCGCTACTTTGGCTAACCACGCGGAGCAAGAGTCAAACCCATGAACTTGCCGGTAGCATCAGCACCCACATCTGCCAACAGCAGGCAGATATGGGGCACCCTCAAGGGAGAGTGGAGCCGTGGGCCACGAGTCACTTGGTGCGCGCATTAGCTGAGCGTTCCCGCCAGGGTGCGCTTATCGGTCTTACCTGTGACGCTGCGCGGAATCTGCTCGACGATGGAGAAGGCACGCGGGATTTTGTAGTGTTCCATCAATTCGCGGCATGACGCGCGCAACTCCGCGTCGGTAAGAGTGGCGCCGGGACGAAGCTGCACGAAGGCATGCAGGCGCGCGCCGTGCTTCTCATCGGGCAGAGCGATCACGGCGGATTCTTCCACGCCGTCGATGGTCTCCAGGGCGTTTTCGACCTCGGAGGGATAGACCTTTTCGCCGGAGACCTTCACCAGGTCATCGGCGCGGCCCACTAGGAAGAGAAATCCGTCGGCGTCGAGATAGCCTTTGTCGCTGGTGTGGAGCACGCCGTCGCGAATCTTCTGCGCCGTGGCCTGCGCATCGTTCAGGTAGCCGAGCATGACCGAGGGGCCGCTGACGCAGACCTCGCCGATCTCTCCCTGGCCCAGAATCTCATCGTTGTCGCCGCGAATGGTGACCTGGAGGTTGGGCAGCGGCCTGCCCACCGAGCCCGGAGCGTTGTCCCACGACGGGCTGAAGGAGACCGCCGGCGACAGCTCAGTGGTGCCGTAGCCCTGCACCAGCGGATAGTGGAAGCGCTCCTGGAATTCCTGCGCGACGCGCTCGGGCAGGCGCTCGGCTCCTGCGACACAGAGCCAGAACGAGCTGGTGTCGACGGGCGTGGGGTCTTTGATGAGCACGCGGTACTGGCCGGGAACGGCGATGAGGCAGGTGACGCGATGTTTTTCGATGAGTTGCAGAATCTGCCGGGGAATGAAGCGCTCGGGCACCACCACTGAGGCTCCCTCGGTCAGCGGCAGCAGGGTGGTCACCGTCAGTCCGTAGGCGTGGAAGAGCGGCAGCACGGCGAGCATGACTTGAGATTAGTCAAAACCGGTGGCCAGCTTGGCTCCGTCCATGTTGGCGAGGAAGTTCTGCTCGCTGAGCGCGACGGCCTTGGGTCGTCCGGTAGTTCCCGAGGTGTAGAGCACGGCCGCGGCCGCGGCGGTTGCCGGCTGCGGAGGAAACTGCTCGGCATCAACTTCAGGAGATGTGTCGCCGATCCAGCAGGGCATTCCTATGGCCGCCATGGCGGGCTCGAACTCGGGGCTGGCGATGACCAGTTCGACCCCGGCCTCCATGGCCATGAGTTTGAGCAGCGGCGGCGGCGCCAGGGTGGGCAGCATGGCCACAGTCTTGCCCGCCCATCGGGCTCCTAAAAACAAGGCAGCGAAGTGCGGCGAGTTGGAGTGCAGCAGGGCCACGGTCGGCCCCGGCACTCGCTCGGC
>CAVUKX010000017.1:0-189674 GCA_963742165.1 uncultured Acidobacteriota bacterium | reverse complement strand
TGTTGCTAAAGACGATCTTCTCGATGCAGCGGTTGCCGCTTGGACAGCTCTCAGAATCTCCAGTGGCGAAGCCAAAACGGTTTGCCAGCCGGAGCGCGACGGGAACGGTCTGCTCGCGTGCATTTGTTTCTGAGCACCGCGCCCAATGCCAAGTGTTGGCGACAAATGGGCTTAAGGCACCAGATGTGGTGGTGTGAGCTGTTCACCTTACGTATAATTCCACACGATGCCACGCCCTAACGATTTTGGCTTTTTTCGCATTTCGCTTCCGGAAACGAGGGGGACTATCCTTCTCTGGTTGAAATCTCATCGTTTCTCTACGACTTTAACCTGCTCTATGAGTTCTCGCGAATGGTGGTCGACCCGGAGTACCAGGGATATAAATTTTCTCGTTTTTCTGGGTATAGAAACGGTAAGCGCGTGTTCCCGGACGATCAGCTTGAAATTCAGACTTTGCGCGTCGAATCGCCGAATTGCGTTAATCGTTGTGGTTGCTGAGCAGTGCCAGCAGCAGCAGGTGCATTATGGGCGGTGGTACAAACGATAGAGAAGATCGCGAATTTTGGAATAAATCGCGACATCCTAAAGTTGCAGCGGGAAGCCTACGAAGAAGCAACTCGATGCAACTCCTGCAATTTCGCGACCAGAACTGCCGGAGAGCGATGAGGCATTCCGGGAACAACTCCGGATTCGCGAGGCTGACTATTACTTTGGCCGTGTAGAACAACATATTCATGACAGCCAAGTGCGCGTCAAGGAGATTGAGATTACGCACGTGCGTGGTGCTTAACCAGAAGCGTCGTTCTGAGAAGGAATGAAACGATTCAGAAAACCAAGGCCGCAAGAGCTTCCCTCGATATGACTACACTCTCCATTGAGCAACTGCGTGATCGAATCAATAACTACGTGGCCAGGCGTGCGCACATCAAAGACACCTGTCCAAACAACTGACCTCCGTTCAGCTCCAAGCCGAAATCAACAATCTGGAACAACTGTTGGAGGACATCGAGGGGCAGAGTGCAGATTTTGAGGGTCAGGTCACGAATGTTGTGCAGTTGGCGGGAACAGACGAATGGGCAGTCCATGTCGATGTGGGTATTTCGAATATTTCGAATAGCACCATCTCCTTCTATCCCGATACAGCCGCCGCACCGAAGGGATACTTTCACACTCTCAACATAGGTGAGCGGATTAGAGTTCGAGGGCGAATTACCCACTGTCGTCCTCCTCGGAAGAAGGAGTAGCCTATGCTCCCCAGGACAATTTCACAGCGGCTTCAAGCGCATCCTGCCTAGACTTCACCCAGGGCGAGTAGTGTTTTTCCGTTGTCTTCGTAGAAGTATGTCCGAGTAAAATCGAAACCGTTTGGAGGGGAACACCCTTTTCCAAAAGTGACACTGCGAATGTATCCCTTAATCTGTGCCCGTGACCCTTCTCTATTTTTGCCAGCGTGAACAGCTTTTTCAGCCGCTCTTGCCATTCCGTGATCTTGCTTTTCAGAGTAAATTCGCCGTGCCAAAAGTAAAACTCGCCATTCTCCGTGCATTCCTTCAAAGCATCGATCACTACCTTTGGCAGCGGCACGCGCACGGGATGTCCCGTCTTTGCTTGATACAGAAACAACTTTCCATTCGTGATGCGGTCTCTTTTCAGTGACACGGAATCAGAAATGCGGAGCCCCGAGTAACGCATCAACAGAATCAAAGCCCGCAATTGTTTCTGAATTACGACAGGAGTTTGAGGATGCTTTTGCCCATAGGCATCCAGCGCCGACAAAATGCTCTTCCATTCTTTATCTGAATAGGGCAGTGTCGGAACTTGCCGTACTTGCGGCGACTTCAGCCCTTTCGCAGGATTCGCAACAATCCACCCGGACGAGACGCAGAATACAAAGAACGTCCGCAGCCGTTCCAGCTTCTTTGCCGAGGTGATCGGGGCGAGCTGCCAGCCCTCACGATATTCCCGAAGATCGTCCACGGTGACTGCGCGCACGTTCCATCCATCGAAAGTTCGTTTCAATTCATCTGTGAGGAGCTTGTATTTTCCCGTCTGCGCCGGACCAATTCCTCTCGCCTTGCAATCATCCATGAACCGATCACAGGCGTCATTCACGGAAACCACGGTCTGTTCACCATTCAGTTCTATCTCCCGGACTACTTTGACCGCCGCTTCCCAATTCCGCAGGTCCAGGGCTTTCCTGATGTATTCGCCGCGCAGCCTGCCCTCGACCGCAAGGGGGCAGCCGCAAGCCCGGTATTTCCGGCCTTTTGCACGGTGTTTGCAGTCTTCAGTATGTCGCCGGAAGAGGTTTAGCATCAGAAGAGAGTGCCACGCGTTTTACACGCGCAAATACCGCAGTAATGCTAAGTGATTGAATATAAAGTAGATATTTTGGTGCCGGGAGGGGGAATCGAACCCCCATGAGGTTGCCCTCGGCGGATTTTGAGTCCGCTGCGTCTGCCAGTTCCGCCATCCCGGCTAAAGGAGGCATTCTCAGTATCGCACAGCCGGTTTCGTGCGCCAACCTGTCCGCAGAGCGCAGTCATGTAATCCCTCTCGCCGAAGTTGCGTCTATTGGGATGAGTGGGATGCTATGCCCGCTGGGTGCAAAGGCGAATAGAACGGCGGGAGGGCGGCGTGGTCGAGAAGGATTCGCCGCCGGACGGACACTCCCGGTAAACTCCAGCGAAACTACCGGCGGCCCTCGGGGTTTTGTAGCAGTACGAGGCCGAAATCCTGATACGAAATCTAGCTCGGCGACTCGAAGTGGAGAATAAAAAAATGCGTGGAACTTGGATGAAAAATACGGTGCTGCTACTCGGAATGTCTTTGGCCGGCACGGCTTTGCTGGCGCAGCAAACAACGCCGGAGGCAGCGCCCCCGGCAACATCGCAGGCGGTAACCCAGGGCTCGACCGCCACAAGCGGAGCGTTGCAGCTGACCGTGGAACAAAAGAAACAAATGCGCGAACTGCGTTTGTCGGCGCACGATCAGGCGGCCATTCTCCGCCATGACCAGTCGCTGACCGACGACCAGAAGACGGCCAAACTGCAGGCCTTGCGCGCCAGCACGCGCGAGCAGATGAAGGCCGTTCTGACGCCAGCGCAGCAGGCCGCGTTTGCCGACCGGCGCGCCGCACATCAGGCGAAGTTTGCCGCAAAGCTCGGCCTGACGCCCGATCAACAGAGCAAATTGAAGGAACTGTTTGCCTCCAACCGGCAGCAGCGCGAGGCCGTGCTGACCAACGCTTCGCTGACCAACGACCAGAAGATGGCGCAGCTCAGCGGGATTCGCGCGACCAACAAGGCACAGCTGGCGACCATTCTGACGCCGGAACAGTTGGCGCAGTTCCAGCAGATGCGCCAGGCACGCCGTCACGCCCATATGGGAATGCGCGGTCAAAGCTAAACCGTGAACGCTGAGTACGTGAACCAGGCAGCAGGCCGCTTCCGAACGAGGCGGCCTTTTGCTGTGTGCGGAAACCGGCTCAGAAGACCGAGCACACCATGCATTTCAAATAGTGCGTTTCCGGCACGTTGAGCAGCACCGGATGATCGGCGGACTGCATGCGCTTCTCGGTGATGTGCAGATTGCGGCGGGCATCCAGTGCGGCGCTGGCCAGCATGGCGAGAAAATCCTGCTCGCCGACGTGGAAGGAACACGAGCAGGTCACCAGCACTCCGCCGTTTCGCAGCATTTTAAGCGCGCGCAGGTTCAGTTCCTTGTAACCGCGCAGCGCGTCCTCGGCGCTCTTCTTCGATTTGGCGAAGGCCGGCGGATCGAGCACGATGGTTTCATAGCGGCGCTCGGCGTCGGCGTATTGCCGCATCAGTTCAAAGGCGTCGGCCTCGACGAATTCAATCGGTTTCTGCTCATTCAGCGCGCGGTTGCGCTCGGCAACCGCCAGGGCTTCGGCGGAGATGTCCACGGCGGTCACCTGTTCGCAGACGCGGTTCAGATGCAGCCCGAAGCCGCCCTGGTAGGTGCAGATTTCCAGCGCTCGGCCGCGTGCGTGGCGCTCGGCGGCCGCATAGTTTTCGCGCTGGTCGAGAAACGCTCCGGTCTTCTGTCCCGCGCCGCCGTCGTAATGAAATGCGAGGCCGTTGAAGTGAATCACAGTCGCAGTCTTCGGCTTCTTCAGCCGCGAATACACCGCCTGATCCTCGCGTGGCGGCAGACCTTCCAGCTCGCGGATACGCGGATCTACCCGCTCCAGAATCGTCTCCGGCCGGTAGGCGCTGCGCAACTCCTCGATCAAAATCTGGCGCGCGAACTCCGCGTCCATCGCCTGGGTGAGAACCTGAAAGCTGACCACGTCGTTGTACTTGTCCACGATGAGGCCGGGCGTGATGTCGGCCTCGCTGAACAGCACCCGGAAGGCGTCCGAATCGCGCACCACGCGCTGGCGATAGGCAATGGCCTGGCGGATGCGGTAGCGCAGCAGGTCGGGATATTTTTCCGCCTCCACCGGATTAGGCGCCACCATGCGCAAGGCAATCTGCGAGGCCGAACTGTAGAGCGCCGAGCCATAGGGTTTGCCGCGCTGGTCTTCCACCCGCACCAGCGCGCCCGGTGAGGCGTGCTCAAGCCGCTCGATGTCCGATTTGAAGATCCAGGGATGGCCGCTGCGCAGCCGCGCCACGGCGTGCGAGTTGACGATGACGCGCGCAATGTCCTGTGCTACGCCACTTGCAGCGGCACGCGCCGATGACTTTTTCTTCGCAGCGTTCATGGCAACCGGCGCGGGCTACGTCTTGGGAAGCTGATGCCGCAGATCCTCGACCACCTCAGGCGGCAACTGCTCCTTGTATTTGTCTTCCAGGTTGGCCTCGTCCACAAAGAGATTGCGGGCATCGCGCATTTCTTCGGCAAAGATCTTCTGGCAGATTGCGTTCTTTTCCACCCGCCGCGCGATGGCCTCGCCGGTCACCGCGTCGTAGGCCTTCATGGTGGCGTTGCCCTTGTGGTTGATGAAGACCGCGAAGGCGCCATTCGGCCCCAGTGAGGGAATGAACATCCATTCGCGTTCGGCCTGGTGCGCAATGCCGGTGGCGCTGGCGGCGGCGGAGACGACGTTGTTCTCCGGCAGGTAGTACAGCATGCGTCCGCAGGAGTCGCAGTGCACCACCTCCTGCGCGGCCCGGATATTGGAGAGCACCTGCGGGCGCACCATCACCTGGCAGGCGGTGCAGCGATGCTGGCGCACCTCGGCCACGGCATAGCCGCGCGATTTCAGAATACGGTCATAGGTCGCCAGCAGCGTGTCGTCCACGTCCTTGCGGAGTTGCTGGCTGCGGGCATGGGCCAGGGCGGCGGCGGCTCGTTCGGCCTCGCCCTCTTTGGCGGCCTCGGCCTTCTGGCGCTCCACCTCGATGGACTCAGCGTTGAGCGCAGCCTCGGCGGCGGCCAGCTGCGACCCCAGCGCATCGGCGTTCATCATCACATCGAGGATCTTTTCCTCGTAGCCTGCGATCTCGCCTTCGGCGTGCGCAATTTCCGAGAGCAGCGCCTTGTACTGCTCGTTGTTTTTTATGCTGGAAGACTGGCCGCGGAACTTGGAAATCTTCTCGTTCAGCGACTGGATCTCTTTCTCATGCAGGCGTTTGGCGCTCTCTCCCGCCTTGATGGCGGCGCGTGCGTCGTCCACGCGCTTGCGCGCGGCGGCCAACTGGGCATCGATGCGGGCGATGGTTTTAGGAATGGTTGCAAGCAGCGCGTTGAGGCGCGCAACTTCCAGGTCCACCCTCTGCAGTTCGACGAGCTTTTCAAGATCAGTTGGCATGAATTTCCGGTAAGCCCATGAGGTGCAAATTTTAACACGTCAGGCGGGCCAAGGTGCATTGCCCCTCCACCTAAGGAAAATGACCGATGGAAGGACCTCCCTTACGCCGTTACCCTAAAGCCATGCTCATGGAATTTAGCCGCGTGCTGCTGGGGTTGGTCATCGCGCTGTTTCATGCCCCATTGGCGGACTTTCTACGCAAGCAGGATTGCGAGCTGGCAGACACGTTGCGGCAGCGCGGCATCCAGTTTCCCGGCGGCTTGACGGAAGAGGCTTCGCACAGCTTTTTCTTTGTCTTCGGCATCGCGATTGCCCTGTTTACCCTCGCCCGCATCTGGCTCACTCTGCGCTAAGTGGCTGC
Organism: uncultured Acidobacteriota bacterium; assembly: GCA_963742165.1. Taxonomy (GTDB): domain Bacteria; phylum Acidobacteriota; class Terriglobia; order Terriglobales; family Acidobacteriaceae; genus TOLSYN. The sequence continues at coordinate 183,531 of CAVUKX010000017.1, read as the reverse complement.
TGAAAAAGTCGATATGCACGTTCAAACGGGTGTCATGCTGAGAGTTTGTGACTTTTTCGATTTCTCAAAAAATCGGTGTTGCAAATACAGATACTTACGTTGCGAAAAACGCCACAAAATCAATAAAGTCACAAACTCTGAGCGAAGCGCGCCTGCGTTTTGGCGCGAGCAGTCGAAGCACCCCTACGAATGCAGGGACTTGCTCGTGAGTAGGGGCCCTTCGACTCGCGGCAACTACAGCCGCTCGCTCAGGGTGACACTCTAAAAAAGATGCTTTTTCAGCAGCCTACTAAGACCCTCACCGCACCTTCCATTTCGATGAGAGCTCGGAGAGCTTCTGCTCGACCGTAGGCTGCGGCTTCGGCGTCTCCGGCTTCGAGAACTGTGACTTCGAGGGCTGAGGCCGGGGCGGTTGCGGCCTGCGGGTCGCAACCTGCGGGGCGGCTTCGAGCGCTTTGATGGAAAGTGCAATGCGCCTGGTTTTCAGGTCCACGCTCAGCACTTTTACCTTCACGATCTGGCCCGCCTTCAGCACCTCGTTCGGGTCCTTGATGTAGCGGTTGGAAATCTCGCTGATGTGAACCAATCCGTCCTGGTGCACGCCGATATCGACGAATGCGCCGAAGCCGGTCACGTTGGTGACCACGCCTTCCAGAACCATTCCCGGCTGCGCGTCGGCGATCTCGCGAACGCCTTCGGCGAAGCTGGGCGCCAGGAACTGCTGGCGCGGATCGCGGCCCGGCTTTTTCAGCTCCTCCAATATATCGTCAACCGTGAATGTTCCGGCGGAGAGCTGCGTCCGGTCGACGTTCGCCAGCAGCTCGGGGCGCGCGATCAACTCGTGTACCGGAGTCCGCAGCGACACCGCGATCTGCTCGACGACCGGATAGGACTCGGGATGCACGCTGGTGCAATCCAGCGGATTGTCGCCGTCGCGAATGCGCAGGAATCCGGCGGCCTGCTCGAAGGTTTTGGGGCCGACGCCGGGAACCTTGAGCAGCTGCGCGCGCGAGCGGAAGCGCCCATTTTCATCGCGGTACTTCACGATGTTGACCGCCGTGCGCTCGGTGACTCCGGCAACGTAGCGCAGCAGCGTCCACGAGGAGGTGTTGAGATCGACTCCCACGCGGTTGACGCAGCTTTCCGTGACGGCTTCGAGCGATTGCTGCAGGTTGCGCTGATCGACATCGTGCTGGTACTGGCCGACGCCGATCGATTTGGGATCGACCTTCACCAGTTCGGAGAGCGGGTCCTGCAGGCGGCGCGCGATGCTGATGGCGCCGCGCACGGTGAGGTCGAGTTCGGGAAACTCCTGGCGGGCCACGTCGGAGGCGGAGTAAACGCTGGCGCCGCTCTCGCTGACGGTGACGGCGAAGACCTGGCTGAGGTTGCGCTCGCGCAGAAAGTCGCGCACAAACTGATCGGTCTCGCGTCCGGCGGTCCCATTGCCGATGGCGATGGCGCGCACGTTGTGGCGGGCCATCAGATTCTCCAGGACTTTGGCGGCTTGCTCCAATCCGTTCTTCGAAGTGAAGGGATACATGACGTCGTGGGCGAGAAACTTTCCGGTTTCATCCACCACCGCGAGCTTGCATCCGGTGCGCAGGCCGGGGTCGATGCCCAGCACCGAGATGGGGCCGGCGGGAGGCGAGAGCAGCAGGTTGTGCAGGTTCTCGCGGAAGACGGCGATGGCGGCGGTATCCGATCGCTTCTTCAACTCAAGCCGGATCTCACCCTGGATGGAGGAGTTCAGCAGGCGCTGCCAGGCGTCTTCAATGGCCAGGACGAGCTGCGGCGTCCAGTCTCCCGAGGCGCGCAGAATGCGGGCTTGCAGCAGGCTGACGGCGCGTTGCGTGTCGAGCTCCATGAGAAAGAACAGGACGTTTTCGGCTTCGCCGCGGCGGATGGCCAGCATGCGATGCGAGGGAATGGATTTCACCGGCTCGCGGTAGTCGTAATACATCTTGAACTTTTCCTGCTCATCGACCGCATCGAGGGCCTTGCGGCTGGTGACGGTGCCTTCGTCGAACATGAGCTGGCGCAGTTGCTTGCGCAGAGCGGCGTCTTCGCTGATGGTTTCGGCGACGATGTGGCGCGCGCCTTCCAGCGCTTCATCGATGGAGGCGACGGCTTTTTCCTCGCTGACAAACGTGGCGGCAAATGCGGCGAGCGGCAGCGCAGCCGGCTGCTGAGCCCATACATACTGGGCGAGCGGCTCCAGTCCTTTCTCGCGCGCGATGGTGGCCTTGGTGCGGCGCTTGGGCTTGTAGGGGAGGTAGAGATCTTCGAGCTCGCTTTTATCCACGCACTTTTCGATGCGGGCTTTGAGCTCGTCGCTGAGTTTGCCCTGCTCTTCGATGGAGCGGAGGATGGTCTCGCGGCGGGCGGCGAGTTCGCGGAAGTAGGCGAGCTGCTCTTCGATCTCGCGGACTTTGACTTCGTCGAGATTGCCGGTGGCTTCCTTGCGGTACCGGGCGATGAAGGGCACGGTGCCGCCGCCATCGAGCAGTTCGATGACCGCGTTGAGCGAGTGCAGTGGAATCGCGAGGCTCTGCGAAATGTGCAGCAGAATTTCCGGGGAAAGAGATTTCGATTCAGACATGGCTTGACTCCATTCTAATCGCGCGGCTTGAGGAAAACTCGTGCGGACCTGTAGCGGAAGTGGTGCAGCAGGCCTCCAGGGTGCCCCGTCCTAGCCCGTCGTTGGCTAGGGCGGGGTCTTTGACTTTGACGGTGAGGGCGGCATATCCAGTCGTGGAAGTCTCCGGTAACAACCGAACGTGACGAAGCGGAGATGACCGGCTTGCCGGAAACGTTTCCGTCCTCGGCGCACGGGGAGATTGTGCTCGCATCTGGGAAGAGAAGAACAAGATCAAAATCAGAAATCAAAGTCTAAAACCCCGCCCTAACCAAAGGAAGGTTAGGACGGGGCACCCTCGTCGGCACTGGTGAATACGAACGGCTCAAGTATTTTGGAAATTCCGCCGATTTGGTAACTGAGGAGGACGGCAAAGCATGGTCCCAACACTCGGCAGTCCCGTCTGGAAGAAACTGGTGAATGGAGAGAAGCAGATTCAGAGCACGAACTTCGTGATCAACATGCTGCTCACCAATAGCCGGATCCGTTACAAGTTGGAGCCCGCAAAGCTCGACGAGCTTGTCAAGCACGCCCACGAAGTTTTCTCCAAGCACGAGAAGACGATTGCATCCGAATTGGCGCAACTCGGTTCCTAGGGGATATTGGAATGTTGAAATCGATACCAGAAGTCAACCAGATGATTGCAGAGGGCAAGGCCCTGCTGCTGGCGGGAAGTGAAGAGGCGCTGAGCCAACTCTCCACGGGCAATTGGATTGGCGGAACCATTCCGTACTTCATGGATGAAGACGGAGCCGTCTGCTGCGAGTCCAAGGTCTTTGCCACCGAGCTGCCCGAGTGCGCCAGCTTTGCCGGGCTGCGCGAGTATCCGCTGGAAGCGCTGCCCAACATTTGCACCGACGCACCGGAGAACGGTGTCTCCTATCTGATCCTTCCGGCCGGCAGCGCGGTGCACGCCGCGTATGCGGCAGACGCTCCGGAGTACGCGGAATTTCTTTCCCGGCCGGTCGTGGGCTGGGTCTCCGGCGTGCATCTTTCAAAGCTGGGAGCGCAGAGTCCGAAGGTGTTCAACGGGAACACGGGCCGCGCCTCGGAAGATGTGGGAATCGCCCTGCACGCGTCGCTGCCGGAGAACAAATTGGCCGTCCTCGACATCGTGAACGTCTTCAAGCCGGGCAAGGGCGACACCATCACCTTTCCGAGCGCGGGATTCACCGCCAGCGACTGCGAGATCAACGGCCAGCCGCGCAACTTCGCCGAATACGTCGCCACCACGCGGCAGGACCTCAAGCTTCCGCTCACTGCCAACTACAACGGCAGCATCGTCAATGCCAGCATCCAGAGCGTGGATGAAATCAACGGCGTGGTCAAGCTCTACGCCCCGGTGTTTCCTGGGGTGGAGTATCACTTCGGGGCACCGCTGGCGGACTATGCGGGCACGATCGACGAGATGGCGGCGACGAAGACAGATACCGCAGCGTTCTCCTGCAACTGCATTCTGAACTATCTGTATGCCGGGCTGGAAGGCAAGCGGACCGGCAGCATCACGGGCCCGATCACCTTCGGTGAGATCGCCCACCAGCTGCTGAACCAGACCATCGTGCAGCTCTACATCCGGGACTTGGACTAAGGCGTTAACCCACATTCGCCAAACAATTGGCGGATGTGGGGCACCCTCCAAACGCATGGCTTGCGCGGTAACCCGGTTGTGCTACTCAATCCCTACATTGTCCCTACGGTGTGCCGCGGACCGCTTTCCAGGTCAGGCCGCCGAAGACCAGCGCGCCGAGAACAAATAGCGAGGCGATGCCGGCCAGCGTGGCCGGGCTCGCTCCGGCAGCGCGCAGAAAGACGAACCAGCGGTCCCATCCCAGGCCCAGGGCTGCGGGCGCGTGCAGGTACTTCCCGATCAGGCGAAGCTGGCCCGTGATCGGCGAGTAGCTCATCCGGTAATCCCAGTTTCCAATGAAGTAGCGGTTCTCGCACCATATCTTCCAGAAGGTTGGTCGACAGGCCAATCGCCTGGACGAGAAAGCCGGTGACGGCCGTGGTCCAGAACAGCGGCCGGAACCATGGAGGCGAATCCTGAGACAACGCGCCGATCGGAATACAAAGCAGCAGTACGCTGGGGACCAGGTAACGCGGGCCGTAGCAGTAGCCGCCCTCCCATTGGGTGCGGAAGGAATAAAAAATGAGGTTGACCAGCGGCACTCCGGCAGCGACCACGGTGAGTGCGCGATTCCGCCGCCAGAGATGGGGCAGGCCGAGAATCCCCAGAATGATCGGAGGACAGAACAGGAATACCGATTTGCCGGGAGAGAAGAGAAAGCCGAAAACACCCAGCCAAACCGGGTTGTGCCAGGAATTGAGGTCCTTGCCGTTTTCCGCCGTGGCCGGCACGCCAAAGTCGAGGGGGTTGCCGAAGTATGCGTAGTTGCGGGCGAGGTAGATCACCCCGCTGATCCCGACGACGGCCACCACCACGGCAGCGGTGCGGTAGGGGAATGCCTTGCCGCCCTGCGCGTGGTCGAGCACCAGCGCGGCGGCGATGAAAACGAAGACGATTACCATATTGGCGGGGCGCACCTGAATGGAGAATCCGAGCAGCAGGGCTCCCAGCAACGCCTGCGAAAGCGCAACGGGTTTTCCCGAGCCGAAGAGCAGGAGCGCGGCGATGACAAAGATCGCGATGGTTGCCGGTTCGGAGTAGAGCCATCCGGAATACACAAACAGCGGGGTTGAGAACGCCAACAGAAGGCTGCACGCCATCGCCCGTCTCTGGCTGATACCGACCTTGAGAAAGAGCAGGAAAAAAGCCGCCACGGCGAGCGCGGCAAAGGTTGCGCTGCTCCAGCAAGCGGCGGCTTCAAAGGCCAGGTCGGAGATATCGCGCGGGATTCCCGGCAACCGCGCCAGCAGGTAGTGTCCCGCGGCGCTCCAGGGCAGGACAAGCAGCGAGTGACCCACCGGCCAGGCCGAGCGCGGAACTCCGTGCTGGTCAAGCTTGCCGAAGTAAATACCAGAGTTCATTGCCTGCGGAATTGCCGTGCTGTGGCGGAGCAGCAGACTTTCCGATTGCACCACGGGATCGATCTCATCGATGGTCCGCACCCGGCCGGTCGAAGTCAGCAGATAGATGCAGTTGAGAAAAAGAAAAAACAGCACCGCAACCCGCATCGAGGATCGAGGCGACGGCAAGAGAGTGTCAGCAGCGGGACGCTGTTCCTGAGTGGGTTGGACCGGCATGACCACTACATTACACCAGTGCGCGTTTGCCCTGAGAAGCACCGAAGTTCAGCAGCCTGCGAAGCCCTATTGGTTGCTTGACAGCCGCGCCTGGGCGCGACTGTGCCGCAGATACGTGTAGGCGGAGGCGCAGGCGACGAGGGTGCCGAGCGCGCCCTGCACAACGTCGATCTGGGCGTGATCGGTGAGCAGGTGAATGGCCCACAGTACCGGCACCTGCCACAGCTCGACCACGCGCGTGTAGAAGGCTCCCAGCAGCGCCATCACGGTGTTCATGTAGAAGTACCCGGTGAGTCCGACGATGGCGACACCCAGCATCACGATCCACATTCGAGGCGAGAGCGATTGCAGTGGGGTATGGCTGCTGATGCTGAGAAAAATTCCTCCGAGTGCGGCGCCAACCAGGGCGGGGGCGATGAGCCAGAACAGATGCTCGTCCTTGCTCTGGGCGCGCTCCCACACCTTGTAGGTGGCGGCCCTTGATGCCAGGGCGATGGCGAGGAAGAGGATGCCGCGCGGCGCGTTCAGCACGGTTCCGGGCTCGCGCACGGCCTGGGCGGCAAACAGGATGAGCGCGGCGGCAAGCACCAGCAGCGTGCGGCGCTCGTAGGCGCGGTGCTGTCCGCGCACGTAGGCGAGGATAAGCGCATCGAGCAGCAGAATGGACTGGGTAACGCGTCCGCTCAGCAATCCGATGGCGCCGAACCAGCCGACGAAGGTAAGTCCTCCGGTGACCACGCGCACCAGTGCAAGGCGAGGCGAGCGCGGCCGCCACGCGGCGGGCGAGGGCCGCACGATGATCGCCAGCAGGACGAGCGCAAGCACGGAGCGGTCCACGAGAATCGTAGCCAGCGAAAGATGAGCGCGGCGGGCCAGCAACTCGATGGAAACCGTGATGGCGGCCTCGGAGGCGACCATGCCGGCCAGCGGCTGCCGGCTCCAGAACGAAGGTTGGAGATTCGGCATCGGCGCAGCGATCTTTGACGCGGTGTTTTTCAAAGCGATCTCCGGCTCAGAGCTAGGGCAAAGGCAAGGGCGATCCGCAGATTGGGAGGGCGTTGCCACCCACCTTAGCGCCGCACAAAACGCGTTGCGAAGGTGGGGCACCCGGCGGTGTCGCCATAGTGGGATTCTAAATGCTTGCGGGCGGCGCAGCGCAGTTCGCAAGCAGACATGGCGCGAGTCTTGTACTGTTAAGAGGCGGGCAATCCCGCGGTGAAGGAAGTAGCTGTCGAATGAAGTATCACTCGGAAGTGTTGATCCTGGGCGCGGGCGCCGCGGGACTGATGTGCGCCATCGAGGCAGGGAAGCGCGGCCGGTCGGTGACCGTGCTGGAGAGTTCGAACCGCGCCGGGCAGAAGATTTTGATCTCCGGCGGCGGACGCTGCAACTTTACCAACCGGGAAACGACGGCGGCGAATTTCGTCTCGGGGAATCCGCACTTCGCCAAGTCGGCGCTGGCCCGCTACACGCCGCAGCAGTTCATCGCCATGGTGGAGCGGCACAAGATCGCCTGGCATGAAAAGAAGCTGGGACAGCTGTTTTGCGACCGCAGCGCGCAGGACATCATGACCATGCTGGAAGAAGAGTGCGTGCGCGTCGGCGTGCGGGTAAAGCTGGGAACGGTGGTGCGCGAGGTGCGTCAGGATGGACGCTTCGCCGCCGTCACCGGCGAGCATGAGTTTGCGGGGGACGCGCTGGTGGTGGCCACCGGCGGGCTGTCGATTCCGAAGATGGGCGCAACGCCCTTCGGCTACGATCTGGCGCGGCAGTTTGGCCTGAAGGTAGTGGAGCCCCGGCCCGCGCTGGTGGCCTTCACGCTGAATCCAGCGGACGCCAAGCGCTTCTGCGACCTTTCGGGGATCTCAACCGAGGTCGTGGCCACGTTCGAGAAGCAGAGCTTCCAGGAGAAGATGCTGATCACCCACCATGGCTTCAGCGGCCCGGCGATTCTGCAGGTCAGCTCCTACTGGCGTCCCGGCGAGCCGGTCACGCTCGATCTGGCGCCCGGAAAAAAAGTCTTTGAGCCGCTGATGGAGGCGGGCGCGCGGCGCGACGCGGCGGCCGCGGCGGCTGCACTGCGCGAAGTCTTGCCCATCCGTCTGGCGGAGCGTTGGCTCGAATTATTTCCGATTACGAAGTGGACCAACGCGGCGCTGGAAGAGGCCGAGCGCGCGCTGCATCGCTTCAGCTTTATTCCCGCAGGCACGGAGGGTTTCGCCAAGGCTGAGGTGACCGCGGGCGGAGTGGACACCGATGAGCTTTCCTCCCAGACGATGGAGTCGAAGAAAGTTCCGGGCCTCTATTTCGTGGGCGAAGTCGTGGACGTGACCGGCCATCTGGGAGGCTTCAACTTCCAGTGGGCATGGGCTTCGGGATTCAGCGCGGGCCAGGCGGTGTAGGGCTAGTCAACTGCCCCACTCAAGCCGAAAGAAGGCTTGAATGGGCCACCCGCCGCGCAAGCCTACGGATGGAGTGGTTGTGCCTGGCTCTCGATCCGCTCTGCGACGCTCAGGAACGCCACCTGTGTATGTTCCAGCTGAATGCCGAGGCTGGCATTCAAACGCTTCAGGTCGAACATGAAGTAGCTGAGGTTCAGCGAGCGCATGTGTTCGTGCAGCACCTCGTAAATGGATTGTTCCAGAAAGCGTGTCTGCGCCGCCAGCAGCGGAATGGTGTAGCCCAGCCGGTATTGCTTGAATCCGCGCATCTTGGCGCTGTGAACGAACTCCGGCGGCTGCTGCCCGAGTTCGGAAGTTTCCAGCATCGCCGCCATATCCTCCAGCATGCGCGGCACAAACTCGATGCGCTGCTCGTCGCCGAGCGGCAGCGCCCCCAAAGCGGGGTCGGACTTCATCGCGCTCAAGGCGCGCTGGGTGATCTCAAACGTGCACTCGCGAAGCACCTGCGAGATGCGCTTGGTGGCCGCTTCCGGATTGAGGCTCGGGCACCGCAGTTTCTCCTCGATCAATTCAATCAGCGTCGGGATGGGAGTGGGTTTGATCAGGTAATCATCCACCTGGGCGCGGATCGCCTCCAGCGCCGAATCGAAGCCCGGATACCCCGTCATGATCAAGGTGACGCAGTGCGGCTGGGTCCGGCGCATGGCGCTCACCACCGTAAAGCCATCGCCGGCGGAGCCGATGTTCAGGTCTGAGATGAGCACGTCGAACTGGGTCGATGCAATCAGGGCCAGGGCCTCGCTGACCGACTCCACGGCCGTTACGTTGTATCCATGCTCTCGAAGAATTGCCGGCATGGTCAGCAGGATAAGCCGGTCGTCATCGACAAATAATATTTTTATGCCCGGCTCTTCGCTGACGGCTTGGCCTTCTCCCAAAGACAGTTCTTCCATGACGCACCTTCTCTCGCATTCCGGCATTCTGCGAGGAAAGCTGCTCTGGTTCAAGCGGAATCGCGAGTGTTAAGCAAGAAAAGAGGCGCCCGAGCCGGCGCCTGTTTTCAGCATGGGAGGATTCGAAGCTAGAGGCCGAGCTTCTTGACTTCCTCGTTGTAGTACTTGTGGTAGAGGATGTTCCACTCGGGAGTGCCTTCGGGGATGATGCGGCGCTGGCTCTCGATTTTCATGCGGGCGGCTTTGTCGAGCTTCTCTTCTCCGGCCAACAGATCTTCGAGGATGCGGCGCACTTCCTGGCGGATATCGTCATAGCCTTCGAGGAAGTCCAGATTCTTGAGGCTGGCGAGCTGTTCGGTGGTGGCAGCGGCAAGCTTGTTGAGTTTTTCGCGGGAGAGTCTCATAGCACCGCCTTGTATTTCTTCACCAGTTCGTTCTTGACCCGCTTGAACATCTCCTGGTAGTTGGCGGCGCTCTTGCGCATCTCGTCCGAGTAGGCTTCCAGGATGACGCGCACCTCGTCGTTAATGCGGTCTTCGAGGCTCAGCTCTTCGACCATGGAGGCCTGCACGCTCTCGGTGACCTTCCCAAGTTCCTGGGTTTGGATGAAGTGATTGTCTTGCAACCGCTTGACGATTTGCCGGGCGAGGTAGCCCACGTATTCTTTGGAGAAGATCATACGATAGATATAGGTGTGTGAGATCGAGCGTTGGGAACACTCAATTTTAACACAGAGCGGCGAAGGGGTGTCATCCGCCGAATCGGCATAGCGGGCCGACGGAAAAGAGGACGGGCAGAATCAACTACCCCGCTCAACCAAAAGAGGGTTGAACGGGCCACCCTGCGATCTTCTACCCGATCGGGGAAAGGCTGAAGGCGGTGCCGTTGCTGCTGCCCGGGCCGTTCAGCTGATAGACGCCGCCGTTGGAATCGGTGAAGAAGCATCGGCCATAGTTGGTGCCGCAGGAGGAGCCGGTGATGCTGGCTCCCACCGGCGCGGCCTGGATCTGGTAGCTGGTGCTGCCCGTGACGGACGAAGGGATGCAGCTCATATAGAAGCTGTATCCGCTCTTGATTCCGCTGGCCAGCTGCATGTCGATCAGATCCGCGGCGGTCGAGTTCACCGGACCGCCGGCGAGCGGAGGTCCCAGGTAGCTCAACTGGCAGGCATAGGTGCCCAAGTCCGGATACACCTGCAAATAACCGATCTGGGCGGAGTCGATGGCGCGCAGCGAACCCACGGCCGAGGCTTCGTTGGCGGCCACCCGCGCCCTGAGAAGGTTGGGGATGGCGATGGCGGCAACAATGATGATGATGCCCACCACGATGAGCAGTTCAAGGATCGAGAAGCCCGCTTGTTTTCTCATACCGCTCCTTTGCGCCGCAAAATATCCCATGGCGAATCTGCTACGGCTAGGGTTGCAACCGGACAGGGTGTGCGTCAATTGGCGGATGATCGAACGGGGTACAGTGGTACATGTACCGCAGGATTACCCGCCGCCGGGAAAGTGACAGGCTGTGGCAGTGTTATGGCCGCTGTCGCTTGGCGTATGATGAACGGGCGCTATTGCAGGACGGCGATCCCTTTGTTAGAAAAGCAGAGATGATATTCGAAGACCTTTCCGGCATTCATGACGACATGCAGGCATTTACCCAGGGACTGGGGCTGCGGCGCTTCCACGGCTATATTCCCGACGAGATGCCCAGCGTGCTCTGGGATTCCGAAGACGTGCACGAGAGCTGGAAGGACTTTCTGGAGCTGGCACGCGCCAGCGGAGCGCCATTCGTCACCATGAACACCATGCAATTGGATGGCGACGACGTGGACCTTCTCCTGGCGGAGCTGCGCCGTTCCAGCCTGAGCCGCGAGGACGATTTGGAGACGGCGCGGCTGCTGCGCGCCCAGGTGGGCCGGACCGGCTTCATCCAGCTGGGCTTTCCTTACCAGGGCCTCATGTTTCTCTGCGAGCTTTCCACCGAGTGGTATGAAGGCTACCGGGCGCTGCAGGAGATGGCCGACGACCTGGGCGGCATCATGATCGACGGCTCGGCCGACGGTCCGGAAGAGGACGAGCGCTGAGCGTGCGCTGGCGGCTGCGCACGGCCACGGGCGGCGATTCGCTGGCACAGGATCGGGTAAGCCCGGCCCGCTTGGGTCCAACACAGTCTCAAACACAGCTAAGGCAGCAACTGGCGGCGGCCCTAGACCTGCCGGAGATTGTGGCCGCATTGCTGGTGGCGCGCGGCATCGCTTCCGTGGAAGACGCCCACCGTTTTCTTCATCCCTCGCTCGATCAACTGCACTCCCCCATGGAAATGCTCGGCATGCGTCCGGCCGTGGAACGGCTGGAGCGCGCCATCGCGCAACGCGAGGCGATCCTCATCTACGGCGACTACGACGTAGATGGCACCATGGCCACGGTGATTCTCAAGACGGTGATCGAACTGCTCGGCGGGCGCTGCGACTTCCACGTGCCGCACCGCCTGCTGGAAGGCTATGGCATGCGCGACGAGGTGATCGAGCGCGCCGCCGCCAACGGCATCACGCTCATCATCAGCGTGGACACCGGCATCCGCGCCTTTGCCGCCGCCGAAACCGCCGAGCGCTCGGGCGTGGACCTGATCGTCACCGACCACCATCTTGTTGCCGGTAACGCGGAGCAGAGCGGAGCCGTTCCGCGCGCCCTGGCCGTGCTCAATCCAAACCAGCCCGGTTGCGGATATCCCTGCAAATTTCTCTGTGGCGCGGGCGTGGCCTTTAAGCTGGCGCAGGCGCTGCTGGAGCGTGCCGGACGGGCGCGTCTGGTTCCTTCGTTCTTGAAGATCGTGGCCATTGCGACCATCGCCGACTCGGTGCCGCTGCTGGGCGAGAACCGCGCCATGGTGGCGCTGGGCTTGCAAGGGCTGAGCCGGGTGGTGAATCCCGGCCTGGAAGCGTTGCTGGAAGTTTGCGAGCTGGGCTCGGCCCTGCAGCCGCGGCGCGCACCCAGTGCCACCGAGGTCGCCTTTCGCATTGCGCCCCGCATCAACGCCGCCGGCCGCATGGACGTGGCCAAAGATGTGGTGGAGCTGTTCACGGTAAAGGACGGAGTGCGGGCGCAGGAGCTGGCCGCCCGGCTGAACCAGCTCAACCTGGCCCGTCAGCAGGAGGAGCAGCGCATCTCGGAGGCCGTGCTGCGCCAGGTCGAGGAGTCTGCGGAGCTGCGCGCGGCGCACTGCCTGGTGGTGGAAGGTGAGGGATGGCACCGCGGCGTGATCGGCATCTGCGCCTCGCGCGTGGTGGAGCGCTTTGGCCGTCCCGCGGTGGTGATTGCCCTCGACGGCGAAGAGGCGCACGGCTCGGGCCGCTCGATTCCCGGCTTCCATCTGCTGGATGCGCTGGAGTCTGCGCCGGAGCTATTTCTGCGCTTCGGCGGACACGCCCACGCCGTGGGCTTTGCCATGCGCGTCCAGCATGTAGGCGAGCTGCGGCAGCGCATCAACGACTATGCCCGTGGCAAGCTGGCTGGGGAGCCAATGCAGCCGGTTCTGGAGTATGACGCCGAACTGGCGATGGACGAGATCACCCCGCGCCTCTGGGAGCAGTTGCGCAGCCTGCAGCCCTTCGGCATGGGCAATCCGGAGCCGGTGTTTCTGGCCCGCGGAGCGACCCTGATGGGTGAGCCCAAGGTGATGCGCGAGAAGCATCTGAAACTGAAGTTGCGGCGGTATGCGAGCGGGGGAGCTGGAGCCATGGCCCGTGGGCTGGACGCACTTGGCTGGCGGATGGCGCACCGTCTGGAGGCCGAACCACTGGAAGGTGGGACGGCGCTGGACGTGCTCTTCCGGATCGAGCAGAACACACATAAGGACTTTGGCGGCGGATTGCAGCTGGTGCTTTCCGATTACAGGGGGGCGGTATCGGACAAGCCAGCGTCGGCGGCAAAGGCGGGGGAATGATGCCATGCTTAAGACGATTACGTTATTGCGCGACCGGGTGCAGGACTGGGAAAGCTATCCGTTCTCCGTTCCGACAATCCGTAACCTCGAACGGCTGACGCTGGGGTCGCGGGTTTGTTTCTTCGCGGGAGAGAACGGCACTGGCAAATCGACCTTGTTGGAGGCAATCGCTGCCCACTATGGATTCGGGCGTGAAGGCGGCAACCGCAATTTCTCCAATGACTGCACCGAGAGCAATCACTCTATTGACCCGCTGGTTCAGGCGCTGCGGTTGTCGTTCGACAAACGAACTGGGGCGGGATTCTTTCTGAGAGCCGAAAGCTTTTTCAACACGGTCTCCCACATGGACGACCTCGACAAGGAGCCGTCCTTTGCACCGCCCATCAGTGCCTCCTACGGAGGGCGTAGTCTCCATATCCGTTCTCATGGCGAGGCGTTCCTGACGCTGCTGGATTTAAGGTTCCGGCGCAATGGCCTATTCCTCTTGGATGAACCCGAGGCCGCACTCTCGCCGCAACGCCAGTTGTCCTTCCTAATACTGATTCACGATGTGCTGCGGAAGTACAAGGACGCACAGTTCATCATCTCCAGCCACTCTCCGGTTCTATTGGGCTATCCGGAGGCGCAAATTGTTTCCTTCGACGGAGAGCGGCTCTGTGACGTTCAATATGAAGAGACGGCGTCGATGCAGATTGTCCGGCGCTTCGTCAACGACCGGGACAGTTTTTTGGATGAGCTGTTCCGGGAAACTCCTTCGCTCTTCGAGAAGGAGCAGGCCGAAAATGCGGAGTGATTCAGCGGACAAGGCTAGAATTCCCCGTCAGTACGCCAGATTGCAAATTGCCTTTAGAGCACACGGCAGGGCGCAGCTGAATTCGTAATTGCGAATTGGTGCGGGGGCCGGGTGGCTCGGGTACACTGAGTGGGTAATGCCTCTTTCCATCCCTCGTCTGCGAATCTGGTTTGCCGTGCTGGCGCTGGCCGCCGTGGCCGTGGTGGGCGGCTTCTACATGCGGGCGCGGATGGAACTGCGCCGCGCTCTGAGGGACCTTCCGGGCAAGGTCGGCATCGACATTCAGCAGACCAGCGAAGGCTTCACCATGTCGAAGAGCGAGGGCGGCCGCACGCTCTTCACCATCCATGCCTCCAAGGCAACGCAGTTCAAGCAGGGCGGCCACGCCACACTGCACAATGTGAACATCATTGTGTACGGCAAGCAATCCGACCGCTTCGACCAGATCTCCGGCGACGATTTTGACTATGACCAGCAGGCCGGAGAGGTGGTTTCCAAGGGCCTGGTTCATATCGATTTGCAGGGAGACACAGGCGACAAAGCCGGGGGAGATAAAGCCGGGACGCCGTCGTCGGCGGCGAAAAATCCCATCCATCTGGCGGCCGTGGGGATGACCTTCAACCAGAAGACCGGCGTGGCCGAGAGCGATGGCCAGGTGGATTTCCAGCTGTCGCAGGCGGCTGGGACGGCGCACGGGGCGACCTACGACTCCAAGAACAACCAGCTCACCCTGCACGCGGCGGTCGATATCAAGACCGAAGGCAAGCAGTCGACCCACATTCTGGCCCACTCCGGCACCATCACCAAAGAGCCGCGACTGGTGACCATGCAGGGCGTGCAGATGACCACCCAGAGCCGCACCATGCTGGCCGACGACGCCGTCGTGCATCTGGCCCCGGACAATTCCGTGCAACGGGTGAACGCCACGGGCAACGTCCGCCTGAGCGATGCCGCGGGAATGCAGTTGCGCGCCCCCAAGGGCGAACTGACGCTCGGCGCTCAAAACCTGATCGAGTCGGCGCTGTTCACCGGAGGAGTGGACTTCGAGTCGGCCAGGCAGCTGGCGTCGGGACACTCGGGCGAGATGCGGATGCAGTTTGTGGCCGAGGGCGCAAAGCCCAAGGCGCACGGCGACGCGCAAGCGCGCCTGCAGACCATCTACGCCAGCCAGGGGACGGTTCTGCGGCAGGCCCCGCGCCCCGGCAGCAAAAATCCCCAGGCGATGACGATGACCTCCGACGCAATGACGTTTGCCATGAACGAGCAGCAGCAGTTGTCCTCGGCGGAGACTGGCGGACCGGGCGAGTTGATCACCCGCTCGGCCGACCCCAAGCAGCCGGGTGACTCCGTCATTGACGCCCAGCACTTCACCGCCGACTTTGGCGAGCAGAACCGGCTGCAAACCGTGCATGGCCGTGGCGCAGTCCAGGTCACCCGCCGCGCTCCGGGCGAGCCCGACAAGGTGAGCACCAGCGAGACGCTGGTCGCCGACTTCAGCCCAGCGGGCGAGATCACGCGCGCCGTGCAGGAGGGCGATTTCCGCTACAAGGAGGCGCAGAGTTCCAAGGACGAGCCGGGCGGCAGGCGCGCCTGGGCGGCGCGCGCCACCTATACGCCTCTGGATGACTCGATGACCCTGGTGGGCGACCCGCGCGTGGTCGATGGCGGCACCACCGTGGTGGCCGACAACATTCGTCTGCTGCGCGGCGAAAGCGGAAAAACCAGCGGCGAGATGTTTGCCACCGGCAACGTCAAGAGCACCTACAGCGAACTGACGGTCCAGCCCAACGGAGCGCTGCTGGCCAACTCCGATCCCGTGCACGTCACCGCCAAGGCGATGAATGCCGCGCAAGCGTCGGGGCTGGCGCACTACACCGGGAACGCGCGCCTCTGGCAGGGTTCCAACATCGTGGAGGCGCCGGCGATCGATTTCGAACAGAAGACGCGCACCCTCGTGGCCACGGGAGACCCGAAGCATCCGGTGAGCAGCTGGTTTGCCCAGGTGGACGCCAAAGGCAAGTCCTCCACCATGCTGGTTACGGCGCCCAAGCTGAACTACTCCGACAACGACCGCCAGGCCCACTACTCGGGCGGAGTGACGGCCAAAAGCGAAGACGGCGTGATGACGGCGGCGAAGGCGGATGTCTTCCTGAGTCCGGCCGGCGCCAAACCGGGCACGGCCGGCCCCAGCCAGCTGGATCACATCATTGCCATCACCCACGTGCTGGTGCAGCAGCAGGGGCGCCGCGCCGAAGGCGAAAAACTGGTCTACCAGGCCTCCACCGGAACCTATGTGATGACCGGAGGCTCGCCCGTGCTGAGCGACCCGGTCAACGGCACCGTCCGGGGCGATTCGTTGACCTTCTACAACCACGATGATAGGGTGGTCGTCGAGGGCAGTGACTCCACCCGGTCCGTCACTCACACCCACGTTTCCCGCTAATGCAGACGCTATCCACTGAAGAGCTCGCCAAATCGTATCGCGGCCGCCGCGTGGTCAACGGAGTCTCGCTCACGGTGCACCAGGGCGAGGTGGTGGGGCTGCTGGGGCCGAATGGCGCGGGCAAGACCACCAGCTTCTACATGATCGTCGGGCTTATCCCGCCCGACAGCGGACGCGTCATGATCGGCAACACCGAGATCACCGACGTTCCCATGTATCTGCGCGCCCGGCAGCATGGCATCAGCTACCTTCCCCAGGAGGCCTCGGTCTTCCGCAAGCTCAGCGTGGAGGAGAACATCCTGGCCGTGCTGGAGACGCAAAGCTCCAACTGGGAGGAGCGCCGCACCAAGATGGAAGCCCTGCTCGACCAGCTTGGCCTGGCCCACATCCGCAAGAACAAGGGCTATGCGCTCAGCGGAGGCGAACGCCGCCGGGTGGAAATCGCCCGCGCCCTCTGCATCAGTCCCAGCTTCATTCTGCTTGACGAGCCGTTCAGCGGCATCGATCCCATCGCCGTGCTCGACCTGCAGAAGATCATCTTCGCCCTCAAGGACAGCGGCATCGGAGTCCTCATCACCGACCACAACGTCCGCGAAACGCTCTCGGTGGTGGACCGCGCCTACATCATCAACGAAGGCCGCATCTTCCGCACCGGCACGCCCGAGCAACTCGGCAACGACCCCGAAGTCAAGCGCGTTTACCTGGGCGAGAGCTTTACGCTGGTATAACCGCGCTACGAAGGCACACTGCACGCGGTTCCGCCTTGGGATCGTGAGTGCCTTGCCCTGTTACTTCCAGCTATCCCTTTGGGATAGCTTTTAGATTGCCCATTAGCCGGGGACAACCGGTGGCAAGCGGACCCAATCCAGGAGTGAGAGAGTCGTTCGTTGGATAGCCTGTCAGTTTAGACAGTTGCGGCCGAAACACTATGCCACCATACTCCACGCCGGATTTGCCAATTTTGGCAGTTACCGGTACGACACGATGCTTGGAACCCTGAGGACTATCGTTCGCGGATACCGGTAATGCAAACACCTCCTCATTCTGAGCCTTGAATGGGACGGTTATACATCTCGAACACGAGAAAGGGAGAAGAACATGAAGAAGCATTCGTATCTGGTAGCAGCGGCGCTCGCGCTGCTCTACGTCACTGTCGCCGCTGCACAGCAGGGCCAGCACCCGATGCTGGATGCTGTGGCCACCAAGGTGGCCCAGCATTACCAGACGTCCAGTTGCGAGCAGTTGAGGCAGCAACAAGCCCAGCACACGAACATGCCCATGTTACCGGCAGAGCAGAAACTCTTGGAACTGCTGCGCACCGATACGGAAATGCGCCACGAATTCGTTAGCATTGCCGCCGACCAAGTCGTCGACAAAATGATCGTATGCGGGATGATCCATTAATGGTTCCGAAGTGTCCCATTGGGATTAGATCGACAAAGTACCGGAGTAGCGCACCTGAACTGAAAAGAGCGGAGAATAATGGCGAACACAGAATAGGCAGGAAAAATGAAAATCAAAGTTTTATCGATGATGGCATGCATGTTGTTCGCTTCGGCCCTGTATGCGGACGATTGCTACAAAAACCTGCGTGGTGAGACCATTTGCAACAATGGTCAGAGTGGCGCCGCATACAACCCAAACACGGGCAAAGCTGCTGTCTCCCAAACAAATGAGTACGGGGTAAAGACGGTTCAGACCAACACCGGCGGCGAAGCGAAATACAACCCAAACACAGGCAGAGGTGCTGTTTCGCAGACGAATGAGAACGGGGTAAAGACGACTCACACCACCGGTGGTAGCGAAGCCAAGACCAAGAATGGCAAGGGTGTGGCGACAGGCCCCAAGGGCACTACCTGCGCGAAGGGGAAGTACAATTCAGGCTGCAACTGATAATGGTCGGCCCTCTGCTATGCAGGAGGCCCTCCGGCCTGATCTCGCATTTTCTCTAAGGTGCTGGAATACATCTGGGCACTGGTGAATCTAACTTCTGACATTGGCGTGCAGGATTATGTCGCGCGCCACGCCATGATTCCAGGTTTGTCGGCCACTCGGAAATAACCCAGATGTGAAAATACATGGCGATAAATCGCCATGTAACGCACTATCCAGAGCTGCGGGATACTGAGCTAAAAGCCCTGTTATCGACAACTATCCTACTGTCGACAATTTCCGTATGCCCTGTAACTCGCCCATAATCGGCGCCAACCGTAACGCTTCTTTGCGAACGCATCGCGGAGTGTCGAGGGATCCTGCGAGGAACGAACTCGGCTGTGTTTCCAGCCGACCGACCAACCCAACTGGTCACATTCGGAAAAGTAGCCGAATCGTAGTGCCCCGTCCGTGAGAACTGGCAAAAAGTGACAATGGAAAGAATAGTGTTTCTGGCTAGGCGGCCGCTCCGAAACATCCCCGATTTGAAGCTACGTGGCGAGAAGTAGCCACTACATCTTGAGCCGGCGCCACTCTCCATACGCAAAAAGTGGCCCGCCGCGAAGCGACGGGCCACTCCTTGAAAACAGCAGCTCAGCTATTTCTTTTTCGTGGCTGCTGCCTTTTTCGACGGAGGAGCTGGCGACAGCAGAACCATGGAATCCTCAGCGTTAAAGGGGTACGTCTGGACTGACTCCTGAGGGCTCTTGCCAGGGATGTTCAGAGTAACGTCCACGCGGCGGTTGCTTGCCCATTGGATTACTTTGATCTTCTTCAGCAATTTCGCCCTGTCTTCAGCGCTCACCTCGGGGTTCTGTTCCACCGCATTTTTAACTTCGGCTTCGGTGAGGTTATGTTGCTTACCGTACGCCTTGGTCTGGATGCTGGCTTCCGGAACGCCCTGCTCAACCAGCAGGTGCTTGGTGCTTTCAACACGCCGCTCGGACAGTGCCTGATTGTATGCCACGGAACCACGCTGGTCGGCATGGCCTTCCAAGGTCAGGGTGGCATCCGGCTTGCTTTGGAGATACGTCTTGAAACTGCTTGCGAGTTTGGCGAGAGTAGCTTCCTGGCTAGGCATCAGGCCGCCGTCGGGCTTCTTGACCGAAGGCTTGTCTGTCGCAAAGTAGATACTCCGAATCTTCAGGTATTCCTCGATTTCGGTCTGCGGCGGGGGAGGTGGTGCAACCACTGCTGCAGCAGCGTTGATCGTCACCCCGGCGCTCGCCGCTGCGGTCAGGCTGCGGTCGTCGGTCACCGTGCAATTTACGGTAATGCTGCTTGCCGGCTGAACGCCGGTGGTGTCCAGGGTGTAGTGCGTGCCGGCTCCGCTCAAATTTCCGGCAGTCGATGTGCAGCTGTAGCTGAGCGGACGGTTATCCGGGCTGCTGCCGCTGGCCGTAATTGTCGAGCTTTGGCCCGCGTCCACCGAACTCGGGCTCGCTGAAACGGACAGAGTCGGCGGATTCATCGGGTTCACCATGAAGCTCACCTGGCAACCTGCGGTCCGCTGATTCTTGCCACTGCCGCTGTCCGCAACCTTGGCGCTCACCGTATAGGTGCCCGCGTTCAGGCCCGTGGTGTCAATCGTGTTTCCGGAGATCTTGCCGCCGGTGCTGGAATAGGAGTAGCTCAGAGTGCGCTTGGGCGAAAAGCCCGACGGCGTCAAGGTGATCGTGACCGGCCCGCCGGCGTCCACCGCCGATGGCACCGCGGTGCAGTTCGCGCCTACCTCAACTACCTTCGGATATCCGAAGTTGAGTACCAGGCCCGCCTGCAGACGAACTCCACTTAGGTAGTTCCGAACGCCTGGAGCAGAAAACTCGTTATATTGCGTCAGGACGTAGTCCGCCTGCACGGGCCGAATCGAGAAGTGCCGAGTCACCTGGTAATCGAGTCCGCCGCCGGCCAGGAACGCAAATTCGTTGGTGCTGGGAGCTGAATTCGGCCCAATAAACGCGACACCGGCTAGTACCTCGCCGAAGGGCGCAAAGTGCCCCCTGCGATAGGTGAACTTCGGTCCGCCCGCAGCCGTGTAAATGCTGCCATGGTTGTAGTGGCCGCTGCCGTCCACGGTCGCTCCCAACCAATTGTTGAAGTTGTAGGTGACCTGCGCCCCCCAGCCTGCGTTGAAATCCGGTATGCTCGGATCGGAACTCGACACTGCCGGGACGGCCGCGACACGCGAGATATCGGCAGTGGTAACGTCCGTAGTCGAGACGGAGCCGCCAGGGTGATACCACGAATAGCCGCCGAAAATCTGTACCTTGGGAACAGAATCAGTCTGGGCTAACAAAAACGACGGTACGCAGAGTGCGACCGCCAACGGGAGTACAAATCGAAGGAATCGACCCAAAGACATGTGGTTTCTCCATTTTGCAAAACTTTCAGTTAACAGCTCGGTTGAACTGATTACTTAGATGCAGGTTTTCAGAGCACGTTTCCTGCGCCGTCCGCTTCGGGGCTGGACAGTGTCAAAATATACAGGCCGCAGGCAAGCATCTCGCCGAGGGCGGGTAATCGAAGGAGTGCAATCTAAGGCTGTCAGCTTTGACAGTTGCCTCCTAAATGCATACTTCGTAGCATTTCGCATGGAATTCAATATCGTGCGCCACACCGACACACGCACGAAGATCAAGTAGCGAGGCATGGCTTATCGGGAAAAGCCAGAAGAGCCAGGAGCGGCTGAACAAGCAAGCGCCGCTCCAACTGGATGGTTCGAGCCGAAACGGAATAAGCGGCGCGGAAAAGTCGCCTATTGTAGGAGACTGAGCGGCATTCCGGACCGGAGCTCCCAACTTCCGATTCGCCGCGGGAGGCATACGGATGCCAGAGGCAACGTCGAACGTTGAGTTTGCTCACAAGATTCACGAGCAGGGCGAGCATCATTCATCACCAACCGACCGCCGGGTGAAATGGGTTGAGATCGCAGAGGCTGTTGTGCTCGCGGTTGTCGCGATCGCTACCGCGTGGAGCGGCTACCAGGCGGCGCGCTGGGACGCCCTTTCGGCCGAGCACTACAACCTTGCGTCCATCACCATGGTGGCGTCGCAGGAGAAGGCGACGCTGGCGGGCCATGATCGCCTTTACGACATCACGACCTTCAATGCCTGGGTTTCCGCAACGCTGGCCGGCAGAGACAAGTTGGCCGCATTCTACCAGCACCGATTCCGGCCCGAATATGCCACTGCGTTCGCCGCCTGGATGAAACTCGACCCCATTCACAATCTCAATGCTCCTCCCGGCCCCGATTTCATGGCGGAGTACGCAAACGCAAACAGCCAACAGTCTGCGGCACTCGCAGCGGAGTCCAAAAGCCAGTTCCAGAAGGGCGTAAGCACGCGGGAGACCGGCGACGA
The DNA here is from genome assembly GCA_963742165.1 of uncultured Acidobacteriota bacterium. Taxonomy (GTDB): domain Bacteria; phylum Acidobacteriota; class Terriglobia; order Terriglobales; family Acidobacteriaceae; genus TOLSYN. The sequence goes on along the minus strand of CAVUKX010000017.1, from coordinate 161,868 downwards.
CTACGTGAGAATCACGGTCCTGTTGGCTACCGTTCTGCTCCTGACTGCGCTGAGCCAACGTTTCGAGGCTTTGGGGCCGCGGGTCGCAGTCGTGGTGGTCTCGTTCGTCCTGCTTGTCTTGAGTACATACAAGATTTTGGCCCTTCCGAGAGCTTGAGCCATCCTGTACATGCTCAGCCCAGCGGTGCTGATACTGCTTGCGAAATCCCTCGTCCAACCGGCACGCTGTCTGCGCCGCTTCCACCAGCAACATGCGCGCAAACCCGTTGCCCTGCTTGCTGATCGCGCCGAGCCGCTGTTTGCCGCCCGAACTGTGTTCGCGCGGAATCAGTCCCAGATAGCTGGCCACCTGCTTGCCGCGCTTGAACCGCGCAACCTCGCCAATGGTCAGCACAAAGGCCAACGAGGTGATCGGACCCACCCCTGGTTGCGTCATCAGCAGTCGCGCCTGCTCGTCGTGATAGGCGGCGCGTTCCGCAGCCTCGTCGAGCTTGCCAACCTGGACATCGAGCATCGCCCGCAACCGCTGCAGATCTTCTCTCCGGCACGCCGCCCAACCTTCCAAGGGAAGTGCGCCAAACGCCATCTGACCCGCCTCGCTCCACAGTCTGGCCTTCTTCTGCATGCCGCGATTCATCGCCAGATGCTGCAAACCATTTTTCACCCGCGTCCGAATCTCCACCAGCTTGTGCCGGTGAATCAACAACTGCCGCAGATCGCGCACCGCCGCATCCGGAGCCCACAACCGAGGAAACCGACCCTCGCGCAGAAGCGTCAGAATGTGCGCCGCGTCGCGCTTGTCGGTCTTCTGCTTGCGCACATAACTGGCCCGAATCTGCGCTGCATCGCCGATCCACACCAGGTGCCCCAGCTTTTCCAACAACTCCACAAACCACTGACTGTTGCCACAACTCTCCAAGCCAATCAGCGATGGCCGAGGCAGAGAACGGTAAAATCGCTCCGCCTCGCCGTTGCCGTTGACCAGCTTGAGTTCCACAATCTCACCTGTCGAGGGATCAAAAACCGCTACTTGTTGCCAACTGGGATGGAAATCACACCCTATAATCTGCATGAAGGCTTCTCCTGACCCAGCTTCTTGGTCCTCAACCAAAGAATACCGGGTCCGCCGAAGCCTTCGTTCTTATCCAATCAGCGTTGGCGCATCCAACTCTGGGGCTTTCGTAGGCGGCCTGCGTCCCCACATTTGCCAACAGAGGGCAAATATGCCCCCGCCGTCGCGGAAGGCGTGGCCCGCGCGGTTCCGCTTCGGGGATAGTGAGTTACTTGGCCTGTTGTCGTCCAACAATTCGTGGAACTTGGCCGCTATTTGGCGTAAAGTGCAGACAACTATGACTTGGTGCAAGCGGATATTACTGACATTACCTTTTGCTGTTGCGGCTGTTCTAACCGTGCTAATGAACCTCGCCGACCGTCTGCACCTGCACCGTAAACACGTCGCGGGTTACGCCTTTTTGTTTGGAATGCCTTGGGCCTGGTTGTTGGATTACGCCCCAGAACTGCATAACCGAATGCTAAATCAGGTCATAACCTATGCAATCGTTCTATGGATTCCCGCTTTGCTCTATTCGGTATGCTTTTGGTGCGTTCTCCGCGGCCTCAGACTTACGGCAGCCAAGGTAGCTGCCTTTAAGCTCTCAATGAATAGTGGGCGATAAATCGCCAAGTAGCTCACTATCCCGAAGCTTAGCTGGGCGGTTCCCTGCGATGCAGAACGCACTGGGCCTCGTAGCACAACTCTGTCAAGCGATTTTTCTTTGCAATTCCTCGCAACCATCTGACTCCAAGCTACATAAAGATCCGCTTCCCACTGAGGGTTTGCCCCTCCCTTTTTGCTATCCTGAAATCAGGGAAGCTTTCTTCGCCTTTGTGCCCCGTTTTCGCCGCCTAACTCCTTTTTTTTCAAATTTTTGCCGGGAAATATAGGGGGAGGGGGTGTTCCTCGAAAAAGCTCCGCTGGCGCAATTCACCAATCAGCTCACTAGCCCGAACCAGAGCCGCCGGCGCAGCATTTCACCGGAATCGTTGCCTCAGAATCACTCAGCCACCCCCGGGCAACCGGCAACGACCCCGAAGTGAAGCGCGTCTACCTTGGCGGGAGCTTTACTCTGGTATAACGGCAGAGCTCCGGGGAGTGGCGAACCAGCTACCCACGCCGGCCTAAGTTATTTTTGTAGCATTTTGATTGCCGAACTCCGTATGCAACTGAACTTTCTGGTTTAGAATCAGCCTTGGGAAACTTCCCCTTCGCCGTTGGTGCATGGTATCACTGTCGACAAAGCTGAATTTGAAGGTTACGCAACGCCAGATCCTGACTCCCGGACTGGTGCAGATGGTCAGTGTGCTCGCGCTCAACAAGCTTGAGCTGCAGGACATGATCACCGAAGAGATGGTGGAAAATCCGGTTCTGGACTTGTATGAGGATCCGGTGCCGAGCATCGACCAGATTGCGGCCCAGGAAGAGCAGCGCGAGCGCGACAGCAGCGCCGCCACGGTAGAAGAGCCCAAGACCACTCCCGAGGAGCGCGATCCCTTCGAAGAGGTCGATTTCGGCTCCTTTTTCAATGATTACCTCGACCCCGGCTACCGCAGCAACAGCGAGCTGGAGTCGATCGAAAAGCCCTCCTTCGAAAACTTCCTCTCCAAACCCACCACCCTCACCGACCACCTCATGTGGCAGCTGGGCGCGATGCACGTCAAAGACGACGTGCTGGCGGCGGCCGAGCTGATCATCGGCAATCTGGGCGATGACGGGTATCTGCTCTCCAGCGACGAGGAACTGCTGGAGCAGGGCGCAGGTTTTCTGGCCGCGCACGAAGCAGCCGCGGCACCGGTGCTGGAGGTGGACTCGGCGGAAGGCGCGGAGCTGGAGCGTCCCAAGCTGGTGCCCAAGCCGGAGCTGCCCTCCAAGGCGCTCTTTGGCCGCGACGCGCTGCACGAGGCGCTGGATGTGGTGCGGCAGATGGACCCGGTGGGCGTGGGAGCGCGCGATCTGCGCGAGTGCCTCCTGGCCCAGCTCAAAGACCTGGTGCGTGCCCACGACGAGCACGGCGGCGAGCCTGACATGCCGGAGCTGCTGGCTGACGCCACGGTGATCGTGGACAAGCATCTCCACCTGCTGCAGAACAAGCAGATGCGCGAGATTGGCCGCGCCATGGGCAAGCCTTTGGAGCGGCTGGAGCGCTGCATGGCCCTCATCCGCACCCTGGACCCCAAGCCCGGCCTGCGCTACAACGTCGGCGAAACCCGCCTCATCGAGCCCGACGTGGCCATCATCAAGCAGGGCGACGAGTACCTGGTGGTGATGAACGACGACGACATGCCGCAGCTGCGCCTCAACCCGGCCTACAAAAAAATGCTGAGCCGCGAAGGCAACGAGAAGGACGTGCGCACCTACGTCAAGGAGCGCTACAAGAGCGCCATGCAGCTCATCAAGAACATCGAGCAGCGCAAGCAGACGATTCTGAAGACCTGCTACGCCATCATCGGCCGCCAGCACGAGTTCCTCGATTTCGGCATCGACTTCCTCAAGCCGATGATGATCAAGGAAGTGGCCGAGGAGATCGGCGTGCATCCTTCCACGGTGAGCCGCGCCGTGGCCAGCAAATATGCGGTCACCCCGCAAGGTGTCTTCGAACTGCGCTATTTCTTCAGCGAGAGCGTCAATGGCCCGGAGGGCGGCGCAACTTCTCTGCTGATCCTCAAGCGCCGGGTCAAGAAGCTGATCGAGGAGGAGGATTCCGCCCGCCCGCTCACCGATGAGCAGCTGACCCGCATCCTGCAGGGCCAGGGCATCCAGGTGACGCGCCGCACCGTGGCAAAATACCGCGAAGACATGAAGATCCCCTCCACCCACCAGCGCCGGGTCAAGAAGTAAGCCGGGTAATTAAGCCGAAACGTAAATTCCTTCCCCAGGACTGGTCTAGCCACTCCGCTTCTGATATAACCAATCGCCCACGTAGTTTTCGTGGACCGGGACGGAGGTTTCCGCCCGAGGGACAGCGCTCATTGTTTTCTGCCGACACGCATTTTGCGGCCGATGGCGCTGGACAATGCAGGCATCGAGCACCAGAATGTGTTGTTGGGCCAAGGAGGGGAACATCGAATGATCGTGGATTACACCGGAAGGCAATTCGAAATCACTCCCAAGATTCGCAAGGAAGTGGAAGCGGGACTGGCGAAGCTTGTAAAGATTGTGGGCGATAACTGCAGTAGCAAGGTGATCCTGACCGCGGAAAAGCAGCGGCGCATCGCCGAAATCACGCTGACGCGCCGCACCAAGACGCTGGTGGGGCACGGCGAATCCACTGACGTTTTTGTGGCCATCGACACGGCCATCGAGCACATTGAAAAACAGACGCTCAAACTCAATACCCGCAAGCGCGACGTGAAGCGCGCGGTCAAGCCGGCCTGGAAGCAGGAGGCCGCCGAGCCGGAGCTGGCGGTTGCGGTGGGCCTCGCATCGGTGACGGCGGTTCCCGTGGTTGTGCATAAATTCCCCGCCAAGGCGAAGATGACCGAGGCCCACCTGGTCAAGAGCCAGGAGGCGGTTGCGGTGCAGCCGATGACCATTGAAGAGGCGGTCAAGGAATGCGAATTCCGCGACCGCGGCGTATTCATCTTCCGCGACAAGAAAGGCACGATCCGGGTTCTGCACCGGCGCAAGGACGGCAAGCTGGAACTGATCGAAGTGCCGTAGAAGCGCGATTGCCGGCGGCCGCTGGGTGGGCGTGCGCAGGGAGCAGATGCTCCGGAGCGCACGCTCATCGCTTTTTGTGGGCGGCTCCGGCGAGTAAGAGCTTTCTCCCAGTCGCGTATGCTGCTAGATTACGCATATGGCCCCCAAGCAACGGAAAGTGAGTCCCAAGCCTGCTTCCCGCAAGACGGCCAAGGCGCCGGCTCCGGAATTGGAGCGCAAAGTGGCTGGGCTCAAGGCCCGGCTGGTGGTCATCACCGGACTGAGCGGCTCGGGCAAAATTACCTCGCTCAAGGTCTTCGAGGATATGGGCTATTACTGCGTGGACAATCTGCCCGCGGAGTTGATTCCCAGCTTTGCGCAGCTCATCGAAGACACCCGCGACAACAAAAGCGCCGCCATCGTGGTGGACATCCGCGAGGGTACCCGGCTGGAGCAGCTTCCGGCCATCATTGGCGACCTGAAGAAGCGCATGGATGTGACGCTGATCTATCTGGACACCGCCGACAAGGTTCTGGTGCGGCGCTTCAGCGAGACGCGGCGTCCGCATCCGCTGGGCGCGGCCGAGTCGGTCACCAGCTCCATTGCCAGCGAACGGCACCGTCTGGAGCAGATCCGCAACATCGCCGACCTGGAGATCGACACCTCCAAGTTCAACGTTCACGAGCTGCGCACCCATCTGGTCGAGCTTTTCAAGACGGGCGGAGACAAGCGCCAGCCGCTGCTGGTCTCGGCCCTCAGCTTCGGCTTCAAGAACGGCGTTCCGGAGAGCGCCGACCTGGTCTTCGACGTGCGCTTTCTGCCCAATCCGCACTTCATCGCGGAGTTCCGCCCCTTTACCGGCAAGCATCCGCAGGTAGCCAAATACATCCGCTCGTTTCCGCAAACCCAGGAGTTCATCGCCAAGGTGATGGACATGCTCTTGTTTCTGCTGCCCTTTTACGTGGCCGAAGGCAAGAGCTACCTGACCATCGCCTTTGGCTGCACCGGCGGCCAGCATCGCTCCGTCTTTCTGGCCGAAGAGGTCAAAAAGCGCCTGGCTAAGGCGGGCTACCACGTCAAGGTCGAGCATCGCGACAGCCCACGATAGGGATACCAGTTTCGGGGTCATACGAATCGGCCTCCTAAGTCCTAACGGTGCAGGTGGAGGTAGGTTCGCTAAAAGGCGTAGAATCAAGACTTGACACCCAACTTTCCAAGCCGGGTCGGCCGCAGTCTATTGAGTAGGTTATGCGCCGACTGATTCGTCTGATGTGGTATGTCCGGCCCTACTGGCTCCAGCTATTTGGCAGCGTGGTGCTGTTTTCGCTGGTCGGCATTCTGGAAGCCTTCCGCCTGGCTCTGTTCCGTCCCATCTTCGACCGCGTGCTGACGCCGGAGGTGCCGGGGCGCTCGATGGCGCTCATCCGGATCCCCCACACCAACTACACCATCTATCTGGAAAATCTCGTCCCCCACCACTTCCACAATCCGTGGACCGTGGTGGCCTTTGCGCTGGTCGCCTCGGTCTTCCTTAAGGGAATCTTCGACTATTGCGGCACCTACCTGGTGAACTACGCCGGCTTCGGGCTGGTCACCGATCTGCGCAATGAGATTTACGGCAGCGTGCTGCGCCGCTCCGCCGCCTTCTTCCAGAAGCATCCCACCGGCACGCTGGTCTCGGCCATTATCAACGACATCGACAAGGTGCAGTTCGCCATGTCGAGCGTGCTGGCGGAGTTCCTGCAGCAGTTCTTCATCTTCCTGTTCACCGCCGCGCTGGTCGTCGAAGCCGGAGGCAAGCTGGCGTGGATTCTGCTGATGTTCGTGCCGGTCATCATGGTCAGCTCGCGCAAAATCGGACGCCAGGTGCGCGGCACCACGCGTCGCGGGCAAGACAAGCTGGCCGAGATCCAGAACATCCTGCACGAAACCATCACCGGCCATCGCATCGTCAAGGCCTTCAGCATGGAGCTCTGGGAGACCACGCGCTTCAAGGCGGCGGCCAAGCGCCTGTTCTCGGCCAACATGCACTACGTGGTGGCCATGGCGGTCAGCTCTCCGCTCATGGACCTGCTCGGCGCGGTGGCCATCGCCCTGCTGCTCAAGCTGGGACGCGACAGCATCAACCACGGCCAGATGACCATGGGCGACTTCATGACCTTCATCGTTGCCACCATGAGTCTCTATCAGCCGGTGCGTAAGTTTGCCGGCTTCTACAACAGCTTCCAGCAGGCCTTGGGGGCCTCCGAGCAGGTCTTCAAATTCATGGACGCCAAGGACGAGGTGCGCGAGAAGGAACATCCGCAGAAGCTCGGCGCCTTCCACGACTCCATTCGCTTCGAGAACGTGCGCTTCTCCTACGGCGGCGTAGCTCCGGCCGCGCCAGTCGCGGGCACAGTCGGGTACGCGGCTACTGCTGCCGCTCCGGCCGCGGGCGCACAGGCCGACACGCGCGAAGTGCTCAAGGGCATCGACCTCGAGGTGAAGGCCGGCGAACTGTTGGCAATCGTCGGCGGCAGCGGCGCGGGCAAGTCCACCATGGTGCACCTGATTCCGCGCTTTTTCGACGTCACCGGCGGACGCATCCTGGTAGACGGCATCGACATTCGCGATCTCTCTCTGGCCTCGCTGCGCAGCCAGATCGGCATCGTGGCGCAGGAGACCATGCTGTTCAACGACACGGTGCGCAACAACATCGCCTACGGCCAGCCCAACGTCTCGCAACAGGACGTGGAGCGCGCGGCCCAGGCGGCGCTGGCCCACGATTTCATCCGGCGGATGCCCCAGGGTTATGACACGGTGGTCGGCGAGCGCGGCTTCCGCCTCTCCGGCGGCGAGCGCCAGCGCCTCAGCATCGCCCGCGCCCTGCTCAAAAACGCGCCGATTCTGATCCTGGACGAAGCCACCTCGGCGCTCGATTCCGAAAGCGAAGCACTGGTGCAGGCCGCGCTGCAGAACCTGATGACCGGCCGCACCGTCTTCGTCATCGCCCACCGCCTCTCCACCGTGCGCCGCGCCGACCGCATTCTTGTGCTGGAACATGGCGCCATCGCCGACCAGGGTACGCACGAGGATCTGCTGTCGCGGCTGGGCACCTATCGCCGTCTCTATGAGCTGCAGTTTGTGGACGTGGATGCGACCCAGCAGCCCGTCACCCACGAGGAAGGAAGCGGAGTATAACTATGGCGATTCGCTCCATGACCGGCTTTGCCCAACTCAAGGGCCAGCACGGAAAAACCGGCTACACCTTCACCGCCAAGTCGGTGAACCATCGCTTCCTGGACCTGCATCTGCGCCTGCCGGGAAGATCGGAGCTCTTCGAGCAGCGGCTGCGCAAGCTCTTCAAGGAGAAAATGCACCGCGGCCACGTGGAAGTCTCCCTGAGCCTGGAGTACGCGGGAGCCACCGGGCTCAGCATCAATCAGGAACTGGTTTCCGGCTACGTCAAGGCCTTCCGCGCGCTCTCCGGCGATCTCGACCTGCACGGCGAGCCCGACCTGAATGCCATCTTCCGCCTCAGCGGCGTATTTCTGGCCTCCAGCGAAATGCCGGACGAGGCCGAGTTGCAGGAGTCGCTGGCGTCTGCCGCTGCCGAGCTGATCGACTTGCTCAACGTCAACCGGCGTCTGGAAGGCGACCACACCTGCGCCGAGCTTGAGGCGCGCATGGATCAGCTGGAGCGCAACACCGCCGAGGTGGAAAAGCTCCGGGGCACCGTGCTGGCCGCCCACCTGGAGCGCATCCGCGCGCGCATGGCGGAGCTGCTCGAAGGCAAGGCCGAGCCCGACCGCATTCTGCAGGAGGCGGCGATGCTGGCCGAGCGCAGCGACGTGCAGGAGGAGATCGTGCGCATGATGACCCACATTCGCCACTTCCGCAGCCTGCTGGAAGAGGGCGAAGATGTCGGCAAGAAACTCGATTTCCTGCTCCAGGAGATGAACCGCGAGGCCAACACCATGCTCTCCAAAACCAGCGGCCTTGCCGGCGACGCCATGCGCATCACCGAGCTGGGCCTGGCACTGAAAAGCGACATTGAAAAATCCCGCGAACAGGTGCAAAACGTCGAATGACTCTCGTCTTCATCATCTCAGCGCCCTCGGGCAGCGGTAAATCGACGTTGGTTACGGCCATCAAGCGGCTGGTGGACCGGCTCGAATTCTCCGTTTCCTACACCACCCGCCCGCCGCGCGGCAGCGAGGAAGACGGCCGCGACTACTACTACACCCGGCGCGAGGTCTTCGAGCGCATGATCGCCCGCGGCGAATTCCTCGAATACGCCGACGTCTTCGGCGACTACTACGGCACGGCCAAGAAGTTTCTGGATGATGCCATCGTGCGCGGCAACGACCTGCTGCTGGATATCGACGTGCAAGGCGCCTCGCAGCTGCAGGCCAGCATTCCGGAGGCGATCAGCATCTTCATTCTGCCTCCCACCAAGCAGGAGTTGGAGAAACGTCTGCGCCGCCGCAGCGCCGCTGAACGCATGACCGACGAGGCCAAACTCCTGCGTCGCCTGGATACCGCCAAGCGGGAGATTGAAAAATATACGGAATACGATTACATTCTGGTAAACGACCAATTAGACGATTCGATCGACTCGCTGAAGGCGATCATCCTCACCGAGCGGCTCCGCGCCGCCGGCAGGGAGCCGGAGCGGGCCGACGAACAGAAGCTCGTCGAACTGGCGGAGAGCCGCAGGCTGGAACACGTGCGGCCAGGTCTTGGGCCCATTCTGGAAAGCTTTCGCAAGAACTGAGTAATTCACTGGAGGTACGAACGTGGATCTCTACAGCGGGTTCGACAGCAATTACCGGTACATTTTAGTAGCCGCGCGCCGCGCGCGTCAGTTGCAGTCCGGCGCACTCCCACTGGTCGCCACGGCTTCCACCAAGCCCTGCCGCATCGCCGCCGAAGAGCTGCAGGCCGACAAGGTAAAGTGGGAAACCACGCCCCTGCGGCTGGTCGAGCCGCTGGATTCCAAGACCGGCGCAGCCTAAAAGCTGACGACGGGTGCCCCACCTTCGACGCGCTGCTTTTGCGCGGCTAAGGTGGGAAGCAATCCGACGGGTGGCCCATTCAAGCCGGGGTCCCCAGCAAGCGCGTAGTTGGCTTGCTGGGGTGGAAGCCATCTTTTGGCTTGAGTGGGGAAGTGGAGGCGCAAAGCGCTGGAGCTTCCAACGCAATCGAAGCTGCGTGCGCGCGCATCGAATCCATCGGAGACAGGGCTTCCTCAAACTGGGCCATCTGAAGACACGAATCATGAAAATCGCACTGGGAGTCACAGGCGGCATCGCCGCATACAAGGCCGCCGACATCGCGCGCCGCCTGCAGGAGCGCGGCTTCACCGTGCAGGTCGTCATGACCGCCTCCGCGCAGGAGTTCGTCCGCCCGCTCACCTTTGCCGCCCTCACCGGCGAAAAGGTCATCACCGAAATGTTCTCCCAGCGCGACTCCAACTCCACCCTCGACTCCTCGGTGGAGCACATCGGCGTGGCGCAGTCCATTGACGCCCTCCTGGTGGCGCCCGCGACGGCGGCAACCCTGTCGCGCTTTGCCCACGGCCTGGCCGAAGATTTTCTCTCCACGCTCTACCTCGCCACCCTGGCCCCGGTTGTCGTTGCTCCCGCGATGAACGTCAACATGTGGCGTCACCCGGCCACGCAGGCCAATCTCGAAACCCTGCGCGCCCGCGGCGTCACCGTGGTCGAGCCCGGCGAAGGTTATTTAGCCTGCGGCATGACCGGCGAAGGCCGCCTGGCGGACACGGACGTAATCGTCGAAGCGCTCGCGGCGCGCCTGCTGCAATCACAGGACGCCCAATCGCAGGACCTCAAGGGCGAGCACATTCTGATCTCCGCCGGCCCCACCTATGAAGCCATCGACCCGGTGCGCTTCCTCGGCAACCGCTCCAGCGGCAAGATGGGCTATGCCCTCGCCGAGGCCGCACTGCGGCGCGGAGCGCAGGTCACGCTGGTCAGCGGGCCGACCGCGCTCGCGGCTCCCGCGGTCGAGGAGTTTGTCTCCGTCGAGAGCTGCGCGCAGATGCGCCAGGCTCTGCTGGAGCGCTTCGGACGCGCCAGCATCACCATCATGGCGGCGGCGGTTTCCGACTTCACTCCCGCCGAAGTCGCTGAGCAAAAGATCAAGCGCAAAGGTGAAATGAACCTTTCCCTTCGCCCCACTGAAGACATCCTCGCCGAGTTGAGTTCGCGCCGCGCGCCGGGCCAGCTTCTTATCGGCTTTGCCGCCGAGACAGAGAACCTCACTGAGAACGCGCGCCGCAAACTGGAGCGCAAACAGCTGGACGCCATCGTGCTCAACGATGTCTCGCGCCCCGGCCTCGGCTTCGGCTCCGAGCGCAACGCGGGCGAAATCATTACCGCCGATGCGACCACGGTGATCGCCGAGATGAGCAAGGCGGAGATGGCCGGCCGGGTGCTCGACGAGATCGTGAAAATGCGGACGAAGCAGAAGACTCCCAAGGTGCCCGCATAACCATGGCAAAAATTCTGGACGAGCAAAGCAGGAAGGCCGTCGCTGCCACCGTGCGCTACTATCGCGACCTCGGCATCTACGATCTCTACCGCCGCGAGGTGCCCGAAGGCGTGAGCTTTGGGCAGACCATCGTGCGCGAAGAACTGGCGAGTATCGAGGAGCCCACGGTTGCTGACGGGTACGCCTCTGCGCCTGCGGGCGCTGTGTCGGGTAACGCTGCGCTGCCGGCCGCGGGCGCAGAGGCTCTCCGCGTGATCCGCGAAGACATTGGCGACTGCACCCGCTGCAAGCTGTGCCAGGAGCGAACCAACATTGTCTTTGGCGTGGGCGATCCGCACGCACGCATCTTCTTTGTCGGCGAGGGCCCGGGCGCGGATGAAGACGAGCAGGGCGAGCCCTTTGTGGGACGCGCCGGACAACTGCTCAACAACATGATTCAGGCAATGGGAATCCGGCGCGAGGACGTCTACATCGGCAACGTGGTCAAGTGCCGCCCGCCGAAAAATCGCGCTCCGGAGCCCGATGAGTGCGCGACCTGCGGCCCCTACCTCATGCGCCAGATTCTGGCGGTGCGTCCGGAGATCATCGTGGCGCTGGGCGCCACGGCGGCCAAGTTTCTTCTCTCCGCCAACGACTCGATGGCGAACCTGCGTGGACACGTCTACGACTTCCAACCCGCGCGCCACGCCATGTTGCCGCCAGAGGCGCCGGAGCGCGACCCGGACTTTGCCACCAAACTGGTCGTCACCTACCATCCCGCCTACCTGCTGCGCGATCCGCGCCAGAAGAAAGAAACGTGGCTCGACCTGCAGATCGTGATGAAGTACCTGGGAATGCCGCTGCCCAAGCGCAATCCCGAGGCCTGATGGACACCCCACCCGAGCCCCAGCAAGGCTCGCTGCTGCCCGAATCTGTTGTTCCCGATTCCCGCATTTTTTGCGACGTTGCGTTGCCGGTGCCACTCGACGCAATCTTCACCTACGAAGCCGGCGAACTTGAACCCGTCGTAGGCGGGCGTGTGGTCGTTCCCTTTGGCCGTGGCGCGGAGAAAAAACTCTCCGGCATCGTCACCCGCATCCATCGCGAGCCTCCCGCCACGCGCAACATTAAGCGCGTGCTGCAGGTGCTCGACACGCTCCCTGTTCTGGACGAAAGCCTGCTCGCCCTTGGCCGCTGGATCGCGCAGTACTATCTGGCGCCGCTGGGCGAAGTCTATCGCAGCATGTTGCCCTTGCAGGCCGAGTTCCGCCAGGCCTTCGGCTACCGCATCACCGAGCTGGGCACCGAGGCGCTCTACCAGTCCGCCGACATCGGCTCCTCCCGCCGCTCCCAAAAAAATCCCGACCACCAGATGAGCGAATACGCCGTGCTGGACGCACTGGCCGAGGGCGACCTGCTGCGCGAAGAGCGCCTGCGCACCGCGACCGGCGCCTCGCGCGAGGTGCTGCGCACGCTGCTGCAAAAAAAATGGATTGTCCGCGAAGACCTCTCCGGCGTGCGCGACGCGCGAAGACTGGCCAAGATCGTGGTGCTGCGCGAAGTGTTGCGAGAAGCGCTACGCGATGAGTTATGCGATGGCCAGACGGGTAACGCTCCGCTGCCAGCCGGCGGCGCAGGGCCGGCCGCAGGCGCTGGTCACAAACTGAATGCCGCGCAGCAGCGCATCGTGGATCTCCTCCGCCAATCGCAGGGCCGCCTGCCGCTGGAGGAACTGCGCGAAGCTGGCTGTTCGCCAAGCTCTTTAAAAACTTTGGTGCGCCACGAGCTGGTGGAGATCGTCGAGGAGTCCGCCGCACGCGCCGTGCCCCAGATGAAGCCGCGCACCATCCTGGAGTTCCAGTTCACCCCCGGCCAGCAATCCGCCTTGCGCGAGATTCGCGGCAGCGTTGAGGCGCACACTTTCAAGGTGGCGCTGCTGCACGGCGTCACCGGCTCCGGCAAAACGGCGGTGTATCTTGCGGCCATGCAGTCGGTGCTCGCCGCGGGGCGCGGCTCCATTCTTCTGGTCCCGGAGATCGGACTCACCCCCGGCGTCGCCGCCGACCTGCACAACATCTTCGGCGATGAGATCGCCATTCTGCACAGCTCGCTCAGCGACGACGAACGTGCCGAGCAGTGGCACCGCATCCGTCGCGGCGAAGCGCGCATCGCCGTCGGCACGCGTTCCGCAATCTTCGCCCCGGTGCGCGACCTCGCGCTCATCATCGTCGACGAGGAGCACGACAACAGTTACAAACAGGAGGAGACGCCGCGCTATCACGGACGCGATGTTGCCGTGATGCGGGCCAAGGCCCTGAACGCCACGGTGGTGCTGGGCTCGGCCACGCCCTCGCTGGAGAGCTTCCACAACGCTACGCGCGGTCGCTACGCGCTCATCGAACTGCCCGGACGCGTTGCGGAGCGTCCCCTGCCCGAGGTCGAACTGGTGGACATGCGCGCCGAGTTCCAGCAGACCGGCAAGGAGAGCGTGCTCTCCCGCAAGCTGATGGAAGAAACCGCAGAGCGCCTGGAGCGCGGCGAGCAGGCCATGATCCTGCTCAACCGCCGCGGCTACTCGGCCTGGGTCATGTGCCGCAGCTGCGGCGATACCGTGCAGTGCCGCGACTGCGCCGTGGCCATGACCTATCACAAAAGCCGGCAGCGCCTGCTCTGCCACTATTGCGGATTCCAGCAGCCGGTGCCCAAGACTTGCCCCAAGTGCGGCAGCGAGTACGTGCAGTTCCTCGGCACCGGCTCGGAAAAGCTCGAAGACCTTTTGCACGCCGCCTTTCCCACCGCGCGCATCGGACGCATGGATCGCGACACCGTGCGCGGCCACGCCGACTTCGAGCGCATGTTGAGCGAGTTCCAGTCCGGCGAAATCGACCTGCTCATCGGAACCCAGATGATCGCCAAAGGACACGACGTGCACGGCGTCACGCTGGTGGGCGTGGTCGGCGCCGACAGCGCCCTCGGCCTGCCGGACTTTCGCGCCGCCGAGCGCACCTTCCAACTGTTAACGCAGGTGGCGGGCCGCGCCGGACGCGGCGAGATGCTGGGCAAGGTTTTACTGCAGACCCATTTCCCGGACCACTACGCCGTACAATTTGCCGCCGCCCACGACTATCAGGGCTTTGCCGAAAAGGAGCTGCGCTTCCGCGGCTGGATGCACTATCCGCCCTTCGATGCGCTGGCCAACATCGTGGTGCGCAGCGACAAGCAGGAAGAAGCCCTGCGCTACGCTGGCCTGCTGGGCCGATGGTTTGAGCAGGTGCGCCACGAGGGCGTGCGCGTCATGGGCCCCGCGCCCGCGCCCATCGTGCGCCTCAAGAAAGATTACCGCTTCCATTTTGTGCTCAAGGCCGCCAGCCGCGAGCGCCTGAACTCCGTGCTCCGCACCATGCTCGCCGCCGCCGGGCAGCAGAAGATTCCGCGCACCCATATCATCGTGGACGTGGACGCGATGTCGCTCTCGTAGATTGCAGGTTGCCATGTAGTGCCATTGTGACTACAATAGGAATCGGACTCCCCCGGAGGTTTGCCATGAGTACAGCCGATACTTACGTCCGCGCCCGCATCGATACGAAAACCAAAAAGCGCGCCGCCAAGGCCTTGGAAGCCATGGGCCTGTCCATTTCCGATGCAATTCGCCTATTGATGCTGCGCGTTGCCGACGAGCACCGCCTCCCCTTCGAGGTCAAAGCTCCCAACGCGGTCACCCGCAAGGCAATCGTCGAACTTGAAGCCGGAAAAGGCAAACGCTTTGCCAGCGTCGATGCTGTGATGGCGGACCTGCGTGAGGACGATTGAACGCTCATCGGTTTTCAAGCGAGACTACAAGCGCGAAGCCAAGGGCCGCCACCGCGCAACACTCGATGCCGAACTGATGTCCGTCCTGGTGGCATTGGCAAATGACTGCCCGTTACAGTCTCGTTACCGCGACCATGATCTGAGCGGAGATTGGTCGGGATACCGCGAGTGTCACATCAAGCCGGACCTTCTGCTGATCTACCGGAAAGCCGACGCCGGGATACTGCGACTGGCCCGCCTTGGATCGCACAGCGAACTCTTCGGCTGATAGTCACCGATCGTGACCCGCCCGCTCACTGCTTTTCAAACTGGAGCGTACACGGACGCCCCTCGATGCGGATGCCTGTTCCCGTCGACCCCTCGAACTTCGCGTCGATGTTGTAGCCATACTCGGTTCCTCTCGGGGTGTCGCGCCCCGGCACATATTCCTTGGAGCCGGTGCGGCCATTCGCATAGAGTTTGCCAACTCCGTCGTCCCCGATCCTGCCATCGAGTGCGAGCGAACCCGGTTCTCCTGCCGTGCCGTGCAGCCCATGCAGCACGCCGTCTTTCACCGTGCTCACAAAGCGAAACGAATATCCCAGCGCGCCTCGCGACGCCTCGCACGAAACCGTGGTCTGCCACTCGCCGTCGAAGCGCTGCGTGTCCGCCGCCCACAACACACTGGCGAAAAACATCAGTCCCAGAGCAATCAGCCATCTCCTCACGTCCAGCATCGTTCCCCTCATCGGCTCACTCTCTTCCATGCGCCGAAAACATGCGCGCCAGAAACCCATTCCCTTTGTCGCTCTTGCCTCCCCACGTCTGGTAAAGCCCAAGATAGGCATAGTTTTCGGTCTGCCCAGCCACCGAGTGTCCGTAAGCAAACAGCAACTGCAAGCCGGGGTTTTTGAAGTAGTACATCCCGCCCAGGTCCACCAGGGTCGAGGCCTGTGTCTGTGGCGTGGCAAAGCCTTCCTTCTGGTGAGAGAAAACCTCTCCGCCCAGCGTCAGCTTCTTGCCAAGATTCCGTTGCAACAACCATCCTGAGTAGAAAAAATTGCGATACTGGGTTTGCGGCACAATCTGGTATCCCGCACCGCCATACGTCGTCCACTCTCCCCAGCTTTTTTGTACCCACACCGGCATCTTGTACCAGACTTTTCCCACTCCCAGCCCTCGGCTATAGCTGCCTGTGGGCAACTCAAACATCGGATAAATTCCTATCTGCGGCCGGTGTTTGGTCTCCTGCACCAGACGAATCTTTGCGCCCGTCTCCGTGTCGGTTAGCCCGTAGGCGGTGCGCCCAACGCCGCCCGGCAGGTAGATGGGATTGTTGGAAGGAATCGTGGCGCCGAAGGGCACAATGATGTGCAATTGCAGGTTAGGGAGCGCGCCCCAGTTGAATTCAAACGCCGGTCCGGTGGGATTGGTGACCACCGGCGTGCTGGCCACCGAGCCGAACTGATAGAACTCGAAGTGTCCCTGCTCCACTGGCTCCGGGTCGTCAGTCTGAAACGGAGGACCGGCCCATAGCTGGGTGCCGGTCACCAAAAATAGCAGCAAGAACAATGCTTTCGAGTAATTGCGAGCAGGGCTCATGCGTGCTCCTTGCAGGCGTCTTGCGCAGACTCCGCTACCGGCTGCCGTACTTGATCATATGAGCCACTTGGGGGAAGCTGGAGTTGGCTACCGGTGCGGGGGTAAAGGTGAGAATCAGCATCGCTATCGCCACCAGGGAGAGACGTTTGCGACCGCGTCCCACGCCGGGCCGCTGCGGAACGCTCGGCTGCTGCAGTCCGCTCAGCGCCAGCAGAATCGCCCAAGCCATCCATCCCACCCAGAAGAACCAGGCCATCACCACCAGCGAGCCGACCATCGCCCAGGAGAAAAAGCGGTGCATCCGCGGCGAGACGGCAAACACCAGATGCCCGCCATCCAGTTGTCCGCCGGGCAGCAGATTCAGCGCCGTGGCCAGCATTCCGGCCCAGCCCGCAATGGCCACCGGATGCAGATAGTAGTGCACCAGCGAAGGCCCTCCCTGGTGCGAAAATACGCGGTGCAATAGGAGATGGCCGAGCTGGAAGATCAACGGGAAGCCGAACTGCAGGTCGGGATCGGGGAAGCCGGCTACGGGATGCGACAAGGCTAGTCCCGCGAGCATGGTAGGCACGGCCACCACAAATCCCGCAATCGGCCCGGCGATGCCGATATCAAACAGCGCCGCGCGCGATTCAATCCGCCCGCCGATGCGGATGAACGCGCCCAGCGTGCCGATCAGCGTAGGCGCAGGGATAAAGAACGGCAGGGTGGCGCGCACTCGATAGTGGCGGCAATAGAGGTAGTGTCCCATCTCATGCGCCAGCAGAATGCTCATGATGGCCAGCGAGAATGGCACGCCCAGCAGCAACTGGCGCGGGTTCTGCCACAGCCACTGCACTGGAAACAGCGGCAGCAGTTCATTGCCGGTGGCGAAGGCATCCAGATGATGATCGAAGTTGAACTGCAGCCGCGAGCCCACCAGCACCGTGGTGCAGAAGGTGACCGCCAGCAACAGCAGCGGCACTCCGTAGCGGACTTTGGGCGCGTATATCGGGAGCGAACATGCCGGATCGGAGAGCCGCACGTACACCACAGGGTTTCCGGGCAGGGAATTGGGGACGGAATCAGACATCGGGCAGACGCTCGCGCTCGTTCGGACACACAGGCGGCAGCGGCGCAACCGCATGCCGCCGCTGGACTAATCGATCGATTGCAGTTCCTTGCCCGGCTTGAAGCGGACGGCCTTGCCCGGCGGAATGTTGACTTCGGCTCCGGTGCGCGGGTTGCGGCCGATGCCGGTCTTGCGCGGGCGCACGTTGAAGACGCCAAAGCCGCGCAACTCGATCCGGTCGCCTGCGGCCAGCGCGTTCTTCATGCTCTCAAATACGGTCTCCACGGCGCGCTCGGCCTTGGTCTTGGTGACCCCGGTGCGGTTTACCACTTCGTTGATAATGTCGAGTTTGATCAAGCGATCGGCTCCGGCGCTTCGGATTGAGAATCAAGAACTTGCCCAATGATGCTAGAAAATGGAGCAGGCAATGTCAACCTGCGATGCCGAGATGGTAGCACGTCCTCGCCGCCGGGAATCCTGAATGTTAAGATGGCCCTACACGTTGACAGCACACAAGGAGTCGGAACCAAAATGGCGATAAAGAGTGACCGCTGGATTCGCGAGATGGCGCAGACGCAGCAGATGATCGACCCGTTCTGCGAAAAGCAGATGCGCGAAGGCGTCATCAGCTACGGACTTTCGTCCTACGGCTATGATCTGCGGGTGGCCGACGAGTTCAAAATTTTCACCAACGTAAACTCGGCCATCGTGGACCCCAAAAAGTTCGACGAGCGCTCCTTCGTCTCCATCCGCGCCGACAGCATCATGGTCCCGCCCAACTCCTTCGCCCTGGCCCGCTCGGTCGAGTACTTCAAGATCCCGCGCGACGTGCTCACCATCTGTGTCGGCAAGTCCACCTACGCGCGCTGCGGCATTATCGTCAACGTCACTCCGTTCGAGCCAGAGTGGGAGGGCTTTGTCACCCTGGAGATCAGCAACAGCACTCCGCTGCCCGCCAAAATTTATGCCAACGAGGGACTCTGCCAAATCCTGTTTTTCCAGGGAGACGAGCCCTGCGAAGTGAGCTACAAGGACAAGGCCGGCAAATACCAGAACCAGGCCGGTATCGTGCTGCCCAAACTATAGGCGCCCATGGAAACCCTTCGCCTGCGCATCGCCGCCGAGTCGGAGCCCGACATTGCTCGCGACATTTCCCGCGACCCAGCCCTGCTCCAGGCCGCTGAAATCCTGCGCGCCGGCGGACTGGTGGCCTTTCCCACGGAAACCGTCTACGGACTCGGCGCCAACGCGCTCGATGCCGCGGCGGTGGAGAAGATCTTCGCCGCCAAGCAGCGTCCCCACTGGGACCCGGTGATCGTTCACGTAGCCGATGTGGCTTCGGCGCGCCAACTGACCTCGGATTGGACGGATGCGGCCGCCCGCCTGGCGGAGGCTTTCTGGCCCGGCCCGCTTACCATGCTGCTGCCGCGCAGCGCGGCGATTCCCGATCTGTGCACCGCCGGCCGTCCCAAGGTCGGGCTGCGCTTGCCCGCGCATCCCGTGGCGCGGGCGCTCATCGCCGCCGCCGGAGTGCCCATCGCCGCGCCCAGTGCCAACCTGTTCGGACACACCAGCCCCACCACGGCCGAGCATGTCCTGGCCGACCTCGACGGCCGTATCGACGCCGTTCTCGACGCCGGAGGCTGCGCCGTAGGGGTCGAGTCCACCGTGCTGGACCCGACGGCGACCCCGCCGCTCATCTACCGGCCCGGGGGTGTCACCGCCGAGCAGCTTAAACTCGTGCTGGGCAGCGTCGAGATGGCCCTGCGCACCGTGGCCGACGAGGTCCCGCGCGAGGCCCTCGAATCTCCCGGCTTCGGCATTCGTCATTACGCTCCGCGCGCCCGGTTAGTGCTGGTCTCCAGCGAATCCGATCTCATGCAGGTGCTCAAGCGCGAGACGCGCCACAACACGGTGGGTGTGCTGCTTCCCTTTGAGTGGAGGGTGCCGCTGGTGGCCGTAACGGTGCTGCGCTGGGGAAGCTGGAGCGAGCCGCAGTCGCTCGCCCGCGATCTGTACTCCCTGCTGCGCGCGCTCGACGAACAGGGCGTCGAGGTCATCGTCTGCCCGCTGCCCCCGCCCGAGGGAATCGGCATGGCGATCCGCGACCGCCTGCGCAAAGCCTCCCAATAAAAGAGCCCGCGCGAGGCGGGCTCCAAAGATGGCGTTGCAACAATGATTTCGTATAGGCCGTGCCGCTTCGCTACTTCGTCTCTTCGCCTTCCTTGTACATATACCGGATGGCGGTTTTATAAATCAGCAGGTTGGATTGGCCCGCGGACCGGTTCAGCTTGATGCAGCTCTTGTCATACCACTCGATGATGCCGCGCAACTGCTCGCCGTCGCGCGTCACTACCACCATCGGAGTCTTGCCCTGGATCTGCTTCTGATAATAGAAATTTTCGGCGTGCGTCTGCTCGGCCGGTGCGGACTTTTTGGGGCTGCCCGGTGTGCGCTCATGGTTATGGGCGCGTTCCACAGTGCGCTCGGTGCCGCGCTCGGCACTCCGCTCCGCGCTGCGTAAGCCGCGTTCGCGCGGCTCCACGGCGGCTTCGGCGGCGCGAGCCTGCTCGCGATTCAGCGAAGGCCGGATCAGTTTGCGGTTCCCGAAGTTGTCTGGCTCGAGTGCCCGCACCACGGCGGTTGAGTCAGGTCCATTTCTCATCACGAGTCCTCTCCCTAGGGGAGTATCCAAAGTTGCAGTCAAAATTCCCCGCGATTCCCCGCTGAGGACACAGCCGCGCACGCACAAAAGAGGGTGCGGAAACTGATTTCCTGAAAGAGGATGCAGTGGTTCGTGGTTAAAACTTAACACACGCGCAGGGCGAAAAACAACAAATGCCTTAGTCATCGCGGCACCGCAGGCCGTGTCCGGCGGCGTAGATCGTATGCGGGAAACGCTGCGCTGCCGGCCGCCGACGCTCGCGGGTAACGCGGCAACGAACGCCGCTGCCGGTCGCCGACGCTCGGCGGGTAACGCGGCAACGAACGCCGCTGCCGGTCGCCGACGCTCGGCGGGTAACGCTACACTTCCAGCGCGCTGGAGTATCCATCCAGGGAGAGCGAGCGCAGCAGATTGCGCCGCATTCCGTTCTGCACCTCGCCCAGCCCGTCGCTGGCGCGCACAATCCAGCCAAACGAAACCTGCGCGGCAATGGACTCCAACTCGGCCTGCAGATCCTGATTTCGCATCAACTCGGCCGACCCCGATTTCAGAAACATCAGGTCCTCCAGAATCGAATAAAGCACGGCGATCAACTGGTCGGTCTTGGCCTTGCCCTCGCCCCCGGCGCGGTAGGCCTCCGTGGCGCGGAACAGCGCCGAGTGGTCGTTTTCGCCCAGCGCCGTGGTCAGCAGCAGCAGCGCGTCCTTGCGCGCCGCCAGGTATCCGTTCAGGTCGAAGCCGCGCGCCCGTCCCACCGCTCCGGCGCTCAGCTGGGCTACCAGCTTCTTCTGCGCCGCCGTCCACTCGGTGCGCAGCGCCAGGTCCTGCGCAATCTCGGCGGCCGTCAGCGGCGCCAGCCGCAGCGTAATGCAGCGCGAGCGGATGGTGGGCAGCAGGGAATTGGCGTTTTCCGCCAGCAGGAACAGCGTGGCGAAGTCGGGCGGCTCCTCCAACACTTTCAGCAGCGCGTTGGCCGCCTCTTTCATGAAATTCGATTCCGAAAAAATATAAAACTTCTGCCGTCCTTCCGCCGGACGGTAATACATCTCGCCGATCACATGCCGCACCTGGTCCACCTTCACCAGCATCTGCGGCGGGTCGGGCGGAATGATCAGCACCTCGGGATGGGTCTGCACAAAGATGCGGGTATCGCGCTTATCTGCCCTCGCGCATCGCCTCGCGCGCCTCCACTGCTTCGGCAAAGCGCTGCTCCAGCGCGTCGGCCTGGCCAATGCGCTCGCAGTTGCGGCACCGCCCACAAAAGTCTGGAAGTCCGTCTTCGTCCACCGGACGCTCCAGGCAGTTCACCGCCTTGGCCACCATCTGCGCCAGGGTAAACTTTCCCGCTCCGCGCGCCCCGGTCAGGATGATGGCGTGCGGCAAATGGTCGCGTGCAATCATCTGCCGCAGCCGTGCCACGGTGGCGCCATTGCCGCGGAAATGATCGAATCCCATCGCCTAACTCCAACCCGCCGGGTGGCCCATTCAAGCCCTTCGTTGGCTTGAGTGGGGCAGTTGTCCTTGACGTTGCTCGTGCTCTCGTCTTGGCTCGTGTCGCCTGGGGCACCCGGCCTTTTCAACCGGTCTAGCCCTGCCCCTGCGTTCGCCCGCTTCTACTCCGCCAGCAGCCGCCCGCGTACCGCGGACACCACGTCGCGGTGCACCGCATCCTTGGCCTTTCGCGCGTCGATGGTCACCACGCGCTGTGGCTCGCGCTGCGCGATGGCCAAAAACTGCCGGTGCACGCGATCGAAGAAGGCGCGGTTTTCCTGCTCGAAGCGGTTTTCGTCGATTCCGCTTCCGGCGGCGTTGCGTCGCCGGGCGCGCGCCACGCTGTCGGCCACTTCGTTGTCCAGCAGAATCGTCAGGTCCGGTTGCAGCCCGTTGCAGAGCAGGCGGTGCAGCGTCAGCACGGTGTCCACTCCCAGATCGCGCCCCGCTCCCTGGTAGGCCTCGGACGAATCCGTGTAGCGGTCGCACAGCACCCAGGCGCCGCGTTCGATGGCCGGAAGAATCACCTCGGAGATATGCTGCGCGCGCGAGGCAAACATCAGCGCCAGCTCGGCCAGCGGAGCCAGTCCAAGCGTACGCGAATCCAGCAGCAGGCCGCGGATGCGCTCCCCGATCGGGCTGCCTCCCGGCTCGCGCGTGGAGATCACCTCGATGCCTTGCGCGCTCAGAGCGGTGGCCAGCCTGCCCAGGTGGGTGCTTTTGCCGCAGCCGTCCAGTCCCTCGAAGGTGATAAAGCGTCCGCGCTTTGCCGGCGTGTGCACACAGGAATCATAGCAAAGCGCCGTGCGCCCGCGGCCGGCAGCGCAGCGTTACCCGTCCGGCACGCAGCAGTCTGGCTTCCGCGGCTGGCAGCGAAGCGTTACCATCTGTCCGTCTTCATCGCCGCAGAAAGTTTGCCGGTCAGGCAAGCAAGCGGCTTGCGTCCGGCACTTCCTCCACCACGGAAGCGTTCTGCGATGCTTTCTCGCCGCACGCCAGCAGAATGACGAAACCCTCTACGGTGCCGAGTTTCCGGCTCCCGATAAATTCCTTGATCTCCTGCAGGAATTGGGGACTGTGTTCTACTGCCCTGGAAAACGATTGGATAAGTTTGACCACATGTTCCGTGCCGAAAGCTTCCCGATAATGCCCGGCCATGCCAGTCAGCAAACCTTTCACCACGGCGTACTGAGTAATCATCAGCGTGAATTCGCCGAGAATTCCCTGCGGCGCGTGGTGTGCGCTGGCTCGGCGGCCAAACGGAAACAGGGTTCGGAAGAAATAGTTCAGCAGGTAGTTCTCCAGGATAAATGGGTGCCGGGCAAAGAAGGGGTGGCAGAACTCCTCGGCGGCTTCCACGTAATGCCGCGCATCGCTCTCCGGAGCCGATTCCTGCGTGTAGCCGATGCCTTGCTGGAAGGCTTGCCAGCACTCCAGAAACCGCTCGCCGCTTCTACCTGCCCGGACTCGCTGGTCGGCCAGCCTCAGCACCACATCCAGCTGGACTGCGGGCTTCGCCGCTATATTCTCCAACTCGCCGCGCAGCGCACCGCTGGCCACGATCTCCCCGTATTCGCCGAGAATTCCGGGAACCGTGCTGTCCTGTTCCGGCGCGGTAATTTTGTCCAGGGCGCTGCAAAGCATCCCCAGCAGAAAGAGCCGGTGCCACAGGGGACGGGTGCGATCTTGAATCATAGTCACCGCCAGCGCCTGTATTTCGTCAAAGTACGCATAGGGCTTGTGGATGCCGTCGTCATCGCTGGAAAGGTGGGAATATTGATCGGTGCGGAAATGACTCGATGCCGGGTTTCCCTCCGCCTGCGTGGATTCCGGGTTGAGTAACACAACTCTGGCAGCCTCGGGACACGACAGATAGAGCGACGATTCCAGTACGCCATCTACATTGTTCAGCACGCGGGGGTAGATGGAACAGGTGGCGGACAGAACTTCCGCCCCAAACTCCTTTTGCAGACCGCAAAGGCGGTCCGCCGCAAAAAACGGACAGTAGTTCGACGCATCCGGCTCAATTCTCGCGTAAAGAGTGTCGCTGGCATTCACACTGTTCGGCAATATCTTCAGTTGAACCAGCGACCGGAACTCCCCGGGCGGAAGCTGCTGATACCTGTCGTAGGTTGCCTTATCGACCATCACCGCCATGTCCCGGCAGCAGGTGTCTTCGCACGCCGCGCCAATGCAGCGGAATGTACTTGCATAAAGTGGTTTGTGCTCCGGGTTCTGTGTCATCCAACTCCCAAGGGAAGGCCGCGCGGAAAGAATCGGAGTGCTTTATGGATTCGCAGCGGCCTTCGCGGGACAAAAGTCCGCAGCTCTGCATGGTGCACGTGTGCTTCCATAGTTTTGAAAGGCTTCTAAGGACACTCTCAGAAGGAGCTGGCATAGTCCTGTAACCACTTGCAGACACAAGAGAAAAGCCGCTCCCCGGCGCCCGGCGCAGCACTCTGCTTCTGATACACTCAAAAACCTGCGGCGGGTGGCCCATTCAAGCCTTCCTTTGGCTTGAGTGGGGCAGTTCCGTTGCAGCTCGCGCCCAATTTCATTCTGGGAGTTGCAATGCAACGATTGCACGATTTGTTTTTGGGTGGATTGCATGGAACCTGGCTGGTAGCGATCCTCACCGTTGCGGGCGCGTTCGCCCAAACCGGTCCTGCGCCCGGCAGTGTTATCCGCACTTCGGGATTCAAACTGGTCGAAACTCTCGCAGTCGATGCCACCGAAGCTCCGCGCAAAGTCTTTCATGCCCGCATGACCATTCCGGCCACGGCCGGCGACTTCGTCCTTCTCTACCCCAAGTGGATTCCCGGCGAACACGGCCCCAGCGGCCCGGTGGTGGACACCGCGGGCATCTATTTCCGAGTGCATCAGGGCACAAATCAGGGAAGCCCGCTCGCCTGGCATCGCGACCCGCTCGATATGTACGCCTTTCACGTCGATGTGCCCGAGGGCGTCACCTCCATCGACGCCACGCTCGACTTCCTCGCTCCCACCGAGGGCGGAGGCTTCAGCTCCGGCGCCTCGTCGTCCGACAAACTTGCCGTCCTCTCCTGGAACTGGATGGTGCTCTATCCCAAGGGCAGCGGCTCGGATGACATCGGCGTCGAGGCCTCGCTGCGGCTGCCGCGCAACTGGCAATGGGCCTCTGCGCTGCCGCATACTTCCGCTGCTGCCGGAGAAGTGAATTTCGCCGTGGCATCGCTCACCACGCTGGTCGATTCGCCGGTGTTGATGGGCGAGTATATGAAGAAGCTGCCGCTGCAGCAGGGCAAGACTCCCGCGCACGAACTCGACATCGCCGCCGACTCCGAGGCCGCGCTGCAGATCCGGCCGCAGCAGATCCTGGCCTTTGACAATCTGGTGGCCGAAGCCGGCGCGCTCTACGGAGCGCGGCACTATCGCGACTATCACTTCCTGCTCACCCTCAGCAATCACGTCGCCCACTTCGGCCTGGAGCATCACGAATCGAACGACAGCCGCGTGGGAGAAAACTACCTCACCGATGACAACCAGTGGACGCTCGGAGCCGGCCTGCTGCCGCACGAATACACCCACTCCTGGAACGGCAAGTACCGCCGTCCCGCCGGACTGGCGACGCCCGAATACGAATCGCCGATGGAAAGCAATCTGCTCTGGGTTTACGAGGGACTCACGCAGTATTTCGGCTACGTACTCACCGGACGCAGCGGATTGATGACCCCGCAGCAGCTGCGCGAGCAGTTCGCCCGCATCGGTATGACCTACTCGCACCGCCCCGGCCGCCTGTGGCGTCCGCTGGAAGACACCGCCACCGCCGCGCAGATTCTCTATGGCGCGCCTTACGCATTCAGCAACGATCGCCGCGCTCCGGACTTCTACGATGAAGGCGCGCTCATCTGGCTGGAGGCCGACACTATCATTCGCCAGAAGAGCGGCGAAAAGAAATCGATGGATGACTTCGCCCACCTGTTCTACGGCGGCCGCAATACTCCGCCGGAAGTGAGGACCTATACCTTCGACGATGTGGTCAACACGCTCAACCAGGTGCAGCCCTACGACTGGCGCGCCTTCCTCACCGACCGCGTGAGCAGGATCGCCATCCACGCTCCGCTCGAAGGCCTCACGAACGCCGGCTGGAAGCTCGTCTATAACGAGAAGCCGAACATCATTACCCGAATCCACCAGGAGGAGGGCGCTGCCTACGATGGCTCCGCCACGCTCGGCCTGGTCGTCAGCAAAGAAGGTGTCGTGCTGGACGCCATCGAGGACGGGCTCGCCGCCCAAAAAGGCATCGGCCCCGGCATGAAGCTGCTCGCCGTCAACGACCGCAAGTACGCGCAGGAGTTCCTCCTGGCGGCCATGCGCGAGGCCCACACCTCGCACCAGCCCATCCGCCTGCTGGTGGAAAACGCCGACTACATCCGCTCCGTCTCGCTCGACTACTTCGACGGCCCGCTCCAGCCCCACCTGCAGCGAGAGGAGAGCAAGCCCGACCTGCTCGACCGGATCTTCGCTCCCAAAGTCACCACCCTCCCCAGGCCTTTCACCGACGAGGACTAACGAGGCGGGTGCCAGACGGGTGCCCCAGGTCCCGCGCAGCGCCTTTTGCGGCGCTGACCTGGGATCGTCAGCGGCGTCGCGTTTCTACGGTTCGAGTCTACGGTTCGAGCGCGAAGTGTACGCGACGATTCTCCTGCCAGCACTGCTCACCGCTTCCCGTACAGAAGGGCTTTTCTTCGCCGTAGACGATGGTCTTCATGCGGTCGGAACGAATTCCGAGCCTTTCCAGTTCGTCGCGAACTGTCTTGTCACGCTTCCTTGCGAGCGCCATGTTGTACTCCTTGGAGCCACGCTCATCGCAATGGGCGGAAATGATGAACCGGAGGCTCGGGTGCGCGGCCAGGAAATCCGCATTCGCCCGGAGCACGCCGGCGTCGGCCGGTCTCAAATCGTACCGGTTGTAGGCGAAGAACACGTCCTTCACATTCCGTTCAAACAGCTCCCGCTCCGAAGGTCCCCGCTCCACGGCTGGTGCGGGCGCGGGCGGCGGTGCCGGAGGCTCCCCAATCACCGTCACCTCCAGGGTCGAGCGGTACGTGCCTCCCGGACCCAGCGCCGTCAGCGAATACACGGTCGAGCCCGAAGGGACTACGCTCCGTCGGCCTCTGAAATCCACCTCTCCGACTGGGTAGATGCTGACGTAGGTAGCGTACTGTGTGCTCCACTCCAGCTGCACGGCTTCGCCGGGATGCACTGTCGCGGGGGTAGCCGTGAACCGCGCGGTGGGTATCGGCGGCGCTGGCGGAGGCGTTGCCTCCAGTGGAGCAATCGGAACATACTTTTTCTCGCATGCGCCAACGAGCAAGATCGCGGCCACGGCCAAAGACAGCCGGGCAAGCCGCAACAAACCTGGGTTCATACACTCCTCCTTCGGGAAAGCCGAAAATGAAAGGAGACAGACGCGGTCCCCTTGCCACCATTCCCTCAATCTCCGCATCCAGCTCTTCTGGCGGTCGTCGCGGGCACCTCGGCTTATCCGCAAGGTTCTAACCCTTGGATGCATCGAAAGTCTCTTGCATTCCGATCCAGTTTCGCTCGCCGCCCGGATGGCAGCCTGGTGCCCCACATCTGCCGCAGTTGGCAGATGTGGGAGGGGCGCCGGATGTTACTATGCAGGGCTGCCGCCGTGGGTGGCCATTCACTGTTAGGAGAAAGCCATGTTCAAGGGATTCCGCGAGTTCATCCTGCGGGGCAACGTCATCGATCTGGCGGTTGCCGTGGTCATTGGTGCTGCCTTTGGAGCCGTGGTCACCGCCTTCGTCGGCGACATTCTCACGCCGTTCATCGCGGCCATCGTAGGCAAGCCGGATTTTTCCGCCTTTTCCTGCCATCTCCACGGCAGCGAGATCAAGTACGGGCTCTTTCTCAACTCGCTGATCTCGTTCCTGCTGATTGCTGGCGCGGTTTACTTCACCATGGTGGCCCCCATGAATCACTGGAAGGAGCGCCAGGCGCGCGGCCAGGCGCCGCCCGATCCCACCACCAAAACCTGCCCCGCCTGCCTGGAATCGATCGCCCTCGGCGCGCGCAAGTGCAAGCACTGCGGCGAGCCGCAGCCCAGTTAGCGGGACCGACGGGTGGCCCATTCAAGCCGGGGTCCCCGGCAAGCCCGTAGTTGGCTTGCTGGGGTGGAAGCCATCTTTTGGCTTGAGTGGGGCCTTTGACTTCGGTCCTGCTTGACGTTGTTTGCTCTCGGGCGTGGTGGCCCGCATCCTTTTGGCCCGAGTGGGGCGGTGGACGGCTTGCCAGCGGGGTTAAGTTCCGCGATAATAAGTGTTGCTGCAAGCCTTTGCCAGGCAACCGTCTGGCGATTCCTTTGTGGTAGAGCCCGTGGCGGATGCAATCCGCCGTTTGCGCCAAGGCGCGGCGGGCATCACGGCGTTCGAATCAGAGCTTGCCTTGCCGGTGTAAGCCGGAGGGTTTTCAATGATTTCCGGTCTCCGGGGACAAAGTCCTTTGGGGATGTCGAACGCCGGAGTAAACGAAGAGAGGAAGAACGCCTGTGTTAATGATTCGTCTTTCGCGCCGTGGTGCGCGCAAGCAGCCTGTGTATCGTATCGTGGTCATCGAAAAAGACCGCGCGCGCGATGGCCGTTCCATCGAAGTGGTCGGCCTCTACAATCCGCGCACCAACCCCGCCACCGTAGATTTCAAGAAGGACCGCGTCGATTACTGGGTCGGCAAGGGAGCGCAGCTGTCTCCGACCCTCGCGCGCCTTTACAAGAATTACAACGCCGCGGCTCCGGCTGAGCCGGTCGCCTAGGCAAGGAGCGCGCCGATGAGTGCCAATCTGGCTGGACTGGCCAAAGAGCTGGCCATGTCCCTGGTGGATTTTCCCGACGATGTTTCGGTCGTAACCTCGGGTGACAGCGAGTACGTAAAGCTGGAACTTGAAGTGGCCGAAGATGACCTGGGCCGCGTGATTGGCCGCTCCGGACGAACCGCGCGGGCGCTGCGCACCATTCTCTCCGCCGCGGCGGACAAGAACGGACAGCGCTGCTCGCTCGACATTGTCGAGTAGCAATGACGCCGGGTAATCGCGTGGAAGACACCGAGGCCGGGTTCATCACCATCGCGCGGGTCATGAAGGTGCAAGGCCGCCATGGAGAAGTCCTGACGGAGTTGCACACGGATTTTCCCGAGCGCTTCGAACAGCGGCGCACACTTTACGCGTGGCAGCCAAATGGCGAGCGCCGTCAGTTGCAGCTTGAAGAGTACTGGCCCCACAAGGGCGGCATGGTGCTCAAGTTCGAGGGCGTGGATTCGATCGAAGAGGCGGAAACGCTGCTCCGGTCAGAGATTCAGATTCCCGCCGCCGAGCGTGCCGAACTGGAAGAAGGCGCCTGCTACGTGAGCGATTTGCTGGGGTGCCTGGTGGTGAACGCCGACGCCGAACTCGGCCAGATTGTGGATGTGAATTTTGGGGCGGGCGCGGCCCCGCTGCTGATCGTCAAAAACAATGACGGTCGGGAGTTCATGATTCCCTTCGTGGAGAGCTTCACAAAGAAGCTCGACTTGCAGGGAAAGCGGATCGAGATGCAGTTGCCGGAAGGAATGCTGGAGCTGGACGCCCCGCTGGGCTCGGGAAAATCGAGTGCGGGGAAGAAGGACCGGCTCTGCGGCGAAGCGCTCGAAGGAAGTCAGCTAGGCAGAGGTCAGGACGAAGTGCGGTTTGAGATTGTCACCATCTTTCCGGACTTCTTCGTTGGTCCTCTGGATTACGGCATTGTGCGCCGTGCGCGCAACGCCGGGCTCATTGAAATCGGAATCCACGACCTGCGGGCGTTCACCGCGGACCGGCATCGCACGGTGGACGACCGTCCATTCGGCGGCGGCGAGGGAATGTTGCTCAAGCCCGATCCGCTGTTTGCCTGCGTCGAGTCTCTGGGAGTTTCTCCCCGGGCCGGGCGCATGGCTGGCGAAGCGCGCGAGTCGGTCGTCATGCTCTCGGCTTCGGGCAGAATGTTTACCCAGGCCGTGGCGCAGGAACTGGCCTCGCTCGACCGGGTTACGTTGCTGTGCGGGCGCTACGAGGGCGTGGATGAGCGTGTCACCGAATGTCTCGCCGACCGCGAGGTATCGGTGGGCGACTTTGTGATGAGCGGCGGCGAGTTGGGTGCCGCGCTCATCGTGGATTGTGTCACCCGTCTGCTGCCCGGAGCACTGGGCAACCAGGCTTCGGCGAAAACCGAGAGCTTCAGCGCGGTGGAAGCCGGAGCACGGTGGGACGAGCAGGGAAGGCTGGAGCCCGACTCGACGGTCGCAACCGGCGGATTGCTCGATTATCCGCACTACACCCGTCCCGCGGAGTTTCGTGGGATTCCGGTTCCCGATGTGCTGTTGCAGGGGAACCATGAAGAGATCCGGCGCTGGCGGCGTCGCCGCGCCCTGGAAAAAACGCTGAGGAATCGCCCCGACCTGTTGCAGAAGGTGGCGCTCAGCGCAGAAGACAAGGCAGTGCTTCGCGAGTTGCAACGTGAGGCGGAAAAAATTTAGCGGAAGATCATGGGACCGTCCGGAGCTGCATTGGCTCCGGTGCCCCGGAAGAGAAGAGGAAACGTCATGTCGTCATCTCCCATCATCACCCGGATGCTTGCCAAAGTGCAGCGCACCGACCTGCCGAGCTTCGCGGTGGGCGACACCATCAAGGTTCACGTCAAGATCAAGGAAGGCGACAAGGAACGCGTCCAGATCTTCGAAGGCATCGTCATCAAGAAGGCCAACGGCCAGCAGCCCAGCTTCACCGTTCGCAAGATGAGCTTCGGCCAGGGTGTCGAGCGCATCTTCCCCCTGGGCAGCCGCATCATCGACAAGCTGGAAGTGGTCCGCTCCGCCAAGGTTCGCCGCGCCAAGCTCTACTACCTGCGCGCGCTGCGTGGCAAGGCTGCCCGCCTCAAGGAAGTCGATCGCGTAAAGGCGTAGAGTTTTTTTTGCCAGGCGTGGCTGTAACGGTGAAAGATCGCAGTTCAGGGGCGAGGTGCATCCTCGTCCCTTCTTTTGCGCTTTGAGTCTTAGGCGGGTGGCCCACATCCGCCTGCTTTTGGCGAATGTGGGATTGTGGCCCAGCGTCCGCTCCCTACGCCGCGGATGCCCCCAGCGCCTTCAAATACTTGGCCGGCTCGCTGGCAAAATCCACAATGTCCCGGTGCGCGTCGGCGCGAACCTCGATCCGTCCGTCATGGCTGAACCGGATCATCGTCTTACCCTCCGCGTCGAAGACCCACGCCTCCAGCGCAAAGTAAAACACCAGGCACAGGATGCTCGCCAGCGCATCGTTTTCGTCCCGGTCAAAGACGTGCAGCGGCGCCTCCGACAGCGGACGCATCTCCCCCGTCGAGCGCCGGTAGCCGTAGAGCAGGTCCAGGTGCTCGGCGGTCGGACGCAAGCTCCAGCCGGTCAGATACACACACACTGGCGGCTGCTTCAGCAGCAGGTAGGAGAGAAATTTCGCCAATGCCGTCTTGGACGCGGTGTCGTCCGGAATCGCATACGCGCTGCCCACTACCTTGAGTTCCTCGCATCGTTGATTCACAAAGCTGTCCAGCCCATCGGCTTGCAGCAAAACCGCCGCGTCGTCTTTCGTCATTACGTTCATAGAGCCCCCCTGATCTTTCCAGGTGCTCGCCATTTTACGCTTAATCTCAATCCTCTAATCCCCGAAAAAGTACAGTAGAGCTGGAAATTGGGACGCATTTCTCCCATCGGGCCAATTTGGGATAGCGTGCCTGCAGAAGCGCCGCCGGCCTTCGGTTGTG
Source organism: uncultured Acidobacteriota bacterium (assembly GCA_963742165.1). Taxonomy (GTDB): domain Bacteria; phylum Acidobacteriota; class Terriglobia; order Terriglobales; family Acidobacteriaceae; genus TOLSYN. Next base: position 130,294 of record CAVUKX010000017.1, on the reverse strand, counting down.
GTGCTAGAATCAGAGGCTGCGCGGGGTGGATCGCGGACAAGCCTGCACTCCTCGTGAAGCAGCACCATTGCCACGGTGCGGGCTACGGACTTCGAGAGGTTGTCATGGCGGCAGTCGAGAGCACGGTGGACACGATCCGTTTTCAAAATCCCGCAAACACGCCCTTCCGCAACGAGCCCACGCTGGACTTCGAGCGTCCGGAAAACCAGAGCGCCATGCGCGAGGCGCTGGAACGGGTGCGCCGTCAGCTGGGCCGCGAGTATGACAACGTCATCGGCGGCCATCGCCAGCGCACCGCCGCCAAGCTGGAGTCGCTCAACCCCTCCAATCCCAGCCAGCTCGTGGGCATCTTCCAGAAGGCCGAAGCCGAAGATGTGCCCGCCGCCATGGATGCCGCGCTCCAGGCCTTCGAGAGCTGGAAGCACACCTCTGTACAGGAGCGCGCCGATCTCCTCTTCCGCGTGGCCAACGCCCTGCGCGACCACAAATTCGAGTGGTCGGCCTGGCTGGTCTTCGAGGTCGGCAAGAACTTCGCCGAAGCCGACGCCGAGGTGGCCGAAGCCATCGACTTCGTCGAGTTCTACGCCCGCGAGGCCCTGCGCCTTTCCCAGTCCGCGCCGCCCGTACAGCTGCCCGGCGAGCGGAGCGAGCTACGCTACCTTCCGCTGGGAGTGGGCGCGGTCATCGCGCCCTGGAATTTTCCCCTGGCCATTCTGGCCGGCATGACCATGGCGTCGGTGGTCAGCGGCAACACCGTGGTGCTCAAGCCCAGCAGTGAGGCCATGACCATTGCGGCGCAGTTCTTCCAGACCCTGGAGGCCTGCGGCGTGCCCGAGGGCGTGGTCAACTTCGTCACCGGCAGCGGCAGCGGCTTCGGCAACGCCCTGGTCGGCCACCCCAAGACGCGTTTTGTCGCCTTCACCGGATCTAAAGAAGTAGGCCTGCAGATTCACGAGCTCGCCGCCAAGCCGCAGCCCGGCCAGATTTGGATCAAGCGCACCATTCTCGAGATGGGCGGCAAGGACGCCATCGTGGTCGATGCCGATTCCGACCTCGACGCCGCGGTTGCAGGCGTGGTCGCCTCGGCCTTCGGCTTCAGCGGCCAGAAGTGCTCGGCCTGCTCGCGCGCCATCGTCGATGAGCGGGTCTATAACAAATTCGTCGAGCGGCTGAAGGACAAGACGGAGAAGCTGACGGCCGGCGCGGCGGAAGAGAATCCGAGTCTGGGCCCGGTCATCAACCAGGCGGCCCGCAATTCGATTCTAGGTTTTGTGCAAACCGCGCTCAGCGAAGGCGGGCGGCTGGTCACGGGCGGCCGCGCAGTGCAGGACCAGCCGGGTTTCCTGCTCCATCCCACCATCATTTCCGAGGTAAAGCCCGGTGACACGCTGGAGCAGAAAGAGGTCTTCGGGCCGGTGCTGGCCGTCATCCGCTGCAAGGACTTCGACGACGGGCTGCGCATTGCCAACGATACCGAGTTCGGCCTCACCGGCGCCGTCTATACCAATTCGGAAGAGCGCATGGAGCAAGCCAAGCGCGACTTCCATGCCGGCAATCTTTACATCAATCGCAAGTGCACCGGGGCTATGGTGGGCGCGCATCCTTTTGGCGGCTTCAATATGTCGGGCACCGATTCCAAGGCGGGTGGAGCGGACTACCTCCTGCTGTTTACCCAGGCCAAATCCATCGCACGCAAGCTGCTCTAGCCGCCGCTGCATGGGGTTGGTATTTACTCTGCATTCCTAAGGATTTCATGGCGCGAATACTTTGCATCGACGATGAACCCAACGTAGTGAAACTGAAGTGCGCGATTCTGGAGCAGGCCGGACATGATGCCACCCCGGCCACCTCCGCGCGCGAGGCAATTGAGCTGTTGCGGCTGCACGATTTCGACGCCGTCGTAACCGACTGGCGGCTGGGCGAGGCCAGCGGGCACAGCGTGGTCGTGGCCGCCAAACGTAACTCCACCATCCCCGTCGTAGTGGTCTCCGGCTATGTGGGCGAAGCCTACCAGGCGGCCGAGCCGCTGGCCGACCTCTATCTGGAAAAGCCGGTCAATCCCGAGGAACTGGTCATCATCGTCAACGAACTGCTCAAGGCCGGCGAGCGCCCCCAAGCGCTCGACTAACTCCGAGCCAAAGGAAAAAGCGCGGCCGCGGCCGCGCTTTGTTTCTGCAATCCGGTGCTCTATTTACACCGCTCCGCTGCTGCTGGTGCTGGAAGGAATCGGGCGCATCGCCGCGGCGCTGGCTGCGGCGGCCTCGGCCAGAATCCGGTGGTGGATGGTGAATAGCGCCAGCTCCAGCCGGTCGGAGACGCCGATCTTGTCATACACGTTGCGCAGATAATTCTTCACCACCTGTTCGGTCGTTCCCAAAAGGTTGGCGATTTCCTTGTTCTTGAAGCCCTGCACGATCAGGGCGACGATCTTCAGTTCCTTCGGAGTCAGCCGGTCGCGCACCCGCGCTCCCACAAAGTCGTCGGTTTCGGTGCTGCCGGCGGCGGCCCTCAGGTCCTGCACGTAAACCTCGCCCGTGCTCACCTTGCGCACGCAGCGCAGCAGTTCGCTGCTCTCCACCGAGCGGTAGATCAGGCCCAGCACGCCGGCGCGCAGATAGCGGTCCGGCTGCTCGTTGCTCTCGGCGATCACCACCAGCTGGATGGCCGATTCACGGGCCTGCGCCGCCAGCTGTTCGGCATCGGGCAAAAAGTCGGAGGCGTAGATCATGACCGAGCCGCGAAATTTGTCGATGGCGATCATGGCCTGTTCCACGGTCTGTGCCTGCGCAACAATGCGCACGTCATCTTCCACGGCGAGCACCTTGGCGATGCCGGCGCGAAAGATTGCCTGATTGTCCGCCAGAATGATTTTCAGCATCTATTCTTCTCCAGCCCCGGCGGCTTGGTCGCCGCGCAAAATCTCGTAGCTGTCGATCACGCAGGCAACGCCCGAGCGGCCCTGTTCCGCGTCGTGGTCGCAGCGCACCACGCGTCCCTGGCAGTGCAGGCGAACGTCGCCGACAGCGCCCACGGTCTCGCCCGGAATCGTAATCTCAAATTCCGTGGAGGCGCCAATTTCCAGGCTGCCGTCGTCGAGCCACAGATAAACCCCGGCAGCGCTGATGTTTTCCGTTTGACCTATCGGTGTGCCATGCTCGCCCAATACCTTGAGGGGGAGATGCACGGGAAATCGTCGGCTGGTGCGAATATCGGACACATTAGCTCCCGAATCAACCTGCAAAATGACCAAAGTAACCTTGTTAAGTTGGATTATGTCATGAATGGGAATCTTTGTGGTAGTAGGGAATTTGGACGCGACACTAGAGAATCAACGCTTTATCCGGGCAGAGAGGCCGGAGCGGATTCCGCTGGCAGACCCCAATCCTCGTTGTTCTGCGTTACCGGCGGCCGGGCCTGCTCACACGAAGCCCGACGCCGAGCGCAACGCAGAGTCCCGCCAGGGCGGCCAAGGTTGGCCCCGGATGTTCGGTCACCATGCGCCGCGTGGCCCGGCGCGAGCGTGAGACCGCATCCTGCAACTGCTGGCGCAGCAGCAGCAGGCGCTCTGCCGCAAATTCGCTGAGTCCACCCATGCGATGCGCGTCGCCGGGGCGCGCCTTGGCCTCCGCGTCCGGCATGGCGCCGGTGTAGGAAGGCGTTCCGCCGCCCGTGGATGCGGCCGGACGCACCAGTTCCATGCCTCGGCGCACTTGCCGTTGGGCGGTGCCGGCGGCTCTGCCAATGCGTTCGGCAGTGTCTGCAATTGCTTTGCGCCCGCCCGTTTGGATGGTGAAACCGTGGTGTGCGGGCACTTCCCCGGAATCCTGCGCACCGCGCTTTGCGTCATCGGAATCGCTGAAAGAATCGTCGGTGCGTTCCGGACTCATCGCCACACCTCAAAAGCATCGAATCGCTATGCAGTAAGAGATGTTCGAGCGACGAATTCGATGTAGAAATGTTCAGCGCCATTGGCCCTGCGAAGGCTTACACTTCTCCTCGGTCTCAAGCCCCGCAGCGCGACCTCCCGGCTAAAACGCTTCGGGGCTAAAACGCATCCGTGCCGCCGCCGCCAAAGCCGCCGCCGGAGAATCCGCCTCCGCCGTCGAAACCACCGCCGCCGCCAAAGCCGGAGCCGCTGGAGGTGGCCTGCGGCGCGGCCGAAAACGACTGGTACGCCGAGGTGGTGAACGTGTTCATCGAGCTGGCGAACAGCAGCGGAGTCCACATCATCCCCGGAGTTCCGTAGCCCGAGCCGACGTACCACGAGGGCGGCTCGGTCAGGAGTCCCTCGAACGCCTTGGCCCAGTGGTGCTCCACCCCGAACGCCATCGCGTACGGAAGGAATTTTTCAAAGGTGTCCGGCGGCATCCGCTTGATGCGGTCGCCATCCACCCGCGTCATGAACTCCTTGAAGCCCAGGCACTCCACCCGCGCGCGAGCCCCGCGCACCGTCTTGGCCGCCAGTTTGCGTCCGAACAGCATCACGATCGCTATACTCAGCAACGCGCCCGCCGCCAGCACAGTCGGCGAGTTGAACAGCTGGATGCGGCCCGTCATCTGCAGCCACAAAAACGGCAGCACGATGATCAGCACTCCCACCAGCGCCAGCCCTTTGGCCGAGTCCGGATCGGTCGAGTACAGGTTCTTGCCGTTGAGCGCGGCCATGATCTCCTGGCGGATCGAGGGCAGCGCAATGTAGAAGCGCTCCTTCAGGCTCGACAGCGTCGTCTCCTCGGCCGTCACCTCGGGGAAGATATTGTTGAGCACCTCGAGTTCGTGCGCCGCCAGATCCTGCCACTCGTGCCGCGGCTTCATCAGCCGCAGAATGTAGTCCCGGTGCGTGATGAACAGCACCTTGTCGTTGTTCTCGATGATCTTGATGTATCCCTTCACCGCAAGATCGATCACCGTCGATGTAATGTCGCGGGCTTCCACCGCGTCTTCCAGCAAGGTCCCGGCCTCGGCCGGCGTCAGCCCCTTGGGCGGCTCATACATCGGTGCCACCGATAGGCCCGGATCGGGATTACGTCCCTTCCACCACCATAGGCCGAACATCACGGCAAAGGCCCACACCGGCAGCAGCGCCCCCGGATTGCCTCCCACGAACCACACCACGTTGCGCGTGAACCACGAGGGCTCGGTCAGTATGCCCTTGGGAATGTAGATGTCGATGGTGAGCCCGTTGCGGGCTGCGAGCGGAGCCGAGGTCTCAAACGTCACGTTGCTGCCGTCAACCGTGCTGGTGGCTTCCTTCTCCCTCGTGCCGTAAACGCCGGTAAAGGCCTGCGCCTTGATCTGTCCGCTTTGTCCCGCCGCTCCGCTGGGCAGCGCGACAAACGCCGACGCCTCTTCGGTCGGCACCTTCGTGTCCAGCCCGGTCACGTTCCAGTAGAACTCGTCGTGGTCGGCAAAAAACCGCACCGCGTTCGCCGCCCGGTAGCTGATCCGTACCGTGCGTTCGGTGTCCGTGCCGCCGGCATAAATCCTGAGCACCAGGAACTGGTTGACTCTGCCGTCGGCGGTGCGCTCGGCGCGGCTGCTCTGCTCGAAGCGGATCTTCTCGCCGCTCTCGTCGGTGACCGAGTCCACCTTCACAAAAAGTTTGTAGTCGGTCCCGTCCGGCCCGGGATACTCCACCGGAATCGAGCGCTCAATGCCCTGGTAGGTGCCATCGAACGAGGGATGAATCTCCTCCTCCACCAGCACCGAGCCGTCGTCGCCCACGGTGTAGCGGGCATCGAAGCGGGCAATCGACCACGAGCGGCCAAAGCCGGGCGTGGCCAGCAAAAGCAGCGCGGCCAGCAAGAAACCCCAGCGCAACAGGCTGGGGTTGGAAGGCGTCAGGCGATGATTCATGGGCTCCTTGGTTACGCCTCGCATAAAGATACGCCTCGCGTTTAGAACTTGACGCTCGGCACGGCGCGTTCCGCCGGATCGGCGATCTCGAAGAACGGTCGCTGCTGGAAGTTGAACATTCCTGCGATGATATTGCTGGGGAATGACTGGATCTTGGTGTTCAGGTCGCGCACCACGGCATTGTAGTAACGCCGCGAATTCTGCAGCGCATCTTCCAACTCGGAGAGCGATTGCTGCAGCGCCTGGAACTGCGTGTTGGCCTTCAACTCGGGATAGGCCTCGGCCACGGCCAGCAGCCCGCGCAGCGCCTGGGTCAGCTGCCCTTCGGCCTGCGCCCGGTCGGCAGCCGAGGTCGCCGCCATCGCCGCCGAGCGGTATTTGGCCACGTCTTCAAAGGTGCCCTTCTCGTGCGCGGCGTAGCCCTTCACGGTCTCCACCAGGTTCGGGATCAGGTCGTGGCGCCGCTTCAGTTGAATGTCGATATCGGACCAGGAATTGTCGGCGCGCACCCTGAGCTGCACCAGTCCGTTATATATGCCGGCCACAATCAGGCCGATCACCACCAGAATGGCAACAAATACGAGCAGCGGGATCATGCAAACCCTTTGCGGGAAGGTTTCCCCAAGCGCCTACCATCTTAACCCGCCGGGTGCTGCGAGGGGAACGCAGCGGCCTGCGCTCGATTTCCAACAGGCCAGGGGCGAACAGTGTCTCCGGCGAGCCGCACAGCCTTTTACGCCCACCGGTGAACCCCGCACCTGCGTCCGGGCATCAATTAAAACTCAGTAAATTGTTCGCCCCAATCGCTCAGCTTGAAATCAGCCCACCGCGTGCAGGCCGCCCATCGCTGCCGCGGTGAAGGGAATTCGCATCATGCACGCCGATTTTCATTTGATAGTCCGCCACGGAACCCTGTGGATGTTCCTCGCCACGCTCGGAGAGCGCCTGGGGCTGCCGCTCTTCGTCACTCCGCTGCTGGTTGCGGCCGGGGCGCTGGCGGCCATGGGCAAGCTGCACTTCGGAGTCCTGCTGCTGGTCACCTCCATCGCCTGTCTGGCGGGAGACACCGCCTGGTACGAGTTGGGCCGCTGGAAAGGCTCCCAGCTGCTCGGCCTGCTCTGCCGCATCTCCTTTCAGCCCGACTCCTGCGTGCGCCGCACCGAACTGGCGCTGGCCCGCCATACGGGAGGCTCGCTCCTGTGGGCCAAGTGGCTTCCCGGCATCTCGCACTTTGCCGTGCCGCTGGCCGGTGCGGCGCGGATTTCCCGCCCGCGCTTTCAGCTCTGCAATGGCGCGGGCTCCATCGCCTGGCTGGCGGCGCTGCTGGCGGCGGGCTACCTCTCCGTGCTCACCATCGACTGGCTGGGAGTCTTTGCCATCACGGCGCGCTGGGCAGTGGCGCTGGCGCTGGTGGCCTCCGTAGCCCTGGCCGCGCGCAGCTACTGGCAGCGGCGGCAGTTCCTCCGGGAGTTGCGCATGGCGCGCATCTCGCCCGAGGAGGTGTATCGCCAGGTGGTCTCCGGCCATGCGCCGCTCATCGTCGATCTCCGCCATCCGCTCGATTTCCTGGCTGCTCCCCGCACCCTGCCCCACGCCCTGCGCATCGCGCCCAATGAGATCGCCGCGCGCCGTGCGGAACTGCCCGGCAACCGCGAGATCGTGGTCTACTGCACCTGTCCCGAATGAAGCCACGTCGGTGATGGTGGCCAAACAGCTGCGCTCACTCGGCGTCAAGCACGTCCGTCCCCTCGCGGGCGGCTTGGCCGGATGGGAGAAATTGGGCTTTCCCGTCGACCGCATCTTCGACGACCACGGCGACCCCCGCGTACTGGATCAGGCGAGCTAGTGCCGTTCCCGAGTTGCTCCTGCTCCTAGGCTGTCATTCCGAGCAACGCGAGGAATCCCTGCACCGTTCAGCTCTCCGATGACGCTCCAGAGTCTTTTCGGCTCGGACTGTCCGTGATGGTCTGCAACTTTTGCCGGAAAACGCGCCAGGCAGTACCATCTCCACCCGCGAGGGTAGTAAGTAACAAAATCTCAGGCCTCAGAGTGAACCCTGGCGATCCCAGTCCGATTTCCCGGTACACTAGAGAGAGCAGGGACGCAGCTTTCGCGGAGCGAATGGCCCTCCGCAAAGTCAGTGCGTCCCTTCCGTGCGTGGGCCGTTCCCTGTCTGAACGGCCGCCCGCCGCAGGAGATTCAAGTTGATGATGTTGTTACCGCCGGATACCACCTTACTGGCCCGTCACGGCGCGTTATGGATGTTCTTGGTCACCTTGGGCGAGAGGCTCGGATTGCCGGTCTTCATCTCCCCGCTGCTGCTGGCCGCCGGAGCCATGGTGGCCGTCAACCCCATGCAGTTCTGGCTGGTCCTGTTTGCCACCGCCGTGCCCTGCCTGCTGGGCGATGCCATGTGGTACGAACTCGGCCGCTGGAAGGGCCGCTCCGTCATCGCCGCCATGTGCCGCATCTCCTTCGTGCCGGATTCGCTGGAAGAAAAAGCCTATGCCGGGCTCGACCGCTTCCGCGGCATCACCCTGCTCTGGGCCAAGTGGATTCCCGGTGTGGCGCATCTAGCACCGCCGCTGGCGGGAGCCGCGCACCTGCCCCGCTCGCGCTTCCATCTGTACAACAGCATCGGCTCTCTGCTCTGGATTCTCATCATGCTGTTGGCGGGCGTGCTCTCCATGCGCGCTTTCGACTGGATGGCGATCTTTACCCGCTCGGCCAAGTGGTCGCTCAGCCTCATTGCCGCCGGCTCCGTCGTAATGGCCGCCTACGGCTGGTACCGGCGCAAGCGCTCGCGCGCCCGCCACGCCGCCGAACAGGTCGTAGAAGCCTAGGTTTCCTCATGCATGGTGCAATTTGCGCACGCAGAACTTGCAGCGCAGCGCAATCCGCTTTAGGCTCGTTCTATCCTGTGGAGTGAGAGATTACCGGGCGACCGGAGGAAGGTGAGCATCGCTGTGGGCGCGGGAAGCTTTCGCGGCGCGATGCGCGTATCGACAATTGTCTATGTTTCACGCAACCGATGACCTGAGAATCAAGTGGACCAAGGTAGTGCTGCCTCCGGTGTTCCTGGAGGAGGAGATGCCCATGACCGATGCGGCATCGTCCACCGTCTTTGAAGCCCGCAAATCCATCTGCAATGTGCTGGCCGGGAGCGACAGGCGCCTGGTTGCAGTCGTCGGCCCCTGCTCCATTCATGACACCAAGGCGGCGCGCGAATATGCCACCAAGCTCAAGGCGGTGGCCGATGAGTTCAGCAACGAGCTGATCGTCGTCATGCGCGTGTACTTTGAAAAGCCCCGCACCACCATCGGATGGAAGGGCCTGATCAACGACCCCTACCTCGACCAGTCCTACAAAATCAACGACGGCCTGCGCCAGGCGCGGCGGCTTCTGCTCGACCTGGCTGAGATGGGCATGCCCGCCGGCACCGAGTTCCTGGACATGATCTCGCCGCAGTACGTCGCGTCCCTCATCAGTTGGGGAGCGATCGGCGCGCGCACCACCGAGAGCCAGATTCATCGCCAGCTGGTCAGCGGGCTCTCCTGCCCCGTGGGCTTTAAAAACGCCACCTCGGGCGACGTGCAGATCGCCATCGAGGCCATGCTCTCGGCCGCGCATCCGCACACCTTCCTCGGAGTCTCCAAGTACGGACAGTCGGCGATCCTGTTCACCAGCGGCAATCCCGACACGCATGTGATTCTGCGCGGCGGCAGCAAAATGGTGAACTACACCGCCGAAGCCGTCGCCGAAGTTTGCCAGCGGCTGGAGAAGAGCAAGCAGAAGCCCAGCGTGATGATCGACTGCAGCCACGCCAACAGCCAGAAGGATCACAACCGCCAGCTCGACGTGTGCCGCGACGTGGCCTCGCAGGTGGCCGGCGGAGACAATCGCATCCTCGGCGTGATGATTGAAAGCAGCCTGGTGGCCGGCGCGCAAAAGATGGTGGAAGGTCAAGCCCTGACCTACGGGCAGAGCATCACCGACGCCTGCATCGGTTGGGATGACACCGCCGTTCTGCTGAAGGAGTTGGCGGCCGCGGTGAACGAGGGGCGCTAAGAACGTACCAAGAAAGCGTGAGCTGGCGTGGAATTCATCGACCTGAAGGCGCAGTACGCAAAGCTGCAAGCGGAGATCGACCGGCGCATGCGCGCCGTGCTTGCCCATGGCCAGTTCATCCTGGGGCCGGAGGTAACGGAGCTGGAAGAGAGGCTGGCGGCGCGCACCGGCAGCCAACACTGCGTGGCCTGCTCCAGCGGCACGGATGCGCTGCTGATCGCGCTGATGGCGCTGGGTGTGGGCGCAGGCGACGAGGTGGTCACTACGCCGTTCACCTTTGTCGCCACCGTGGAAACCATTGCCTTGCTGGGAGCCACGCCGGTCTTCGTGGATATTGACCCGCGCACCTACAATCTCGATCCCGCGCTGCTCGCGGCGGCCATCACGCCGCGCACCAAGGCCATCATGGCGGTGTCGCTTTACGGCCAGTGCGCGGAGATGGATGCCATCAACGCCACGGCCGCCGCGCGCGGCATCGCGGTGATCGAAGACGCCGCGCAGAGCTTCGGCGCCACCTACAAGGGACGCCAGTCCTGCAACCTCTCGACCATCGGCTGCACCAGCTTTTTTCCCTCGAAACCCTTGGGTGCCTATGGCGATGGCGGCGCCTGCTTCAGCAACGACGAAGCGCTGGCGACCCGCATGCGGCAAATCCGCGTGCACGGCCAGGACCGCCGCTACCATCATCCGCTGGTCGGCATCAACGGACGCCTCGATACGCTGCAGGCCGCGATTTTACTGGCCAAACTCGATGCCTTCGATGAAGAAGTGAGGCTGCGCGCGGAACTCGGCGCCAACTATAGCGAACAGTTGCGCGACCTGGTGCGGACGCCCTACGTGGAACCGCACAACACCAGCGTTTACGCGCAGTACACCATTCAGGTGGAAGACCGGGAGAACTTCGTGAAGCGACTGCAGGCCGACGGCATTCCCACCGCGGTTCACTATCCCGTCCCTTTGCATCTGCAGCCGGCCTTTGCCAAACCCGGCTGCGGACGCGGTAGCTTCCCGTTATCCGAAGCCGCCGCCGATCATGTGGTAAGCCTGCCCATGCATCCCTACCTCAGCGCAGAGGATCAGCAAAAAGTAGTGACCGCAGTTCGTGCCGCAAGCGGGCATGCGGAGACTCTCGCGCGCCCGCTCGAATAACCATCTCCCGTTGCCATTCCCGAATTAGTACCCCGCGATGCTATCGTGCCAGTCTGGTTCTGGAATGAAGCAGCACGGGGCTGTGTTTCTGCATCTCAAAACGCGCAGCGACTCGGCTAGGAACCTTAGTACTTCACGCGGAAATGGCGCCGGAGAAGAGAGCTCTTTTTCCTTCCACCAGCCACTCTCAAATCCACCCGGAAATGAGTGCTTAACTGTCGTTGGCTCAAATGGTTGCAAACGTTTCGGCCAGACGGAGCGGAGGGCCTTCGGGAGCCCGTTCCCGGTTTGGTCCGTAACTCTAATCTTGAGGATATCCAACCCAGAGTGCAACATTCGCATCTGACCTAACTAAGCAACGGTTAGCTCGGCGTTCGCAGGCGAGTGCATCGAAAAGTTTTTTGATTCGAGAATTCAGCTGTAGGATGCGGGCCCGGTCAAAGTCGCAAGAAACGCAGTAAAATTTGTAGATTCAACAGCTTAGCCATTTTTCAAATGTCGTTGAGAGGGCGGAGCTACGTTTCCAAGGAGAGTACATGGCCAGCGCCGAACCAGTGATGTTGCAAGCTCCCGTCCGATGGTACGCGACCTACACCGCGCCCCGGCACGAGAAGACTGTCTTGCAACATCTGGTAAGCCGGAATGTGGAGAGCTATCTTCCGCTCTACGGCAGCACCCGGCTATGGAATGGCCGGCGTGCCATCGTGCAGTTGCCATTGTTTCCCGGCTATCTGTTTGTCTGTATCGCACCCGAACACCGCGCCAAAGTTCTGGAAGTGCCAGGTGTGCTGAGCATCGTGAGCTCGCAGGGTAGGCTGACTCCGTTGCCGGTGGGAGAGGTCGAGGCGCTGCGCGCCGCCCTGGAGACCCGGAAATCGGAGCCGCATCCCTTGCTTGCCCGTGGCAAGAAAGTACGCATCAAGGTGGGTCCCTTGCGCGGCCTGGAGGGCGTCATTGTGAAGCAGACGCGCCGGTTGAGGATGGTAGTCTCCATTGACAGCATCATGAAGGCGTTTGCAGTTGAACTGGAAGCGAGCGATCTTGAGAGCGACGTAGTGTCTCCGTCGAAGCAGATAGCATAGATGTCAAGCGCTCCGGGTAACGCGGTGGTTTCTCAGATGTTGGAGTTTTACGGCCTGCGGGAACATCCCTTTGGGGTGTCGCCCGACCCGCGCTTTCTTTATCCCAGCTTTCAGCACCGCGAAGCCATGGCCTCGCTGATCTTCGGGATCGAGAGCCAGGTTGGGTTTGCGGCTTTGATTGCCGAGCCCGGTGCGGGCAAGACTACCCTGCTGTTCGACATCCTGCAGCGTTACCAGGATCGCGCCAGCACGGCCTTCATCTTCAACACGCAATGCAGCGGGCCGGAGCTGCTTCGCCAGGTGGTGCTGGAGTTGCAGGTTCCCGGCGCCGATGCCGAGCGCGACCCGCTCCGTCTGCACCAGCTTTTTACCGAGTTTGTGGCCGACCGCCTGCGCACCAAGCCGGTGATTATCATCATCGACGAGGCGCAGAATCTGGAGAACTCCGCGCTGGAAACGCTACGCCTGCTTTCGAATTTTGAAGCGGCCAACCGCAAGCTGCTGCACATCATTCTTGCCGGACAGCCGCAGCTTGCCAGCAAACTTCGGGATCCCAGCCTTACCCAGCTGCTGCAGCGCATCACCACGGTCAGCCGCCTGGAGCGCTTCTCGCCGACGCAGATGGAAGAGTGCATCGCATTTCGCCTGCGGGTTGCCGGGTTCACCGGTTCCGCGCTGTTTTCCGAGCAGGCCACGGCGAAGGTCAAGGCCGCCAGCGGGGGCGTGCCGCGCGAAATCAACCGGATTTGCATCAACGCCATGCAACTGGGGTTTGCCTTGCGCCAGAGGCCGATCGGCCTGGATGTCATCGAGGAAGTGATGGCGGACCTGACGCTGGCAAAATGGATTCCGGAGACGGAGCTGCCGGTGGTTGAATTCGAGGTGCCGAAGGCTCCCAGCAACTCGGTGGGCTTTCGGGTAGGCGCGCAGAGCGCACCACGCCCGGCGCCTTTGCCTGTGCCTCCTCCCGCGGCGGTGCCGCAAGTGGCTGCAGTGGAGGCGGCTGCCGTTGAGGCGAAGGTTTCCAGCCGCCCGGTGGAGCCTTTGTCCGGGAAGCCCGTGCTGGAGGTCGGCAATTCGCTTCTTCCAAGTCCGGAGAGCGAGTTGCGGAGGGTCTTACTCGGAGCCGCGGCGCGGCGCCAGCGGGCTGCGGAGCTTCGGTTGCTTGGGCTCCGGTACAAGGAGAGCCAAGCGTCAGCCGACAGTCAGACTCTCTATCCGTACATGTTTGCCATGGGATGTGTGCCGAGCCCAGCCGGAGTGGAGCCAGAAACCTTAGAGGGCAGCGAGCAGTCCGGGAGCCGGATGCCCCGGTCCGGGGAAGCCCCCGCGCCTGGCGGCGGAGCGCAGCAGCAACCAGAAGACAGTAATAAGAAGACCGCTACGTAGTGGGCGCCCGCCTTCGAGCGGGGCGAATACGAAGATCACGGAGCAGCAATGAGCAGGAACTTTGAACTCTGGCAACGCGCCTCGGTCCCGGAACCAGAACCGGAACCGGAACCGGTGAGGTTGCCGCCGCCGGCAGCGGTGATTCCGGCCGAGTTGGCGAGGCCCGTTCCTTACGCGCAGACGGAATCGGCCGATTCCGAAGAGCAAGGCTTCTCGGGTTTCAACCCGATCGCCGCTCTGCGGAGACGCTGGCCCTGGGCTCTGCTTTTTGCCACTGTCATCATTGCCGGTGTGACCATCTTCACGCTCCTGATGAAGCCGGTGTATGAACCGGAAGCACACATAGAAGTGGACGCGCCAGGGTCGGAAGTTGTTTCGGTGGATAACCACGAAAATGGTCCGGGTGGGGATTTTGTGGAAGCCCAGTCGCAGAACTTGCAAAGTGACGGACTGGCTCTGGATGTGATTCACTCGCTGCACCTCGATCAGAGGCCTGAGTTCGGCGGGGTGGCGCAGGGGGATGCGACCTCGCCGGCTCAGTCCGGTGATGGCGCGGTCGAATTGACGCCGCGGGAAGATCGCGCCCTGACCGCCTTCAAAAAGGTCAGGACAGTGACGCACGATCCGGGAAGCCGCCTGATCACGGTCAGCGTTGCCGCCAATAACGCGATGCAGGCGGCGCAACTCACCAACTCGCTCGTGGACCTGTTCATTGAGCGGGATTTCAAGGCTCGGGAAGACGCGATCGCGCAGTGGCAGAAGCAATTGGACGACATCAAGAAACGCATGGACGACTCCAATCATGCCCTTGCCGCATTTGAAAATTCCAAGGGATTTGGCGCGATCGGCGACAACGAGAACACCTTCTCCGAGCGCGTGATCGCATTGAGCAATCAGCTGATGCAGGCACAGTCGGACCGCATTCAGCTGCAGGCCTATCTGGACAAGCTGGACTCTTCGCCGAGCGCGCCTGCCCAGCCCACGTCGCTCCCCCAGATCAGCAGCGACCCGGTGGTGCAGGGCTTGACGACCAAGCTGGCGGATACCAAGGCGGAACTTGCGCAAACGCAGGCGGTTTACGGCGACAACCATCCGAACGTGAAGAAGCTGCAGAATGAGATCAACGAGTTTCAGGCGCAACTGGACGCGCAACGATCGGCGATTTTCAGCAACTTGAAGACCAGTTACTCGGCCTCCAAGGCGCGCGAAAATTTGCTGCAAACGCAGATGGACGGCGCCACCAAGCAGATGGGTGTGCTGGCGCAGTATAACGCCCTGAAGAAAGAAGCCGACGCCAACGCCCAGATCTACGCGGTGCTGTATCAGAGAATCAAAGAAGTCGCGATTGCGGCCGAAACCAAGTCCACCAGCATTCGAGTCGTGGATCGGGCGCGCGTGCTCAACCGCCCGACCAAGCCGAAGCGTACGGAGAACGTGCTGAGAGGTGCGGGGGCAGGGCTGGTGGGCGGCCTCGCTTTGGCGCTCCTGCTTGAATTCCTGGACACCAAAATCCGCACCCCGGAAGATATCAAGAAGTATCTGGGAGCGGAATCGGTTTCGGTTATTCCCGTCATTGGGAAGGGTGGCTCACGGTATGGGCTGGGCCCGTCCGGCATGCGATCGCTGCCTGGCATGGCGCAGGAAGGTTCGGCAGCCTTCCTGCTGGACCGGCCGAACTCTCCCGAGTCGGAGGCGCTGCGAGGAATCTATACGGCGGTGCGCCTCTCCTGGCGGAACAGCGGCGGTGCGGCGCGGGTGCTGATGATTGCCTCGGCGCTGCCGGGCGAGGGCAAGACCATGCTTTCGATCAACCTGGCACTGGCCCTGGCGCAGCACGGGTCCACCTGCATAGTGGACGCAGACCTTCGCAAGCGCGGAGTTGCGTCCTCGCTGGGAGTGAACGGCGCACGCGGCCTTGGAGATGTGCTGACCGGAGGCCTGGATCTGGACGAGGCGTTTGTTTCCCATGGGTCGGTCCCCACTTTGACGGTGCTGCCGGCTGGCGCTCCGCAGGGCGAGCCGGGCATGCTGATTGCCTCCAACGCGATGGCGGAGCTGGTGGGGAAATTGCGGCAGAGATTCGAATTTGTGGTCATCGATTCGCCGCCGATTCTCCCGGTGGCCGATGCCCGCTCTTTGGCCGCGCTGGCCGATGGCATTCTGATGATCGGGCGCTCCGGCGTGACGACCCGGGAGAACATGAAACGTGCCGTGGAGATGTTGCGCGAGGTTCGCTCGGCGCCGGTACTGGAATACGTTTTGAATGCGGCAGAAACTCCGGGCTCTGGCTACGGCTATTACAAGTACGGATACGGCAATGATCCGGCCGGCGCTGGGTAGTCCAAACGGCCACGATTCGCTGGAGAGCAGCCTAGGCCGTACCGGTTTCCCGGAGTGTCGGGTGGCCCGGCTGGTGGGGAAGGAGTTCGAAATGATCAAGGACTGGGCAAGGCAAGGTTTGAGAATCGGCGCAATACTGGTCCTGCTGGGAGCATCGGCAGCGCCCCAAGCCGTCTCATCGCAAGTACCGTCTGCACCGGGCCGAATGGACTCGGCGGTCACTCCTATTACTCCAACCACTCCCACACCCTCCGCAGCCATCCCGGCTCCGACTACCGAGATGCTGATTGGAAGCGGGGATCTGCTGGAAGTGAGCGTCTACGGCGCGCCGGATTACGTCAAACAAGCCCGGGTAAGCGCGGAGGGCGAACTCACGCTTCCGCTGGCCGGTACGGTGAAGATCGGCGGCATGACGACGGCGCAGGCCGAGGCCGTCATCGCCGCCAAACTCAGCGAAGGCGGCTACTTCCGCGACCCCAAGGTTTCCGTGCTGGAGAGGGAATTTACCACGCAGGGCATTTCCGTGCTGGGCGAGGTGCAGAAGCCGGGAATCTATCCTCTGCCTGGAAGCCGCAGCTTGTTCGACGCGATATCGGCTGCGGGCGGCGTCACGGCGCGAGCCGGAAGCAATGTTTCGATCACTCACCGGAACGATCCTGAACGCCAGTCCACCGTGATCTTGTCCAACAACGGCAAGAGTTCCGGTTCGTCCAACGTTCCGTTGTATCCGGGGGACACGGTGATGGTGTCGAAAGCCGGGATTGTGTATGTGACCGGCGCGGTGAGCAAGCCGGGCGGTTTCGTCATGGAGAACGCGCACATGACCGTCCTTCAGGCGGTTGCCATGGCGCAGGGTGCCAATCCCACGGCGGCGCTTGATAAGGCCGAGGTGATTCGCAACTCCGGGCAGGGTACAAAGCCGGAGGAAATACATATCCCGCTTAAGAAAATGCTCTCGGCCAAGGCTCCCGACGTGAATCTGCAGGAAAACGACATCGTCTTTATTCCCAATAGCGGCGCCAAGTCGGCAGAGAAGCGGACCGTGGATGCACTTGTGCAGATCGCTACCGGGGCGGCGATGGTTCACTAGCGCACGCCGCGCGCCGCTTGCCGGCCGTGGTCCTGGTCTCAGCCGGCCCGTTCCGAGGGCAATTCCCTCATCGGGTTGGGTGGGCGGCAACAGACAAAGATTCATTCGAGCGCTCCCGCAATTGCGGTGCACGATCGCTCCGGGCAATTCACATCAGCTTTCGTTGAACAACCATTCCATTCACAAATGTAAGCCTTGTCATCCCGTCGGTGCCGGCTTGCAGCAACGAAATACCATTGGAGGAGAAATGCCAAAGTCAAGATCCTGGGCTTCCATGATGCTGCCAGTTGGAGCTGCACAGCCGTCGGTTGACGTCAGTAAAACAGCCGGGCCATTGCTGTGCCACAACCTAGTGACCCCGCGCCTTCGGCCCGACGAAAAGAAAGCGTTGTCGGTCGGCGTAATCGGCTATGGGTATTGGGGCCCCAACATTGTTCGCAACTTCGACGTGCAGGACTTTTCGCGAGTTTCGATGGTGTGCGACCGGCGTCCGGAAGCTCTCGCCAAGGTGGCCAAAGCGCACCCTGGGATCGAAGTCACCTCCGATCCGCTGCAGATCCTGCGCTCGCCCGACGTCGACATTGTGGCGGTGGTCACGCCGGTCTGGACGCATTTCGAACTGGCCAAGGCCGCCCTGGAAAATGGCAAGCACGTATTCGTGGAAAAGCCCTTTACGGCGACCTCCGAGCAGGCCGAGGAGCTGATCGAGCTGGCCGAGCGCAAGAACCTGAAGATCATGGTGGACCATACCTTCCTGTTCACCGGCGCCGTGCGCAAGATCAAGCAGCTGATCGATGCCGGAGAACTCGGGGATCTTTATTACTACGACACCACGCGGGTGAACCTCGGCCTGTTTCAGCACGACGTGAACGTGATCTGGGATCTTGCGCCGCATGATTTGTCCATCATGGATTACCTGCTCTCGAACAAGCCCGAGGCGGTGGTCGCGACCGGGCAGGTGCACATCAACGGCGTAGAGGACGTTGCCTTCATCACCGTGTACTACTCCAACAAGCTGATTGCGCACGTCAACGTGAACTGGCTTTCGCCGGTGAAGGTGCGGACCACGCTGGTGGGCGGCTGCAAGAAAATGGTGATGTGGAACGACCTGGAATCCGACGAGAAGATCAAACTCTATGACCGGGGCGTGCATACCAGCACCCGCGAGGGCGTTTATGATCTGCTGGTCAGCTACCGCTCCGGCGACGTGTGGATGCCGCAGATTGAGAACACGGAAGCGCTCAAGATGGAACTCGGGTATTTCAACGAGTGCATTCTTGAGGACAAGACTCCCATCAACGACGGGCACGCCGGACGGCGCATCGTCAAGATGCTGGAAGCCGCCAATGAATCGCTGCGCACCCGCGGAGCCGAGGTTCGCCTATGAGTGAGTTCGTCTGCATCGCACCGGATGTGAAACTGGGAAAGAACGTCCAGCTCTCGAAATTCATCAACCTCTACGGATGCCAGATCGGGGACGGAACCAAGATCGGCGCGTTCGTGGAGATTCAGAAGAACGCCACGGTCGGGCAGAACTGCAAGATTTCAAGCCACACCTTCATCTGCGAGGGCGTCACCATCGAAGATGGAGTGTTCGTGGGCCACAGCGTCACCTTCATCAACGACTCCTATCCCCGGGCGACCGCCGCCGGTGGCCAGTTGCAGACCGAGCAGGACTGGAGCGTGGAGCGGACGGTGGTGAAGGCGGGCGCCTCGATCGGCTCCGGCTCAACCATTCTTTCCAAGATCACCATCGGCGAAAACGCCATCGTTGGCGCCGGCAGTGTGGTAACCAAAGATGTCCCGGCCAACAGCGTGGTGGCCGGCAATCCCGCCCGGGTGCTGCGCATGTTGGCGGCGGCAAGCGCACCATAAGCGTTCGGCGTAGTCGCGCAATATATTCCCGGACTTCGATCCTGGCGATTCGGTCATGGCTCGGAGTGGTGGCCCTCCTCCGCAGTGAAATTCAAAGAGATAGCAAAGGACGCGATCATGACAAAGTCGGAGCCTGTCCCGTTTCTGGATTTGCAAGCCAGCCACCGCGATCTGGAATCCGAGCTGCTTCAGGTCGTACAGCAGGCGCTGCGCTCCACGGCCTTCATCGGCGGGGCGCGGGTCGAGGAATTCGAGCGCTCCTTCGCCGCCTTCTGTGACGCGAAACACTGTGTCGGCGTGGGCAGTGGCACGGACGCCCTGCGCTTCGCCCTGATCGCGGCCGGCATTGGCCCGGGAGACGTTGTGGTGACGGTTCCCAACACCTTCATTGCGACCACCGAGGCGATCTCGCAGGCCGGAGCGGTGCCGGAGTTCGTCGATGTGGACGAGCGCACCTACAATATGGACCCTAGCCGGCTGCGCGAGTATCTGGAGAGCCAATGCAGCCTCGACGCCGACACCGGCCAACTGATCAGCCGGCGCAGCGGCAAGCGGGTGGCGGCCGTGGTTCCCGTCCATCTTTACGGGCAGATGGCCGACATGGACGCGATTCTCGCTCTGGCGGAGAAGTACGGCCTGGTCGTCATCGAGGATGCCTGCCAGGCGCACGGCGCCGAATACTTCTCGAAGAAGCAGGGCCGCTGGTGCAGGGCGGGCTCCATGGGACACGCCGCAGCGTTCAGCTTCTATCCGGGAAAAAACCTGGGCGCCTGCGGGGAAGCCGGGGCGGTCACGACGAACCAGGAAGATCTGGCCAGAACGATGCGCATGCTGCGCGATCACGGACAGTCTAAGAAATATCACCACGACATCGAGGGCTACAACGGCCGGCTGGATGCGATTCAAGCCGGGCTGCTGCAGGTGAAGCTGCGCAAGCTGGAAGAATGGAACCGGCAGCGCCGCACCGCCGCCGGCCGCTACAAGAGACTGCTGGGGAGGGTCAAGAGCCTCGTCCTGCCCTGCGAGCCGTCGGCCAGCAAGGCCGTCTACCACCTGTTTGTGATCCGTATCCAGGATCGAGACCTAATAATGCAGCAGTTGGCGGAGGAAGGCATCGGCACGGCGATTCACTATCCCACGCCTTTGCACCTGCAGAAGGCCTACGCCCGGCTGGAGTACGCTCCCGGGGACTTCCCGGTGGCCGAACGGGTTTCAGGCGAGATCGTTTCACTGCCTATGTTCCCGCAGCTCCGAGCTGACCAGCAAGCCCGGGTGGTGGAGGCTCTGCTGCGCCTGGTGGGTCAGGGCGAAGTCCCTGTGCCTCAAGCACCTATGGCCTCGGCATCCTGATTGCGCGGCGCGCGGATAGCCGGTGGGACATGACCCTGTGGGGCCCAATCCCCGTACTTCCGGCTTGAGGTGTCTCTTAAGGTTAAGTGCGAATAGACGATTCAGCTAGGGGAAAACCCCATCTGGCAGAGAGTCGATTTTCGCTATGCTCAACTAGCACAGCATCCAAGCAGTTCCAGGACCGGATCGGGCTGCGGCAAACGCTGAAGTGGAGCATAGAAATATGAAATCAGTTCGTAACCTACTCGTCGTCGTCGCCTTCCTCATGACCGCGGCCCTATTCTCATTCGGCACGACGCGCTACGTCGCCCAGACCGCAGGAACATTCAGTGGGGGCACGGCCTGCAACGGGCAGACGGCCATCACCCCGGCCACCTGGAACAGCACGACCGAATCTGCCGGGGACACCACCTACATCTGCGGCACCATCACCGGGGCGGCGAATGCCAATGGCTTGACCATCGGCTGGAGCGGCACCAGCAGCGCGCCTATCTCCATCATCTTCGACACCGGCGCGGTCATGACCTCGCCCGCATGGGGTAGCGCCATCTCCGCCAACGCCTCGCGCAGCTACATCGTCATCAATGGCGGCACCAATGGAGCGATCCTCAACACGGCCAACGGCGATGGGATGTCGTATACCAGCGGCGGATCCATGGTTTACTTCTCCAACGGTTGTTTGTACTGCACCATCGAAAATCTAAGTATCACGCACGTTTACATGAAGACCAGCTCGACTTCCACGCCGGGCGCAAGCGCCGTGGAGTGCGATGGGTCGTGCACCGCGCTTACCGTAGCGAACAACATCCTGGAGGATGACCGGGCAGGCATCTACATCACGCCTGATTGCAGCGCCGGTTGCGACGCATCGAACCTGAGCATCCATGGCAACACCATCCAGGATCAGGGCTGGGGCATTGCGGTCGGCGGCGGCGACGCCGGTGACACCATGACCAACCTCAACATCTACGGCAACAAGATCACCGGATGGACCAATTGGGCGCAGCCCTCGGGCACCTACCACCAGGACGGCATCATTCTGTTCAACGTAGGCAATTCCAGTGGTGGTGTGCAGGCGAACATCTACAACAACTACATTTACGGAGATCTGACAGACGGTTCGCCGACCGGCTACATTTACTGTGCCGACTTTACCAGCTGCAACGTCTTCAACAACGTTCTTTTTCACAACGCCAATAACCCGATTTATGGCCTGCTGTGGCTGGGACAGAGCAGCGACATGGGCAAGACGTACTACGTTTTCAACAACACCATGATCGACACCGGCTCGGTGGGTAACGACTGCATGATGATCAACGCTACCTCGGCGGCTTACGTAGAAAACAACATTTGCGCCAACCTGGGCACCGGCTCGGTGGGAGGATATTCTACCTATGACTCAACCCTTGCGGCCCTTGAGGGCATCGTCAAAACCAGCAACTACAATGACTGGTACAACGTCATAACCGGCGGAACGTCCGGCGATAGCTTCTGGGGGAGTCAGAACTCGGGCGCGGGCGCGTCTTACGCAACCTGGACGGCCGCAGGGTACGAGGCCAACTCCATTACCTCCAATCCGCAGGTGAGCACGTCGACGTTCCAGCTTGCTGCCGGCTCTCCAGCCATCTCCTCGGCCGCAAACCTCTCTTCGCAATGCACCGGCGGGCTTGCTGCGCTCTGCCTGGACGCGGCCGGGAACGCACGGCCGACGAGTGGGGCATGGTCGGCGGGAGCTTATCAGTACGGCGGTACGGTGGCTACAGCGCCGGCTGCGCCTTCCAACGTTACTGCGAGTGTCATCAACTAAGCAGTCCGCGAACCTTACCGGGCCTTCCAGCGGTTTACTCCGAACTGGAAGGCCCGTTTACCTCCATCTACCTGGATGGAGGTAAAATCATTTACCGCCGCCGTAAAGCTCGGAACCGAGTTTCAATCCCCCCATAATTTGCCGCAAGACAGACTGTTGCCGCCGGAGGAATCCCCGGCAGATTGCCAATGGAAGCGTAATGAATACTCGTTACGACATGCCGCAGAACTATTACTTTGGCGGAGGGGCGCAGGAGTCGTCCATCACTCTGCTGGCTCTCTGCGCGCTGCTGCTAGCGATCTGTTTTATTTGTCTGCTTCCCCGCCGGAAGGTGGCGGTGCCGTTCCTGCTCTCGGCCCTCTTGCTTCCGGTAAGCGCGACGGTGGTGGTAGGCGGCCTGCATTTTCTGGCTCTTCGGTTGCTGATTCTGGCAACCTGGATACGTCTGTATACCCGGAAAGAAATCTCACTGCGTTGGAACAGCCTGGACAAGGCCGTGCTGGCGTGGGCCTTGTTGAACGCGGTGGCGTTTTGTGTGCTTTGGGGAACCCTTTCCGCGGTTACCAACCGGTTGGGCTTCCTGTGGAATACCCTGGGCGCGTACTTTCTGTTGCGCGTCCTGATCCGGGATAAGTCCGATATTCGGCGCGTCATCAAGGTGCTGGCAGTGATGGTGATCGTGCTTGGCCCCTTGATGCTGTATGAGCACGTCACCGGGCGCGATCCGTTCTCTGTGCTCGGAGCCGAAGGACTGGCCTTGGTTCGGAACGGTGTGAATCGCGCGACCGGTCCATTCAGCCATTCCATCATTGCGGGAACGATTGGAGCGATGATGGCTCCGCTGTTTGCCGGGCTTTGGTGGCAGGACAAGCGCCAGGGCTGGCTTTACGGAATCGCGATCGCGTCGACGTTTGTAATGGCGGTGTCGGCCGGGTCGAGCACGCCGCTGATGGCGTTGGGCGCCGGATTCGGGGCGCTGCTGCTGTGGCCGCTGCGGCGAAATATGCGAACCATCCGCTTGGGAATTGTGGCGGGAATCATCGGGTTGCAGCTTTGCATGAAGGCCCCGGTATGGATGCTGATTCAGCGGACCGGCGGCGCCATGGGCAGCAGCGGCTGGCACCGTGCGATGCTCATCGACAACTTCATCCGCCACTTTGGAGAGTGGTGGATGGTTGGCACGCAGAACAATGCCAACTGGGGCACGGACATGTGGGACGTGGACAATGCCTTTGTCGCCGCCGGCGTGGGTGGAGGGCTTCTCACCTTACTGGCCTTGATCGCGATGATCGTGTACGCCTTCAAGCAAGTCGGAAAATCCCGCATTCTGGCTGCAAAGTTCCACACTGACGAGCGGCTGGTGTGGGCCATCGGCGCCTGCCTGTTCGCCAACATCGTGGGTTTCTTCGGAATCGTCTACTTTGACCAAAGCGTTGTGGCCTGGTATGGGCTGCTGGCAATGATATCCGCTATGGCCACCATGCTTCCTGCATCCGGAATTCGACCGCAAGCGCATGGCAAGCCTGCAACTTGGCGGGAGCAGGCGGGGCCGGTGCGCGAGGGTGAGAGGCTCGTGGGACGCATGCTGGTCGGAAAATAAAAAGTCAGACAGGTAAATATAAAGATGAATACTTCTGCATCGTGCCCGGACGTGTCGGTTGTCATCGTCACCTGGAATGGGAAGAGCTATGCCCTCGAATGCCTGCAATCTCTGCGGGATTTGCATAGTGAGCTTTCGATCGAAGTGGTGGTCGTCGACAATGCCTCGAGCGACGGCACTCCGCAAGCCATCCGGGAGACGTTCCCGGAGGTGAAGCTGATCGAGAACCAGGCGAATCTGGGCTTTGCCCGCGCCAACAACATTGGCATGGCCGCCAGCACGGGCGCCGCTGTGTGTCTGGTGAATTCAGACGTTGTGGTCCCACCGGGATGCATTGAAACGATGGTGGACTTTCTAAAAGCCCATCCCGACGTAGGCCTTTTGGGTCCGAAGATGCTCAGCCCGACCGGCGGCGTAGGAAAGTCCGTCAACCGGCTTCCGACCGAGTGGAACTACTTATGTTTTTCCCTGGGACTGCACTTTCTCGCTCCGCGGTCGCGGCTGTTCGGCGGCTACATCATGGACGGATATCGCTATGACAAGACCGAGGATGTGGAGGTGCTGACCGGCTGGTTCTGGATGGTGCCACGAGCCGCGCTGGAGCAAGTCGGCGGCCTCGACGAGCGCTTTTTCATGTATGGAGAAGACCTGGACTGGAGCTGCCGGTTTCTCAAGGCGGGATGGCGAGTGATGTTCCTGGCCGAAGCGGCGGCTCTGCACTACGGGGCGGCGAGTTCCGGCCAGGCTCCCAACCGTTTTTACGTCGAAATGGTGCGGGCCAATCTGCAGTATTTCCGCAAGCACCATGGCTGGCGCGGCGGGCTCCTGTTTCTGTTGAGCACGGCGGTTCACGAAGCGCTGCGGGTTGTGGGCTACGGCGTCCTGTTCTGTCTGAGCCGCGAAAAACGCAAGGAAGCGGCTTTTAAGGTCGGGCGCAGCCTGGTTTGTCTCAAGTGGCTTTTCGGAAAACGCGCAACCCTGATCCCGGGCACTGCGCTGAGCGAGTAAAGGAGCGTACCCATGACTCCCAACTACGTATTGGTGACTGCGGCGTACAACGAAGGCAAGCTGATCGAAAATACGATCCGTTCGATCATATCGCAGACGCACCCCCCGGCACGATGGGTGATCGTCAGCGATGGCTCGACGGACGCAACCGACGAGATCGTACAGCGCTATGCCGCCGAGCATCCGTTTCTTCAACTGGCGCGCATCACCGAAGATCATCCCAGGAACTTTGCCGCGCAGGCCGACGCGATCAATCATGGGCTCGCCCGGATCGGGCAGACGGAGTACGGCTTCATCGGTAATATGGACGCCGATATCACGCTTGAGCCCGATTATTTTGCCCGCCTGCTGCAGAAGTTCGAAAAAGACCCCAGCCTTGGACTGGGAGGCGGAGCGATCTTTGAGCCGTGCGCGGATGGCCAGTTTCGAGAGCGGCCCACCAATAGTACCGCCTCGGTTGCGCACGCCTGCCAGCTATTCCGGCGGGAGTGCTTCGAAGCAATTGGAGGAGGGTATCGCTCGCTTCCGTATGGCGGGCCCGACACCCACGCCGCAGTGGTGGCGCGCATGAAGGGCTGGCAGGTGGAATCCTTTGCCGACCTCAAGGTATTTCATCACCGCCCGACAGGCACGGCGGGCGGCGCGCTGCCCGGATTTTTCCGGCAGGGAAAGATGGATTATTCGCTCGGCACCCTCCCGCTGTTTGAATTCCTCAAGCTTTTACGAAGGGTTCGGATGAAGCCCTACGTGATTGGCTCGATGGTTCGGCTGGCCGGCTTTCTGGATTCCTACTGGCGCGGTGAGAAAAGAGCGGTTCCAGACGATTTTGTGGCTTATTTTCAAGACGAACAAAGACAGCGAATGAAAAATTTTGTTCGCCTCCCCTACACTCCGCATCAAACAGAGTAGAGCAATACCGTAGTTCTATTTCCACAAGGACCGTAGTTCTATTTCCGGCCAGGGAGTTCGAATTGCCCAGCCGTGGAAGCTGAGCCGCAGTGCGCTTTGGAACTTATGCCGATTCTTCGCAACGCAAAAAGCCGGTTGTCGCGAGTGGTCAGGCTGATAATCAGCGCGATCTTCCTGGCCGGTGTGTCCATCGGCCGGGCGATCCTGCGCCTGCGGGGAAAAGCCTCTCCCGCCACATGCATCATTCTGTACTACCACTCGGTTCCGCCCGAGGAGCGAGCTGCGTTTGCTCGGCAGCTGGATACGGTTGCCCGCCTCACCGAGCCGCTGAGCCTTGAGAATCCATCCGGTGTCCGTCCTGGGGGGCGCTATTGCGCGATCACCTTCGACGACGGCTTTGAAGACGTCATTGAGAATGCGATCCCTGAACTGGTGAAGCGGAAGATACCCGCAGTGTTTTTTATCACCACCGGTTATGTTGGCCAACTCGCAAGCTGGTGGCCTCAGGCGGCGCCGCAACGCAATCGCCGAATTGCCACGCTGGAGCAACTTCGAGAGCTGCCGCCGGAGTGGATCACTCTGGGCGCCCACACCAGGACGCACCCTCGATTGACGGGCCTTGATGAAGCCACTGCCAAACTCGAGATCGTGGAGCCGCGGCAAACGTTGGAAGCCGCATTGGGGCGCCGGATCGAGCTCTTCAGTTTCCCTTACGGAGATTTCAATCAGGAGCTGGTGCAGTGCTGCAAGCAGGCTGGTTATAAACGCGTATTCACCACGCAGCACAAGAACGCCTTCCAAACGCCGGAAGAATTCGCCGTAGGCCGAGTCACCGTGGAGCCGACGGACTGGAAGCTGGAGTTTCGGCTTAAGTTGATGGGCGGCTACCTGTGGAGGCCGTGGGCAAGCGCCGCAAAACGCAGGCTCCTGGCGTTTCCCATCGCGAGCCGGCTCGCATCGGCAAGGTCCGCTTCCGTCTGAGCCATCGACCCGCTTGGGCATGTTCTGCCGAGCATACTGACGAAAGAATTTCAAAGCAGAGCCCAGAGGGCAGGCACTCCAGAAAGGAAACACATGAGAGTCAGCATATTCGGAACAGGATACGTCGGTTGTGTCACCGCGGCATGCCTCGCACGGGAAGGTCACATCGTGACCGGCGTCGACGTTGACCCTTTCAAAGTGAACTGCATCAATGAAGGCCGCTCTCCGTTCTTCGAACCGGGGCTCGAACAGCTAGTGCAGGAGATGGTGGAGGCGGGGCGCTTGCGGGCTACCACCGATCACGCGAACTCGGTGCAGAACAGCGATCTGTGTTTGGTATGCGTCGGGACACCGACCCAATCGAATGGGTCCACTCGACTGGATTATGTGCGCAACGCATTCACGGACATCGCCAAAACGCTCAGCGGAATGGACCGCTATTACGTGGTGGCTCTGCGCAGCACCGTCCTGCCCACGGCTTTTGAGG
The DNA here is from genome assembly GCA_963742165.1 of uncultured Acidobacteriota bacterium. Taxonomy (GTDB): domain Bacteria; phylum Acidobacteriota; class Terriglobia; order Terriglobales; family Acidobacteriaceae; genus TOLSYN. Next base: position 103,303 of record CAVUKX010000017.1, on the reverse strand, counting down.
AAGAGTTGATCCCGCTCCTGGAAAAGCACTCCGGAAAAAAGGTAGGCACCGATTTCGGCTTTGTGTATAACCCCGAGTTTCTCCGGGAAGGCGTTGCGATCAAGGATTTCTACGATGCTCCCTGGACCATCATCGGGGCCAACGATGCGCGGGCCGGCGATGTCGCCGAAGGTCTTTACAAGAGCCTCTCGGCTCCCGTCTCCCGGACCGATCCCAAGACCGCGGCGCTGGTGAAGTACTTCAGCAATACCTTCCATGCTCTCAAGGTTGCTTTCGGCAACGAAGTCGGTACTTTCTGCCGCGAACTGGGAGTTGACGGAGGCGAATTGATGGATATCTTCTGCCGCGACTCGAAACTCAATATCTCCCCGCGGTACTTGAAGCCTGGCTTCGCCTTTGGCGGCTCCTGCCTGCCCAAGGACGTCAAGGCGCTGGTCGCGGAGGTGAACCGGCGAGGTCTGCAGACCCCTCTGATTGAGTCGATTCTGCCCAGCAACGACGTGCATCTGAAAAACTGCATCAACCTGGTAATGAACACGGGAAGACGCAAGATCGGACTGGTCGGTTTATCGTTCAAGGCCGGCACCGACGATTTGCGCGAGAGCCCGGCGGTCGAGATGGCGGAGCGGCTCATTGGAAAGGGCTATGACGTCAGGATCTACGAACCCAGCATCGGCCCGAAGAGCCTGCACGGCGCGAACCTGCGCTTTATCGAGCAATCGATCCCTCACATCTGGAAGCTGCTGGCCGATGGCCTGGATCAGTTGATCGAAGACGCGGAGGTGGTGGTTGTCATGCAACAACTCAAGGAAGAGGAGCGGCCGCTGTTCGGTGCGATGAATGCGGACCAGATATGCATCGACCTCGCAAGGACGCTGCGTGCGGAGGAAGTCGGCGGCGAATATCGCGCCATGGACGTGCCGATGCAGGAGGAGAAACTGGTGTCCGTTGCATAGAGCAGCTTGATCGTGGATGGGTTTGGATTTGTTGTACCTGACGCCTGTTGAGGAGAACCGATGAGTACGAGCTCGAAGTGCAAAAAACGCCGCGTGTTGATGCTGATCGAAAACAATTCGTTCCCTTGGGATCGGAGGGTGTTGCACGAGGCCGAGGCTCTTCAGCAAATTGGGTATGACGTTAGTGTGATCTGTCCGAAGGGGCGGCATGCGGAGGTGTCCGCCTACATCGATGTCGTCAATGGTGTCACCGTCTATCGCTATCCCGAGCCCCTGCAGGCGGCGGGCGCGCTGGGGTACTGTATCGAATACGGTTGGGCGCTGACCTGCACCGCTCTGTTGATGTTGCTGGCCTGGGCCCGCGAGGGTTTCGATGTGATCCATGCCGCCAACCCTCCGGATATTTTCTTCCTGCTCGCGTGGCCATTGAAGTTGTTCGGCAAAAAGTATGTGTTCGATGAGCACGATCTGTGCCCCGAACTCTTCCTGTCGAAATTCCAGCGGAAGGGGTTGGCGTATCGGCTGCTGCTTTGGATGGAAAAGAAGTCCTACCAGGTGGCCGACCTGGTCATTTCAACCAACCAGTCTTACCGCGATATTGCCCGTGAGCGTGGCAACATCGCCGACGATCGCTCGGCAATTGTGCGGAACGGGGTCGATATCAAAGAGTTTTTCCGCCGGCCTTCGCGTCCGGAGCTGAAGCAAGGCTTTCCCTATATGGCGGCCTACCTCGGCGTGATGGGGCGACAGGATGGCGTGGACCGGGTGGTGCGAGCCGCCCAGCATGTGGTTCATACCCTGGGACGCCGCGACGTGCTGTTTCTGATGATCGGCAAGGGTGAATGCTGGAGCGAATTGCAGAGGTTGAGCCGGGAGCTGAAGGTGGACGAGTTCGTGAAGTTTGCCGGCCATGTTTCCGAAGATCTGCTGCTGGACTCGCTCTCGACGGCAGATGTCTGCCTGGCTCCGGACCCGCCCGACCGCATGAACCAGCTCTCCACCATGACCAAGATCATGGAGTATATGGCCTGCGAAAACCCGATCGTCTCCTTCGACCTGCTGGAGACGCGGCGCTCTGCGGGAGACGCCGCCGTGTATGTGGAAGGGGACGACCCAATCGGATTCGGCAACGCACTGAGCGCACTTCTGGACGACCAGCCACGGCGCGAACGGATGGCGCAGATCGGCCTTGAGCGTACCATTCAGCTGGTTGGGTTGGACCGCTCGCGAATCGCGCTGCAGAAGGCATATCGCCGCATGCTGGGAGAAGCCGCCGAGACCGAAGCACCCGAGACGCCGCGCGAAGGGCGAGTGATGGAAACTTCCACAAACCGGATGACACTGTCTTGATCATGCTGTTCTGAAGTGGACGGTTTCCGCTCGATCCGGAAGCTGAAGCCGTTCGTTGCGCCTATCGCGTGTGGGGTACAGAGAGGAGCCAGGGATGCCGCAGTTCGATCCATTTTCGCTCGTGCCACGAGTACACTCGAAACTGTATACGCTTTGGCTCCGTGCCATGTATCCGTTCGGCGCCATCGGCAAGGGAGTCGCCTTCCATCACTCCTGCGTCCTGCATGCAGAGAATGCTCCCCGGATCCGGCTGGGGAACGATATCTATTTTGCCGAGGACGTGTGGATCAATCTTGTGCCGGACCAGAGTCCCACGGCGCTCATCGTGGAAGACGGCTGCCGAGTCGGCCGCCGCTGCATGATCTCTGCCAAGAACCTGATTCATATCGGCAAAGACGTTCTCTTCGCGCCGGCGGTTCTGCTCATGGATCACAACCACGAATTTTCCGACACCGAGCGTCCGATTCTGGCTCAAGGCGTCACGGCCGGCGGAACGCTGCGCATCGAATCGGGATGCTGGCTGGGTTATAACGCCGCCGTGGTGAGCGGACGCGGGGACGTTGTGATCGGGCGGAACTCAGTGATCGGCGCCAACTCGGTTGTGACCACCAGCTTCCCTCCCTTCTCGATCATCGGCGGGAATCCTGCCCGGTTGATCCGACAGTTTGACAGCGCGGAAGGAGTCTGGCGGCACTGCCAGCAACGCCCGCCGAGTGTGGCAACCCCTCTGGAGGCTTCGTCGCGATAGATGAATACGATGAATCCATCTCCGCTGGTAAGCGTCGTGATCCCCACCTATAACCGGGGCTCGATTATTGGCGCCACGCTGGAGGACGTGTTCCGGCAGACGTACCGAAATATCGAGGTCATCCTGGTGGACGACGCCTCCTCCGATGATACGGAGAGCCAGTTGGGCAGCTATCGGGAGCGGATTCGTTTTTTCCGGCTGGCGCGCAATTCCGGCCCCGGTGGTGCACGGAATAAAGGCGTGGAGTTGGCCGCCGGAGAGATCATCGCCTTTCAGGATTCCGACGACCGCTGGGACCCCACCAAACTGGAGCGTCAGGTCGATCTGTTACAGCGCGCCGGGCAGTCGGTACCATGCTGCCTGTGCAACGCACTGCTGGGCTCCTGGAGAGGGGCTCCACGACATTCGTTCGATATCACCGGAATTCATCCCGGCCACTCCGAAGGACTTTGGCTGAATCCGGCCGAGGTGCTGGCCAATGGCGGGATTTTTTTCAACCAGGCGGTGGCCGTGCGCAAGGCGGCATTTCAAAAAGCTGGGGGCTTCGATCCATCTCTGCGTTGTCTGGAAGATTGGGACTTGGCGCTGCGGCTTGCCCTGCTTGGCCCATTTGCGTATACAGCGGAGTCGCTGGCCACGTGGAACCCAGGCAGCGAAATGAGCCTCACGGCGGAAAGTCTCGGCCACCCGATTGTAATGATCGAGAACTCGATAGGCCTGCTGGAAAAAGTACTGGGCACGCTCCCGGACGATGCAGAAAGCAGACGCATCCGCAAACTTCTTACGGTCAAGCTGAGGGCGTGCAAACGAGAACTGAACCTCCTGCAAGGCCGTCAGGATGCTTCTCCGGTCAGAAGAAAGGCGGCCGTTTTGATGGCCTATGTAGAACGGCTCCGCAGGGGATTGTACCGTCGCTCGCCGAGTTTTCCACGTATGGTGACATCGCCGCTGGCTGAGTCGGTCACTACCTATCAAGAAACGCTTGCCGCTCGATGAGGAGCCGCAATGAATGGCGATTTCGCGAACGCAGGCGAGAGGAAGGTTTTGGATTGAATCCGATGATGGTCGTCCGACGCAGCCAGGCTCTCTTACTTAGACTTTTGGAGAATGCTTGATGTCACAGAACTCGTTCCGGAAAGCCGTGAAATGGTCCTACGTTACTCAGGGCACGGAACAGGGCGTGAACACCGCGCTGACATTTGTTCTCGCCTACCTGCTTGGACCCCGTGACTTTGGCATCGCCGCCATGGCGATGGCCTACATTCTCTTTATAAAACTGATCCTGGAACAGGGCCTGGTCGCGGCGATCATCCAAAGAAGCGATCTTCAACCTGAGCACCTGGATTCGGCGTTCTGCCTGAACCTGGGTTTGAGCGTGCTGCTGGTCGGCGTCAGCATTAGCGCGAGCGGCTGGTGGGCCTCGGTCAATCACACACCCCTGCTGGGTCCTGTAATCTGCGTCCTGTCGCTTTCGATTCCGCTCGAGGGACTTACCAGTGTCCAGAGGGCGCTTTTGCAAAGAGACCTGGACTTCCGCAGCCTGGCGATTCGCTCCTTCATCTCGTTGGTTGCCGGTGGGCTTCTGGGACTGGGGCTGGCGCTGAAAGGTTTTGGCGTCTGGGCCCTGGTGGGCAAGCAACTTGGCACGGACCTGGTGGGACTGGTTGCGCTCTGGAAGCTTACCCATTGGCGTCCGCGGCTGAAATTTCACCTGGGCTCGATGAAGCAACTGCTGCATTTTTCATCCGGGGCATTCCTGGGCAATCTCGGGCTGTTCTTCAATACGCAGGCGGACGCCCTTCTGCTTGGCTTGTTCTTCGGCCCGGTGCCGGTGGGGCTCTACCGACTCGCCGACAAGGTGGTCAAGTCCGTTGTCACCGTCGCTCTCGCGTCGCTCCAGGTGGCCGCGTATCCCAATTTTTGCAGGCTGCAAAACAAGACCGAGGAGCTGCGCGCCAGCTTTCTGGACTGCGTGCGGGCCGGTTCCATCCTGACCATTCCTGCCTTGGCCGGACTTGCGGTGATGAGTCCTTTGCTGGTGTCAGCGTTGGGTCCCAAATGGGCTGACACCGCCGACGCTTTGCGGATCCTCGCCGTTATCATGATGGTGTGTCCGGTGTCCAATTTCCTGGGGCCTCTTCTGCAAGCCGTATCCAAGCCGCACTCGCTGGCCGTGATCGAGTGGGCCCACGCCATCATCAGCGCGGGATCTTTGGTCGTGGCCGGTGAAGTGCTGAAACATTCCTCGACGTGGGGACAAGTGACGGGCATGGCGGTGACCCGCATTCTTACCACGGCCATGCTGATGGCTCCCCTGGTCTTTTGGCTGCTTCCGAAGTATGTTGGGTTGCGGCCCAGCAGTATTGCGAAAACCATGATGCCCAGCCTGTGTGCCGGCGCAGGAACCGCACTGGCCGCCTACCTGGCCTGTTCGTTTACCGCATCGCACATTCTGCCCCGGTGGCCTTCCATTGCGATGGTGATACTGGTGGGTGGCTTGGCTGGGTCGGCCATTCTTCTTTCCCTCGATCACAATTTGCGAAAGACCGTTACTCAGTCCTTGATTCGAACGTAGAGGGTTCGACGCTTCGCCTGCTATGTCGGGTTTTGACCGTATACATGGATACCTGGAAATCACCGCCGGAAGCGGCCTACGAAAGCACACGATGAAGAAACTCAAGCAACACCTACCTGAACCTCTGCGGAGAACCTACCGCGACCTGCGGGCAGCGCTGTTGACCCTTACGCTCCCCGCCGTGCGCACGTTCTCGCAGCCCGAGGAAGAGCGCGAGGCCAGCCGGCAGATGTCGATCATCGTGCCGGTGAAAGACTCAGCCGGCGTGGTGCAGCGCTGTTTTCGCAGCCTGGAAAGGTTTGCGCCTTACGCCGAAGTCATCGTGGTCGATGATGGATCGCAACTGCCGGAGACGCAGCGGCTGTTCGAGGACTATTGCGGACGGAACCACTGGACGGTGATCCATCACCGGCAATCGCAGGGACACAGCCGGGCCTGCGAGGCGGGAGTTCAGCGATCGACCAGGCCCTACCTCTGCCTGTTGAATTCCGATACGGTGGTTACACCATGGAGTTGGCTGGCAGCCCGGCAAGCCTTTGAAGGCGATCCCACGATCGGCGTCACCGGCCCTTGCACAAGCCACTCCGCGACCCCGCAAATGCTGCGCAAAGCGATGCACTGCCGGCATTATTGGGACGATGATCAGATCTGCGCCTTCGCCAGCGCGCATCTAAGTACAGTAAGTCCCCGGTCCTGGGTGGATATTGAGCAGGCCGGCGGATTTGCCTTCTTCATCCGGCGAAGCTTGTGGGATGAGCTGGGCGGATTCGATCTGCAACTGCCCGACTATGGCAACGAGTCGGAGTTATGCCGGCGGGTGTCGCAGCGCGGTTTCCGAATCGTCTGGACCCAGAATAGCTACATCCATCATTTCGGAGAGCAGAGCTATGGGAGGTTGTTCGGCGGCTTTCTGCACCAGAGGTCGCTGCTGGCCAACCAATACATCGATCGCAAATATGAAGCCAAGCGGGCCGGCGGCGCGGGTCTGGATTCGGCTGGCGGTGGGTTTTGAAGCATTCGGTTGCTCGGCAAATTCCCGTTTCTAATACGGTCGGAGGGTAAGGACGATGGCTACGCAGGCGACAGCGGCGACGAAGTCCGATGCAGCCCCAATGGGGGGATATCGGCGGCGCTTAGTACAGATGTCTCGAGAGAGAGGGGTCTGGCAGACTCTCACGCGAATTTCCGAAATCGCAGGAACCATGCTTGGGATGGCGACCTGCATCCTGCGCGTCAAGATGCAGGGACGGAATCCTTCCATCGAAAAGATGACCGATCTGGTGCTCGGCTGCGAACCTCTGAAGCCGCTGCAGATTCGCTCCGAGGTGGTGCGCTTTCTGGAGGTGGTACGGAAAGAGAAGCCCAAGACCCTGGTCGAGATTGGCACGGCGAAGGGCGGCACTCTGCTGCTGCTTTGCCGGGTGGTCAGTCCGGAGGCCACGATTATCAGCATCGACCTGCCGCAGGGGCCATACGGCGGCGGCTACCCGGCATGGGCGGCTCCCTTCTATCGCGCCTTTGCGCGGCGGACGCAGAAGATCCATCTCCTGCGCGCGAATTCCCATGCTGAAGAGACGCGCGACCGGCTGCGGGCCATACTGAACGGCCAGACCATCGACTTTTTATTTATTGACGGCGACCACACCTACCCCGGGGCGCGGCAGGATTTTGAGCTCTATTCGCCGCTGGTGACCCCCGGTGGCATGATCGGCTTTCATGACATTGCTCCAAACAGCCCTTCGGAAGAGTACGGCGTGCCGCAGATCTGGACGGAGGTCAAGAGCGGCTGCAGAAACGAAGAGATGATCGAGGATCTCCGGCAGCGTGGCTATGGAATTGGATTGCTATGGACGAAGATATCCTAGACCGGACGAAGGCTCTGCCTGCAGACTCTTTCCTCGAAACGGAGCATCGATTTATGACGGCGCGATTCAACGGTGACAACGGCAGAGGCATTCCCGCGGAAGATCCGGTGAATGGGGTACGGCAGTTCCTCAGCAACCTTCACACCAAATGGCTGATGATGACCTATCCTTTTGCCAATAAGGTGGACAAGTTATCGATCCACCATTCCTGCCAGATGTCGCGCTCATCTGCGCCGCGAATCTACCTCGGCAAGTTCACGCAGCTCCATCGCGATGTGTGGATCAATATCGAGGCGCCGCCAGAGGTGAAAGGGGAGCCGGTGTTGGTTCTCGAGGACGGAGTCGTGATCGGCCGCAATTCGATCGTTTCCGTCAAGAACGGCGTTCATTTCGAGCGCGATGTCATCACCGGCCCATCCGTTCTGATCATGGATCACAACCACGCCTATGAGGACGTTACGCGGCCTATCAAGGCGCAGGGGATTACCGAGGGCGGGCGGATTCGCATCGGGCAAGGTTCGTGGATCGGGAATGGTTCCACCATCGTATGCAGCCAGGGAGAACTGGTCTTGGGTGAGCATTGTCTGGTCGCTACAAACTCGGTAGTCACCAGAAGTTTTCCGGGATATTGTGTGATTTCTGGTAATCCAGCCAGAATCGTTAAGCAGTATGACCCGGCCAAGGAAGCATGGACGCTGGGCAGCGTTCGTTCGAGTGAAACCGAACTGGCGCGATGAGCCGGGCCGAAGTCAGCCCAAAGCAGTTAACGGAAAGAAAGACTCTCAACGAATTTCCTCTCGATGCTGGAGACGATCGCATGCAATCCGCTGAAAGTTTAGAGCAGTACCGGCTTTCTCCCTTGCAGCACGGGATGTTCTATCACCATCTCAAGGAGCCTGGGGTCGGTACCGACATTGAGCAAATGGTCTGCACGCTCAAGGAGCCCATCGACGCCCCCGTTCTGCGCCGCGCCTGGCAGCGCGCCGTGGAGCGGCATGAGGTTTTGCGCACCGCGTTTCGACTGGATGAGCTGGGAACTCCGGTTCAGGTCGTCTATCGCCATGTGGACGTCCCATGGGAGGAACGCGACTGGCGTGGATTCGCCAGGGAAGAGCAAGAACAACAGTCCAAGGTTTTTTTGCGGGCAGATCGTCGCCAAGGCTTCGCAATGGGGCAGGCGCCGGTGTTTCGTTTGACCTTGGTACGTCTGGATGAGGCCGAATATCTACTGTTTTGGACCTTCCACCATGCCCTGATGGATGGCCGTTCTTTTCCCGCGGTCTTGAACGAGGTATTTGCGTTTTACGAATCGTTTTGCCGCGGCGAGGAGTTGGTGCTGCAGGCTCCAAGACCGTACCGCGATTACATCGATTGGCTACAGTCGCAGGATGTATCGAAGTCGGAAGGTTATTGGCGCAAGCAATTACAGGGATTTTCCGCCCCCACGCCGCTTGTAGTCGACAAGACTCCTGCCCCAGGTGCCCTGTTGGCGGACCGGCAGGGGGATGACAGAATCATTGTGTCTGCGGACAAAACTCGCGCTCTGCAAGCGTTTGCCAGGGAACAAGGCCTCACGCTCAATACCCTGGTTCAGGCGGCATGGGCATTGCTGCTGCACCGCTACAGTGGAGAGAGCGACATTGGGTATGGCGTGGTTCGAGCCTGCCGGAAATCAACCGGTCTTGCGGGCGCGGACGAGATGGTGGGCGTGTTCATCAACACGTTGCCCATGCGATTCAAGATAGATCCGGAAGCGCCGCTGCTCGACTGGCTGAAACAGGTTCGATCGCAGTGGACAGAGATGTGGGATCACGAACACACGCCACTGGTTCAAGTGCAGCAATGGAGTGACATTGCCGTCGGCAAACCCCTGTTTGAAAGTATTCTGATGTTTGATAACTACGAACTGAGCACACGCATGCGCGCTCAGGGCGGGAATTGGGAAAACCGGTGGTTCCGGTTTTATGAGCAGACCGGCTACCCGCTCACCGTCACCGTCTATGCCGGAGAAGACATTTGTCTGCAGATCGAGTATGACCGCAACCGGTTCGAGAGCGATGTCATTAAACGAATGCTGCACCACCTGAGGACGATTTTGGACGCGATGCAGTTCGGAGCGGCCCAGCGACTACAGGAGATTCCTATGCTTTCCGTTGAGGAGATTTGCCAGCTTACATTGGAGTGGAACGACACGCGGCAGGTGTATCCGCAGGAACCCATGCATCGCCTGTTCGAAGCGCAGGTGAGGCGGACGCCCGATGCCATTGCGGTCACCTGCAAGGGTGTCAGTTTGACGTATCGCCAGTTGAACGAGCGGGCCAATCAGCTGGCTCACTACCTGCGTAGTCATGGCGTGACGCCAGAGGCGTTGGTCGCGATATGCCTGGAACGCTCGCTCGATATGATGGTCGCCACGCTGGGAGTGTTGAAGGCGGGAGGGGCGTATGTCCCACTGGATCCGGCCTTCCCCAAAGAGCGTCTGGCCATCATCATGGAAGATGCCAAAGCCGGTGTGCTGGTAATCCAGCGCGAGTTGATCTCGATTCTGCCTTCGGCCGCGGGAACCGTGGTGTATATGGACGATCCCGCGCTCGCGGCGCAGAGCTGCGAGAACCCGGACAACGAAGTCCAAGCCAGCGATCTGGCCTATGTCATTTTCACCTCGGGATCGACCGGCCGCCCCAAAGGGGTGCAGATCGAGCACCGGTCGCTGGTGAATTTGCTGGAGTCCATGGGACGCGAGCCTGGGTTGAGTGCTGAGGACGTACTGGTTTCGGTCACCACTCCGTCGTTCGACATTGCACAATTGGAGATGTTCCTGCCGTTGATCAAAGGCGCGCAGGTGGTCATTGCCACCCGCGACGTGCTATTGGACGGGCGAGGTTTGGCGAAGCTGCTGGAAACCTCGGGCGCCACGGTGATGCAATCGACGCCGGCGACCTGGCGCGTGCTTTTGGAGAGCGGCTGGACCGGACGCAAGACCATGAAGATCTTGTGCGGCGGCGAACCGTTGACTCCCCAGCTGGCAGCCGAACTGCTTCCGCGATGCTCCTCGCTGTGGAATGTCTATGGTCCCACCGAGACGACCATCTGGTCCACGACGTGCCAAGTGACTGCGGCGGAAAGTCGCATCTCCATCGGCCGGCCGATCGCCAACACGCAGATCTATGTACTGGATCGCCGTATGCGCCCGGTCGCCATCGGAGTCACCGGCGAATTGTTCATCGCAGGCGATGGGGTGGCGCGCGGGTACTTGTATCGCCCGGAGCTGACGGCGGAACGATTTATTCCCGACCCTTTCAGCGAAATCGCCGGCGCGCGCATGTACCGTACCGGCGACCTGGCCCGCTGGCGTCCCGATGGCCAACTCGAATGCCTGGGTCGCAACGACAATCAGATCAAGATCCGCGGCTATCGCGTCGAACTGGGAGATATCGAAGCGGCCCTGGCCTCCCATCCGCAGGTCAAGCAAGTGGCGGTGAAGCTGCAGCAGAAAACGCCCGGCTTCGAGCGGCTGGTGGGATATGTGGTGAGCGATCCGGCCAACCCGCTACAGACGGAGGAACTGCGGAGCTACCTGCTCGACCGGCTTCCGGATTACATGGTGCCGTCCGACTATCTGCTGCTGGAGAAATTTCCCCTCACGCCCAACGGCAAGGTCGATCGCAATGCGCTGCCGGCTGTGAACGAACCCTCGGTGGGGGAGGACAGGGTTTGGTGCCCACCCGAGGACGAGGCGGAGCGGAAGATCGCCGAAATCTGGGAAGCGTTGCTCGATGTCCCGAAGGTGGGGAGAGATGGTAATTTCTTTGAGCTGGGCGGGCACTCGCTGTTGATGATCCGGGCGCGCCGCAAATTGGAAGAGGCTTTCGGCGTCGAGATTGCGGTAACCCAACTGTTCCTTTTCCCCACGGTGCGAACCCTGGCCAGGCATTTGGGCGGTGCGACCGCGGAGCCGGCGGCGGTGCTGACCCGAAGTCTGGAACAGATCCAGTCGCAAAAGGAATCCGTACGGCTTCGCATGCAACGGCGTCGGTCAGGGAGGCTTTAGAAGTGAGATCGAGAGAAGATTTCGACGATTTGGAAGGAATTGCCATTGTCGGGATGTCCGGCCGTTTTCCCGGGGCACCCAACACGGATCAGTTCTGGAAGAACCTTTGCAACGGAGTTGAATCGATCACCGAATTGACCGACGAGCAGCTTCTGGGGGCAGGCGAGGACCCGGAAGTGCTCGCTTCTCCGTTTTATGTCAAAGCCGCGTCCATCCTGGACGGAATCGAGCTGTTCGACGCGGATTTTTTCGGCTTGCCACCGCGCGAGGCAATGGTCATGGACCCCCAGCACCGCATATTCCTGGAATGTGCCTGGGAGGCCTTGGAAAATGCGGGGTATGATCCCGAACTCTACGACGGAAAAATCGGGGTGTTCGCCGGCTCCGGGATGCACTCTTACTATGAGCAGGTTCTGGCCGCAGATCCGGGAGCGCTCCGGACTTTCGCCGGTCTTCAGAGATATATCGCGCTGGAGAAAGACTTCCTGACGACTCGCGTTTCCTATCGGTTGAACCTGAAGGGACCGAGCGTTGCCATTCAAACGGCCTGCTCCACCTCGTTGGTGGCTGTCCACTTCGCATGTCAAAGTTTGCTGAACGGCGACTCGGACATGGTCTTGGCCGGCGGCGTTTCTTTTAGAATTCCGCAAATCGCCGGCTATCTGCATGAAGAAGGATCCATTCTCTCCCCCGATGGCCATTGCCGCGCCTTTGATGCCATGGCTGGCGGAACCGTTTTCAGCAGCGGCATCGGTATCGTGGTTCTGAAGCGGTTGGCGGATGCGCTGGCGGATGGCGATTCCATCCGGGCGGTGATCAAGGGCTCGGCCATCAACAACGACGGCGCGATGAAGGTTGGCTACACCGCACCCAGCGCAGACGGACAGGCAAGCTGCATTGCGGAAGCAATGGCGGTAGCCGGGGTGCAGGCCGACGAGGTCAGTTATGTCGAGACCCACGGGACCGGAACGTCGATGGGGGATCCGATTGAGATTGCAGGCCTGACCAAAGCCTTTCGCGCTACGACGGCAAAGAAGAACTTCTGCGCCATTGGCTCGCTCAAGACGAACCTGGGACATCTGGACGCCGCCGCGGGAGTGGCGGGCTTGATCAAGGTAGCGCTGGCACTGGAGAATCGGGCGTTGCCGCCAAGCCTGCATTTCACTCAGCCCAATCCGGCCATTGATTTCGCAGGTAGCCCCTTTTATGTGCAGACGGCCCTCTCGGACTGGAAGCCGGAAAAGCCGCGCCGGGTTGCGGGAGTCAGTTCCTTTGGCATCGGCGGTACGAATGCACACGTGGTCCTGGAAGAGGCTCCGCCGATTCCGGCCTCCAGCGTTGCGACTGGAAGGCAGTTGCTGACACTGTCGGCCAAATCACCGGCATCTCTGGAAGAGGCCACCGGGCGCATTTGCGATTGGCTCGCAACCCACCCTGACCTCAACCTTGCCGATGCGGCCTTTACGCTGCAACAGGGCCGGAGAGCATTTCCTTATCGCCGCGTGGTGGCAGCTGAAAATGCTCAAGAGGCAATCGCGGTACTCAAGGCGGGGGCCTCGATGCGGGCGCCCACGGGAAAAGCATTCGAAGAACATGCCAGCGTGGTGTTCATGTTTCCGGCCCAGGGCGCGCAACACGCCAACATGGGACGCGATTTATATGAGCGCGAGCCCGTCTTCCGGGAGTGGATGGACCGATGCGCAATCTATCTTCTGCCCCAGTTGGGATACGATCTTCGCCAACTGCTTTACCCGGATGAGGCGCACTTCGCGGAAGCATCCGAGCAGCTTAAGCAGACTCGCCTGACGCAGCCGGCAGTCTTCACGCTGAATTATGCCTTGGCGCAACTGTGGAAGTCCTGGGGCATTACCCCGGATGCCATGGTGGGGCACAGTCTTGGGGAATACGTCGCAGCCACGCTGGCTGGGGTCTTCGACCTCGAGGACGCACTATCTCTGATTGCCGAGCGTGGCCGCCTGATGCAGGAACTCCCCTCCGGCAGCATGCTCGCCGTCTATCTATCCGAAGAAAAAGTGCAGCCGTGGTTGCGGCCCGATGTTTCTCTGGCGGCCGTGAATGCCCCGGAGTTGACTGTGCTCTCCGGTCCCACCGAAGCGATTGAAAAGCTGGCCAATGCCCTTCGAGCGGAACAGATCAATGTTCAGCCTTTACTCACCTCGCATGCTTTCCACTCCGCAATGATGGAGCCGATGCTAGCCACGTTCGTGGAAAGGGTGGCGCGAACGCATCGCCGGGCGCCCACGGTGCCCTTTGTTTCCACTTTAACCGGGACTTGGATTACCGACGAGCAGGCGGTGGACCCGGAGTACTGGGGAAAGCAGACTCGACATGGCGTGCGCTTTAGTCCGGCGATTCTCGAACTCACGAAGACGCCCGGACGCGTTCTGCTGGAAGTTGGGCCGAACAACTCGTTGAGCACCCTGGCCCGCCTGCAGTTTCAGCCTGAACAGCAGTGTAGAATCGTGAATTCTTTGCGCCACCCCAAGGAAGACCGCTCCGATCAGGAGTGCATGTTAACCGCCCTAGGGAGCCTGTGGTCGGCAGGTGTGCCAGTCGAGTGGAGCCGCTTGCACGGCAACCAGGAGCGCCGCCGCATACCGCTTCCGACGTATGCTTTCGAGCGCAAGCGATTCTGGATTGATCCTCCTGCGGCCGGTGCCGGGATTTCGCAGATGCGGCGGACTGGCGCGTCGGAGAGTTTCTCGGTTGCGGCGCAGTCGGGCGAGCAGGACAAATCGCCGGCGCTGGCTTCCTCGACTCGCGCGACAGAAGGCGGCCAGTTGGCTTCAAGAGGCGAAATAGAAAAGCGCCTGTCGATGTTGTGGCAAGAGGTCCTGGGAGTTCCGCAGATTGGCATTCACGACAATTTCTTTGAACTGGGCGGTCAGTCGCTCATGGGAGTCACGCTCGTCAATGAGATCACACAACTCTTCGGACGGCGCTTCCCCTTGCAGACGTTGCTCAATGCGCCGACCGTCCATCAGTTCTCAGAAGTCATCCTGAAAGAGCAGGAGTCAGGCGGACAGAGCGGGCGAGTCGACGGGGGAAGAAACAGCATTGCCGACCAGGTGCGAAGCTTCATCCTGGAGAATTATCCACCCTCCGGCGAACTGCGGAATAGCGACTCCTTTTCTGAGTTCGGAATCATCAACGAAGAGAGCATCCTTCATCTGATTTCATTCCTGGAAGAGACCTATGGGTTTACGGTTCCGGATAGCGACTTTAACTCCGGTAACATCGATTCCATCGATAGCATTTCGCGATACGTCCTTTACCGGCGCAACGGAGGAAGGGAAAAGACGGTAGCCGGCGCGGAGAGTAACCGTTAAAGATTTGCCTTTGTTTCTGCGCGGGTGCCAGTGTCAGCCATGCTAACCGACTGCCCTATCGAACGGAGTGCTTCGGGCCGCGCCCCTGCGTTGAGTGGGGACGAAGTTCACGTGTGGTTCGCGGAACTCGATCATCCGGATGCCGTCGTGCAGGGTCTGGGTGAAACGCTCTGCCCTGAGGAATGCCGCCGGGCGAATCGCTTTCGGTTTAAGCATGACCGACAGCGATTCGTCGTAGGCCGGGCCGTTCTGAGAACCATTCTCGGGCGTTACCTGGAAATTAAACCGCAGGAAGTTTCGTTTGAATATGGCCAGTTTGGAAAGCCATCGCTGGCCGAAGAACTGGAGGTAAGTAAACTTCAGTTCAATGTTTCGCATTCCGGCAGTGGCGCGCTTTATGCCGTGGCGAAAAGCCGAAAGATCGGGGTCGATCTGGAATTCCTCCGGCCGCTCGCGGAGATGCGCACCCTCGCCGAAGAGTACTTTTCCATCTCGGAGAACGCCGCACTGGAAGCACTGCCGGAGCCGCAGAGGCTGCGGGGATTTTTTGATGGCTGGACCAGGAAAGAAGCTTTCCTGAAGGCCACCGGGTATGGATTATCGCTTTCGACGAAGGCTTCTGAGGCATCGCTTGCGCCGGGAGTTGGCCCGCGAGAGTTAAGGGTTCTGGAAAGCCCGCACAACCAAACTGGATGGACGCTGGTGTCACTGGCGCCGCGTCCGGAGTGTTCCGCGGCCGTTGTCGTCGAAGGGCAGGATTGCCGTGTAAATTTTGCGGAATGGATCGTGGACGCGGACCCAGATCATCAGTCATCCGGAATATTTCTAAGTCTGTCTAGATGACTTACCTAAACACTTATGATTGAGTTAGTCACGGCTTATAAGTCAGTCGCGGCTTAACATTGGATGAAATTCGAATGCCAACGGGCAACCCTGCTTCCAGCGGAACCATCTAGAGTATGCATGTCTTGTTGGATGACCGGTGATCCCACCGATCGCTTATCCGGAGAACCCATTACTTAAACAGACCTTTTAGAACGAAGCACCTGCCCGGTGCAGTTGTTCCGCAACCTCCGAATGCGATACGAGGAGAAACGTGAAAAATCTCATCTTTGCAGCTTGTGTGCTGTTTGCCGTCTCTTTGTCGGCGCAAACCACTCAGCCGGTTGTTGCCATCCACGTCTCCGAGCAGACCGAGGCATTGGCGACGACGCCTGCCAGCGCGCCTACGCCTACCGGCGCGGGAACCACCGGGTATCAATGGTGGACCCCATATTGGCAGCCGTTCGTCATGTCCGAGGCGCTGAAAGAAGCCCTGCGCTCCGATGGCACTCCGTTCGTGGTTGTGACGGACGCAGACATCGCGGCCGGACAACTGCTTACCGCAAGCGGCGCGCCGGCCTATCCGATCGTCATCAGCCTTGCCAACGAAGCGATCAGCAGTAATGAAGTTACCCCGCTGCTGAACTACGTAAGCGCCGGCGGGTATCTTTTCATGGGCGGGTCCTCATTTACCCGGAACCCGGACGGCACCACTCTCGGCGACTTCGCCCTGGCGAGCCAGATGGGGCTGCACATGGCGGTGTCCAACCTGCAAAACTGGTATGCGAACACCACGTTTACCAACTCCTCCAGCGGCAATCAGCTTACCTCACATATTCCAACCGGGACTGCCATGTGGCAGATGCCGTTAACCTCCGAGGATATTTCGTGGGGCACATCGCCACATCCGAGCTCGCAGTCGCAGATCCAACCCTACCACTACATCTGGCAGGTTACGAACAGCCATGCCACGGTGATTGCGACCGGTGATAACGGTCTGCCGTACGTCACCACAACGCCTTACGGTCAGGGTCAGTTCATTTATGACGCGGCGATGCAACCCCTGCTGGGAGTTGGCGGTTTTGCTCCCGGAATGTACGCCTACGGCATATTTCGCAATGCCATCCAATGGGCCTTCCAGTCGGCCAACCTGCCCATAGCCAAGGTAAGTCCTTGGCCATATCAGTACAACGCAGCGTATATGGTGCGGCACGACTTGGAAGACTATCAGAGTGAGATCAGCGGGATTGAGTCATCGGCCCAGTTCGACAATTCCCAGGGGGCACTGGGAGAATATTATTTCTGCACCGGGACCCTCCGGGTCGAAATGGCAGACTCGCCTTCGGTCGTCACCAGTTTGCAGCAAGCTGCCACGCAGTACGGCGCAATCATTGGGAGTCACAACGGCGGCCTCGTAAACCCCAACAACTCGAGTCTGGTCCTGAGCGACTTCGACTACTGGCATTGGGGACCGGATGAAGCGTTGAGCGATACCGTTCCCGGCTATAGCAGCGGCAGCGCGTATGCCTCCGCTTCGATGTCGGAGTCTTTCTCCGATATCAACACGTGGATGTCCGGATACGAGCCGAATGTGAAAACGTGGGTAGCGCCGTATTTCAATGGAACCCGCGAAGGCTCGAATCAGATTTTGCAGCAACTCGGCGTCCCAACTACGGGCGAGCAGAAACTCGGTCCTTTCCCTCATTGGACGCTCTCCACTCAAACCGACGGCCTGCGCTACCCCGCTCTCACCTTGCCCGTGAGCGACTGGATCCTCCCTGCAGGGGCGTGCGGACCTGATTATTGCATTGCGTGCAACCAGTCGAATTGCGTCGCTCAATCCATGGATTACTACAACGTAGCCAGCGTGGATGCCGCAGTCGACTATTACTACAGCATTGGGGCGCTCATCAATATTTACATGCACGAGTTGTCGACGGACTCGATCCCCGCCGAGTATATCCAACACAGCGCGTCGTACGGGGCCACCGTCTGGCCAGTGAATGCGCTGACGTTGCTTGGCTGGTGGACGAATCGCGCCCCGGTGCAGATTACTCCCAGCTACGCCATTGCGAACAACCGGCTGAATCTTACGGCAACAATCTCGGGCGCCACCGATTCGCGCACTGCCGTTGAGTTTGTGATTCCGAACTGGGCAGTCAACTCCGGCACCTTGCAGGTACTGCTGGATGGATCTCCAGCCAGTCCAAGCAGCTACCGGACTTTCGGAAGCAGCGTTAAGGTGAGCGTGGGCACCAGCGTCTCCACCGTCCAGGTGTCTTATGCCGTCCCGTCATCGACTCCTACGGTGTCGTCGGTTACGTTGAATCCAACGTTGGTGACCCCGGGAACGCCCTCGACCGGCACGGTAACCTTGAATGAAGCAGCACCCACGGGAGGAACCGTGGTTACGCTGACCAGCGGCAATACCGCCGCGGCTACCGTTCCTGCCAGCGTGACCGTTCCCGCTGGAAGCACTAGCGCTACCTTCACCGTCACAACCCTCAGCGTCGCTACATCGACGGACGTAACCATCACGGCAGCCGACCCGGGCAGCAGCCAGAGCGCCGTGCTCACCGTGGCTCCGCCCGTTTCGGTGTCATCGGTTACGTTAAGTCCAACGTTGGTGACCTCAGGAACGCCCTCGACCGGCACGGTGACCTTGAACGAAGCAGCTCCTACGGGAGGAACCGTGGTTACGCTGACCAGCGGCAACACCGCCGCGGCTACCGTTCCTGCCAGCGTGACCGTTCCGGCCGGAAGCACCAGCGCGACTTTCACGGTCACAACCCTCAGCGTCGCTACATTGACGACGGTTACGATCACGGCAGCCAACTCGGGCAGCAGCCAAAGCGCCACCTTGACTGTGCTGCCAGCCGGAAGCGGCGGCACGGTGTTGTTCAGCGATAACTTCTCCGGAGGGAACGGAGCAGACCCATCGTGGACGACCGAGTCGGGCACCTGGGCGATATCCAGCGGCGTGATGACCGGAACCGGTTCCACCAACAGCTATGCCTACGAGTACGCGAACAATGGCGCCGCTTGGAGCAACTACTCCGTACTGGGCCAGGTTCAGTTCCAGGCGGGAGCATACGGCGGCGGCATCGGCGGCTATGTCAATCCATCCACCGGCGCGCATTATGGAGCGTGGGTTTATCCCGGAACATCGCAGATCTCGCTATTGAAGTTCTCCGACTGGACAACCTGGGGCACAACCGCCATGGCCACGGCCAGCCTGCCCAGCGTCGGCACCTCCCTGCATACCCTGCTCATGAGTTTCAACGGAGATGTTATCCAGGTTTCGGTTGACGGCGTCCAGTACATCAGCGTTACCGACAGCGGCTTCAACTCTACGCCGGCTCTGACCTCGGGCACCATCAGCCTTGACATGTGGAACTCGTCCACAGCCTATGTAATGAACGTAGAGAACGTCGTGGTGCAGTCGTTGAGCACGACTCCTGCGGTGTCATCGGTGACGTTGAATCCAACGTCGGTGACCTCGGGAACGTCCTCTACTGGCACGGTGACCTTGAATGGAGCAGCGCCTACGGGAGGAACCGTGGTCACGCTGACCAGCGGCAACACCTCCGCGGCCACTGTTCCTGCCAGCGTGACCGTTCCCGCCGGAAGCACCAGCACGACCTTCACCGTCACAACCCTCACCGTCGCTACATCGACGGCGGTTACTATCACGGCAGCCGCCTCGGGCAGCAGCCAGAGCGCCGTGCTCACCGTGACTCCGCCCGTTTCGGTGTCGTCAGTTACGTTGAATCCGACGTCGGTGACCTCGGGGACGTCCTCGACCGGCACGGTGACCTTGAATGGAGCAGCGCCCACGGGAGGAACCGTGGTCACGCTGACCAGCGGCAACACCTCCGCGGCCACTGTTCCCGCCAGCGTGACCGTTCCCGCCGGAAGCACCAGCACGACCTTCACCGTCACAACCCTCACCGTCGCTACATCGACGGCGGTTACTATCACGGCAGCCGCCTCGGGCAGCAGCCAGAGCGCCGTGCTCACCGTGACTCCGCCCGTTTCGGTGTCGTCAGTTACGTTGAATCCGACGTCGGTGACCTCGGGAGCGACCTCGACCGGCACGGTGACGTTGAGTGGTGCAGCGCCTACGGGCGGAACCGTGGTTACGCTGACCAGCGGCAATACCGCCGTGGCCACTGTTCCCGCCAGCGTGACCGTTCCTTCCGGAAGCACGAACACGACCTTCACGGCCACCGCCGGAACCGTGACTGTATCGACCAACGTAAGCATCACGGCGGCCGCCTCGGGCAGCAGCCAGAGCGCCACCCTCACGGTAACTCCCACGATTGTGACAACCTCGCCATTCTCGGTGATTGACAGCCCTGCCTCGACCCGAATCACGGCCGGCAATACCATGACGGTCGCGGCTAAGGCGACGGGGAGCGGTCATGGGCTGGTTGCAGTTGTGTGCGGACAGGACAACAATAATTACGTGACTTCCTGCAGCGACAACGCTCCAGGAGGATCGAACACCTATCTCCCCGCTTCGCAGGCTAACTCTTCGGTAAACCTGGCGAACACCGCAACCGGATTCTGCAACGTCTTTTACGCAACCAGTTCCAAGCCCGGGGCAACTTCGGTCTCGTGCAGCGTAAAGTGGGGTTTCCCGCTGAGTTCCAGCGGGGAGCCTGCTCCGGGGAATCCCGCCGGCGACGCCGAAATGTGGTTTTTTGAACTGAATCAGGCGATTTCCTCGCTGGACTCCTATGGCGTGGCCAATCAGGAGCTGAACGCTTCCACCACTGCTCTGGCCGGAGCCGCGGTTACTACGCAGAGCCCCGATACCTGGATTATCTCGGCGATGTACTTGACGGGCACGGCAAAATCGGTTGCCACACCTTTCACGATTGACATCAATGCTGCGTCGGGCAACACCACAGCGTATTCCAGCCCGACCTCAGCCGGGACCTATCAGCCAGTCATTACCGCGGACGCCAAGGGCGAAAGCTATTGCAGTTCGACGGCGGCTTTCAACGCTCAGCCGGTAGTCACGGCTCTTGCGGTGTCGTCGGTGACGTTGAGTCCAACGTCGGTGATTCCTGGGACGTCTTCCACCGGCACGGTGACATTGAATGAAGCAGCGCCCACGGGCGGCGCGGTGGTTACGCTGACCAGCGGCAATACCGCTGCGGCAACTGTCCCTGCCAACGTGACCGTTCCGGCCGGAAGCACCAGCGCAACCTTCACGGTCACAACCCTGAGCGTTACCACATCGACAGCTGTCAGCATCACCGCGGCCTATTCGGGGAGCAGCCAGAGCGCCACCCTGACGGTGGCTCCGCTCCTGGTGTCGTCGGTGACGTTGAGTCCAAAGTCGGTGATTCCTGGGACGTCCTCCACCGGCACGGTGACCTTGAATGAAGCTGCGCCTTCGGGCGGCGCCGTGGTTACGCTGACCAGCGGCAATACCGCTGCGGCTACGGTCCCTGCCAGTGTGACCGTTCCGGCCGGAAGCACCAGCACGACCTTCACGGTCACAACCCTGAGCGTTACCACATCGACAGCTGTAAGCATCACCGCGGCCTATTCGGGGAGCAGCCAGAGCGCCACCCTGACGGTGGCTCCGCTTCTGGTGTCGTCGGTGACGTTGAGTCCAACGTCGGTGAACTCGGGAACGTCCTCTACCGGCACGGTGACTTTGAGTGCGGCTGCGCCTTCGGGCGGCGCCGCGGTTACGCTGACCAGCGGCAATACCGCCGCGGCTACGGTCCCTGCCAGTGTGACCGTTCCGGCCGGAAGCACCAGCACGACCTTCACGGTCACAACCCTGAGCGTTACCACATCGACAGCTGTGAGCATCACCGCGACGTATTCGGGTAGCAGCCAGAGCGCCACTCTCACGGTATCTCCCGCCGGGACGGGGGCAACCTCGCCATTCTCGGTGATTGACCGCGCAAGCCCGAACCGAATCGCAGCCGGCAATACCATGACGGTCTCGACTACGGCGACGGGGAGCGGTCATGGGCTGGTTGCAGTTGTGTGCGGACAGGACAACAATAACTACGTGACTTCCTGCAGCGACAACGCTCCAGGAGGATCGAACACCTATCTGCCCGCTTCGCAGGCTAACTCATCGGTAAACCACGCGGGCGCCACGACAGGATTCTGCAACGTCTTTTACGCAACCAGTTCCCGTCCCGGGGCGACTTCGGCATCGTGCAGCGTAAAGTGGGGGTTCCCGCTGAAATCCAGCGGGGAGCCTTCTCCGGGAAATACCGCCGGCGACGCCGAAATGTGGTTCTTCGAACTGAATCAGACGATTCACTCGGTGGACTCCTATGGCGTGGCCAATCAGGAACTGAACGCTTCCACCACAGCCCTGGCCGGAGCCGCGGTTACTACGCAAAACCCCGATACCTGGGTTATCTCGGCGATGTACTTGTCGGGTACGGCAAAATCGGTTGCCACACCTTTCACGATTGACATCGATCCTGTGTCGGGCAACACCACGGCATATGACAGCCCGACCACGGCCGGGACCTATCAGCCAACCATTACCGCGAACGCCAAGGGCGATGATTATTGCAGCTCGACGGTGGCTTTCAAGTAAGGACCACTCGGCAGGAGTTGTCTCGGGAGCGACATACGACCGGTATGGTGACGGGGACGCAGGAGAATCTGTAAAAGCTTCGCGATATAGGAGGGGCTGGCTTTTCGATTGACGATGTCGCTGTGGAAATGATGACGCCCGGTTCGATGCGGGCTTCCAGGCGCCGAAGGCGGGGTTCAGGCTGCTCCATCCCGCCCGCGACGCGTCATTTCCACACCAACCTCCGGAACTCTGCCAGTTTTCATGAATATGCGGCCATCACCCAATTCCAGGCTCAATTCGTCGAGCTCAAGAAAGACGCATAGAATGCGTCCTTCCCCAGATCCCTGCTCGGAGCCCAAGAAAGAACAGGCGAGGCGCGCGTCAGACACCCCTATGAATTTCGAAAAAGGGTCGGCACCGCGCACTAAAAAGGCGGAACCAAGTTCGGATTCATCTTTCCGTAGTAGCCTTTTGCCGGAAGAGCAATTCGTCAGCACTCTTGAAGAACTTCCCAATACCAGAGAAATCGAGACCGCCAGGCATCTCAAAGATCCGGAAGTGGTCCCCGCTTCGGATATGCAGGCTGTTCCCGCAGAGCGTGTTGTCGCTTCTCCCTCAGCTCCCGTCCCATGCATAACTTTGCAACGGGATCTCTCCTCACGGCGTCCCCATGCAGCCGTCTTCGACACCGTGGAGAGCGCACAGCAGTATCTTGCCCTGCTGGCAGAGGTTGTCAGTGAAACACACCGCGACGCGGAAGCTGCCCTGCAAAGCGATATGCGTTCGAGTGGTGCAAGCCAACAGGCACCCCTTCAAGTACTTGTATACGACCTTAAGAAACTGGCCAACTTCCTCGAAAGCAGCCATCGCATTGTGCAAGATCTGCTTGTGCTGCGCAGCTATCTCAACACGGGAGACGTAAAAGGGAACTAAGCTGAAGACTGCGGGAACCGAGCTTCCCGTCAAGCGAAAGTACGTCACAAGGACTCTCATCTGCCGCACAATTTCTGTAGAATCCCAGCATATCTAAACTGTAGAGTTTCCCGGAGGCCTGGACGTGGGACGGACGATTCTGGTTACTGGCGGTGCGGGCTTCATCGGCTCCAACTTTGTTTTGCAGCGTGTTGCAGCCGGCGACCGCATTGTCACGCTCGACAAACTCACCTACGCCGGCAATCTCGGCAACCTGGCTTCGGTCACCGATCACCCCGCTCATGTCTTCGTCCAGGGAGGTATTGAGGACGCCGCTCTGGTCCAGTCGCTGCTGCGGGCCCACCAGCCCGACGCCCTGGTCAACTTTGCCGCCGAGAGCCACGTCGACCGCTCGATCGCAAGTCCCGAGGAGTTCATCTCCACCAACCTGGTCGGGACCTTCCGGCTCCTCCACGAATCGCTCGCGTACTACCGCGCGCTGCCTGCCGAGGCGCAGGCCCGGTTCCGCTTTCTCCACGTCTCTACCGATGAGGTCTACGGATCGCTCGGTCCCTCCGATCCAGCTTTTGCCGAAACCCACCCCTATCAGCCCAACAGTCCCTACTCGGCCTCCAAGGCCGGCAGCGATCACCTGGTGCGCGCCTACCAGCACACCTACGGACTGCCCACGCTGACCACCAACTGCTCCAACAATTACGGCCCCTTTCAATTTCCGGAAAAATTGATTCCGCTGGTCATCCTCAATGCGCTCCACGGCAAGCCGCTTCCCATCTACGGGGACGGGCGCAATGTGCGCGACTGGCTCTATGTGGGAGATCACTGCGAGGCCATCGCCCTGGTGCTCGACCGTGGCGTGACCGGGGAAACCTACAATATCGGCGGCGACAGCGAGATGGCCAACATCGATGTGGTCACCACCATCTGTTCCATCATGGATGAGGCTCACCCTGCGGGAGCTCCGCACAGCCGCCTCATCACCTTCGTCAAGGACCGCCCCGGCCACGACCGCCGCTACGCCATCGATGCCTCCAAGCTTGGCCGCGAACTAGGCTGGCGGCCCCGCGAGACCTTTGCCAGCGGAATCCGCCATACCGTGGAGTGGTACCTTTCCAACCCCGACTGGATTCAGCAGGTCACCAGCGGAGAGTATCGCAACTGGATTGCGGCCAACTACGAAACCCGGGGTGCACAGTGAAGGGCATCATTCTGGCCGGAGGCTCTGGCACGCGGCTTTATCCGGCCACCCTTGCCATCAGCAAGCAGCTGATCCCCATTTACGACAAGCCGATGGTCTATTACCCGCTCAGCACCCTCATGCTGGCCGGAATTCGCGAGATTCTGCTCATCTCCACGCCGCTGGAACTGCCGCGCTTCCGCGATCTGCTGGGCTCGGGCGAGCAGTGGGGAGTGCGGATCGACTACGCCGAGCAGCCGAGTCCCGATGGTCTGGCTCAGGCCTTCCTCATCGGCGAGCGGTTTATCGCCGGCGCGCCCTGCGCTCTTGTCCTGGGCGACAACATCTTTTATGGGCAGGACATATCCAAGCTCCTGCAGCACAGCGCAGATCTGGTAAGCGGGGCCACCGTATTTGCCTACGCGGTGCAGGATCCTTCCGCTTACGGCGTCGTCGAGTTTGACCCGGCCGGGCGCGCCGTCAGCTTGGAAGAAAAGCCCGCGCATCCCCGCTCGCGCTTCGCCATCACCGGTCTTTATTTCTACGATTCCAAGGTGGTTGACTTGGCCCGCTCGCTCAAGCCATCGCCCCGCGGCGAGCTGGAAATCACCGATCTGAACCGCCTCTACCTGGAGCAGGGCCAGCTGAATGTAGTGACCTTTGGCCGCGGCACCGCCTGGCTCGACACCGGAACCCACGACTCGATGCTGGAGGCTTCCAGCTTCATCGCCACTCTGGAAAAGCGCCAGGGCCTCAAGATCGCCTGTCCGGAAGAGATTGCCTTCCGCATGGGTTTCATCACCCGCGCCCAACTGGAAACCCTCGCCCAGCCGCTGCTCAAAAGCGGATACGGCAAATACCTGCTGCAGTTTCTAGAGGAGCGATAGAGCCGGGCGGCCTTGCTCGTGCTCAAGCTTGATGGGTATGCGGCGACCCAAATTTGCGAACCCGAAAAAATGAGCCGCTCGTTGTCGCCGAATGCCAATTTCCCCAGCCTTATGCGGATCTAGCGGAGCAGGTCGCTTTTACCTCATTCACTGTGCAGCTGTGCTGGTGAAACTAACTGCATTGGCGGCAAAGCCATCGTTCACACTGCTGGATGTGTAGATCGGCTGGTAGGCGCCAGTCGAGGATGCAGAGCCATAGGCAATGCTGTTTCCTCGCGCAGCGGAGCCTAGCGTGAAGGGTGTGCTTACCGCGACCGCGTTCTGAGAGAGCCAGATGCCGCTCAGGATAAACTCGTCGGGTTTGGTGGTTGTGATCGATGGTCCGGGGCATTCGGTTGAGGTCAGCGCAGCCGATTGATTATTGAGCGCCGCGACCTGATCGACTCCGCCAATGGACTGATTGAGCTCGATGAACCAGATTTCCGCGTCTCCTGTGCCGTTGGTAAACGCGTTGGTTAGCGTACATTGCACTTGGCTCACCGACCCGGCAGAGCTAGCCACATAGAACATGTCACTGAATCCGCTGCTATCGCCGTAATTCGGCAAATTCACGGAAGCATGAGCCGAGGGAATCAGGGCGTAGGCGTTGGACGTTCCGGTGGAACTGTTATCGCTGCAGTCGGCTGCCGAGTTCGAATCATATTCGCCGGACACGACCACCAGGAACCCATGGCCCGCAACCGTTGGGCTTGGATTAATGGTCAGCGTCGTGCTACTGAGCGGGCCGGCGGGGGTGCAAGCCGCGGGAGTAGCCACCCCGTTGATGACGACGATGCAAGTCGCTTGCGGGGCCTGCACGACGGAGAACGGAACGTTGGAACCAGGGGAAACAGGGTTTTTCATTACATTGCAGGCCGCACAGCCGAACGTAAGGACGATAGCAAGCATCGTGAGTTTCGCGTATCGATCCATCAATTTCATTGGATTCGTCTCTCCCGCGTTCTATATGATGCAGTTGTGAGCTCCTCATGCAGCACGGATTGGCACAAATTCTACGAATCTTAAGCACTTTCGCAAGACCGAAGTGTTCGCCGTCCGCATTCGGCGCAGGTCGGTCAAACCCCAGCCGGATTTACGACTCGAGAGAGCGGTCGAGTTGTGTTTTTGTTTGAGCCGAGATGCGCGAAGGGCGAGCCATCCCAGAGCTCAGCCCAAGGAAGGCTCATTCGTCCCGCCTGCAATGCCCCATCAGAAACTCACTTGCAACCCGGGTCGCAAGACTCAGTTTGCTGGCGGAGTTCCGCTGGTAAAACTCACCACGTTGATGGCATACCCATTATCCGTACCGCTGGCGGTGTATGTCGGCTGGTAGGTGCCGGCCGAGAGCGCAGAGTCCCAGGCAATGCTGTTGCCTCGTGGAGTGGAGCCCAGCGTGAATGGCGAGCTTACCGCTGCCGCGTTCTGCGAGAGCCAGATGCCGCTCAGGATAAACTCGTCGGGTTGCGTGGTTGTGATCGACGGGCCGGGGCACGCCGTGGACGTCGACGCAGCCGATGCATTATCGAGCACCGCAACCTGATCGACTCCGCCAATAGGCTGATTGAGCTCAATGAACCAGATTTCCGCGTCCCCGGTGCCGCCGGTAAACGCGCCGGTCAGAGTACATTGCACCTGGGTCACGGACCCGGCAGAGCTAGCCACATAAAAAATGTCGCTGAATCCGCTGCTATCGCCTAAGTTCGTCAAATTCACGTAAGCATGGGCAGAGGGAATCCGGGTGTAGGTGTTGGACGTTCCAGTGGAACTGTTATCGCTGCAACCTGCCGCCGAGTTCGCGTAATATTCGCCGGACACGACCACCAGGAACCCGTGGCCCGCAACCGTTGGGTTTGGATGAATGGCCAGCGTAGTGCCACTAAGCGCACCGGGGGGAGTGCAAGACTCGGCCGTGGCCACCCCGCTGTAGTCGACGATGCAGGTGCCTTGCGGAGCCTGCACTACGGAGAACGCAGCTTGAACAGAGGACGAGGCCGACGATACGGTCAAGGCAGTCGAGCTGTTGATCGAACCCAGCGCCGCCGTGATCGTCGTGTTCCCTGCCGAGACACTCGTCGCCAGCCCTGTCGTGTTCATCGTCGCCACCCCTGGCGTCGAGGAACTCCACGTGGCAGTGCTCGTCAGATTCTGAGTGCTGCCGTTACTGTAAGTACCGGTCGCCGTGAATTGTTGGCCGTTGCCAAGCACAACTGAGGGGTTGGCAGGCATCACGGCAATGGAAACCAACGCCGGAGCCGATGTTACGGTCAAGGCAGTCGAACCGTTGATCGAACCCAGCGCAGCCGTGATCGTCGTGCTCCCTGCTGAGACACTCGTGGCCATCCCTGTTGTGTTCATCGTCGCCACCCCCGGCGTCGAGGAACTCCACGTGGCAGTGCTCGTCAGATTCTGAGTGCTGCCGTTACTAAAAGTACCGGTCGCCGTGAATTGTTGGCCGTTGCCAAGCACAACTGAGGGGTTGGCGGGCGTCACGGCAATGGAAACCAACGCCGGAGCCGATGTTACGGTCAAGGCAGTCGAGCCGTTGATCGAACCCAGCGCCGCCGTGATCGTCGTGCTCCCAGCCGAGACACTCGTGGCCATCCCTGTTGTGTTCATCGTCGCCACCCCCGGCGTCGAGGAACTCCACGTGGCTGAGCTCGTCAGATTCTGAGTGCTGCCGTTGCTATAAGTACCGGTCGCCGTGAATTGTTGGCCGTTGCCAAGCACAACTGAGGGGTTGGCGGGCGTCACCGCAATGGAATCCAACACTGGTGGCGATGCAGTTCCGCTGGTAAAACTCACCACGTTGATGGCATACCCATCATCCGTACCGCTGGCGGTGTATGTCGGCTTGTAGGTGCCAGCCGAGAGCGCAGAGTCCCAGGCAATGCTGTTGCCTCGTGGAGTGGAGCCTAGCGTGAATGGCGAGCTTACCGCTGCCGCGTTCTGCGAGAGCCAGATGCCGCTCAGGATAAACTCGTCGGGCTGCGTGGTTGTGATCGACGGACCGGGGCACGCAGTGGACGTCGATGCAGCCGATGCATTATCGAGCACTGCAACCTGATCGACTCCGCCAATGGGCTGATTGAGCTCAATGAACCAGATTTCCGCGTCTCCGGTGCCGCCGGTAAACGCGCCGGTTAGAGTACATTGCACCTCGGTCACCGAGCCGGCAGAGCTAGCCACATAAAAAATGTCGCTGAATCCGCTGCTATCGCCTAAGTTCGTCAAATTCACGTAAGCATGGGCAGAGGGAATCAGGGTGTAGGTGTTGGACGTTCCGGTAGAACTGTTATCGCTGCAACCCGCCGCTGAGTTCGCGTAATATTCGCCGGACACGACCACCAGGAACCCATGGCCCGCAACCGTCGGGTTGGGATGGATGGACAGCGTAGTGCTACTGAGCGCACCGGGGGGAGTGCAAGACTCGGCGGTAGCCACCCCGCTGTAGTCGACGATGCAAGTGCCTTGCGGAGCCTGCACTACGGTGAACGCGGCTTGAACGGCGGCTGAGACGGCCAGGGTGGTCGAGCCATTGATCGAACCCAGCGCAGCCTTGATGGTCGTGCTCCCTGCCGAAACACTCGTAGCCAGCCCTGCTGTGTTCATCGTCGCCACCCCCGGCGTCGAGGAACTCCATGTGGCAGTGCTCGTCAGATTTTGAGTGCTGCCGTTACTGTACGTACCGGTCGCCGTGAATTGTTGGCCATTGCCAACCACGATGGAAGCTGTGGCGGGTGTCACGGCAATAGAAACCAACGTTGGGGGAGGCGCGGGTGTCACGGACGTCGTCGACCCACTGATTGCTCCTAACCCGGCAGTGATCGTAGCCGAACCTTGGCCAATCCCAGTGGCATTCCCGGAACTACTGATCGTAACCACGGCCGTACTGGACGACGACCAGGCGACAGAGTTTGTCAGGTTTGCCGAACAGCCTCCCGTGTAGCTGCCGGTCGCCGTGAATTGCAGATTCCCGCCAATCGGAATCGTGGGACTGGCCGGCGTAACGGCGATCGACTGGAGTTGCGTGATGCACCCAACGACAAGAGTCGTGTTTGCGGAAACCGAACCCAGCGCCGCAGTGATCGCGGCTGAACCCACGCCGGAACTGGTTGCCAGACCCTGCGAGCCCGTGGTGTTGCTGATCACGGCTACAGTCGCCGACGAACTGGTCCAGGTAACATTCGTGGTGATGTTTTGCGTGCTCTCATCGGAGTAAGTGCCGGTCGCGGTGAATTGCTGCGAGGCACCCAGCGCAATCGACGGGTTCTGCGGAGTGATGCTGATGCTGACTAACGTCGGTGGCGTGATGGTAAGAGAAGCCGTGCCTGAGATGCTGCCGGAGGTCGCGCTTATGGTCGCCGAGCCAGCTGAGACGCTGGTGGCAAGACCCATGGTCGCAGCGGCGTTGCTGATGGTGGCCACCGTACCGTCGGAAGAACTCCAGTAGACCGAGGATGTCAGGTTTTGCGTGCTGCCGTCGGCGTAGTTCCCTGTTGCCGTAAAGGGTTGCGTTGTTCCCAGCGCAATGGAAGCGGATGGAGGCTCCACCGTGATCGAAACCAATGCTGCCGTCGTGACCGTCAGTGTCGCCGCTCCGTTGATGCTCCCCTCGGACGCAGTGATCGTTGTGCTGCCTGTCGCGGCGCTTTGTGCCATGCCTGCGGAGTTCACAGTTGCGACCGACGTCACGCTGGAACTCCAAGTCGAAGTGCTTGTCACATCCTGAGTAGTCGAGTCCGTGTACGATCCTGTTGCCGTGAACTGCTGGGTTGCCCCGCCCGATGCAATGGATGGATCGGCCGGGGTGATGGTGATCGAAGACAGCACATCCGCCGTTACGGTCAAGGTGGTCGAGCCGGAAATGGCGCCGGAAGTTGCGGTGATGTTCGTCGTTCCCATGGCCAGACTGCTTGCAAACCCATTGGTTCCGCTGCTGTTGCCGATCGTGGCAACCGTCGCAGCCGACGAACTCCATTGCACCGTGGTCGTAAGGTTTTGCGTGCTTCGATCGGTGAATGTGCCCGTGGCCGTGAACTGCTGCCCTGTCCCGAGCGGAATAGATGGGATGGCCGGCGTGATCGCGATAGACACCAGCTGGGCGGGTGAAACGGTCAGGGTTGTCGATCCTTCAACGGAGCCGGACGTTGCAGAGATCGTTGTAGTGCCCAGGGCGGCACTGCTTGCAATCCCCGCAACGGAAATCGAAGCAACCGTGTTGGCCGACGAACTCCAGGTAACAGTAGAAGTTATGTTTTGAGTGCTGCCATCGCTGAATGTTCCCGTCGCTGTGAGTTGCTGAGTTGTGCCGAGGGCAATCGAGCCATTCGCCGGAGTAATGGCGATCGACGTGAGCACGGCAGGCAGCACCGTTAACGACGCAGGCGGCGAGGTGATTGATCCCGTCGATGCAATGATGTTTGTCGCTCCGGTTCCCGTGCTTGTCGCCAGAGCCGCTGCATTGATTGTGGACACAGACGGAGCGCTGGAACTCCAGGTTACAAGGCTGGTAACGTTCTGGGTGGAACCATTGGTATAGGTTCCGGTTGCCACAAATTGCTGAGTTGTTCCGAGCGGGATGGATGCGCTCGCCGGGGTAACCGACAGAGCCTCCAGCGCCGCGGGCGAGACCGTCAGCGGCGTGTTTTTCGACACCGTCCCGGATGAAGCCGTGATGGTAGCAGAACCAACCGCGAGCGCGGTGGCCAGTCCTGCGGAGGAAATCGTAGTTATTTTCGGGGCCGATGATCTCCAAGTTACAGTTGAGGTCATGTTTTCCGTGCTGCCGTTCGAGTAGGTTCCGGTTGCCGTGAACTGCTGCTTCGTACCCAACGGCGTCTCAGGGTTGGCTGGGGTGATAGCAATGGAAACCAAGGTAGCATTGTGACGCGAAAACTCGCAGCGGAGGAAAGTTGCGTTGTGCCGAAGACCAATAATAGAGCAGCAGCAAACAGCGACAGAGTATTGGTCTTGTAACGAGTCATCGGCGCACCTCTCATGCATAGTCCACAACCCGACTATCACAGCGCCGACACCTGAAAAGCTGAGCTAAACTGCACAGCTGGCACAGATCAAAGACCGTGCCGCAACAATCAACCAGATAACCTGGTGAAGAGACATCGACGCGCTCTGGGGTTGTTGTAGTGTTTCGGATGGGGTCTTACTCGGTAGGGATGCCAGAAGCAAAATCAGCAGCTTACAGAAAATTTTCAAGGAATCTTTGCATCAGCGGCTTGTCGGCTGCATGAGTAGGTGATCGAGAAGTTGGGGCGTTTTCGGGGCGGTTATTCCGGCGGCTCCGAGGTGGCATAGCGTCCAGAGCACTACGCCCCGCAGGTGACTAGCACTCTGCGGAGCAACAGGATTAGGTTCGCCGCGGTAAGCCGAATCTCTTCCACGCCGAAGCGCGCTTTAATGCCGCAATCCAGTTACCTTCTCGGCAATATCGAAGCCCCGTCATTTTATAGGTTAGTCAACCATTGCCGAGGTTGCTCCACCATCGACTCATGGGATAACCCGACTTCGCAAACGATTGCCGTCACTGCAGCGGGAAGCCCGCCGATAACTCGCTCAGAGGCGGAGCATTCATCACCGTAACCACCGCCGGCAGCGCCCCATAGTCGGAGGATGGCACCACAGCCGAAAGCTCCGACGAACTTATATACGTCGTCGCCAATGCCACGCCGTTCCATTGCACCGTTGCGCCTTGCAAAAACTCGGCGCCTGCCACCGACAGACTGTGATTGCCGCCTCCATCTGCAAAGTCCGAAACAGAGGCCTCCGTAATCGTCGGCACCTGTGAACTCGATTGCACCAGGAACAGCAGAGCCGCCGACGTGGAGGCATTCGGCGCCCCGTTAGCTACCGTCACCAGGTTGGTCCCCGCCGCCGAGATGTCGGAAGCAGAAATCTCCGCCGTCAACTGGGTGCTGCTCACAAACTGCGTCGCCCTCACCGATCCATTCCACAACACCACCGACCCCGGTCCAAAATTCGCACCGGTCACCGTCAGCGTGAACCCAGGGTCACCCTCGACCGCGCTTCCCTGCGACTCCAGAAGCGCCAGAGGATATACCGTAGCGGAGTAGATCGCCAAGGTTCCATTCGTGATCGATACGGAGTAGTTAGAAAGCTTGCTGTTGGGATTCAGCGTTGCCGTGATCGAGTACGCTCCCACCGGTGAGCCCGCAACCGCGGTAGTCGCGTAGCTGGCTGTGATTCCATCGCCCGCCACCGCGCCCGTAATGGTGCCCGTCAGCACCGGAATCGCCGCCCCATATACGACAGCCTGATTATTCGCGGTCACCGTCAACGCCGCCGGGCTGATGCTGGCGGTCGACGCCGGAGCGGTGAGGGTGTAGTTGGCCGCGCTGGTACCGGTCAGCGACAGGCCGGTGATGTTGACCGCGATGCCGCTGCCGACGCCTGGGCTGGCAAAGGTTCCCAGGGGCGTTCCGGCCAGGGTTACCTTGCCGCTGTCCCCGCTGACCACGCCGACCAGGGAAGCGGTGCCCGCTAGCGTTGCCGCAGTGGTCCCGTCATAGGTCTTGCTGTTGGCCGTCAGGCCGGTCACCGTCAACGCAGCCGGGCTGATGCTGGCGGTCGACGCCGGAGCGGTGAGGGTGTAGTTGGCCGCGCTGGTACCGGTCAGCGACAGGCCGGTGATGTTGACCGCGATGCCGCTGCCGACGCCGGAGCTGGCAAAGGTTCCCAGGGGCGTTCCGGCCAGGGTTACCTTGCCGCTGTCCCCGCTGACCACGCCGACCAGGGAAGCGGTGCCCGCCAGCGTTGCCGCGGTGGTCCCGTCATAGGTCTTGCTGTTGGCCGTCAGGCCGGTCACCGTCAACGCTGCCGGGCTGATGCTGGCGATCGACGCCGGAGCGGTGAGGGTGTAGTTGGCCGCGCTGGTGCCGGTCAGCGACAGACCAGTGATGTTGACCGCGATGCCAGTGCCGACGCCTGGGCTGGCAAAGCTTCCCAGCGGCGTTCCGGTCAGGGTTACCTTGCCGCTGTCCCCGCTGACCACGCCGACCAGCGATGCCGTCCCGCTCAACGTTGCCGCGGTTGTCCCGTCATAGGTCTTGCTGTTGGCCGTCAGGCCGGTTACCGTCAACGCTGCCGGGCTGATGTTGGCCGACGACGCCGGAGCGGTGAGGGTGTAGTTGGCCGCGCTGGTACCGTTCAGCGACAGGCCGGTGATGTTGACCGCGATTCCGCTGCCGACGCCTGAGCTGGCAAAGCTTCCCAGCGGCGTTCCGGTCAGGGATACCTTGCCGCTGTCCCCGCTGACCACGCCGACCAGCGAAGCGGTGCCCGCGAGCGTTGCCGCGGTGGTCCCGTCATAGGTCTTGCTGTTGGCCGTCAGGCCGGTTACCGTCAACGCTGCCGGGCTGATGTTGGCCGTCGACGCCGGAGCGGTGAGGGTGTAGTTGGCCGCGCTGATACCGGTCAGCGACAGGCCGGTGATATTGACCGCGATGCCGCTGCCGACGCCGGGCTGGCAAAGGTTCCCAGGGGCGTTCCGGCCAGGGTTACCTTGCCGCTGTCCCCGCTGACCACGCCGACCAGCGATGCGGTGCCCGCCAGCGTTGCCGCGGTGGTCCCGTCATAGGTCTTGCTGTTGGCCGTCAGGCCGGTTACCGTCAACGCCGCCGGGCTGATGCTGGCGGTCGACGCCGGAGCGGTGAGGGTGTAGTTGGCCGCGCTGGTACCGGTCAGCGACAGGCCGGTGATATTGACCGCGATGCCGCTGCCGACGCCGGGCTGGCAAAGGTTCCCAGGGGCGTTCCGGCCAGGGTTACCTTGCCGCTGTCCGCGCTGACCACGCCGACCAGGGATGCCGTCCCGCTCAACGTTGCCGCGGTGGTCCCGTCATAGGTCTTGCTGTTGGCCGTCAGGCCGGTCACCGTCAACGCCGCCGGGCTGATGCTGGCGGTCGACGCCGGAGCGGTGAGGGTGTAGTTGGCCGCGCTGGTACCGGTCAGCGACAGGCCGGTGATATTGACCGCGATGCCGCTTCCGACGCCGGAGCTGGCAAAGGTTCCCAGCGGGCGTTCCGGCCAGGGTTACCTTGCCGCTGTCCCCGCTGACCACGCCGACCAGGGAAGCGGTGCCCGCCAGCGTTGCCGCGGTGGTCCCGTCATAGGTCTTGCTGTTGGCCGTCAGGCCGGTCACCGTCAACGCCGCCGGGCTGATGCTGGCGGTCGACGCCGGAGCGGTGAGGGTGTAGTTGGCCGCGCTGGTTCCGGTCAGCGACAGGCCGGTGATATTGACCGCGATGCCGCTGCCGACGCCGGAGCTGGCAAAGGTTCCCAGGGGCGTTCCGGCCAGGGTTACCTTGCCGCTGTCCCCGCTGACCACGCCGACCAGGGAAGCGGTGCCCGCCAGCGTTGCCGCGGTTGTCCCGTCATAGGTCTTGCTGTTGGCCGTCAGGCCGGTCACCGTCAACGCAGCCGGGCTGATGCTGGCGGTCGACGCCGGAGCGGTGAGGGTGTAGTTGGCCGCGCTGATACCGGTCAGCGACAGGCCGGTGATATTGACCGCGATGCCGGTGCCTACGCCGGAGCTGGCAAAGGTTCCCAGCGGGCGTTCCGGCCAGGGTTACCTTGCCGCTGTCCGCGCTGACCACGCCGACCAGGGAAGCGGTGCCCGCCAGCGTTGCCGCGGTTGTCCCGTCATAGGTCTTGCTGTTGGCCGTCAGGCCGGTCACCGTCAACGCAGCCGGGCTGATGCTGGCGGTCGACGCCGGAGCGGTGAGGGTGTAATTGGCCGCGCTGATACCGGTCAGCGACAGGCCGGTGATATTGACCGCGATGCCGGTGCCTACGCCGGAGCTGGCAAAGGTTCCCAGGGGGTTCCGGCCAGGGTTACCTTGCCGCTGTCCGCGCTGACCACGCCGACCAGGGAAGCGGTGCCCGCCAGCGTTGCCGCGGTTGTCCCGTCATAGGTCTTGCTGTTGGCCGTCAGGCCGGTCACCGTCAACGCCGCCGGGCTGATGCTGGCGGTCGACGCCGGAGCGGTGAGGGTGTAGTTGGCCGCGCTGGTACCGGTCAGCGACAGGCCGGTGATATTGACCGCGATGCCGCTTCCGACGCCGGAGCTGGCAAAGGTTCCCAGCGGGCGTTCCGGCCAGGGTTACCTTGCCGCTGTCCCCGCTGACCACGCCGACCAGGGAAGCGGTGCCCGCCAGCGTTGCCGCGGTTGTCCCGTCATAGGTCTTGCTGTTGGCCGTCAGGCCGGTCACCGTCAACGCAGCCGGGCTGATGCTGGCGGTCGACGCCGGAGCGGTGAGGGTGTAGTTGGCCGCGCTGGTTCCGGTCAGCGACAGGCCGGTGATATTGACCGCGATGCCGGTGCCTACGCCGGAGCTGGCAAAGGTTCCCAGCGGGCGTTCCGGCCAGGGTTACCTTGCCGCTGTCCCCGCTGACCACGCCGACCAGGGAAGCGGTGCCCGCCAGCGTTGCCGCGGTGGTCCCGTCGTAGGTCTTGCTGTTGGCCGTCAGGCCGGTCACCGTCAACGCAGCCGGGCTGATGCTGGCGGTCGACGCCGGAGCGGTGAGGGTGTAGTTGGCCGCGCTGGTACCGGTCAGCGACAGGCCGGTGATATTGACCGCGATGCCGGTGCCTACGCCGGAGCTGGCAAAGGTTCCCAGGGGCGTTCCGGCCAGGGTTACCTTGCCGCTGTCCGCGCTGACCACGCCGACCAGGGAAGCGGTGCCCGCCAGCGTTGCCGCGGTTGTCCCGTCATAGGTCTTGCTGTTGGCCGTCAGGCCGGTCACCGTCAACGCAGCCGGGCTGATGCTGGCGGTCGACGCCGGAGCGGTGAGGGTGTAATTGGCCGCGCTGATACCGGTCAGCGACAGGCCGGTGATATTGACCGCGATGCCGGTGCCTACGCCGGAGCTGGCAAAGGTTCCCAGCGGGGTTCCGGCCAGGGTTACCTTGCCGCTGTCCCCGCTGACCACGCCGACCAGGGAAGCGGTGCCCGCCAGCGTTGCCGCGGTTGTCCCGTCATAGGTCTTGCTGTTGGCCGTCAGGCCGGTCACCGTCAACGCCGCCGGGCTGATGCTGGCGGTCGACGCCGGAGCGGTGAGGGTGTAGTTGGCCGCGCTGATACCGGTCAGCGACAGGCCGGTGATATTGACCGCGATGCCGGTGCCTACGCCGGAGCTGGCAAAGGTTCCCAGGGGCGTTCCGGCCAGGGTTACCTTGCCGCTGTCCGCGCTGACCACGCCGACCAGGGAAGCGGTGCCCGCCAGCGTTGCCGCGGTTGTCCCGTCATAGGTCTTGCTGTTGGCCGTCAGGCCGGTCACCGTCAACGCAGCCGGGCTGATGCTGGCGGTCGACGCCGGAGCGGTGAGGGTGTAGTTGGCCGCGCTGGTTCCGGTCAGCGACAGGCCGGTGATGTTGACCGCGATGCCGGTGCCGACGCCGGAGCTGGCAAAGGTTCCCAGCGGGGTTCCGGCCAGGGTTACCTTGCCGCTGTCCCCGCTGACCACGCCGACCAGAGATGCCGTCCCGCTCAACGTTGCCGCGGTTGTTCCGTCATACGGCTTGTCGTTCGCCGTCAGGCCGGTCACAGTCAGTGCCGCCGGGTTCACATTGATGGTGGCCGACGCCGAATTGCTGGCGTACGTATTGGAGTCATCCGGCGTGAAGGTCGCCGTCAGGTTCATGGGGCCCACCGGAAGAATGGTGCCCGCCACGGGAGCGTAAACGAAGGTTCCGCTGACCGGATTGCCATTGCCGTCGCTGGCCGTGGCATTCAACTGCGGGCTTCCGAGTGCGGTGCCGTAGACAATGTCCGCGGGGTTCGGCCAGCTGATCACCGGCACGATCAGGTTCACCGTCTCCTGCACCGCGACCGTCGAACTGCTGCCGACGTAATCGCCATCGCTATCCACGAAGTTGGCCGAGATGCTGTGCGGGCCGGCGGCCAGCGACGAGGTGGTGTAGGTAGCCGTGAAGGGCGCGGTGGCCGACAACGTGCCGGTACCGATCTGGAGTCCTCCGTCCAAGAACTCGACGGTGCCCGCCGGGGGCTGCGTGCCGGAGGCCGGCGGCGCAGGTGTCACGGTCGCCGTGAAGGTCACCGGCTGGCCAACGTTCACGCTCATGCCCGAGGTCGCCAGCGTCACGGAGGTGCTGTCCGCCGTGACCCCGTGGGACACCGGCGCGGAAGTGTCGCCCAGATAATAGGTGTCGCCGCTGTAAACCGCGTACACGCTATGCGGGCCTGGGGTCAGAGTTGCCGTCTGGAACTGGACCGGCGAAGTGCAGGACGCGCCATTGAGCACCACCGGAGAGCCGGAGGCCGAGCCGTCCACGTAAAACTGTACCTGCCCGGTGGGGCATGGCGAGGTCGCCATGGACAGTTCGAAATACACCGTATAGCCGTAGGTGGAGGGCTCAGGCATACCAGTCAGGAGCGCCAGGCTCAGTGCCGGGCTCAACTGGTTGATGGTCAGCGTTTCGATGTCCTGACCAATATAGTTGGGATCGACGACGCTGGCCGCCACCTGGTAGCTGCCTGGATTGGTCGGCGCGGTCGTGCTCGGTCCGTAGCTCGTCCCGTTGATACCGGTGTAGCTGAAGGTGAGGGTGAGGCCAGTCGGCACGGTCGAGACGGTCGCCGGCTCGGGCGCGCCGCTGTAGGTTTGCGTCAGATTGCTAAGGGTGACCACCGCGGTCGCCTGGATTGCGCCCACGGTTGCCGCCGCCGAGGTCGTGCTCGTGTAGTTCGAGTCCGAAGCCTTGGTCGCCGTCACCGAGCAGGTGCCCGAGCCGCTGGTCATCGTCACCGTCGCGCCCGTGTTCGAGCAGGCGCCCGTCGCCGCAAACGTCACCGATCCGGTGCCCGAGCCGCCCGTCGAGCCAACCGTGAAGTTCGTCCCGTAGGCTTGCGCCGTCACCGGTACGCCCGTCACCGCGAGCGCCGCCTGGCCGGCCAGCGTCGCCGTAACCGTTTCCGTCACTGGTGGCGCCGCGGTGTAGTTGGTGTCACCGGCCTGGTTGAAGATGACAGAACAGGCCGTGCTCGCACTCGTCATGGTGTACGTTGCATCGCTGTTGGTGCAGCCGCCGGAGGAAGTGTAGGCAACCTGTAGTCCGGAACTGGCCGTCGCGGCCACAGTGAACTGGCTGTTGTAGGCCGCGCTGGAAGGAGCCGGTGTTCCTACCGTGATCGTCTGCGCCGCCGAGACGTTATAGGACACCTGGACGGTGGAGACGGAAGTGCCTACGCTCACTTTAATGCCGTTTCCGAAAGTCCGGTAGCTGGATGGACTTGCTGGGGATCCATCCAGCAGTACCTGCAAGGTGCCGGAGTTGACTGCCCAGTTCGGAATCACAAACTCAACGGCAGTGCCGGAATCGGTGGCGCCCGAGACCGCCGCGGTAAGAGTCACCTGGTTGCCCGCAACGGCGTAGCTGGGAATAATCTGCACCGGCGAGCGATTCGTCCACCAGCCAAGCAAGGTCACCGCATTCACTGGCCACATGGTGGCCCCGTACGACGCGCTGTGCTGGATATACTCGGCGGGGATCGAGTCCGACGACAGCTCATGCATGTAAATGTTGATGAGCGCCCCGATGCTGTAGTAATAGTCGACTGCGGCATCCACATTGGCTGCGTTGTAGTAATCCATGGATTGAGAGACGCAATTCGATTGGCCGCAGTCAATGCAATAATCAGCTCCGCACGCCCCTGAAGGGAGGATCCAGTCGCTCAGGGGCAACGTGAGAGCGGGGTAGCGCAGGCCGTCGGTTTGAGTGGAAAGCGTCCAATGAGGGAAAGGACCGAGTTTCTGCTCGCCCGTAGTGGCGACGCCGAGCTGCTGCAAAATCTGATTCGAGCCTTCGCGGGTTCCATTGAAATACGGCGCTGCCCACGTTTTCACATTCGGCTCGTATCCGGACATCCACGTGTTGATATCGGAGAAAGACTCCGACATCGAAGCGGAGGCATACGCGCTGCCGCTGTTATAACCGGGAATGGTATCGTCCAGCGCTTCATCCGGCCCCCAATGCCAGTAGTCGAAGTCGCTCAGAACCAGGCTCGAGTTGTTAGGGTTCTGAAGGCCCCCGTTGTGAGCCCCAATCGTTGCGCCGTACTGCGTGGCGGCCTGCTGCAAACCGGCGATGACCGAAGGCGAGTTTGCCATCTCGACCCGGAGTGTCCCGGTGCAGAAATAATATTCTCCCAGCGCCCCCAGGGAATTCTCGAACTGGGCCGAAGCCGCGATCGAACTGATGTCGCCCTGGTAGTCTTCAAAATCGTGCCGCACCATATAGGCCGCGTTGTACGGATAGGGCCAGGGGCTTACTTTTGCAAGAGGAATGTTGGCGGACTGGAAGGCCCATTGGATGGCATTGCGAAAGATGCCGTAGGTGTACATTCCGGGAGCAAAACCGCCAACTCCCATCAGGGGTTGCATCGCTGCGTCATAAATGAACTGACCCTGACCGTAGGGCGTTGTGGTGATGTACGGCAGGCCGTTATCTCCGGTGGCAATCACCGTGGCATTGCTGGAGGTTACCTGCCAGATGTAGTGGTAGGGCTCAATCTGCGACTGCGAGTTCGGATGTGGCGATGTGCCCCAAGAAATATCCTCGGAGGTCAGCGGCATCTGCCACATGGCAGTCCCGGTTGGAATATGCGACGTAAGCTGATTGCCGCTGGAGGAGTTGGTAAACGTGGTGTTCGCATACCAGTTTTGCAGGTTGGACACCGCCATGTGCAGCCCCATCTGGCTCGCCAAAGCGAAGTCGCCGAGAGTGGTGCCGTCCGGGTTCCGCGTAAATGAGGACCCGCCCATGAAGAGATACCCGCCGGCGCTTACGTAGTTCAGCAGCGGGGTAACTTCATTACTGCTGATCGCTTCGTTGGCAAGGCTGATGACGATCGGATAGGCCGGCGCGCCGGTTGCGGTAAGCAGTTGTCCGGCCGCGATGTCTGCGTCCGTCACAACCACGAACGGAGTGCCATCGGAGCGCAGGGCTTCTTTCAGCGCCTCGGACATGACGAACGGCTGCCAATATGGGGTCCACCATTGATACCCGGTGGTTCCCGCGCCGGTAGGCGTAGGCGCGCTGGCAGGCGTCGTCGCCAATGCCTCGGTCTGCTCGGAGACGTGGATGGCAACTACCGGCTGAGTGGTTTGCGCCGACAAAGAGACCGTGATGAATACGCATAGTGCGCATACTGCCAAGATGATATTTTTCATTTTTTTTGCGGCCCACTCAAAGAGCCGAGGTCGAGAAGTACCCGCAGCACCATCGGGCACTAACGTGTGAGTTGCTGATTCAGCTGCAAAGGTTGCCTCGTTGTCTTCAAATAGTCGTTTTGTCGTGGCAAGTCGAAGGCTCCTCGGGGGAAACAGAACCCGGCAGTTTCCTGCTATTCTTCAGAAGTTTTCCTTATTTTCCTAAAGGAGTTGTGACGATTCCATTGAAAACGAGACACTTACGCAAACACCCGCTGACTTTTGGCATTCTGGTGGTGTTGGTCTGCCTTCTGGCGGGCACTCAGGCCAACGCGCAAGGCAACGATCTCGTCGATGCGGCTGGCAAGGGGGATTTGGCCCGGGTCAAGGCGTTGCTCCACGCCAAGACCGATGTGAATGCCAGGGACAGCCATGGTGCCACCGCGCTGATGCATGCCTCCGCAAACGGCCACCTTGACGTGGTGCAGGCGCTGGTCGCCAACCGAGCCGATGTCAATGCCGCGGAGGACAGCGGCGGGACCGCGCTGATGGCGGCCTGCCAACACGGCCACCTTGACGTGGTGCAGGCGTTGCTCGCCAAGGGGGCCGAGGTCAATGCCAAGGCGGCGAACAAAGGCTGGACCGCGCTGATTGTGGCCTCACTGGAGGGCCATGTGGACGTGGTGCAGGCGTTGCTCGCCAAGGGAGCCGAGGTCAATGCAACGATGAACAATGGCGAGAGCGCGCTGATGTTTGCCGCCGGAAACGACCGCCTGGACGTGGTGCAGGCGTTGCTCGCCCATGGGGCCGATGTCAATGCCAAGTGGAACATTGGCGAGAGCGCGCTGATGTTTGCCGCTGGAAACGCCCGCCTGGAAGTAGTGCAGGCGCTGCTGGCCAAGGGAGCCGAGGTCAATGCCAGGAACAAAAACGGCGCGACCGCGCTGATGTTTGCCGCCGGAAACGGCCACCTTGACGTGGTGCAGGCGCTGCTCGCCAAGGGCGCCGATGTCAATGCCACGGATGCATACGGTGAGACCGCGCTGAAAGCGGCGACCAAAGGAGGACACGCCGACGTGAGGGCAGTGTTGTTGCAGGCAGGCGCTCAACCATGACTGCAACGGAATCTGCGTGAAAGCGCGGAGCGGGCCATCCCGCTGTCCGCTTTTCTGATTCCGCTAAGTGTAAGTCTGGAGACTCTGCGCGAGGTTGGAGCGGCTCACAGCCGGTAGGCCTTTGAGCAAGGAAACGTGTCAGTGTGCTCCGCCGGCCCCAAACACAGCAAGCGGCGTCTGCAGCAGAATCCGAAGGTCAAGCCAAAGCGACCACGTGCGCGCGTAGTGCAGGTCCAGGCGGACCATATCGTCGAAGCCAGTGCGGCTCCGGCCTTTTACCTGCCATAGTCCCGTGATTCCCGGCTTCAGTTCCAGAACCCTGCGCTGGTGCCAAAGGTCATAGCACTCTACCTCGTAGGGTATGGGAGGCCTGGGACCGACGAGCGACA
This sequence comes from uncultured Acidobacteriota bacterium, assembly GCA_963742165.1. Taxonomy (GTDB): domain Bacteria; phylum Acidobacteriota; class Terriglobia; order Terriglobales; family Acidobacteriaceae; genus TOLSYN. The sequence goes on along the minus strand of CAVUKX010000017.1, from coordinate 61,278 downwards.
TCTCGCCCTTTAGAACATTCCAGAGCTGGGGCAGTTCATCCAGGCTGGTCTTGCGCAGAAATTTTCCCAATGGCGTGACGCGGGGATCTTGCGTGAGTTTGAATACCTTCTCGCCCTTTTCGTTGGTATTTTTGACGGCGGTTCCGCGGATGAAATCCTTGACGTAATTCTCGTGAAGACTGGGATTACTTGCCACCGCCATCGAGCGGAACTTGAGAAACGTGAAGTGCTTTCCTCGCTGGCCAACCCGCGTCTGCCGGAACAGTATTGGGCCCTGAGAGCCGAATTTCACGGCCAGCGCGATGATCGCCAGTAGAGGGGACAACGCTACAAGCAGGAAAGCAGAGCCGATCAAGTCAATGCCGCGCTTGATTTTCAGTTGCACCCTCTTGCCGGGAGCCGCGAGCGGGTCGAGAGATTCATAGATGCGTTCCGGAGCGTCCTCGATTACAACCGGCTTGCTGAGGTCCTGCGGCAGGATGAAGACCGAAATCGCAAGCCCTTCTGCCAGCCCAGCCTGCAGTATTGCTTCCTGAACCTTCTTCACGACGATGTGGCGCGCAGTCTCTGCCTGCGCGCCACCCAACTCGGTAAACAGAATGCCCAGCGTGGAATCCGCGTGGTACCAGCCCACCGCGTCCGTCTCGCGGGTGATGGCGGCAATCGGGGCCGCGATCACCGGGATATCCGCCTGACGTGTCTCAAATCCGTCGATCAGGACCAGGAGAAACCGCTGCTTCGAGCGCTCTGCCCTGCGGCACTCGTGCGTGACCCGCAACAGGAACTCCTGCTGCGGCTCAATCTGCTTGGCATTGGACGGACCCGGTAGGTTCGTGCCAATGGGAATCAAAGACTTTTCCATTCTGTCCTCAATGAAGGGGGTGGCCAGCGCAACCCGGCGTGCCCATGTCGTTCCACATCTGGAGAGCTTACGTGGATGATTTTCGAAAGCGGCAACTCAACGACAGAATCCACTGTCTCTGATATTTGAGATGCACTGCTTCCGTGAAACGTTGGATTCAATTCAGGATGGTTGGTCAGACTGTCCTTGCGTAGTATTCCAAGTGCAGTGTAAACGATTTTTTCCGTGCGGGATATCGGCGGATGCTTTCGGGATCAATTTGAATTCGCCGCAAATGGTGCGTGGCGGCCTGGCTCCTGCCGGCCGCCCGCCCGGTACTACGTAGTGGGCACGACGGCCTCGACCTGGCTGGAGTATCCGCTTTCCACCCCGTTGGTCCCGACTGCGGTGACGACATAGAAGTAGGTGCTTCCAGCCTGTACGCCTGAGTCGGTATAGCTTGTCTGCGCGACTGGCGATGCGGTCAGTTTTGTGTAGGGACCTCCCGGCACGGTTCCGCGGTAGGTGTTGTAGCCAGCCACGCTTGTGCTGGATTCGCCCCACGTCAGAACCACCTGAGGAGCCGCTGAAGCTGCCGCTCCCGTTCCCGTGACCGGAATCGCAACACTGGGCGTCGGACTGTTGTTCGTGAGCGTGATGGTGCCACTCACGGCCCCGGTGCTGGTTGGCGAAAATGTAGTGGTGAATGAGCTGCTTTTACCGGGTGCAAGTGTGAGCGGAACGGAAATACCGCTCAGAGCAACCCCGGCCCCACTGGTGCTGGCTGCCGATACGATGACGTTTTCGCCGCCGGTATTGGTGATCGTAAGGGTTTGCGAGCTTGTCTGCCCAACCGTGACCGTCCCAAAGGAAACGCTGGCCTGGTTTTCCGACAAGGCCCCCGCGCTCACACCGGTTCCATAAAGACTCACACTCTGTGGGCTTCCGGCTGCATTGTCGGCGAATGACAGCGATCCGCTGAGACTGCCAGCCGAGGTGGGCGTAAAGGTCACACTCATGATGCAACTGGCGCCCGCTGCCACCGCGGTGCCGCAGTTGTTCGTCTCGGCAAAGGCGCCGCTTGTATGCACGCTTGCCAAAGAGAGGCTCGCGTTGCCGGTGTTGGTCAGCGTAACGGTATCCGCTTCACTGGTAGAGTTCAGAACCTGACTGCTGAATGTCAGCGATGCGGGCGAGAAGCTCACCGCGGGAGCTCCGGTTGCCACTGCCGTACCGCTCAGCGACACCTGTTGCGGACTGGCTGCGGCATTATCGGCGAATGTAATGGCACCGGTCAGTGTCCCGGCCGCGGTCGGAGTGAAGGTGACCGAGAGGGTGCAACTGGCTCCGGCAGGCAGGCTGGAGGGGCAGGCGGTCGTCTCGGCGAAATTGCCTGACGCGGCGATGCCGCCGATCGAAAGCGATCCGCTCCCGGAATTCTTCAACGTCACGGTCTGAGCCGCACTGGTGGTGGCCACGGTCTGGCTGGCAAAGGTCAGGCTGGTGGGCGAGATGCTCACCGCCGGCGCCGCTGCTGCCGCGATCGTGATCGTCAGCGGCGTTGCTGCCGTATGTCCGGCAGAATCGGTGACCGTCATGGTGAAGGTGCTGCTTCCGGCGTTAACCGGAGTTCCGGCCAAGACACCCGCTGTGCTGAAGCCCATCCCCGTGTTGCAGGCGCCGCTGCAAGGCGAATCAGTCCAGGTATACGGCGCCACGCCTCCGGTCGCCGCCAACGTGGTTGAATATGCCGTTCCTACGACACCTGCCGGAAGCGAAGTGGTCGTGATGGCCAGCGCTGCCGTGCTGGTGCCGCTCAGCGATACCGCCTGCGGGCTGGCTGCGGCGTTGTCGGTGAACGTAATGGCACCCGTCGGTGTTCCGGCTGCGGTTGGAGTGAAGGTGACTGAGATGGTGCAGCTGGCGCTGGCAGCCAGGTTCGTGCCGCAGGTGTTGGTTTCGGCGAAGTTGCCTGAGGCGGCGATGCCGCTGATGGAAAGTGATCCGGTTCCGGAATTCTTCAACGTCACGGTCTGAGCCGCACTGGTGGTGGCAACGGTCTGGCTGGCAAAGGTCAGGCTGCTGGGCGACAAAGTCACAGCCGGCGCCGCCGGTGTTGCTGCTGCTGCCCCGGTGCCGCTCAGCGAAACCTGTTGCGGACTGGCTGCGGCGTTATCGGTGAACGTAATGGCTCCCGTCAGCGTTCCCGCTGCGGTTGGAGTGAAGGTGACCGAGATGGTGCAGCTGGCTCCCGCAGGCAGGCTTGAGGGGCAGGTGGTCGTCGCGCCGAAATTGCCCGAAGGCACGAGGCCGCTGATCGAAAGGGCACCCGCTCCGGTGTTCTTCAAGGTAATCGTCTGCGCCGTACTGGTGGTGGCAACCGTCTGGCTGGCAAAGGTCAGGCTGCTGGGCGACAAAGTCACAGCCGCTGCCGCCGGTGTTGCCGCTGCCGCCCCGGTTCCGCTCAGCGATACCTGCTGCGGACTCGCAGCTGCGTTGTCGGTGACCGTAAGTGTTCCCGTCCGCGTCCCAACTGCGGCCGGAGTAAAAGTGACCGAGACGGTGCAGCTGGCTCCGGCAGGCAGGCTTGAGGGGCAGGCGTTCGTCTGGGCAAAATCGCCGGTCACACTCATGCCGGCTAAGGAGAGGCTCGCATTCCCGGTGTTCGTCAGTGTGACGGTTTGTGCTGGACTGGTCGAGTTCAGGAGCTGGCTGGAAAAGACGAGACTTGAAACCGAAAAAATAGCGCCAGGAGAACTGCTGTCTGCGGGAGAAACGGCATTGCCTGCAGGCTTGGAGCCGGCGCCACAGCCGGTAAAAGCCACGCATCCGAGGGCGAGAAGGATCGGTAAAATGCTGCTCCGGCAAAAGTTCATACGCTCCCCGGCAAGACCTGTGCGGTCAAGGTGTGCACCCAAAAGATTGTTTTGGTAACGGAATCAGTGTGTCACGTTGGGCGCAGAGGGGAAATGCAAAGGAGCCCTTAGGAATCTGAGAGATTACGCTTAATACGCAGTAAGACTAGCGGGGCGGTTTTTGGGTTGGCGGCTCTGGGAGTAAACCCGTAAGAATGCTGAGTTTGGCGGCTTTTGCAGCCTTGGTGCACTAAAAGCGGAAGCCGCATGTCTACCTTTTGGTAAACATGCGGCTTCCGCTCTATCGGTTTGTATCGGACACCTTACGAAGCAGGTACAACCGCTGTCGCTTGCGTCGAATACGTGCTTTGGACACCGCTTGCATTCACGGAGGTGACCACATAGTAGTACGTCTGTCCGGCGGTTACCGTCGTATCGCTGTAGGACGCGGTGGCAACGGGGCTGCTGTTGACTGCCGTGTAGCCTGTCCCGGATTGCGTGGACCGGTACACGTAGTATCCGGAGATCGTACCTGTGGGTGCCGTCCAGGCGAGCGCTACGCTAGGTGCCGCCGGCGTTCCCGCCGCAGCTACCGCCGTACCGCTCAGCGACACCGCCTGCGGGCTGGCTGCAGCGTTGTCGGTGAAGGTGATTGCTCCCGTCAGCGTTCCCGGCTGCGGTCGGAGTGAAGGTGACCGAGATGGTGCAGCTGGCTCCGGCCGGCAGGCTGGAAGGGCAGGCGGTCGTCTCGGCGAAGTTGCCCGAAGCCGCGATGCCGCTGATCGAAAGGGCACCTGCTCCGGTATTCGTCAAGGTAATCGTCTTCGCCGCACTGGTGGTGGCAACGGTCTGGCTGGCAAACGTCAGGCTGGTGGGCGAGAAGCTCACCGCCGGTGCCGCTGGTGCCGTGATCGTGATCGTCAGCGGCGTTGCTGCCGTATGTCCGGCAGAATCGGTGACCGTCATAGTGAAGGTGGTGGTTCCGGCGTTGACCGGAGTCCCGGCCAAGATACCCGCCGTGCTGAAGCCCATCCCCGTGTTGCAGGCACCGCTGCAAGGCGAATCAGTCCAGGTATACGGCGCCACGCCGCCAGTTGCCGCCAAGGTGGTTGAGTATGCCGTCCCTACGACACCGGAGGGAAGCGAAGTGGTCGTGATGGCCAGCGCTGCCGTGCTGGTGCCGCTCAGCGATACCGATTGCGGGCTGGCTGCAGCGTTGTCGGTGAAGGTAATTGCCCCCGTCAGCGTTCCCGCTGCGGTGGGAGTGAAGGTGACCGAGATGGTGCAGCTGGCCCCGGCAGGCAGGCTAGAGGGGCAGGCGGTCGTCTCGGCGAAGTTGCCCGAAGCCGCGATGCCGCTGATCGAAAGGGCGCCCGCTCCGGTATTCGACAAGGTCACGGTCTGAGCCGCACTGGTGGTCCCAACCGCCTGGCTGGCAAACGTCAGGCTGGTGGGCGACAAGCTTATCGTCGGCGTTGTTGACGCTCCGGTGCCGCTCAGCGATACCGACTGCGGGCTGGCTGCAGCGTTGTCGGTGAAGGTAATTGCTCCCGTCAGCGTTCCGGCTGCGGTGGGAGTGAAGGTGACCGAGATGGTGCAGCTTGCGCTGGCAGCCAGGCTCGTGCCGCAGGTGTTGGTCTCGGCGAAGTTGCCCGAAGCCGCGATGCCGCTGATCGAAAGGGCGCCCGCTCCGGTGTTCTTCAAGGTAATCGTCTGAGCTGCGCTGGTGGTGGCAACCGTCTGGCTGGCAAACGTCAGGCTGGTGGGCGAGAAGCTCACCGCCGGCGCCGCTGCTGCCGTGATCGTGATCGTCAGCGGCTTTGCTGCCGTATGTCCGGCAGAATCGGTGACCGTCATAGTGAAGGTGGTGGTTCCGGCGTTGACCGGAGTACCGGCCAAGATACCCGCCGTGCTGAAGCCCATCCCTGTGTTGCAGCCACCGCTGCAAGGCGAATCAGTCCAAGTGTAAGGTGCCACGCCGCCAGTTGCCGCCAACGTGGTTGAGTATGCCGTCCCTACGACACCGGAGGGAAGCGAAGTGGTCGTGATGGCCAGCGCTGCCGCGGCGGGGGTTGTGCCGCTCAGCGATACCGACTGCGGGCTGGCGGCGGCATTGTCGGTGAACGAGAGTGTGCCCGTCACCGTGCCGGCGGCGGTTGTGGGAGTGAAGGTGACCGAGATGGTGCAGCTTGCGCTGGCAGCCACGCTCGTGCCGCAGGTGTTGGTCTCGGCGAAGCTGGACGAAGCCGCGATGGCGCTGATCGTCAGTGCAGCCGTTCCGGTATTCTTCAAGGTAATCGTCTGAGCCGCGCTGGTGGTTCCAACGGTCTGGCTGGCAAACGTCAGGCTGGTGGCCGACAAGCTCACAGCCGGCGTCTTGGATGAGTGGGTTCCGCTCTTTGCGACCGTTGAGACCGGAGTGGCTGACACCGACGAAGCCTCTGGATATTCATAGGCTCCGATGTCATAGGCCGAACCCTGAGGACGCGCTACACCGTCATAGTCGGTTGCAAGCTGTACGGTGGCGCCGCTATCAATCGCGGGGCTGCCTGCCGACAGATGGAAGTTATTGGCCGTCAGATTTACAAACAACGGGTCGCCAGCGACACTGTCGGCAAACACGCCGATCGGGCTGCCGGCTCCGTAGAACAGGTTGTTGGTGCCGGTGAGGTAGGAAAGAGTCGTGTCCAGCGAAACATACTGCTCGCTGCTGAGCAGGTAGAAGATATTGTTGGTGAGATTGACCGCACCCAGGGCACGCACCGCGCCAGCGCTCTCTCCGCCAATTGCGCCTGCATCGTAGATGGTGTTGTTGTAAACCTGAGCCGGAGTGCTCGAGCCGCCGCCAATTGCGATCGCGGCGTATCCGTGCGAGGTTCCCGCGGGTGCAGTCCCGGTTCCCGAACTCTGAATGATGTTGTTATAGACAGAGACCGCGCCGAGCGCCGGATTCACTGTCCCGAGCGCGATTGCTTCGCACGGAGTTTCGTAGATGTAGTTGTCGTGAACCAGGTATGAGTACTGCAGCCCGCTGGTGGATTGAGCGTTCACGGCGTTGCACCCGAGCGTATTGGTAATCAGATTCCATCCGATTTCCACGCCGTTGGTATTCACCAGGTTCATGGCCTGGTAGGACGCCAGGTTCGCGCTCGTGGCCGAACCGTTGTTGTGGATGGAGTTTCCGAGGAAGGCAAACGAGGAACCGCCGTTGGTCGAGATGCAGGCGCCGGTTGAAGTAGCGTTCGGGCAGGATAGATCGCTGCCCGCCAGGCGAATGCCGGTCACATTGCCGGTCGATACGGCAGTCTGCGTCCCGCGGAGGATGAGATTGGCCAGAGTCCAGTTGCTGCCCGTGATGCTGACGCCCGTGGGGAGCCCCGCGGTTGCGCCGATCGTCACTGAACTGGCGGGGTAACCCAAAATCGCCAGCGGCGCGGACGCCGATCCGCTCCGGCTGAGAACCAGTTCGGTGCTCTGCGTATACCCGTTCTCAACATAGGCGATGCTGCCCGCCGACATGGTGCTTGCGGCATGGGCCAGAGTCTTCCATGGAGCGGTATAGGAACCAGCATTGCTGTCGCTTCCGCTGGTCGAAACAAAATAGATTTTGCCCGAGCGGACGGTGAACGGAACGCTGTTGCTCGCTGCGCCGCCCACGCTGATCGCGATGCTGCCCGTCTTTGCGGCCGCTCCGAGTTGGAACGTCACCGAGGTATTCGACCAGGATTGATAGCTGGCTGCCGCTCCGCCGCCGATCGTCACGGTGGAGGAACCCTGCGTGGCTCCGAAGCCATTGCCGTGAATGGTCACAAACGCGCCGGCATTGTTTTGGCCGCCGGTGATGGGGCCGGAAGTGAGATCTGAGTAAAAGATCGCTGGAGACACGTTTTGCGCGAAGGCAACGGATGTGGCGAGCAGTACCGCGAAGATCAAAACTAACTTCTTCATAAAAGTCCTGTTTTCCTGTCGTAATGCGACTGGGGATTCAACCCTCAGTCGAAAACCGTTCCGAACCAAAAATCTGCATCTCGGCGCCCCGGCCGGGCTATGAATCGAGGCCGGTTTTGCGCAAAGCACACTTCACCTGTCCATCTCGATAGGGCGATCCTCCCCGCCAAGGGGACTTTCGCGGTCGAGTTGGTGTCCGGTCAGAAACTGACGAAGCGCGCTATCTATAAATTGCTGCCTATCGCGATTCCGTCAGCCTGCCGAGGTGCTGCAGCGTTGCACTTTGTTCTCGTTGCCGTGACAGTAGCAGACCTGAACCATGGAACGTCGCAAATACAGAGTTGGTTTAACTCCAAGGTGCTATGCCCCTCCGCCACATGGTCGTGTACAAACTGTTTGGCCCACTTCAAGGAGAATAGGTCGATGGGGTTGAACCAACAATCAGGAGAGGCTCTTAGAAGAAGGACTAAGGGTGCCTCAGATCGATGTAAACAATACCGAAGGCGGATCGGGGAAACCGCTTGACGATCCCGGGTGGGCGAAGGCCAGAGACCAGCGGGGCGCAAGCGGCGGCGGGATGGGCGCAGGGAAAAAGGCTCAAAATACGGCGCAAACCGGAAGAAGTGTGGGTAACGATAGCGAAACGTCAACGGTTATAGAGGCAAGGGGAGCCGTGGGTCAATCGTCAAGGGTGGCGTAAGACGGCGAAGCGAACCATTGACGCGGTTCCGTGCGTGCCCTACTCGCATTGGTCGCGGCGAAGTGCTCCGTGGATCGTCGATTCGCCATCAGCCCGATGCATTCTCGCGTGAACTGATCGGGAGCGTTTAAAGAGAGATTCGGAAACCACAATCCAGTAGCACGGCAAGGCGGCCAGAGGTTGGCCGCTTTTTGTTTTGGACTGCCGGAGTTATTCAAAATGGGACGCAGTATCAGTTTTGCATTGCCCAGCTCGAATGCTCTGCAATTGTCGTGAATCTGGTGAGTAAAGAGAGAGGATGTTGGCAAGAATGGAGGTTGGGCAGCCAAGAACCATCGAAGAACCATTCGTGCCTCGGCAGATCGTGTCGCACAACGTGGAGGAGGACTGATGCGGGAAGCGATTGCAGCGGCGAGCCAAGCCGCGAATGCCGGAAACGGCGCATGCGAGGGGCCGATGAGGCAGACGATTTTGCTGGTGGAAGACGAGGAAATGGTGCGGGGGCTGATGTACGAGGTGCTGGAGCAGGCGGGCTATGAAGTCCTGGCGTGCGGTACTCCGGCGGAAGCGATCGAGGTGAGCCGACGGCATGATGGGCCAATCGATCTGCTGCTGACCGACGTGGTGATGCCGGGGATGAACGGCCGCGAGATGGCCGAGCGGATCCATGAGATTCTGCCGCGGTTGCAGGTGGTGTTCATGTCCGGCTACACCGAGCACGCACTCACTTACGAAGGAAAGGTGGACCCGAAATTTGAGTACCTGCAAAAGCCCTTCACGCTGAAAACCCTGACGCAGAAGCTGGCGAAGGTGCTCCAGAAGCTCGACCAGCAGGCAGGTTAAGGCTGGGCGCCTGAACCTGCTCTTTACCGATTCGCGTTGCCAATCCGCTAAACCCCAATCCGTTAAACCAAAGATCAGCTACGCTGCGTGCGCTCCGATGGCAATGTCCATGCTGTGCGCCAGCACGTGCGGCTGCAGCTGGGGCTGCGTGGGAACCGCGCTGGTGGCGACTTTGCGGGCTGGCGCTACCAGATGCAAGACAGGTTCCGTCGAGAGAGTTGCATGCGGTGTCATCATCTTCATCCAGGCCAGTTGCAGTTCCATAAAGGAAGCGATGGCCTGCGCCATCCAGTCGAACAGGTTGCCGAGCGCGGGCGTGAAGCAGGGTGCAACGTCATACTTCGAGACGTCATACTTCGAGACCTCGGATTTCGAGATGTCGCAGGCGTCGATTACGCAGGACTGCATCTGCAGGACTGCGTCGAACGAGGCTTTCTCCATTCCAATCGCCTGATCCATGGCGAGGCTGCACAGCTGCTGGAAATCATAGGTAAGTGCGCTATAGGGTGTTGAATCGTGCACTGCCGCCAGAGAAGATAGCGGAGCTTTGACGGTTGGCTTGGTTCTCGGGTTCATGGCTCCTCCTTGATTGGCTTGCTGGATCAGGTTCGATGGCTGAAAGTAGCACGGTAATTTGAATGGCGCGTGAAAACTTCGATGAATTGTTTTCATCGCTTCCATAGAGAGTTTTGATGAGTTGCAAGTCCCTCGAAACAAGGTGCAATCTGCGTGCTTAACCCGCGGAGAGCGGGGACGGAGACGAGGCGTCGGGAGAAGCAGCGGCCGTCGCGCAGCCGGCGTTTTCAACCATGCGGACGATTTCACCGGGGATGGCATCGAGTCCCAGGACGTGGTGGAGGATGCCGGCTTCGGCGCAGGCGCGCGGCATTCCATAGACGATGCAGGTCGCTTCATCTTCCCCGAGGGTGTAGCCGCCGGCCCGGTAGATGGCCGACAGGCCCTGCTGTCCGTCACAGCCCATGCCGGTGAGAATGACTCCCATGGCGTGCTGGCCGAACTGCTCGGCGGCGGAGAGCATGAGGACATCGACGGACGGCATGTGGGGCGTGTTGGCGGGCAGAAGGGACATGTGGGCAAACGCACCGCTGGTGCGGCGCAGGACGCGAAGCTGCTCTCCGGCGCGGGCGATGTAAACCACGCCGGGCAGCAGCGGCTCGTTCGGCTCCGGCTCCTTGACGCGCATTTTGCAGACGGTATCCAGGCGGCGGGCGAATGGGCCGGTAAAGCCGGGCGGCATGTGCTGAACGATGACGACCGGGACGGCCAGATTGGCGGGCAGCATGGGAAGAATGCGCTGCAATGCCTTGGGGCCTCCGGTGGAGGTTCCGATGCAGACCAGCCTGGGTACGGGGAAGCGACGCGTGGAGCGGGGCGCAACCCGAACCGGCGCAGCGATCCGCTGCGGCTGAGGCGGACGGCGCTGGCGGCTGACGGCGGCCTTGCACTTGGCGATGAGATCGTCCTTGATGCGCACGATGTCGAGCGAGGCGTAGGAGAGGTCTTTGGAGAGAAAGTCGTAGGCGCCGCGGCTGAGCGCTTCCAGGGTGGCATCGGCGTGGGCGCGGGTGAGCGAGCTGACCATGATGACGGGGCAGGGAGCGGCTTCCATGATTTTGGAGAGCGCGTCCAGGCCGGTCATGCGCGGCATTTCCACGTCCATGGTGATGACGTCGGGGCGGAGGTGGAGCGCTTTCTGCACGCCTTCCACGCCGTCGCAAGCGGTGTCAACGACGCGCAGCGCGGGGTCGCTTTCGATCATGCGGCGCAGGGCGGTACGCATGAATGCGCTGTCATCGACGATCAGCACGCGGATGGGATGGGCGGAGGGTTCGGGCATTAGAGACGGAACAGGACCGAGACCAGCGCCCTGACCTCCTTTACGTAGCTTTCGATTTCCAGGGTCAGGCAGACCATGTCGAGGGACTTGATGCGCGGCGACTGGGCGGCGAGGATCTTCCATGCGGCCTCGTCCTGCAGGCTGACCTCGATATTTTCCTGGTATCCGTAGCCGAGTCCGGAGGTGCGGCAGAGCAGGTCGGCGATGTTGACGATGGCGGCCAGGACGGGCTCCAGCGTGGCCCGTTCGACATCGTGATGGCGGCGCATGACTTCCGACAGGTAGTCGAAGAGCTGCCAGTGGGTGGAGAGCAGGTCCCCGGTGATTTCATGGGTGATGCCGATCTGTTCCATCTCGACATCGCGCAGGGGACGCTGCGATTGGGTGGCGATTTTGAAGACGAGGGCGAACTCGCGCGGGATCAGCAGCATGTTGACCAGGATTCCTAGGTCGTGGACGAGGCCTGCGAGATAGGCGCGCTCGGGATCGGCATAGCCGATTTTGCGGGCGAGGTTGCGGGCGATGAGGGCACAGGCCAGCGAATGCTCCCAGAAGGGCGTGGGGTCCATTTCGCGGCCCTTGGGCGAGACCTGCATGAGGCAGCAGGAGGTGACGATGTCGCGCAGGCGTGAGACGCCGAGAGCCAGGGCGGCGGAGCGCAGGTTGGTGACCCGCTGACGCATGCCGAACAGAGGTGAGTTGGCCATGTGGAGCACCTGGGTGCTGAGCGCGCCGTCGTGGGAGACGAGCTGAATCGTCTTGTGCAGGTCGATGTCATCGGTGTTCGCACTGAGCTGGTTGAGCACAGGGAACAGAATTGCGGGGAGCGATGGCAGCTGGTTGATTCCCTCAATGCGGCGCTGAATATCCGACAGGGACAGGTTGGGCATACGTCACCTCTTGACGGGCGTTTTTATGTACGCCATGGCGCCGGGAAAGTGGACCAGCCGGAAGTCGTCGTGAATGCCAAACAACGATTCGGCGTGGCCCAGGAACAGATAGGAGTGGGCGAGGAGATTGTTGTGAAAGTGCTGAATCACCCGTTTTTTGCTGGCTCCGTCGAAGTAGATCAGGACGTTGCAGCAGAAGATTACATCGATGGATTTGACGAAGACCATGCGCGAATCGTCGAGCAGGTTGAGGCGGCTGAACTTGATGTGCTTGCGCACCTCGTCGCGGACGCGAAAGTCGGTGGCGGAGCCGGGAACCGGATCGAAATATTTGCGGAGGATCTCCGGGGAGACGTTGCGCAGGGCGTAGCTGCCGTAGACGCCCTCCTGGGCGCGGGTGAGCGAGCGGTCGTTGAGGTCGGTGGCGATGATCTCGAAGGTGAATCCCTGGAGAAAGCGGCTGGCCTCTTCCATCAAGATGATGGCGAGGGTGTAGGGTTCTTCCCCGGTGGAGCAGCCGGCGCTCCAGATGCGGAGATGGCGGTAGTGGACTTTGTCCTTGGATGAGGCGATGGAGGGAAGGACCAGTCGCTGCAAGGCGGCCAGCTGCGGCTGATTGCGGAAGCAGCAGGTTTCGCCGACGGTGATTTCGTTGAGCAGCAGATGCATTTCGCTGGTGCGCGAGGCGGAGCGGGTGAGCAACTCGTGATACTGGCGGAGGCTTGGGATGTTCAGCTCCTTCATGCGGCGGCCGCAGCGGTCTGCCAGGAATCCGAGGCGGTTATCGGTGTGAAAGATTCCCGCCACTCCGTAGATGAGGTCGCGGATCTGATAACAGACTGGGCTGATGGCTGCGGTGCCCGGCGCTGAAGTATTTGTACTCATGAATATCCTTTACTGGACCGCGAATGGCAACGAGCAGCCACGGACGAAGTGGTTGGGGTCGAGCACCAGGCGCACGCGGCCATCTCCGGTGATGGTGGCTCCGGCGACGTAGGGGCTGTCGCGGAGCAGGGCGCTGAGCGGCTTGACGACGGTGGACTCCTGACCGATGAGGGCTTCGACGGCGAGCGCGATGCGCGTGTCATTGATGGACAGGATGACGGCGCGGCTGGCCTGCCCTTCGCCGGCGGCGCCGATGATGTGGGCCAGGCGCAGCAGGGGAACGGTGCGGTCGCGCAGGACGAGAACCTCGGAGCCTTCGACGCGATGGATGGCGGCGTGGTCCATGCGCACGGTTTCCAGCACGGAGCGCAGAGGGATGGCATAGACCTCATCGCTGACCTGGACGAGCAGGACGGGCAGGATGGCCATGGTGAGCGGAACCTTGAGGACGATGACCGTTCCCTGGCCGAGAACAGTTTCAATCTCGACGCGTGCCGTTGATGCGGCGCAGATTGGTGCGCACCACATCCATGCCGACGCCGCGGCCGGAGATGTTGTTGACCTTGGCGGCCGTGGAAAAACCAGGGAGGAAGAGCGCATCGAGCAGTTCGCGGCGGGTGAGCGCGGCGGCCTGCTCGGCGGAGTGGAGTCCTTTTTCGACGATCTTCTGGCGAATGCGTTCGAGGTCGATGCCGCGCCCGTCGTCGCGGATGGTAACGATGATCTGATCGCCTTGCTGGCGGGCATCCACGGTGATGCGGCCGACGGGATGTTTGCCGGCGGCGGCGCGCTCGGCGGCGCCTTCGATACCGTGATCGAGCGAGTTGCGCAGGATGTGCACCAGCGGATCGTGGATGAGTTCGATCATGGTTTTGTCGATCTCGGTTTCCTGGCCGGAGATGTCGATTTCGATTTCTTTGCCGACCTGGTGGGAGAGTTCGCGGACCAGGCGGGGCAGCTTGCGGAAGACGGTGTCGATGGGCACCATGCGGGTGCGCAGGCTGGCGTTCTGCAATTCGTCGGTGATGAAACTGAGGCGCGCGGTGGAGGTGGCGACGGCTTCGGTGAGCGCCAAGTCGTTGGAGCTTGCGGCGGCGAGGTCCTGCGAGAGGCGGAGCAGGCGGTTGCGCTCGAGGACGAGTTCGCCGACGAGGTTGACGAGGTAGTCGAGCTTGCGAATCTCGACGCGCATGGTGTCGGAGGCGTCTGGCCGCGCGGCGGCCAGGGCGCGGGCGGCTTTTTCGGCGGCGGCGTCGGCCGCCAGTTCGGCGGCGGCTGCGGCGAGCGAGCCGGAGTTGGTGGAGCCGGGTTCGGTGGAAGCGGCAGGCGACGGTGCGGCGGCGTCGGTTTCCGCCAATGCGTTGGCTGGCAGTGTGCCTGCCGCCGGTGCGTTGTCCGCCGGTGCGATGGTGTCCGCCGGCTGGGCGCAGAGATCGAGGCTTTCCAGGAATGGCGCGAGGTCGCACTCCGGCGAGCGGCCGTCGCGAATGTCGGCCATCATCAGGCGAACCTGATCGTTGACCCGGAGAAGTGCGTCGATGATGTCGCGGGTGATGACGAGTTCGCCTTTGCGCAGGTGATTGAGCAGGTCTTCGGCGTGATGGGTGAGCTCGACCAGGGTTTCAAAACCGAAGAAGCTGGAGGTTCCCTTGATGGTGTGCATGCCGCGGAAGATGCGGTTGACTACCTCGAGGTCGGAGCAATCCTCGAGGGTGAGCAAGTCCTGTTCGACCTGCTGGACGAGCTCATCGCTCTCGGTAATGAAGTCCTTGAGTAGATCGTCTGGAACAAAGTCTGCCATAGAGATTCCGTTTGGTGTTTGCCTACACAGACTCAATCGGCGGAAGTGGGCGAATGCTTTACCGGGGAACGGTGGGAGCGGCGTTCTGGGCTATATTTGGGGCCGCGTTTTGGGCTGAAGCCGGAACGGGCGGAGCAGGCTGCGGCTGATGTGCGGTGATGATGACGATATCGACGCGGCGGTTGAGGCGGCGTCCCTCTTCGGTGGAGTTGTCGGCGACGGGGTGGTACTCGGCATAACCGGCAGCGGAGAGACGCTCCGGGTCGATGTTCTCGCGGGTAATGAAGATGCGGATGATCTCGGCGGCGCGCGCGGTGGAAAGCTCCCAGTTGGAGTGGAAGTGAGCGGTGTAAATGGGGATGTTGTCGGTGTGGCCCTCGATGCGGAGGTTGCTGCCGACCGAGGCGATGACCGAGCCGATGCGGTCGAAGGTGCTTAAGGAACTGGCGCGCAGATCGGACGATCCGCTATCGAAGAACCCGATCTCGTGGAGGCTGAGGACGAGGCCTTCGGGAGTTTGGCGGAGCGAGACGGTGTGGTTCTGCAACTCGGGCGAGAGATCGGCTTCCAGCTTGCGGAGGATGATATCGGTGGCCGGCTGAGGCCGGGCGGGATGGGTGTACGCCGCCGGGGTGGTTCCGGGAATGACGACCGGTGCCGCGCCCTGGCCAGCGCCGACGCCGAGATCCTGGAAGCCGGAGGCGATGGCACTGGAGAGGCTGGCCATCTTGGCCTTGTCGACTTCGGCGGAGGAGTAGAGCACGACGAAGAAGGCGAAGAGCAGGGTCATGAAGTCGGCATAGGAGAGGACCCAGCGCTCGTGATTGTCGGGTCGCTTGGGGCGTTTTCTCATGAATTATCACCGGCTCTGCGGTTGTGCTGCGGGGCGGGCTGGAAGACGTTTTTAGGTTTATCGCTGGCCTGCTGGAGGAACCCGGTAAGTTTGGCCTCAAGAATGCGAGGATTAATTCCCTCGAGGATGGAGATAACGCCCTCGAGGGTGAGTTCGCGGAGGATCTGGCGGAAGCGCAGGCGATGGCGCAGCTTGCCGGCGATGGGCAGGGCGATAAGGTTGGCGAAGCCGACGCCGTAGATGGTGGCAACGAAGGCGACGGCGATGCCCCGGCCGACCTGGTCGATTTTATCCAGGTGCTGCATGACCTGGATCAGTCCGAGAACGGCGCCGATGATGCCGATGGTGGGAGAAAAGCCCCCGGCGGCTTCATAGACGCGGGGCAACTCGTCTTCGGCTTCGGCGGAGGCGTCGAGTTCCAACTCCATGATGGCGCGCAATTCGGTGGACTCGGTGCCATCGACGGCGAGCATGAGAGCGCGGCGCATGAAGGGATCGGTGATGGCGGGCAGTTCGGCGTCGAGCGAGATTATGCCGTCGCGGCGGGCCTTTTGCGCGAGCTTGGTGAGGCGATCGATCTCCTCGCTGGCACTGGAACGGGGCTCGAACAGAACGGTGCGGAGTTCGACGACGGAGGCGATGACGGTGCTGAGCGGGAACTGCAGAAGGACGGCGCCGATGGTCCCTCCCGCGACGATGAGAGCCGCGGTGGGCTGGAGGATCTGGCTGAATTTTCCGCCTTCGAGCAGAAGTCCAGTGGTGATGCCTCCGAAGCTGACGACGATTCCGGCAACCGTTCCCTTGTCCACGGTGATTGTTACTCCTCGGCGGACGGCTCGATGCTGGACTCCTGGGCGCGGAGTGGAGGAGGGAATGGGGTGGAGGATTTTGCGGCGGTAGTCGAGGGCGCGGCGCATGACCTCGGGCGCGGCTTCGCGCACGACCAGCTTATCTCCGGTAACCAGAGTGATCACCGTGTCGGGGTTCTGCTCGACGAACTTGAGCAGTTCGGCGTTGACCACGATGGGATGTCCGTTGAGCCGGGTGAGTTCGATCATCGGAGTGCCTGCCTTCCAATGGGGTTATCGGCGAAAAGGAGACGAACCTTAAGGATGGTGCGGCGGCGGACGGGAACGGGCGGGACTCCGGAGATGAAAAAAGTAAAAAAATCAGAAATGACTTAAAGGTCGCGGCAAACAGGCCGATATGGGTTGTGTATATCGCAAAGGCCTCAGCGGAAAGACCCGGCAATCCGGCCGGCGCCGCAGAGAGGCAAGAAGGAGACACATCATGGCACTCAGCATCCTGAACAATATTTCCGCACTTACGGCAGAAAACAATCTGAATGCGACGCAAAATTCCCTGCAGAATACTTTGACCCAGCTTTCCTCGGGTTCGAAGATCAACTCCGGTTCAGACGATGCCGCAGGCCTCTCGATTGCGAACGGTCTCACTTCCAACATCGCCGCACTGACCCAGTCGGTGCAGAACGTGACCAATGGCGTCGGTCTTCTGCAGACCGCCGATGGCGCCTTGTCTCAGGTGACCACCCTGCTGAACCGCGCCGTGACCCTGGCGACCGAGGGAGCCAATGGAGGCTTGACGACCGCCCAGGGTTCCGCAATTCAGAATGAATACAGCCAGATTCTGACCCAGATCGGCAACATCGGCACCACGACCAACTTTAACGCCAAGTCCGTGTTCCAGAACAACCAGGTGAACGACTTCACTTCGACCCAGGGTTCGGTGGCAAGTCCGCTGGCCACCACCACTACTTTGACGGCAGGTGACAGCATGTCCATCACCGATAGCTCCACGGGCGGCACGTTTGTTTACACCGCCCAGGCCGGCGATACCATTGCAACCCTGCAGAACGACATTGCCAACGCGGTCTCCGCCGGAACGCTGGGTTCCAACGTCGCGACGCAGATTAACGCAAATGGTCAGTTTGAAGTTTCGACCACCAGTGGCAGCCTGCAGGTGAGCGGCAACGACCCGGCGCTGGGCCTGATGAATGCGGCGACCCCGGCCAATAATACCGCTTCCGTCTATCTTGGTGACGGCACGAGCACCGGGGCCCAGTCCATCTCGACCAGCATCACCGACCTGACCGTGGGCGCCGGCGGCCTGGGCCTGGGCGTGACCGCGAATGCATTGACGTCAACCGCGACCGCGGCCACCGAATTGAACCAGATCAATGCGGCCATTTCAACCATCGCGGGAGACCGCGGCACCATCGGCGCCAACGTGAATGAATTGAATGCGGCGTCGAACGTTATGAACAACCAGATCCAGAACCTGACCAGCGCCCAGAGCGGCATCAGCGATGCCGACATCGGGACCACGGTGGCCAATATGTCGAAGTACAACACTCTGGAACAGACCGGCATCTCGGCTCTGTCCCAGGCCAACCAGGCAGGGCAGACGATTCTGAAGCTTCTCCAGTAACTCTCTTCCTGCGGTGGCGGAGTAGGAATATCCGCCACCGTTTTTCAATCACTCTCTCCAGGGAGTTGGTGCAATGAGTTCCGTAGGTCTTTCGTCGTCCAGTTTAGCGTCCTTGCTTTCGGGTACCACATCCTCGTCTACCGACGGCATCGATCTGAGTTCTCTGTTGGAGGTCGCCACCGGTTCCAGTTCGGAGGGAATCGATGTGACCGACGCGGTGAATGCCGCCGTCCAGGCAGCCGAGGCTCCAGAGACGCAGTGGCAGTCGCAGGAGTCGAAACTCCAAGGCCAGGAAAACGACCTGACGACCATCAATGGGCAGACGACGACGCTGGAGAATGATTTAACTTCGCTGAACAGCCTTAGCGGCGCATTCGCGTCGATCACGGCAGACTCTTCGGACTCGAGTGTTGTCACGGCCCAGACCGCCCCGGGCGCCTCGACCGGCACCCATGCAATCGACGTGAGTAATCTTGCCACCACTTCCTCGTGGTATTCCACCAAGCCCGTGGCCAGCAGCAGCACCGGACTTTCAGCCGGCAGTTTCTCGCTGCAAGTGGGCAGCGGCACGGCGGCCACGATCAACATTGCCAGCGGAGAGACCCTGGATCAGCTCGCCAGCGATATCAACGGCCAGAGCCTGGGCGTTACTGCCAGCGTGGTCAACGACGCAAGCGGCGCCCGCCTCTCGATTATGAGCAATAGCTCGGGCAGCGCGAACAATATCGCGATCGGCAGCACGTCTCCGATGTTTACCCAGGCGACGGCTGGAACGAACGCTTCGCTTACGGTTGACGGCATTCCCATCAGCAGCGCCACCAACACGGTGACCGGCGCCATACCGGGCGTGACCCTCAATTTAACCGGCACTACTTCGGGCACGACCAGCACTACTTCGGGCACGCCTGTCACGCTCTCGGTCACGGCGGATACGAATGCGATTTCATCGGCCATCAATCAGTTCGTCACCGACTACAACACGGTGATCGGTTCGGTGAACACCGAGTACACATATAGCACGACGAACTCCACCGCTGGGCCGCTGGCCGGAGACAGTACGCTGGGGTTGCTGCAGAATGCCTTGCTGGGGGCCGGCAGTTACTCCGCCAGTAACAATGGGGCGATTTCGACGCTAGGCTCGCTGGGCATCACCATGAACAACGACGGGACGCTGACGGTGGATAGCTCGACGCTGGACAACGCGGTCCAGAACAATCCTACCGCAGTGCAGAATTTTTTCGAGGGGTCGGCGCTGAATGGCTTTTCCGCCGCTCTGAATACCCAGTTGCAGGGGCTTACGGACGCGTCCGACGGCGCATTTACCGTTGACCTGAGCAGCATGCAGAGCACCTACACCGGCCTGCAAAGCCAGATCAGCGATTTTCAAACCAATTACATCGCACCGTTGCAAACAAGCTTGACCGCGGAGTACGACTCGGCGGAGATCGCGCTGCAATCGTTGAATACCACGAAGCAGGAAATCAATGCAGAGCTGGGCAACAACACATCGAATTCGGGGAATTAAAACATGGGCATGAGTCAGGAACTTGCAACTTATCAGCAGATGTCGGTGGAGATTGCATCGCCGGTGGAATTGGTCATCATGCTCAGCGACGCCCTGGTTCGAGATTTGAAGCAGGTTGCCGCCACGATCCGCGAGCACGACATTGAAGGACGCGTGAAGCACTCCAACCATGCGCTGTCGGTGCTGCAGGAACTGGACCTGATGCTGGACTTTGAGCATGGAGGGGATACGGCGAAGGAACTGGCGCGGGTCTATTCCTATGTTCGCGCCAAGTTGATTGAATCGCAGATCAAGCTGAATCCGGCGATCGTGGAGCGGCAGATCGAGTTTATTCAGCAGATCCGGCAGGCGTGGCAGGAGTCTGCGAATTCGGTCAAATTGGCGGCCCCGAGAGCCATGGACGAAGTTCCCGCGGCTGCCGAGGGCGGGAACAGCCGCTACGCCGGCGTAGGCGCAGAGGTACAGAGCTGCAGCTGGTCGGCTTAGTCAGGCTTGCCGGATGGCAGTAGAGCGACAAATAATACGCATGCCATAACTTGTCGGAAATTACCGTGTACTCACCGGGCGACCGCGTAAACGCAGGCCGGCGTCCGTTTCCAGTCATGTGAAATAGCCCGTACACTCCACAGGGAGCATAGAAGGCAGCCATGCCTTCACAGCCCGCGCTTCCTGGACCTATCGAATTGTTTCGGGACTAACAGAGAACAAACTCAATCTTGGCTCAGGATGGCGACTTCCTTCCGGCATGGCGGAAGGCACACGGCAACCACGTTCATCGCGAGGTTGATCGTTCCCGCGCAGTCGAAGAAACCGCGCACGCAGAGAAACAACAAGCACAAGAGATCTTCTGTACGTCTTGAGCCGCCGATCTAGGCCGGTCCGCGAGAGCCACAAACCAGAATGTGCAGGATAAGTGGGACTGTGCCGATGTAGTACTGAGGCCGAACCTGTTCATGAAACACACTCAAGTAAATAAGAGATGCTGCCGCTATAGATAACACGGCGGAACATCGTGCAGTGATCGCGTGAGGGACGCGGCGCATAAAAACCTAGGCTGCGTGTAATCCGCATTTTGAGCATCGTCGAGGAATCCTGTCGTGCCACGATCGGCCTTGAAGAGCTTTGTCCTCTTTCGATGCGGAGGGAGAACGACATAACGACACGAGTGACAGATGTGATGCAGCGGTTGTCGTTCGGTACGAAGATCGACTCCGGAGCGGATAACGTGGCAGCACCTTCCTGAAACTTCAGAAGCGCAGTTTGTTAAGCATTTCTTAACCAGGTAATTCCCATTACACCCTGACTCCCTGAGAGCCAAGGCGGAGGATTTCAAAATGTCTGAGAGGCGATCTACACCAGTAGGGGCTCTTGCAACATCCACGAGCATTCTGAAGGGCTGCGGCAGCCTGGCAGTCCTGTTTCTGTTTTTGATGGGAGCCATGACCAGCGCCCATGCGACGGCGGTAACCACCACAACCGCGCTGACAGCAGCGCTGACATCCGCGCCCGCCACCACCGTCACCACTGCGCCCTATGGCGCCAGCGTGACGCTGACCGCGACCGTAACGGGCTCGGGGGCGGCGGGTCACGTGGCCTTCACATACGGAGCCACCTCAGCTGCCGCAACCACCGCTCTGGCGGCATGCACCGCGCAGACCGTGACTTCCGGAACAGCGACCTGCGTCACCACCGCACTGCCGGCGGGAGCCAACTTCCTGAAGGCCGCCTTCACCCCAACGTCGACCACAGCGTTTACCGCTAGCAGCGCCACCACGGCGTCGGCCTTCTCGGTAACAAAAGTCACTCCGGCGGTCGCGCTGACCGCAGCACTGACATCCGCGCTGAGCACTCCGATCACCAGTGCGACTGTTGGCGCCAGCGTGACGCTGACCGCGTCCGGCTTACCCGCGTCGTCAGGTACCGTAATCTTCCAAAACAATGGAACCCAACTGGGAAGTACTGCAGCCACCGTTGGCAGCGGTGGAACCGCGACTCTAGCCACCACGACTCTGCCGGTGGGCACCAACAACAGCCTGACAGCTGTCTTCACCCCAAGTGCGTCAGTTACGGCAGACTATAACACCAGTACCTCCAGCGCGTTGGTATTCACCGTTACTCCCGCCACCATCGCCACCACGGTTACGTTGGCTACCTCGGCTTCCTCCCTGGTCTATGGCAACAGCGTGACGCTGACCGCGGGCGGCTTACCCGCAGCGGCGACCGGTACCGTGAACTTTATGAACGGAAGCACCCAGGTGGGAACATGCACGATTGCCTCCGGCACATGTAACATCGCCCCCACGCTGGCGGTAGGAAGTTACTCTTTGACTGCTGCCTATCTTGGATCGGCCACTTATAGCGCCAGCACCTCCAGCCCCGCCAAGAGCGTCTCGGTAACGCAAGCCACCCCGACGGTCACGCTGATACCCGCGGCAGGCCCATACTACTTTGGCAGCAACGTGACGCTGAATGCGAGCGTCGCGGTCGCTGGAACCGTGACCTTCTACACGGGATCCACCGCGCTCTGCAGCAACGTGACGGTGAGCTCCGGAACAGCGACCTGCGTCACCACTGTACTGCCGGTAGGAACCGACTCCCAGCTGAAGGCAACCTTTACCCCAACGCTGACAGCGGACTATGCCACCGCCAATTCCAACCTGGCGAGCGTCACCATCAATGCCTTCCCCACGGCGGTCGCATTGCAATCCTCTGTACCCACCATAACCCCTGGCACCAGCTTTACGCTGACCGCCACCGTAACAGTCACCGCGGGTTCCGGTAACGTGACCGCGGGGAACGTAACTTTCTACGATAGCTCCAGAGAGCTGGGAAAGGCGGCTGTCAACAGCTCTGGAATCGCCACGTTTACCACCCCGACCACACTGGCGCTGGGCAAACATTATTTCATTGCTTCGTATGGTGGAGTTTACAGTGCCGGAGTAGCGGAGTTTGGCACCAGCCTCTCCTCCTCGGCGCAAGTGACCATCGATAGTTCGCAGACGATCAACGCCTTTACGCCGCCGACCACTCCGGTGACTTACGGTGCTTCGGCGGTTTTGCCGTTGGTTACGTCCACCTCGGCTTTGCCCGTGACCTTTACCGCGAGCGGCGCCTGCTCACTCTCCGGCAGTACACTCAGCTACACCAGCGTCGGCACCTGCACGGTGACCGCGGCGCAGGCCGGCAACTCCGCCTATGCGGCGGCGACTCCGGTGATCAATGCCGTGACGGTGAATCCGGCTCCTCTGGTCATCACCGCCTCCAGTCCCTCTGCGATCACTTATGGCACGGCCGTTCCGGCGATCACAGCGAGCTATAGCGGCTTTATCGGTGCGGACACCAAATGGACGCTAACCACGCGGCCAACCTGCACCACGACCTACACGACGACCAGCGCCCCGGCATCGTACCCAACCAGCTGTTCCGGAGCGGTGGACCCCAACTATTCGATCTCCTACGTGGCCGGTTCGCTTACCGCGACCATCGCTTCGCAGACAATCGGCCACTGGTATCCCTCGTCTACCGTCTACGGTACGCCGGTTGCGCTCGCCGCAACTTCAACCTCTGGCCTGCCGATCAGCTACAGCGTGATCTCCGGTCCGGGAACGATCAGCGGAACCAACCTGACGACCACCGGAATTGGAACGATTGTTGTTGCGGCTAACCAGGCCGGCAACTCCAATTACACGGCGGCGGCTCAGGCAACAAAGACCGTGTCGGTCTATCCGGCGCCTTTGGTCATCACCGCCTCCAGTCCCTCGGCGATCACCTATGGCACGGCCGTACCCACGATCACGCCGAACTATAGTGCTTTTGCGAACGGCGATAGCAGCGCATCGTTGTCCGCGTCTCCGACCTGCTTTACGGCCTACACGGCGACCAGCGCGCCGGGATCGTACGTCAGCATCTGCTACGGAGCGGCGGACCCCAACTATGATATTTCCTACACGTCGGGTTCGGTTACCGTGAACAAGGCGGTGCCGACGGTCTCCTCCTGGCCGACCGCCTCTACCATCACCTATGGTCAGACGCTGAGCAGCTCCACTCTGACCGGCGGGACTCCATTGACGGCACGTTCGCCTGGGCCAACTCCGCCGCCAAACCCGGCGCGGGAACGCCTTCTGAGAACGTGATCTTCACGCCAACCAATGCGACTGACTACGCCACGGCGACGGGCCCGGTAAGCGTTACCGTGAACCAGGCGACGCCGACGGTCTCGGTTCCGCCGATGGCCTCTTCGATCGCCTATGGCTCGGCTTTGTCCGCATCCAAGCTCAGCGGCGGCACTGCCAGCACGCCCGGCGCCTTCTCCTGGACCAGCGCTTCCACGGTGCCCGCCTCCATGGGCGCGAATTCCGAGGGTGTGACCTTTACGCCAACGGATTCGATTGACTACACCACGACGACGAGCACGGCAAGCGTCACGGTGAACAAGGCGACGCCTGCGGTTACCTGGCCGACGGCATCTGCTATCACCTATGGTCAGGCGCTGAGCAACTCCAATCTGATCGGCGGTGCGTCCAGCATGGGCGGCACCTTCGCCTGGACCAACCCCACAACGATCCCCGGCGCAGGCACGCCTTCCGAGAGCGTGATCTTCACGCCATCGAATACGTCGGAATACACCACGGCGATTCACGCAGTAAGCGTTACCGTGAACCAGCAGCCGGCGACGGTTTCCTCCTGGCCGACGGCCTCTCCGATCACCTATGGTCAGGCGCTGAGCGCTTCCACTCTGAGCGGCGGCTCTACTGCCGGGCGTTTCGCCTGGACCAACCCCACCACGATTCCCGGCGCGGGCACGAATTCCTATAGCGTGACCTTCACGCCGACGAATTCGACGAACTTCGGCTCGACGACGAACAACGTAAGCGTTACCGTGAACCAGGTCGCGCCGGTGGTCTCCGCCTGGCCTGCCGCAACTCCTATCGCCTCTGGTCAGTCGCTGAACAGCTCCACTCTGACCGGCGGCACTGCCAACACGGACGGTACCTTTGTCTGGACAAGCGCCATCACCGTGCCCGGAGTCGGCACCACGTCGTACAACGTGACCTTCACGCCCAGCGATGCCATCGACTTCAGCACCGCGAACGGATGGGTGAGCGTTACCGTCAACCCATGCGGCCTGCAGGACAGCACCAATTCCGCTTACTCCACTGCCCTGAATGTCTACGTTGGCGGCGAGACCGCGAGCGATCTCACCCTGGACGCCGAGGGCAATAACGTGAGCGCCATCTGCGCCTTCAACTCCGACCCGACGAACGTAACGACTGTCAGTTACCCCTTCATTACTTCCAACGCCGGAAGCACCTTCCCCGCCGACTCCAGTTCCAACGGCACAAACGCCGCGGTGCTGGCCTACGGGACCGTAGCCACTGCGAATACCGGCGCAACCATCACCATCACCGACGATGGAGCTGGCGACCCTGGCTTCATCGGCACGGCCAACAACTATAGCAGCGGCGTCTTCGCCTCCATGGGCGGCACCGTCAACATCAACGATACTTACATCAGCACTAGCGGGAACGGCTCGCACGGATTGGACGCGACCTATGCGGGCACTCTGAATATCACGAATGTGACGGCCAGCACCAACGGCTCGGACAGTTCCGTGATTGCGGCGGGTGTTGGCGGCGGCAATGTGACGTCAACATTCGGCACCTACACCTCCAGCGGTCTGCGCTCGGCGGGCATCAGAGCCGCCGGCACTGGCAGCTCGGTCACCTTGTCCGGCGACACCATCACGGCACAGAATGCGTCGGCAGTGGTGGTCGAGGGCGGCAACTCGGTGGTGGTTGGGCCAACCAGCGCTTCGCTCTCCGGCGCGCTGGGCGACGATCATGGCATCTTCCTTTATGAAGGCAACTCGGGAGACGCCACGGCCGGCACCAGCATCTTCACCATGACCAACGGCTCCATCACCTATACCTGCGACGCGACCGCGAGTTCGGCGAATCCTTGCCCGACTGGCTTGGCGTCCAATAATCAAAACAGCCCGGCGACGCTCTTCTCTGTTGCCAACACCACGGCCACCATCACTTTGACCGATGTGACAGTGACCAACACCACGCCAACCAACGCGAACAGCAACGGAATCCTGCTGACCGCCGCGGCGCTGAACAGTGGCACCTCCGGCTCCAACGGCGGCAATGTCACCTTCAACGCCTTTGGTGAAACGCTGGTCGGTGATGTGATTGTGGACGCAATCAGCACGGCGAACCTGAGCCTGGCTGCGGACACTGCGAGTAACCCTGTCCCCTCCACGCTAACCGGCACAATCAACGGTGCCAATAGCGGAGGAAACGTAAACCTGACCCTCGACGCGACCAGCACATGGGTCGTCACCGGGAACTCCTACCTGACCACGTTGAGCAACGCGGTCATCGGCAACGGCAACATCACCTGCTATTCCACTGGGCAATGCTCGGTTTATGTAGGTGGACAACTACTGAGCGGCGTCAACTAGCTGCTCAGAGACAAAGGGGGCAGGGAACAGGATCAGCATTGACTGTTCTCTGTTTCCTGCCCCCTGTTATCACTGGGGAACAACCGCAAGATCTAAACGAGTGGATAAAACGGCTCACCCCTTAAGGGTGGGCCGTTTTATGTTTTGCAGCCTTCAAGTGAAACGAGAAATACGGGCGGCTTGGCGAACTTGATGGCAATGGCCACGGGACGCCAACCGGCTTCGAGCCGGTCAAAACAAATCGCTAGATGCCTTTCTCGAGGCATCCGAAGGGCTGTTCCCTCAGCGGCTAAAGCCGCGTGAAATGAGACTTTCTTGCGGCACGACTGAAGTCGTGCCCTTTCAAGACCGATTTATGAGATCGCTTCCAGTCTCACCCGCGCAGGTGGCTCACATCCGCCTGTTTTTGGCGAATGTGGGAGACGACTCGTCTTCGATTTCACGCATGATCCGTGCTAGTGAATGTAGTTGAGGAGGTTGGCCTGCTGGTCGATCTGGGCCGTGGCGGCCACGGAGGCACTGAGGACCGTCTGCGCCTGAGTGGCTTCGGTGGCGGCGGTTGCGGTGTCGGCTGCGACCAGCGTGTTCTGGTAGGAGGTGATGTTGAGTTTTTCCTGGGAGAGCCAGGACTCATTGGAGGTGAGTTCGTTGACCGTGTTGCCGTAGAAGACCTGGGCGGTGGAGACGGCGTCGAGGGCGGTGTTGATGGCGGTTCCGGCGGTTGCGATGGTGGTGCTGCTGCCCGATTTGAGGGCGGTGACCAGCGACTGCAGGGCGTCAAAAACATTGGCTCCGGACTGGGAGAAGATGCTGCTGCCGGGCAGATTGGCGGCGACCGAGACACCGGTGCCGATCTGCACTTTGTTCTGCTGGCTGTTACCCACGTAATCGATTTGACCGGGAACGGAGGCGTCGGCGACGTAGGGAGGGGTTGTGCTGGCAGTGCCTCCGAAGATGTACTGTCCGGCGAAGGAGGTATTGGCCAAAGAGAGCATCTGAGTCTGGATGTCGGAGGCTTGTTCGGCGATGGAGTTGAGGTCGCTCTGGTTCATGCTGCCGTTGGCTCCCTCGACGGCGAGGGTGTTGGCTTGCTGGAGCAGGGTGACGACGCTGCTTAAAGTGCTGTCGCCGGTGTTGAGCACGTCGGTGAGCGAATCGGAGTTTGCGGTGTACTGATCGACTGCGGCGGATTGGGAATTTTCATCCACCATGGCGGCTTCGGCGGCAGGATCGTCGGAGGGCAGGGTGACGCGGCGTCCGCTGCTGAGTTCCAGTGCCGCGTTGTCCGCGCGCTGCTGTGCCTGGTCGATCATGCTGGACATGTCGGAGATGAAGTTGGGATTGACTCTCATAGTTTAATACCCCGGATCGCTGACGCCCATGTCGAGCACGTTGCCCATCAAGGTGTCGATGGTGGAGATGACCTTGGCGGCGGCTTGATAGGAGCGCTCGTAGAGCATGAGATTGGAGGACTCCTCGTCGATGGAGACGCCCTCGACGGAGCTCTGCTGGTTCTGCAACTGAGTGAGGATGTTGCCGGTTGCGGTGGAGTTGGAATTGGCTTGCGCGATGGTGTTGCCGATGGAGAAGGTGAGATTGGAAAAGGCTTCGTCGGGCGTGGTGCCGTTGGTGATGGGCTGGGTTTGCAGTCCGATCATGTTGGCGAGGTTGGAGCCGTCGCCGGAGGCTCCGCCCGAAGCGGCGGCTGCGATCTGGGAGCCGCTGGTGAGCGCGACGGCGATGGAGGATGCCGCGCCGGTAGAAGATCCGGAGGTCGTGTTGGGAGGATCGAACATGGCGACGCCGGGATTTCCGTTGGCATCGGAGCCGGCGGTTTGCACGTTGTTGACCGCCTGCGCGAACTGGTAGGCGTACTGATCGAGTTGCGACGACATGGTTCCGAGGGTCTGGTCGCGGGATTGAATGTCGCCGCCGAGAGTTCCGCCCTGAATGTTGGCGGTGACGTCTACGCCTCCGGCAGAAACGTCGTTAAATCCGCTGGAGTTGAGGGTGTTGGTGAGCGCGTAGGCTTTGTTGCCGACCACCAGCGGCGTGCCGTTGGCGGTGGTGAGGGTGAGTCCGTCGGAGCTGTTCACCGTCTGGTAGTTCATGATGCCGGAGAGCTGCGAGAGAAGGCTGGCGAGCTGGTCCTGGCTGGTGTTGATATTCTGGCCGAGCGCCTGGCCGGTCGAGATCTGTTGGTTGGCGGCGGCGATCTGCTGCAGAAGAGTGTTGGCCGAGGCGGTGGACTGGACGACGGAGCGGTCGGCTTGCTGCTGGGCCTGGCTGATGACCGATGCGGTGCTCTGAAACGCGGAGGCAACATTGCCGGCGGCGGTGAGCGTGTTGGAGCGAAGCGAGCTATCGGCCGGGGAGGTGGAAAGCTGCTGCAGAGAGCTGAAAAAGGCGTCGATGGATGCGCCGACGGAGCCCGCGGCGCTATCGGAGAAGACGGTCTGCACGGGGCCGAGCGCGCTGGCGACGGTGTCGCTGAAATTCTGCTGCGCGGTGGCGGCGTTGATGCTGAGATCGAGCACGGTGTCGCGCGTGTTCTGGATGGAGGCGACATCGACTCCTGTGGTGCTGCCGTCGCCGCCGCTGGGTTCGGACTCCTCCAGTTGGACGGTCTGGCGGGCATAGCCGGGGGTGCTCTGGTTGGCGATGTTGGAGGTGGTCACATCCATGCACTCGGTGCTGGCGAGCAGGGATTGCATGGAGGCGTTGAGATCCGCGGTGAGTCCTCCCATGATTAGCCTCGGAAGTGTACGGTGGCGCATCCGGGCGGTGGGCTGCCGGCGGCCTCGAAGATGGATTGCAGGGTGCGCGTCCACTGCAGGGAGTGGCGCAGGAGATGGTCGTAGACGCGGTTAAGCTCTCGCACCTTTTGGGCGGTAGCGGCCGCGTTGGGATTGCGGCGCCATTCGGCGTGGCGGGCGAGCTGGTCGCAGATTGCGCGCTGGCGCTCGACGGCCGACTGAAAGGCCGGATGATTCCATGCCACCAGAGCCGCGATGGCCTCCGAGATGGATGACAGCAG
Source organism: uncultured Acidobacteriota bacterium (assembly GCA_963742165.1). GTDB lineage: Bacteria > Acidobacteriota > Terriglobia > Terriglobales > Acidobacteriaceae > TOLSYN. Next base: position 32,328 of record CAVUKX010000017.1, on the reverse strand, counting down.
GGCATCGAGGCCGAGGGGGGCGGCGGGATCGCTGGGGACGGCGATCGAGACGTCCACGGGGACAACCGATGCGGGCCGGTTCATGCTCAGCTCCGGAAGAGGTTCTGGAACATGGCGGTTGCGACCGCGCGGGGATCGACCGTGTAGGTGCCGGAATCGATCTGGGTGCGCAGGGCATCGACACGATCCTGACGGATGGGAAGATCGCCGGAGAGCTGGCCAGGGGCCGCGCTGATGGAGGCGGTGTCCTGGGTGTCGAGCGCCCCGATGGAGGAATAGGTGGACGAGGCGTTTTGTGCGCTCCCGGACTTTGAACTGGACACCGGGGAATTGGACAATGCGTCCACTGCGGCCTGGGCTGGGTTCTGAATGCGAAGACTCATAATGCTCCTTTCAATGCTTCTGGAGTATTCATCGGCAGAACGCCGGATGACTTGAGCGGAATCTTTAGCGGATGAGAAGAATTATTTTTTTCCGGGGTGGCGGCCTGCGGAGTTCCCGCGCCGGAGGCGGACGAGAGGCCGAGCGAGTGCTCGATCATGCCGGCGACGCCGAGCACGTGACGCTGCGCCAGGGCCTGGGAGACGGCGCGGACGCCGATCGCTCCCCAGGTGTCGTGTCCGGCATCGTCGCTTGGATCGTCCTCAATGGAGAGATTCTTCTCCATTTTTTCCAGCACCGAGGCAAACAGCGAGGCCTCGAACTCTTCGGCTCCGCTGGCGGCCTTCTTTGACTGGAGGCGCGCCGCGAGTTGCTTGGGATCGGACAAGAGCTGGGTGGAGAGCGGGTTGATGGGCGTGGCCGGCGTGCTCATAGTATCTCCAGTTCGGCTTGCAGTGCGCCGTCGGCTTTGAGGGCCTGCAGGATGGAGATCACGTCGCGAGCACTGGCTCCGATGGCCTGCAGTCCGTTGACGAGTTGTTCGACGGTGGCTCCCTCGTTGAGTTCGATCCGCTTGGTTGGCGCCTCGCGGGCGTTCAGCGTGGTTTGAGGTACAACGGCTGTTTCGCCGGTTTTGCTGAGCGGATTGGGCTGGGAGACCTCGAAGGTGGTGGCGATTTCAATCGACAGCGAGCCTTGCAGGATGGATGCGGCGCTAAGGCGGGCATCGCGTCCCATGACGATGGTTCCGGTCCGTTCATTGACCACCACGCGGGTGGGGGCAACGACCTCGACGGGCAGGGACTGGATGCGGGCGAGCATGGCGGGAACATCTTGTCCGGCGCTGGCGATGTCGATGCGGCGGCTGTCGGTGACGCTGGCGATGGGGCGTCCGAATTCGGCGTTGATGCACAGGGCGATGCGCTGGGCATTGGCGAAATCCGCTTCGCGCAGCAGCAGCGAGAGCGATGCCAGATTGTGCAGGTCGGGCGCAAGGTCGCGCTCGGCGACGGCGCCGTTACTGATGCGTCCGACAGTGGGGTGGTTGAGCTGCTTGCTGACTCCGCCGCCTCCTCCCGCGCTGTAGCCCCCGATGGCGAGCGGTCCCTGAGCGGTGGCGTAGATCTGGCCGTCTTCGCCGCGCAGGGAGGTGAGCAGCAGGGTTCCGCCTTCGAGCGATTTGGCGTCGCCGATGGAGGAGACGACCACGTCCATCTGCGTGCCGGAGCGGGTGAAGGCGGGCATGGACGCGGTGACTGCGACGGCGGCGATGTTTTTGACGGTGATGGCCGTGGGAGCAATCTGAAGTCCCATGCGCAGCAGGAGGTTGGCCAGCATCTGGGTGGTGAAGATGGTCTGCTTCTGATCTCCGGTGCCGCGCAGGCCGACGACCAGGCCGTAGCCCATGATGGAGTTCTCGCGCACGCCCTCGACGGTGGTGATCTCGCGGATGCGCACCTGGCGCGAGGCGGCCGATGGGTCAGCAGCCGCCCACGAGGTGGACGAGACGGCGAGCAGGAGAGTTGCGCAGAGTAACTTCATTCGCTTAAACCAAATTCAATCGTTCAAAAGCTGAGAATCTTCAATAGAGTGCGCACCACTACGTTCGGCTGGCGCACGGTGTCGGTGATGACTCCCTTGCCCATGATGTCAAGCTGGAGGTCGTAGAGCTGATAGGAGAAAACCGAATTGTTGGAGGCGATGTCGGCGGGGCGCACCACGCCGAGCAGGGTTACGTTTTCATGCTGCTGGTTGGCCAACACGTGACGTTTCGCCTCAACCACCAAGAGGCCGTTGGGCAGGACGGCGACCACGAGGGCAGTGAGCGTGGTGTTGAGCGTGCTCTGCGAGGCGGTGGAACCGGCGCCGGTGAGCTTGGTGCTGGAGTTGGCGGCGAGCAGCGGATTGAGGAACGACGGCGACTGGCCGACAATCCCGGTGAGGGCGCTGGAGTGGGTAAACTCGCGGTCGGTGGCGACATTGCCGCTCTGCGCGATGGTGGTGGATTCGACGATCTGGACGGACAGGGTGTCTCCGACGGCGTGCGCCTTGACGTCTCCATAGGGGTCGAGCAGCAGGCCGCTGGTGGTGAAGAGGCTGCCGCTGGCGAGAGTGAGCGGCGCAGGCGGTGCCACGGCCAGGCGCATGAGGTACGGATCAAGGGGGTCGGCTGTCTGCTTTTCGGCGGCCTTGGCCGTGGGTTTTTTTGTGGCTTGGCCCGAAGGCGCGAGAAATAGCAGCGCGAGAGACAGTGCGGCGAATCGCGATGTCATGAGAGGCATGGGCTCAGGCTCCGGCTTCGACGATGGCGACCGAGTGGGCGGTGAGAATGCGGGCGCGCAGGACGCGGACGCCGTGGGCGACGCGGACGCGGATCTCCGAGCCGGCCGCACCGGAGTCCAGGGCAACGACGGGGAGTTCGGCGTGCAGCGCGGGAGTGCGCCAGTCGGCTTCGAGCGCGGCCCCGGCACGAACCAGAGGCGGGGTTTTGGGTGCGGCTGTCTTCGCCAGGACGGATGCGCGCGGCGAGTGCGCAGATGCACTGGCGAGAATGCCTTCGGGAACGGCGTCGAAAGAAGTTTTGACCAGTACCAGCTGCGGCAGAATATGGGCGGGGCAGCGCAGCGAAAGCGAAGTGGCGCCGGTGGGCGCCGGGCGGACGCGCAGGATGGTGCAGCCTTCGAGCGAATCGGACTCGGGGACCACGAGAATCTGCGCGGGCTCGACTTGCTGGTGCAGTTGTTGCGTGAGCCATGCGGCCGCGGCCTGTCTGGACTCGGCAGCCGTGGCGCAGGCAAGCGCCGTGTGCAGGACAAGGAGGCAGAGAAGCGTGGCGGTCAGGATGGGTGTGGGCATGGTTATTTCCCTAGCTGGTTGACTTCCTGGAACATCTGATCGGCGGCCTTGGCGACCTGCGAGTTGGCCTCATAGGAGCGCTGGGCAAGGATCATCTGGATGAACTCTTCGACGGTGTTGACGTTGGATTGCTCGAGCGATCCCTGCACCAGGGTGCCGAGTCCCTCGGAGCCGCCGGCGGTTCCGGTGATGGCGTCTCCCGAGGAGCTGGTGGGCAGCAGAAGATTGGCTCCGATGCTGTTGAGGCCGCCGGGATTGGGGAAGGTGGCGAGCTGGATCTGGCCGATCTGCTGCGACTGCGTCTGATTGGGCAGCGTGACCGAGACGGTTCCGTCGGAGCCGATGGTGATGGCCGTGGCATCGGCGGGGATGGTGATGGAGGGTTGCAGGGCGTCGCCATCGGCGGTCACGATGTTGCCGGTGGAATCGAGATGGAAGCTGCCGGCGCGGGTGTAGGCCATCTGTCCCGAGGGCGTGAGGACCTGGAAATATCCGAGGCCCTGGATGGCGAGATCGAGCGAGTTTCCAGTCTGCTGGAAATCGCCCTGCGACTGCAGGATTTCGGTGGCGGAGGCGCGGGTGCCCAGTCCGATCTGCAATCCGGCGGAGACGGTTTGCTGCGTGGCTGCGGCACCGGGAGTGACCATGTTCTGGTAAACCATATCTTCAAACTGGACGCGGCGTTTGCGGAAGCCGGCGGTGTTGGCGTTGGAGAGGTTGTTGGCAACGTTATCCAGATTGGTTTGCTGCGCGTTCATGCCGCTGGCGGCGGTGTATAGCGATCGAAACATGGCGGCTCCTAAACCTTGGGCAGATCTTCGGCTGCGGTTCTGTTGAACTCGTTGTGAAAGGTGGACAGGGCGCGCTGCATCATTTCGGCGTTGCGCTGGATTTCAATGAGGCCGACGGCCGACTCGACGGGATTGACATTGGAGCTCTCCAGCGATCCCTGGCGCACGTTGAGCTGGCTGGCGGGCGCGGCTGCGGCCGACGGAGCGGAGAAATAGGCATCGCCGAGGGGGGTGAGCGGAACGCTGGGATCGAAGTCGGTGAGTTGCAATTGTCCGGCAACATCGCCGTTGACCGAGATGACTCCGGCGGGGCTGATTTCGGCGTTGCCCGAGGGCAGCGTGACCGGTCCATTGTTGCCGAGGACGGGGTAGCCCTGCTGGGTAACGAGCGCGCCGTCGGGGGTGAGATGGAAGTTTCCGTTGCGGGTGTACTGGACGCCGTTGGGCGCCTGCACGGCGAAAAAGCCGGAGCCTTCCAGGGCGAGGTCGAGCGGGTTTCCGGTCTGCTGCAGCGAGCCCTGCGAGAAATCGGTGCGCGGCGAGCCGAGCACTCCGTAGGAGCTGACCGCGCGGGTGGAAACGTTCGTGGAGGCGGTCATGAGCTGCGACTGGAAGCTGACGTGTTCGCCGCGGAAGCCTGTGGTGTTGGCGTTGGCCAGATTGTTGGCGGCCAGGTCGAGCTCCTGCGTGCGGGCGAGAAGACCGGTGCTGGCCGCGTAGATGCCGTTATTCATACAAGCCTCCGCCAGAGGAAAGAGCAAGCGGAGTACCACGTCGATTGGAGGATTCTTAAAGTACGGTGGGAGGATTAAAAATCGATTGGTGACTGAAGTGACCTTGGGACGGCGTCGGCAATTTGAGCGGCGCAGGGGTTCTTCGCTTCGCAGAATGACACCTTAAAAAACAAAAACAAGAGCAACTACCCCGCCCAACCAACGGAAGGTTAAACGGGGTACCCGCTGCGTGATGGATATTCTCGACTCTTTATTCATGCAACTCGAGGGTGACCCAGAGCGGGGTCTGCTCGAAATCGAAGATGGCCTCGATCATGTTGGCGGCGGCCATGGAGCGCGTCTCATAGTCGCTGCCTACGATGATGGTGGGAACCGACAACATGCAGTGGTTGCCGACGCCGCTGAGCTTGCCCTTGAAGTTTCCGGCAATCATGTTGGCGATTTCACCCAGCGCGTCCCAGCTATCGTTGTCCACCTCTTCGGGGGGCATGCCGAGCATCTTGCTGGCCATGATGCGGGCGGCCTGGTTGTTGCAGCGGATGCTGAGGACTCCGCAGAGGCTGCCGGCGAGGCCGACCAGGGCGGTGAACTCTCCATCGTTGGCGATGGCGGCGGATTCCTCGGCCGGGGGCGCAAAGGGCTGCAGCCGGGTGCCAAGCATGATGTCGAAGACCTCGCGGGCGGAGAGTTCGAGGAGCGGCGTCCACGTGGTGCGGTCGAAGATGGCAGCGGGAAGCGAAGTTTCTGTAAGTGGTTTCATAGTTATAGTCCCAGCACGGGCAACACGTGCTCTTTGACCTGGTCCGGCGTGAATGGTTTACGGATGTATCCTTTGGCCCCGAGCGAGAGTGCCTGTACTACGTTGGACTCGCTGCCCTCGGTGGTAATCATGACGACGGGGACGCCGCGCAGTTTCTCGACGAGTTGCAACTGGCGCACGAATTCGAGGCCGTCCATGACGGGCATGTTGATGTCGCTGAGGATGAGATCGATGGGATGGGTGTCGAGTATGGTGAGAGCTTCGGCGCCGTTTCCGGCTTCCATCACGGGAGACAGGTCGAGTCCGGCCTGGCGGAGAGAGCGTTCGACGATCTTGCGCATGACGGAAGAGTCGTCCACGATGAGGGCTTTGATCTGGCTCATTCGGATATCCCTTGGAGCAACTCCGGCAGAGAAGCACGTTCTGCGGGAGAGTTACGGTTGAGGTGAAGGAAGCGGAGGATGTGGCCGGCAAGGCGTTCGCGTCCCAGCAGCACGATGGCCTGCTCGACGCTGAGCCAGGGCCAGCTGAACTCCCGGCGGGCGGCTTCGGTGACACGCCAGCTTAGATCGCGGTCGGCCGCGATGGCCCGTGTAAGCTCGGCCAGGTTGATGGTCCGCTGGCCGCCGATGAGAGAGAGCAGCGTGTTATCCATCTGGATGTTGGCATGAGTCGGGTACGGGCCAAGGGACGACCCTCCGGCCGCTGACGCAGTGGCCGGACGAAAGGATGCGATGGAGAGAATTCTGCAACGCGATCTTGGCTGAGGATTGGTCATAGGTGCCGCTCAATGCATGTATCGGCTGAGCGGGCGGCACACTTTAGAAATAGCTGGTCAGAGGGCGCCGGTGAGAAAAACCAGATCAAGGTGCGAACGCGCGGAGAAAAAGCGTACCCAGATGTTGCCTTCGACCTCGCGCAGGCGAAGGGCTCCGGCGCCGGTCTGCTGCGCGTAGCTGAGAATCATGCGGGCGGTTTCGGCGGCGGAGCGGGGACGGCCGACGGCGACCTCGCCGGTGGTGTCGTGTTTGCGGTGACTCGATGGCCTGGAGGAGCTTGGGCTCGGCGATGATGCAGGGCTCGGTATTGCATCCGAGAATCTGTTCGATGGCCAGCAGAGCGGTGTGGTTGACCTTGTCGCAGAATCCGACGAAGAGGCGCTTGCCCTGGCTGACCAGGTGCACCGGCAGCATGCGGTAGCGTTCGATGAGACTGCAGGGCACCAGCATGGCGCAGCCGGGCTGCACGCTGTCGGCGGGAAAGACCGGACAGCCCCACTGCGTGGCCACCACGGAGGCAATGTCCTCGTCGGTGATCGGGGCCAGGCGCTGCAGGCAGGCGCCGATGCGCTCGCCGGAGATGCGATGCAGGTCAATGGCTTCGCGCAGCTGGGGGTCGGAGATGACGCCGCGGGCCAGCATCATGAGGCCCATGGGCATGGTGGTGCGGACAGGCGCGGGGAGGCGGTCCTTGAAGAAATAGGCGAGCAGGTGGTCCTCCAGCGACTCTTCCAGGCAGCGCGGGCTGCAGAACCACTCCTGCTCGTTGAGGCGGAAGCCGGAGACGCGGTGCAGCACCCCGGTCCAGCGGGAGCCGGTGGCGCACTCCGGATGCGAGCAGCGGGGAACGAGCTGCTTCCAGTCGAGGGAGCGTTTCCATTTTTTTTCAGCTAGCGTGTACATGGCGATTTCCTGATGGAGCGTGGAAAACAGAAGCGAAAACAACTACAAAAGTTTGCAGAGGCGGCCGGTGTTGCATCCCACCTTAACCGCAAAGGCAGCGGTGAAGGTGGGGCACCCGGCCTTGGGAGCTGGCCCCAATAAGGGCTTCGCAGCCGGGTACGCGGCAACGGACGCCGCTCCGGCCGCGGCGCTCATGGCAGGCAGGCGAGTTTTTCGCCCTGGGTTGCGACCTGCAAAATGCGAAGGCCGTAGTTGCCTTCGACGAGGACGACCTCGCCCTGGGCAATCACGCGGCCGTCGATGAGAAGATCGACGGGCTCCTCGACGCGGCGGTCCAGTTCGACGACCGAGCCGGAGGAAAGTTCGAGAATGTCCTTGAGTAGCATCTGACGGCTTCCAAAGCGCAGGGTCACGCCCAGTTCGATATCGAGAAGGAGATCGAGATTGCGATTGCTGGACAGGGGAGCGGATGGGGCTGCGGAAAACGTCGCGGAGGGTACTGCGGATGCCGTTGCGGCAGGCGCGGCTAAGGGCGCAGCCGATGGCGCGCCGGGCTGAATCGGTGGCGGTACGGCAGCGGCGGGCTTGGCCTGGGCGGTAAGGCGCAGGAGGTGAAATTCCAGCTCCAGCGCGTCCGCGCCGCGATCCAGGCGCAGCAGATGCCGAGCGCCGGGCGTTGGATCGTCCCCGGCAGGCTCGCGCTCGGCGAGACGAGGCTTGAGTTCGAGTGGGCCGAAGGCGGCGCGCAGGCGGTCGGCGGCGTTGCCGCAGATTTGCTGCACCAGTTCGGCGGCGGCCTCGCGCAACTCGTCGCTGACGCCGGCTGCCGGCTCCGGGATTTCGCCGGTGAGCAGTGCGGCGAACTGCGCGGTCATCGCTTCGGAGAGCGCAATTTCGCAGATTCCGTCGAGCGCGCCGCTGAGATCGATGCGGATGAGCGTCGCCGCCTCGGTGGGCGTTTCCAGCGCGGCAGGAAGCGCCTGGAGCGCGGTGCCGGCAATTTGCGAGAGCACCGACGAGGCGGCTTCGGCGAAGTGCTGAAGTAATGTTTGTTGCAACAATCGTATCGAATCCTGGTCGGGTGTGGTCTGACCGGAGGGCTGCTCCTGGGCGTCGTTGCTCATGAGATCTCCTGCTCGTCCGCGGAGGGAATGGGCCGCATCTGGGAGATCTTGGAAGCACGCTGGTTACCGGAGCGGATTGGAATCGCCTCATAAAGCGGGCGGCCGGCGACGACCCCGTCGATGGGGGCGTCGGTGCGGTGAGGCAGGGCGAGGACGTCTCCCGGCTTCAGGTCCAGCAGGCTGCGGATGGGAAGGCGGGTGGGCGGCATTCCCAGGGAAAACTCGAAGGGGAAGCTGAGGGCGTGTTCGATCATGCGATCGCGGCTGGTGCTGGGGCCGCGATGGCGGCTGTATCCTCCGTCCTGGTCAAGTCTGCGTAATAAAGCGTTGGAGGCGACGGCAGGGAAGGCAACGTTCATGACGCCGTGCGACTCGGGCATGCGAATTTCAAAGCTGAGGCAAAGGGTTTTGTCGCCCGGCGGCATGAGGCGTTGCAACTGCGCGGGCTGCAGGCGCTCGTCGAATTCCAGAGTGGAGCCGAGCGAGGCCCAGGCAGATTGCAACTCGCCGCAGAGAATGCGGACGACGCCTTCCATGATGCCCTCTTCGATCTCGGTGATCTCGCGCTCCTCGCTCATGCGTCCCACGCCGCCCAACAGCAGGTCGATGATGGGGAAGACCAGCGAGGGTTCGAGGTCGAGCGCGGCGGTTGCTCCCATGGGATTGACTTGAAAGGTCGCCAGGTAAGCCAGGTCCGGGATGCGTTGCAGGAACTCGCGGAAGGTGAGCTGCTCGACCGAGACCAGGTTGACTTCAAAGATGACGCGCAGATAGGCGCCCAGGGCGTTGGTGAGGTTGCGCGCAAAGCCTTCGTGGAGATTGCCGATGGCGCGTACCTGATCTTTCTTGATCTGTCCGGCCTGCTTGAAATCGCAGCGCTGGAAGGTGGGGGCGAGCGACGCCGATCCCTGGCCGCGTCCCAGCGCGGCGCGGAACATGGCATCGATCTCTTCCTGATTCAGCACCTTTTCCATGTGCCCTCCAATGCGGTGCGCACCGCCTGCGCAGCGAGGTGCGGCGGAATTTTGCGGCCGGTAAGCAGAGCTTCAAGGCGAGTGCGGAGGCGGAGTAAGGCGAGGGAGTGAATCTGCGAAACGCGCGATTCTCCAACGCCGAGCACGGCCCCGGTCTCCTTCATGGTGAGTTCTTCGTAGTAGTAGAGCGAGAGCACCTGCTGTTCTTTTTCGCTGAGCTCCTCGATGGCACGGACCAGCAGGCCGCGCAACTCGGACTTCATGGTAAGAAAGTAGGGGCTCTCCTCGGGATTGCCGGGCAGATACTCGCAGAGATCGTCGTCGTGGTCCTTGTCGCCGTTCTCGATGTGGAAGCTGCCCAGGTTCAGGCCCTCCAACTCGCCGAGCAGTTGCTGGAAGGATTCAAGGGTGAGGCCGAGGTCGGTTGCGAGCTCCTGTTCGGTGGCGGAGCGGCCGAGTTCGTGGCTGATGCGGGACGCGGCCAACTCCACCTGCCGGGCCTTGCGGCGCAGGTCGCGCGGGCTCCAGTCGAGTTCGCGGAGACTGTCGAGAATGGCGCCGCGGATGCGGAACTTGGCATAGGTTTTGAACTGCACCTGGCGCGCTTCGTCGTACTTGGTGAGCGCGTCCATGAGCCCGAGGACGCCGGCGTGTACGAGGTCTTCGAGTGGAACGTGCTGGGGCAGGCGGTCGTGGATGTGGCGCGCGATGTATTTCACCTGCGGCATCTGTTCCATGAGGACGCGGTTGCGTACTTCCTCATCGAGGGTGGGCGGCTCGTAGTTGGCTTGCGGCTTCTTCATTGCAGACCTCGTTCGATCTTTCGTTATGGTCAGGCGTTAAGGCTCCCGATGGAGTGCACCGGAGTGAGCGCGGGAATTTCGCCGTGCGAGATGACGACGATTTTGGGCAGAAACGGTTCGAGCAGACGGCGCAGTTGAAAGCGCGTGTTGACCGAGCAGAGGATGACGGGAGTTGCTACATCCATGTTTTCGCCGACCAGTTTGCGCAGTGCCTCCAGCAGGCGGCGGATAAAAGTTGGCTGCAGAGCCATGGATCCTGAGGCCGGCATTTGCGGACTGAAGGCCTGGGCCAGTTCCTCTTCGATGCGGGGATCGAGCGTGACCACCTTGAGCGCGCCCTGCTCGTCGAGCAGCGGCCGGATGAGGTAGCGGCCGAGGGCCTGGCGGCAGGATTCAACCAGCGAGATCATGTTTTTGTTGATGGCGGCCGATTCCACCAGCGTCTCCAGAATGGTGCCGAGGTCGCGGATGGGCACCTGCTCGCGCAAAAGTTGTTGCAACACTCTTTGCACCTCGCCCAGGGTCATGAGCTTGGGCACCAGCTCGTCGAGCAGCTTGGGGTGGGAGTCGTTGAGGCGGTCGAGCAGGCGCTTGGTCTCGGCGCGGGTGAGGAGTTCGTGCGCATACTGGCGGATGAGTTCGGAGAGGTGGGTGGCCAGCACCGAGGTCTGATCGACCACCGAGTATCCGGCGGCGATGGCCTGTTCGCGCAGCGCGGGAGCAATCCAGCGGGCGGGAACGCCGAAGGCCGGCTCGCGGGTTTCGATGCCGGGCAGGCGCGGCGGTTCGGGATCGGAGCTGATGGCGAGGATGCAGTTTTCGGGCATCTCCCAGCGGGCAATCTCAACCCCGCGCATAGAGATGACATATTCGCGCGGCTTGAGGCGCAGGTTGTCCGTGATGTGGACGCTGGGAATGATGAAGCCGAGCTGGCCGGCGAGATGTTTCCGCAAGGCGCGGACGCGGGGCAGAAGCTTTCCGCCTTGATTGGCATCGACCAGGGAGACGAGCGCGTAGCCGACCTCAAGCGAGAGATCGTCGAGCGTGAGCAGGGTGTCGAGCGAGTCGGACTGGATGGTTCCCGGTTTGTTGGCCCGGCCTTGGCGGGCGGCTTGATTTCGACGGGAGGCGGCATCTTTTGCAGACGCCACGCCATGGTCCACAGCACGGCGACCATGAAGAAGAAGGAAAACTTGGGCATGCCGGGGATGAGGCCCATGGCAAACATGGTGCCGCCGGCGATCCAGAGGATGCGCGGCTGGGCGAAGAGCTGCTGGCCCAGGTCTCCGCCCAGCGACTTATTGGAGGAGGCGCGGGTGACGACCAGGCCCCCGGCGATGGAGACCAGCAGCGAGGGAATCATGGTGACCAGGCCGTCGCCCACGGTGAGGATGGTGTAGGTTTTGAGCGCGTCGCGGAAGGGAATGTCGAGTTGGAAGACTCCGATGAGAAAGCCGGCGACGATGTTGATGGCGGTGAGCAGAATGGTGGCCATGGAATCGCGCTGGCTGAAGCGGGCAGCGCCGTCCATGGCGCCGTAGAACTCGGCTTCGCGCGCCACGGCTTCGCGGCGGGCGCGAGCCTGGTGCTCGTCGATGAGCCCGGCGTTGAGGTCGGCGTCGATGGCCATCTGCTTGCCGGGCATGGCGTCGAGAGTGAAGCGCGCGGTGACTTCGGCGGTGCGCACCGCTCCGTGGCTGACCACCAGAAACTGAATGGCGATGAGGGCGATGAACAGCACGAAGCCGACCACGTAGTTGCCGCCGACGACGAACTGTCCGAAGGCGGCGATGACGCTGCCCGCGGCGGCGATGCCTTCATTGCCGTGCAGCAGGATGCGGCGCGAACTGGCGAGGTTGAGCGCCAGACGGAAGAGCGTGAGCAACAGCAGCAGGCTGGGAAAGACCGAGAACTGCACCGGACGGAGAATGTAAACCGCCGAGAGCAGGACGATGACCGACGCCGTGATGCTCATGGCCAGCAGCAGGTCGAGGAGAAAGCTGGGCATGGGCACCAGCATGACGAAGACCACCGAGACGGCGGCGGTGGGAACGATCCAGTCGAAGTTTGCGGCCTTGAACCAGGCTGCGGCTTTGCTTGGTTCCGCCATCAGGAATTCCTCCGGGCCATCTGCTGGGCATGCATTTTGAATACGTAGGCCAGGACTTCGGCCACGGCGGCGTAGAGTTTTTCGGGGATTGCCTGGCCGACCTCGACGGTGCGGTAGAGGCTCTGCGCGAGCGGCGGATTTTCAACGATGGGAATGCCATCCCAGCGCGCGATTTCCTTGATCTGCTGGGCCAGCAGGTTCTGGCCCTTGGCAACCACGGTAGGCGCCGCCATCTGGTCGGAGTACTCGAGGGCGACGGCGAAGTGGGTGGGGTTGACGACCACCACGGTGGCGCGGCGTGTCTCCTTCAACATGCGCTGGCGGCGGGCCTGGCGCTGCAGGCGGCGAATGCGTCCCTTGGTGGCGGGATTGCCTTCGGTCTGCTTCATCTCCTCGCGGATTTCCTGCTTACTCATTTTCAAACTCTGATCGAGCTTCTGCCGCATGGCGATGTAGTCCACGACCGCCCAGGCCAGCAGAATCAGCGAGGCCTTCCAGAAGACTTCGAATACGAGGGTGAAGATATGGAACGAGATTTGGCGCGGCGAGGCCCACAGGCCCAGGCCCAGCGTGGGCCACTCACGGCGGAAGATATCGACGGCGATGTAGATGATGGCAGCGCCGGGAACCAGCGCCTTGAGCACCTGCACGAGGGTGGTGACGCTGAAGATCTGGCCGAGTTTTTTGGCCGGGTTGAGCTTGGCAATGTCGGGCTGCAGAAGCTTGGGGGCAAAGACGATGCCGCCCTGGGCAAGCGAGACCAGCGTGGCGATGCCCCAGGCGGCGGCCAGCGGCTTCCACAGCCATCCAAGGAGCAGCTGCGCGGTCCAGGGAAACAGAGGCGTGGCGATGGAGAGTTCGTGGCGCGCCGCCTGGTCAAGCACGGCGCGGAAGAACTGCCGCCAGAGCAAGAGGTTGGCCGGCGCCTGGGAGATGAGAACGAAGATGGCGGCAAGCATGGCGGCCGTGGCGCTGAGTTCGCGCGAGCGGGCGACCTGGCCCTCTTCGTGCGCCTTGTGGCGGCGATGGTCGGTTGCTTTCTCTGTTTTATCGTCTTCCGGCACGGTTCATCTTTCTAAGCGAAAACTTTTTCTAAGTCGTCAGGTGCAGGGTCTGCTCGCTCCAGCGGATTGCGTTGGCAAACTGCAGCGAGAAAAAGTGCGGCCACGTGGACATCGTCGCAATGAGTACCAGCATTCCTAAAACCGATTTAACCGGGAGGCCGACGATTAGCACGGGAAGTTGCGGCGACGCTTTCCCGATAAAGGCCAATACAAAATCTGCAATCACGGTGGCGATGAGCGCGGGCGCGGCGATCTGCATTCCCAGAACCCAGATGGCGCCGGCGGTATGCAGCACGGCTTCGATGCGCCCCGGGGTGATTACGCTCCGTCCGGCGGGGAGGTAGTAGAAGCTGGAGACCAGGGCGCGCAGCACCCATTGGTGGACATCGAGCGCGAAGAAGATGAGCAGGACGATGGTTTGATAGAAGACCGAGAGCACGGCGGAATCGGCCTGGGTCTGCGGGTCCAGGATGGTGACCAGCGAGAAGCCCATCTGCAGGCCGAGGATCTGCCCGGCGAATTGCGCCGCGTCGAAGATGAAGTTGAGCAGCAGCCCGACGAGGATGCCGATGAACAGCTCGTTGAGCGCGATGCCGGTCCATCCCAGCGGAGAAACGTCCACGTTGCGGAAGCGGCACCACCGGCCACAGCAGCGCGACCAACAGGACGACGAGGGCGGCCTTGGCGCGGGCCGGCACGGCGCTGTTGCTGAGTCCGGGGGCGAACAGAAGCAGGCCGGAGACTCGCAGCCCGATGAAGACGGCCGCGGCCAGGATGGATTCGAGGGTGAGGGGATGGCTCATGGTCGCGTGCATGCGGGCGTCTATTGCAACAAGGGCCGGAAATCGGAAAAAAGATGGACGGTGAAGGCCGCCAGATGGCGCAGCATCCAGGGCAGCAGAATCATGGCGCTGACGGCGGTAGCCAGCAGGCGCGGAACGGTGGAGACCGTCTGATCCTGAATGCTGGTGAGCACCTGCAGGATATTGATGACCACACTGACGATGGTGGCGACGGCCAGCAGCGGCAGCGCCGTCAGGATGGCGTATTCAATCGTTGTGCGTCCGAGTTGGATTACCTGTTCGAGCGGCATAGGGTCACGAAAAACTTCGCTGCGTTATCCGAAACTTCTCGGCGTCAACCAAAACTTCTCATCAGGGAGCCGACGAGAAGGTTCCATCCATCGACCATGACGAAGAGTAGAAGCTTGAGTGGAGTGGAGATCACCACCGGCGGCAGCTGCATCATGCCCACCGAGGTGGTGATGGAGGCGACGACCATGTCGATGACCAGAAAGGGAAGAAACAAGACGGCGCCGATCTGAAAGCCCGCCTTCAACTCCGAGAGGATGTAGGCGGGCATGACGATGCGCATGGAAAGATCTTCCGGCGTGCGTGGGCGCGGTTCCTTGGCGAGTTCGAGAAACAGCGCGACATCCTTCTGGCGGACGTAGTGGAGCATGAAGGTTTTGAGCGGGCGCGAGCCGAGTTCGACGGCGGCCATGGGCGTGATCGTGCCTGCCTCCAGCGGTGCGATGGCCTGCTGCTGAATGGCCACGCCGACCGGCTGCATGAGGAAGAAGGTGAGCACCAGGGCGAGCCCGATCAGAGTTTGATTGGTGGGCGTGCTTTGCGTGCCCAGCGCCTGGCGAAGAAAGTGAAAGACGATGAGCAGGCGGACGAAGGGCGTCATGGACAGCATGAGCGCCGGGATAAGGGTGAGCAGCGTGAGCAGGACGACGATGGTCCAGGGCGCTTGTCCGCTGGCTGTGTTGTTGGTGCCAGGGATGTTCACGCCTGTGTTACTCAGGCCCAGGCTGTTCAGGCCCAGGTTGTTGAGAGGCGTGGTGAGGATGTTGCCGGTGGGCGCCGCAGCGGGCGCAGTCAAGCTGCCGCCGACGGAGGGCAGAGTGATCGGAGTTGTGCCTCCTACCGATGGCACCGCGGGCATGGCATGGGCTGAGGGCGCGACGAACAATACTGCCGCCACGAGCAACGCCGGCGCGATGCGCCAACGTAGTCCGGTACGCCCTGCCCGTGCGTTCATGCGCGCTCCTGGCCGAGCGGGCGCGGAGCAATAACCTTGGCGCGTTGCGCTTCGATTTCGGCCAGCAGGGAGACCGAGGTAGCCGCGCCGCCGATCAGGAATTTCTGCTTGCCGACGCGGACGATGGCGATGAAGCGCTTTTCACCGAGTTGCTGCAGTTCGATCAGTTGCAGCTTGCGCCGCCGCGGCTTGCGCAACCGCCCGCTCAACTGTTTGATGCCTTGGAGAAACAGGGCGTAGAGGCGCGCCGGTAGCCCCGTCTGCGGAGCGGAGCCGTCCGCTGCGGAGTCAGCGCGGCTGCGGCGGATGGCGATGGCGCCCTTCCGGCTGCGGTTTTCGCTGCTCTGGCCAACGGTGCGTTTGTTCATGCGATTTGGGTGAGGCGCGCGGCGAGATGGTCGTCGATGACTTCGAATTCGGTCCAGCCGATGAGCTTTCCGTTGACGTGCAGGGGAACATCGGATCCCTGCAGCCAGTGCGTGTTCACCACGTCGTTGGCGGAGAGCCGGAGCAGCGTGGAGATGGTGAAGCCGGGAACCGGAATCTCCAGGGAGAGCTGGCAGGATAGAAGTTGAAAGGCGGGCCAGTGCCTGGGCAGCTGCGGGGTGGATGCTCGGCCTTCGGCTGCGATCGTCAAGTGGGTCTCGGCTGCTTCGTACATGCGGCGTGTGCCTGTGCGGATGAATTTGAAGTGCGGTGCTGCCTGCCTTGTAAGTGCAATCGGCTGGCCGAAGCCGGGCAGGGTAGGTGAAAAGGCTCTTAGGAAGCGCAGCGAAGGGGCGGAAATAAAAACGGCCTCGCGCGGCGAACGCGAGGCCATCGGGTATGCGGGATTAACGAACCAGGTTGATGGTGTCCTGCGCAATCTGGTCGAAGGTGGTCACCGACTTGGCGTTGGCCTGGAAGCCGCGCTCGGCGATGATGAGGTTGGTGAACTCGGTGGACATGTCCACGTTGGAGTTTTCCAGGGCGCTGCCGGTGAGGCTACCCAGAGAGCTGGTTCCTGGCCCGCCAATGACGGCTGAGCCCGAGGAGATGGTGGCGGCATAGTTGTTGCTACCCTCTTTGGATAGACCTTGGAGGTTGGCAAAGTTGGCGAGGGCGACTTGGCCGAGAACCTGCGAGCCATTGGTAAACGCGCCGGTGATGGTGCCGTCGGTACCGATGGAGAAGCCGGTTAACGAGCCACTGGTGTTTCCGTCCTGGCTGGTGGCGCTGGTGCTGCTGGTTCCTGCGACCTGGGTGATGAGGCCTTGACCGTTGGCGCCTGCCAGGTTCCAGTTGATGACCAGAGGGTTGGCGCCATCGGCAAGGTTGGGAACATTGATGGCAATGGGCGCGGTGCTGAGCAGGTTTCCGTTGCCATCGAAGTTGAGGGTGCCGCTGGCAACGGTGGTGGTGGTGCCGGTTGCACCGGCGACGGCACTGCTGGGCAGAGTGGCGTTGTAACTCCAACCGCCGCCGGTGTTGGTGAAAGCGACATTGAGCACCTGCGCGGTGCCCAGCGAATCATAGACCGTGACGCTGGTGTTGTAGGAGTCGCCCACGGCGGCGCCGGCGTTGAGGTTGGCATCGAGCGAGAGGTTGGCGGTTGCGGTGGGCGGACTGGTCATGCCCATGGGCAGCTGGATCGGAGTGAGTCCTCCGGTGGTGTTGACCACTCCGTTGGTGGCGGGGTAGCCCATCACCTGATAGCCATCGGCGGTGACCAGATAGCCGTTGGCGTTCTGGGTGAAATCGCCGGCGCGGGTGTAGTAGGAACTACTGCCGTTCTGCACCACGAAGAATCCGTTGCCGGTGATGGCGACATCCGTACTGACCCCGGTGTTTTGTACGCTTCCGCCGCTGAAATTTGTATTGATTGAAGAGACCGATGCTCCCGCTCCGACCTGAAGCTGATCGCCCGAGCCGTTGCTGCCCAGAAGGTTATAGAACATATCCTGGAAGTTGACGGTGGCATCCTTATAGCCGGTGGTATTGAGATTGGCGAGGTTGTTGGAGATGTTGGCCAACGCGGTGTTACTGGCGTCCAGTCCGGAGAGTGGAATCGAAAAGTTGGGCATTAATTTGCTCCCGTGGTGCTGGGTGTGGAGTTGCTGGGATTGGATTTGGCCGGGCTGGTGCTGGGTGTGCTGGTGCTGGGTGTGCTGGTGCTGAGTGAGCTCGGGGCTTGGATTGCGTGGCCGGCGTGGCTCAGGCTGCTGGCAGCGGCGGTGCTGCCGGTGAGTGCGCTCGGGGCTTGGATTGCGTGGCCGCTGTGGCTGAGGCTGCTGGCCGCGGCGGTGCTGCTGGTGCCTGAACCCGGCGCGCCCTGGAGAATCGAATAGATGCCGGCGACGTCGCTGAGCTGGTTGATCTGCACCATCTGGGTCACCATCGTCGTCGGGTCCATGGTCTGGGTCGGGTCCTGCGACTGCAACTCGGTGGAGAGCAGCTGCATAAACATTGACTGATAATCGGTGGCGGAGTTGTTGGCCGTGTTGTTGGTGGTGGACGAACTGCTGCCTGCGGGGTTTGACGACGAAATGGGATTCGTACTCATGTTGTTTCGTTCTCCTTGAACTTAAGCTCGAACGCTGATGCTGGAGTAATCCGGAAGCGAGCCGGCGGTGCCGCTTTCAGCGGGGACGGAGATGGTTGCGGTGGCTGCCGCGGAAGGCTCGCCACCGGAAGATTGGGTGGAAGATGGAGAGTTTTGCTGGCCCTGGTTTTGCGAGTTTTGGTGCTGCGAGTTTTGACCGCGGGAATCCAGCGTGCCGAGAACCACGTCGCGTGAGTTGAGCGCCTGCTCCAGCGTGGCGCGTCCAGCGGCGAGGAATTGCAGAGCGTCCGGGTGAGAGGCGGTAAGATGCGCGGTGGTAATGTCATGGACGGTGACGGCGCGCACGTCCACCTTGCCGAGTTCGGGAAGCTGGACGCTGATCTTCAATTCGGTGGCGTTGCCTTTTACCTGAAGCTGTCCGGACTCCACCATGGGCGCAGGCCCGGGAGCCGCGTTTGGCGGGGGCTGCGGCCGCGCGGAGGCTGGCGTGGGGGCCTGCGGCAGAGACGGAAGAATCGCGGGTGCGGACGTTGCCGTGGCCTGCGAGGGCGCAGCTGCTGCCTGCGCGCCAGCGTTCTGGAATCCAACGCTCTGGAAGCCGGCGCTATGCAATCCAGCGCTTGGCAGAGCGGAGCTGCTCTGCGATGAAGCTGCCTGGGCCTGGAGTCCAGGGGTGAGTGAGGCACTGGCATTGCGGTCGGGCGAGGTCTGGGTGTTGCTGCTCGTCTGCCGTGGCGCAGATGCGTCACCGCCGCGCGAGGCGTTGTCATCGCGTGGACCGCTCTTGGTCATCTGGGACGAAGCGTCGGCTTCGCTGAGGGGCAGGGAATGGTTTAGCGCGGAACCGGCCTTTGCAAAAATCTTCCCCGCCAGGACTCGCTGCGACGCAGGACTGGCGATCGGTTGCGTGCTGCTCCGTGGGGACTGAACACCCGGCCCGCCTGCGGCCTGGGCATTGGGAGCGGCGTGAGCGGAAGCAATGGCGGCTTGTGGCTTTGCTGCGGGCTGAAGTGGGGAAGGCTCCGCGGCGGGCTTGGGAAACGACGCAGCGAAAGCCGGAGCCGATGAGAGCGCGGAGGACGCAGCAGCGGCCGTCATGGCCTCTGTGGCGGCTTGTGCCTCGACCTTCCTGGCAACCTCGCGCACCGCATCTCTCGCTGCTTCGGGTACGGCGTCGGGGAGTGTCTCGCCTGCGGCGGCGCTCGGGATGGCGGCGTCGTCAGCGGCTTGCGAAGAGAGATCTTTCCTGAGAGAGGGAATCGTTGCCGGTGCGCTGGGATCCGATGAACTGGGCGCGAGCTCCAGACTGGCCGGCCTCTCCGGTGGAAGCGGGACAAACTGGATTGGATTAGCGGCGGAGGCGGTCGCGGTGGAGTGAGCCGGGGCCTGGCTCGAAGGCTGCTTCAGCGGGCGCTGACTTGCAGTCGGTGGATTTGCCCCGGCCTGCTTGGCATCGGTCTTCTTGGTTCCGCCGGGCTTCGGATCGTCGCCTGAGTTCAGTACCTCGGTGTTGTCAATGTTGATCGCCAACGCGTTGGTCGCGCTGTCGGGGAGCACGGCATCGTTGGCCTCCATGGTATTGGCACCGCCGATTGCGGCGGGAGCCTTGCCCTGGGCTGTGGTTGAGGTCGCGACGGAGTCGGAAAAAACGTTGCCTGGGTTCAGGGTTTCCTGGCTCCCGCCAACCGCCGCGGAGCGTACTGCGGGGAGATTTGTGGATGAGGTTGCGAATGTATGATTGCCTGCCCCCGCGGAGGAATCGCGCGGCAGTGCTGCCTCGTCCTCGCCGGCCGCGGTCTCTGCCGCTGAGCCGTGGGAGAGGATTGCGTCCTGGGAACGATTGCTTTCGGGGGAAGCAGAAGGGCGTGTCCCGGAGTCCCACTGTTGCAGTACCTGGAAAAACTCGGTGGTTTTTGCGCCGGTTGTGGTGCTGGCGCTACCCATCGAAGGAGGGAGAGCGCTTGCGGCGTCGGCGGAAATCGGCAAGGTTCGCATGCAAGGTGAGTTCCTGCATTTTGCCAGCCAACCGTGAGGTACTAAGGTTAGAGTTCTGTCAGGAATTGTTTTCCGGTGGTGCTCCTGCCTTTTTGTCAGGGCTGTCCGGCTGCGCGGCGTGGCGCGAGTGCAGCATTTTTCCCAAAAAGCGGTCGTCCATTTCGGCCTGCTGGCGGCGGGATTGTTCGATCTGGAATTGGCGCAGAGCGTTGTCGCGCAGCGTGCTCACGGTTTTTCGCTCGCGCCGTGCCAGCAGGTAGGCGGCGCGCAGCTGGGCGGCACGCTGCTCCTCGGCCCTTTGCTCACGCTGGCATTGGGCGATCGCCTCGCGGGTCTGATGCAGAATGGATTCGATGAATTGTATTTCGATGGCGGGGAGAGATTTTGCAGAGGCGCAACCGCCGGCTGTCTGCCGGCTCCATTGCTCAGCCTCCGCCAGGCGGTGCTCCAGGGCTGCGATGCGCATCATGGATTCCTCCAGGCGTTCGCGGGCCTGGTCTTCGAGCAGCTTCCGGACGCGGAGCAGTCCTTCGAGCGGGAAGTGGAATCGCATTACTCGGCCATGGTGAGCAGAGACGGGACGCTGCGCTCAATGGGTGCGATCTCGCCGGCTCCCTGACGGGCAAAGGCGCGCAGGTTGGGCATCACCTGCATGGCGCGGTCGAGGTCGGGGTCCGATCCCTTCTGGTAGGCGCCGATGCGGATAAGGTCTTCCGAGCGGGTGTAATCGGCGAGCATGCGGCGCAGGCGCTGGGCTTTTCCGAGGTGCTCGGGCGAGCAGACCGCGGGCATCAGCCGGCTGAGACTTTCCAGCAATTGGATGGGCGGGAAGTGACCCTCGGAGGTGAGACGGCGGTCGAGCAGGATGTGTCCGTCGAGCAGCGAGCGCACCGCATCGACGATGGGGTCCATCTGATCGTCGCCCTCCATCAGCACGGTGTAGAAGGCAGTGATGGAGCCGTTGCGGAAGTTTCCGGCGCGCTCGACCAGCTGCGACAGCAAGGTGAAAACCGAGGGCGTGTAGCCCTTGGCGGTGGGCGGCTCGCCGGCTGCCAGTCCAATTTCTCGCTGCGCCATGGCGAAGCGGGTGATGGAGTCCAGCACCAGCAGCACATGCTTGCCGCGGGCCGCAAAATATTCGGCAATCGAATGGGCCGATTGCGCGGCGCGCAGACGCAGGAGCGGAGACTGGTCCGAGGTGGAGACGACGACGATAGACCGGCGGCGTCCTTCATCGCCCAGCGCATCTTCCAGAAACTCGCGCACCTCGCGTCCGCGCTCGCCGATGAGCGCGACCACGGTGAGATCGGCCGAGGTGCCGCGCGCCATCATGCCCATCAGCGTGCTTTTTCCCACGCCGCTGCCGCCGAAGATTCCGATGCGCTGGCCGCGTCCGCAGGTGAGGAAGGCGTCGATGGCGCGCACTCCGGTGCCGAGGGGCGATTGAATCGGTTCGCGGTCGAAGGGATTGGGAGCGGTGCGAATCACCGGCATGCGCTCGCCTCCGCTCCACGTCGCCAGGCCATCGATGGGTTCTCCGCTGGCGTCCACCACCCGGCCCAACATGTTCTCGGTGACCCGGATGCTGGGGCGTGCGTTCCAGGTGGAGACGGTGTCGCCGAAGCGGACCCCACTGGCGGGATAGAGCGGCATGGAAAGCACGGTGGAGCCGTGGAAGCCAACCACCTGGCCCTCGACTTCATGTCCTGCGTGGTCGCGGATCAGGCAGCAATCGCCCAGCGCGCAGTGCGGGCCCACCGATTCGATCAGTCCTGCAACCGCCTTGGAGATGCGTCCGCTCCACAGACGCCGCGGCATCTGCTGGAGCGCCTGCGCGTAGCGGTCGAGGATCATTGCACGCGTCCCGCCTTGGTGTCGGCGGCCGGCGGACGGCGGGAGAGCAGATCGAAGAAGCCGCGTTCGATTTCCTTCAGCTCGCGCTCCAGGCTTACCGTGGTGGCGCCCAGCGCGGTTTCCATGCGGGCGTCGCCGGGGCCGAGCGTTTTGTCGGAGAGCAGCTCCACCGGATGCGGGATGGCGCGCACCGTCTCATTCCAGGCGCTCAATGTATCCGGTGAGACAAAGAGGCGCACGCTGGTGGCGGCGTCCAACTGTTCCAACTCGTGGCGTACCAGTCCGCCGAGCAGACCCGGGTCGATCTGGCTTTCGCGGTGGATGAGGCGGCGGGCGATGGCCAGAACCAGGCTGACGATCTCAGATTCGGCCTGGTGAAAATATTCGTCGCGCTGCTGGGCAAATTGCTGGATGGCTGCGGCAATGGCGGCGCGGGCTTTCTGAATCTCGTGCTCCGCCTCCTGATGTGCCAGGGCGCGGATGGCGCGGCGCTCCTGCTCGAGGCGGGCCTCCAGCACTTCGGCGGGGTCGGGCAGAGGCTCGGCCGGCGGCGCATCGACGAGGTTTTCTGCCCCCTGTTCCTGGCAATCGTCTTCCGGCAGCATGGGTTCTTCGGCCTCGCGGTACTCCAGCGGGAGATAGTTTGCGATGCCGGAATCTTGCCGCGAGGCCAGCCGCGCCGCGAATGGAACGGATTCATACAACGAGTTCATCTTCGTTCTCCTGCTTCAACTGCAGTTTGCCTTGGGACTCGAGTTTGCGCGCCGCCGCAACGCATTCCTGCTGTGCCTTGATGACATCTTTGGAGCGGACCGGTCCCAGCGACTCCATATCTTCCTTCAGCATTTCAACGGCGCGCGATGACATGGACTTGAACAGGTGATCGCGCAATTGATGCGAGGCGCCTTTGAGCGCCTGCGCCAGCGTCTTTTTGTCGAGCTGGGCCAGCAGTTCGCGGATGCCAGCTTCGGGCACTCCGAGCAAATCGTCAAAGGTGAACATCAGATTGCGAATGCTCATCGCCAGCTTGGCGTCATCGCGCTCGATGAGTTCGAGGATGACCTTGCCCGAGGAGGGATCCATCCGGTTCAGCAGGTCGGCCACGCCTTTGAATCCGGCGTAGGCGCGGCGGCTCTGCTCGCCCAGCGCCTGCAGCCTCTTGTGCAGCACCACGGAAACCTTCTGCGCCATCTCCGGCGAGAACTGGCGCAGCTCGGCCAGCCGCTTGATGGCCGCCGCCCGCGTCTCCTCGTTCAGCTTCATGAGTAGTGCCGAGGCTTGCTTGGGGTCCAGGTGGGCCATGATCAGCGCGATGGTCTGGGGATGCTCTCCTTGAAGAAACTTGGCCAGCTGCTGCGGATCGGCCTTCTGCAGCGAATCCAGCTTGCCGGCGCTGAGCTCCTGGGCGCGGGTGACCGCCTCCAGCATGGCGCGCGCGCCTTCTGGGCCCAGCGTTTTTACCAGCAACCGCTCGGCATACTCGGTGCCGCCCTGGGCGATGTACTCCTGCGTAATGGCCAGGTTGTAGTATTCGCTTAAAATCGCGGTAGCTTCGGCGGGATCGATGGCGCCGATGTCGGAGATCTCCTGGGTGACCTTTTGCAACTCGCTGTCATTCAGATTTCGGAAGATCAGGCTGGCGACCTCCTCGCCGAGAAGAACCAGCAAAATGGCGGCCTTGCGGATACCCGCCTGCGAGGGCGGCAGAGTGGCGGTCATGGGCGCTCCCCATTTCTGATCCAGTCCTGGACCAGGCGCGCGGCGCTGACCGGTTCGGTCCGCACCCGGCTGGAGATATCGTCCTTGAGTCGCGCCATCTGCGGACGCTCCTGCGACCCGGCTCCTTCGCCTTCCGGCAACGCCGGGTCAGCTCCCGCGCCGGAGCTTGCAGGCAGCGCCGCGATCTCCTCCGGATGGGCCGCCTTGAGCGAGCGGATGAGTTGCTTCTTCACCGGCCGCAAGACCAGCAGGTAGGTGACCAGGAACAGCAGCAGCATACCCGCGATGCGGACGTAGCTGCTCAAGTCGATCATCAGCGTGCGCATCTTTTCCAGCTTCGTGGGAGGCGCGGGAAGGTCAGTGGAGTCCGCGCGGAAGCTGATGTTCTGCACGGTGAGGAGGTCGCCGCGCGTGCTGTCAAAGCCCACCGATGCCTTGGCGATCTCCTCAATGCTCTTCAACTCTTCGGGTGAGCGCCTCTGGCGCGGGTTGCGCTTATCCGCGGGATTGAAGCTGTCATCCACCAGCACCGCGACGGCCAGACGCTTCAACCTTCCGGCCGGCTCCAGGGTGTGGCGCACGATCTTGTTGACCGCATAGGTTCCGCTCTCGGATTTCGATTGAGCCAGAGACTCGCCGGAAGTCTTGGCCGGAGAGCCTCCGCCGGGTACGTTGGAGGCGGTTCCGCTGGCTCCGCCGGGCTGGGCTCCGCCGTTGCTCTCCTCGCTGCGCTGCATGGTGAGCGCGACCGTCTTCTCCGGATCGTAGCTCTCCTGCTGCTCTTCCACCGTGCCGGGGTCGAACTCGGCGTGCACGGTGGCGCGCACATGGTCGGTACCCACCACCGGTTCCAGGGTATGAATCAGTTGGTCGGCCAGCATCTGCTCGGCGCTGCGTTCGCCGCCTGCGGTCTCGGTCGCTCCGCCGCCGGAAGCCTCGCCCGCCTCGGCGTCCACCACCGTTACGTTCTGCGCGTCGAGTTTGTCCACGGCACTGGCCACCAGCCGCTGCACGGCCTGGCGCAACTCCGGCGCAAGACGATGTTCCTTGAGTTTTAAAATGACGCCGGCCTTGGCCTGGCGGTCCTGCTCCGAGTAGATGGAGTCGGGAGGGATGACCAGATGAACCCGCGCGGACTCCACGCCGCTCATGGCCTGAATGGTGCGCTCCAGTTCGCCTTCGAGCGCACGCTGATAGTTCACCTTGTCGTCGAAATCGCTGGTCGCCCAGTTGGTTTTGTCGAAGAGTTCGAAGCCCAGGCGTCCGCTATGCGGTGCTCCCTGCGAGGCAATCTCCATGCGCGCGCTCTGCAACTGATCGGCGGGGACCAGCACCGATTTGCCGTCGGGCGAGAGCTCGTAGCGGATGTTCTTCGCCGTCAGGCGCTGGCCGAGCGACTGGGCATCGGCGGGTTCCATGTTGGAGAACAGCATGGTCATGTCGTCTTTGGCCAGCAGGTGCACGAAGGTGAGCAGAACCACCACCACCAGCACGGCGCCTCCGCCGAGCAACATGCGCTGCTGCGAGGTAAGACTCGCACCGAATTCGCGCAACTGGGTGACCACTTGCCCGAAGCTCTTGGATTCACTCATGCTACAGCCTTAAATAGGGATCAATCTTAAAATTGAAGCTTGGAAATTTCCTGATAAGCGCCCACAACTTTGTTGCGGACCTGCAGCATGAGGTCGAAGCCGAGCGAGGCGCGCTCCACCGACAATGCGGCGGTATGAATGTCCTGTCCGTCGCCGGCAAGCAGCCCGGTGACCTTCTGCTCGGCGCTGCTCTGCAGCTCGTTTACCTTGGCGATGGCCGAGCCCAGAGTGCCGGCGAAATCTCCCGCCGCAGCGCCGCCGGAGACTGCCGTGCTTCCTCCCAATGCCGAACCGGCCATGCCGGCCAGGCTGCCCAGTGATGATGGCGTGACAAACATGGGTCCCATACTCCTATTTCAATAAATCGATCGATTGCTGGATCATCTGCTTGGCGGCCTGCACCGCCGAGGCGTTCATCTGATAGGCGCGCGCGGCTCCCATCAGGTCGGTCATCTCCAGTACCGGGTTGATGTTGGGATAGGCCACGAATCCGTCGGCGTTGGCGTCCGGATGGGTTGGATCGTAGCGCATCACGGGTGCGGACGGATCGGAGACAATGGCGCTTACCGCGACCCCGCCGGCCGCTTGCGCCGGGGCCATGCCGCCGGCCGAGGCCAGTTGCATGCGGAAGCTGGAGGGCGCCTGGCTCTGGAAGACCACTTCCTTGCGCTGGTAGGGGCCGCCTTCGGCGGTGTGCGTGCTCTCGGCGTTGGCCATGTTGCCGGCCACCACCTCGGCCCGGGTGCGCTCGGCAGTCAGGCCCGAGGCACTGATTCCCATCATCCCGAACAGGTTCATTGCCGCGGCTCCTTCGTGAATGGCCTGGTTGAGGCGGTGCAGTTCCGACTTGATCAGCGCCACGCCGGTCTGGAACTGCAACTGCACCTGGCCCAGCGCCAGTCCTTCGCGGTCCATGTTGACGTTGTTTCCGTCGGGCCGCTCGGTGAGTCCGGGAACCTCTTGGGCAACCAGCGGAGGCGCAGGCTGCGCATCGGTACTGGTCAGCGACATCAACTGGCTGCGGAAATCCAGGTCGCGCGCGTGATAGCCCGGCGTGTCGATGTTGGCGATATTGCCGGCGATGATTCCGCTGCGGTAGGCAGTCGCATCCAGAAAATGCGTCAGGCGATCGATGAGCGGCGTGTCGGTGAGGTTCATTGCACGCTCCTTGTCTCCGGCAAAATGACCAGCGAATCGCTGCCGGCTTCAACCTGCGGTGCCGGGTAGCTGCCTTGCAGCAGCGAAAAGCAGTTTTCATCGCGGCACATCAGATCCGCCAGATGGCGCACGTCGAGCATGCCATGGTGGGCTTCCAGCACAAGCCGGCGCAGCACCGTGCGCAACTCGGTGATATTGCCGGGCCAGTTGTAGGAGCAGAACTTGTCGATCAACGCCTGGGAACAGCGGACGGTTTCCAGCGGCAAGGTGGTGCGCAGGAACGCCTCGGCGATGGCGCGGATGTCTTCGACGCGCTGGCGCAGGGCCGGCACGCGCACCCGCACCAGCAGCGCGGCCAGCTCGGGATGGAGCGAGAGCGGCGCATGCAGCGAAGGCGCGCAGGTCATGAGCAGTTGGACCGCCTCACCGCGCGGGTACATCAAATTCTTTCCCAGGCTCTGCGCCAGACGGCCCTGGGTTTTGAGCGGAAGAGATTCGGCATGCAGCAGCAGAATCCCACCGCCGCCGGCAAGGTTCAGCTTGCCCAAACGGATCGTGGTGTGGGCGCCGGTGGAAGAGCGTTCGCCGAACAGGAGGGCTTCTGCGCCATCGGCGCCGAAGATTCTGCAGTCGAGCGTAAACAGCGAAGCGGCACCGGGACTGCGGCGTCCCCACGCGCTGCGCGCCAGCAGACGGCGGCCGGTTCCCGGCTCTCCTTCCACCACCAGGTGACGGCCCTGTTCCACGGCGTCCACCGCCTGCATCGCGGCCATTCGCAGGCTTGCGTTGCAGCCTACCATCTCAGGGATGATTTGCCAGTCGTTCATGGTCTTTCCTCGAACGCATTTCGCGAACGTCTTTCTCTTAGCTGTTCTCGATGGATTCAGCAACTCAGCAGAAGCAGTATGTGCACGGGAGCTGCCAATCGGCAGCCGCGGGGTTAAGAACTTTCTGAGGGAGAGTGCACTGCGGTGCATGGCTTGCGAAGACGAATCTGCTCGGGGGTAATCAGCGGGCGGCCGGCGGAGAGTACGAAGGCGCGCTCCATGACGTTGCGCAGCTCGCGAACGTTGCCCGGCCAGGAGTGGGAAGCGAGGATGGCTTCCGTCTCCGGGGTCAGCTTGCCCGCCTTGTTGCCGGCAAGCTGCGCGATGAAGTGCCGGGCGAGCAGAGCAATGTCGGTAAGACGGTCGCGCAGCGGCGGCAGTTCGATGGGGAACACCGAGAGACGGTAGTACAGGTCCTCGCGGAAGAGCTTCTGTTGCACCCGCGCTTCCAGATCGACATTGGTGGCGGCAACCACGCGGACGTCGAGGCGGAAGACATCGCTGGTGCCCAGGCGCTGCACCTCGCCGCACTCCAGGAAGCGCAGCAGCTTGGCCTGGCTGCCCAGCGGAAGCTCTCCGATCTCGTCGAAGAAGATGGTGCCGCCCTGGGCGGCATGGATCTTTCCCAGCCGCGACTGCACGGCCCCGGTGAAGGCGCCGCGGGTATGGCCAAACAGTTCGGCCTCCACCAGCGCCTCCGGAATCGCCGCGCAATTCACGGTGATGAAGGGCTTGCCCGCCCGGGGGCTAAGCTCGTGCACGGCCTCGGCCACCAGCTCTTTGCCGGCTCCGGTCTCCCCGGTAATCAGCACCGCGGTGGAGTGAGGCGCGACGGCGCGCACCAGGCTGGCAAGCTCCAGCATGGCGGGACTGACGCCGATCATGCCCGGCAGCGGCTTGCAGTCCGTTGCTGCGACCTCTGCCGGGATGTGCGAAGGAGCGGCCGGCGGGCTCTGCGGCAAGCTGCCATTCAGTTCCTGAAACCAGCGGTAGGCGTCCTGGCCGCGCATCTCTTCGGGCACGTCGATGCGGCCGCTTTCGCCATCCAGCAGCACCACGTTGGTGTAGGGAAACTGGCGTTCGATCACGCCAACCAGTTCGTCGCAGTTCAGGTCCGGAAGCAGCCGGTCCAGAATCACGATGCGGGCGCTGTAGCGCTCCAGCATGCTCAGCGCCTCGGCCCCCGTGGCGGCCTCCTCCAGCGTGGTCAGCCTGCGCAGGCTGTCAGCCAGCCGCCGGCGCAAAGCCGTATTGGGTGTGGCAATCAGAATCGATGCAGCGCCGCGCAGAGAGGGAATCATCGTTTGAGCTGCAGTCATATAAGTTGATTTGTACTCTCCCAGGATTGGAACAAGATTAGTGCGAAGTTAGAAATCGCTAATCCACTGAAGTCTTTTCCGCTCTCTGCCGATACGTTCTTCCCTGGAACGTGGCGGAGGTTCGGGTGGAGTCAAATTGAATGCCGCTGCCTCCGGCCACTTGCATCAGCTTGCGGCAAAGCTCCTGGCGGCGGCCGGGCGGCGCGCCGGGGCGCAACTCCAGCTGGAATCCATCTTCATGCCTGGTCAGACCGATCGAGATGCTGCCCCCACGGGCTGCGCCAGCGATCATGGCATCGAGCAGAACGAAGATGGCTCGCTGCAACATCGGCTGGCTGCACCGCATGTGGCCTGGTTCGATGCTGAGGTGAAGCGCGACCCCGCAATCCTCGGCCACCGGCGCCAATTCCTCCACGCAGCTTTCGATCAGCGCCCGCCCGTCGCAGAATGCAAGCGGTGGTTCTTCGTCGAGGCTGGCGATCTCGCGGAAGACGGCCAGGTCTTCCATGAGGCGATCGGTCAGGCCCAGGCATTCCTGAAAGATCTGCCGCGCACCGGAATGTTCCGCTTCTTTCTTCAGCCCCATCTCCAACCTTACGTGGAGCGCCGTGATGGGCTGAGCCAGCGCATGGAAGGACTCGCACAGGAACTCGCGCTGCGGGTTCATGCAACCTCGCCTTCGTCGTGGCTATCGCTCAACTCGTAGCCGACGCCGCGTATGGTGTGGATCAGACGGCAGGATGCGTCCTGATCGAGTTTTTTGCGAAGGTAATTGATGTATACGTCAACCACGTTGGTGCTGGTATCGAAGTTCAGGTTCCAGACGTGCTCGATGATCATGGAACGGGTGATGCGCCGTCCCGCGTTGCGCATGAGATATTCCAGCAGCGCAAATTCCTTGGCCGTCAGTTCGATCCTGCGGCCGCCGCGCTGCACCTTGCGCTCCACCCGGTCCAGCTTCAGGTCGGCCACCTGCAGCACCGAGTTGACCGACGGGCGCCCGCGCCGCAGCAGCGCGCGCACGCGGGCGGAGAGTTCGGAGTAGGAGAATGGTTTGATCACACAGTCGTCCGCTCCGCTGTCCAGGGCGAAGATGCGGTCTTCGACGCGCGGGCGGCCGGTGAGAACCAGAACCGGAAGCTGCGGCTTGCCCGGCCGCACGTTCCGCAGCACCGAGATGCCGTCGAGTTTGGGAAGGTTCAGATCGAGAACCATGAGGTCGTAATCGAGGTCCGTGGCCATGAGTGCGCCCTGCTCCCCGTCCAGCGCCACGTCCACCGCATAGTGCTCCGACTCCAGCCCCTTGCGAATGTAGGAGGCCAGCGCCGCGTCGTCTTCAATCACCAGGATCCGCATTCGTCGAGCTCCGCTTCATACCGTTTGAGTGTTCAGCATGAGGCGTGCCCGGTTCAGATCGTGAGAAAACTTTCATCTTTCCTAGGGGATGGCCAGTGGTCGCTTCCCATTCCTGGACAGATTCCCACGATAGGCTGGACTCGTGGCAGCTCCACGTCCCCGGAAAATGACCGGAAAAAGACTTCTTCAAAATTAAGTGAAACCGGACGGGTTACGGTCTGCGGCCTTCTATCGGAGTGTGCCTATGCCAGTTATGAGCCACGCCGCAGGGACATTACCAAAGTGACTAAGGGGAATCATGCGCGAGCTAGTGGCTCAACCTGATTGTGGAGGGTATATCGCGTCTCTATGCTGGTTTCATCGCGTAGAAGGTGATGTGTCTTTTATGACTCCGTCCAACGGGCAGCAGCGCTCCAATTCGGCCGTGATACGCAGGGCCGTGAAATTGGCCCGGCCCTGCTGGCCGCATCTGACCGGGATCGTGCTCCTCTCCTTGTTGTCCGCGCCGGTTACCCTGCTGGCTCCGCTGCCGCTCAAGATCGCAGTGGACAGCGTGCTGGGTACGCACGCCCTGCCCGGCTGGCTGCATCGGCTGCCGTTGCCGGCCCGGTGGCTGACGGCCCCCAGCGGCGGGTTGCTGGTCTGCGCACTCCTGCTGCTGGCCATTGCGCTGCTGAACTGCTTTCAATCGCTGGCAAGCTGGCTGCTGTGCACCTACACGGGAGAAAAACTGGTTCACGATCTGCGCGGGCTTCTGCTGTTTCGCGCGCAGCGGTTGAGCCTGTCCGTACACGACCGGCGTGGCGCCAATGACACTGCCTACCGCATTCAATATGACGCCCCTGCCATTCAGAACCTGTTCCTCCAGGGGATGGTGCCTCTGTTTTCGTCGCTCTTCACCTTCACTGCCATGATGGTGGTGACGGTTCGCCTCAGCTGGCACATTGCCTCGATCGCGGCCGTTGTCTCGCCCGTGCTCTTCGTGCTGGCGCGCAACTCCAGCCGCAAGGTGCACAAGCGCTATCACGAGATCAGCGAACTGGACAGCTCGGCGATGCTGGTGTTGCACGAGGCGCTCAGCTGCCTGCGCGCGGTGAAAGCCTTCGGACAGGAAGCATTCGAGGACGAACGCTTCCGCCGCAAGTCGCGCCAACGCATGGCCGAGCAGGTGCGGTTGGCCTCCATTCAGGCTGGCTTTCACGTGCTGATTGGATTGTGCGTGGCGCTGGCGGCGGCCGTGGCCATGGTCATGGGCGTTACCGAGGTGCGCCAGCAGATGATGACGGTCGGCGAATTTTTGCTGGTCATGGCCTACATGGCGCAGCTCTATGAACCGCTGCGCACCATCAGCACCAAAATTCCCGAGTTGCAATCGACGCTGGCCAGCCTGCATCGCGCCTTTGCGCTGCTGGAGGAAACCCCCGAGATGGAGGAGACGCCGCCGGTCTCCAACCCGGTGCGGGCCCGCGGCGAGGTCGAGTTCCGCAACGTCTCGTTCCACTACACGGCGGGCGGGCGCCGCGTCTTGCAGGACATCTCATTTCACGTCCGCCCCGGCATGCGCGTGGGAGTGGTGGGACCGAGCGGATCGGGCAAAAGCACCCTGGTCAATCTGCTGACCCGCTTCTACGATCCCACCAGCGGATCCATTCTGATCGACCAGACTGATCTGCGGGAGTACAACCTCGTCGGCTTGCGGCAGCAGTTCTCCATTGTGCTGCAGGAGCCGATGCTGTTTTCCACCAGCGTGGCGGGCAACATCGCCTATTCCGATCCGCAGGCTTCGCGCGCCCAGGTGATGCGTGCCGCCCAACTGGCCAACGCGCACGACTTCATTCAACGCCTGCCGCAAGGCTATGACACCCTGCTGGGAGACGGCGGGACAGGGCTCTCCGGAGGCGAGCGGCAGAGGCTGGCGATTGCGCGCGCCTTCCTCAAAGATGCCCCCATGCTGATTCTTGACGAACCCACCAGCGCCATCGATCTTCGTACGGAAGAACTCATCGTGGAAGCCCTGGATACCCTGATGGAGGGTAGAACAACATTCATGATCGCCCATCGGCTGAGCACGCTGGAGCGCTGTGACATGGTGCTGGTCCTGCAGAACGGCTCTCTGCGCGCAGTCACCAACACTGTGGACGAGGCCAGACCCCATCTGTACGCCGCAGCGGTTCCACGGGCCGTGAGCGTGCCGGCGCAAGGCCCGGTCCTGGTGCGCCGCGAACATTGAGCCCCCAAGCCGCTTTCGGCTTACCGCGCGCCCTGCGGAAGTCAGGGCTGCATGATCCCAGAGGAATGTGCAGGTCGTTTTGGCTGACACATTTTGCGCCACTCGCTGCCCACGTTCCTCTCGGCAAATGATGTACACTTGTCAGTGACGCGGTCCATTCTGCGGCACAAGAACCATGAGGACCGCGGCTGACGTTTACAGTCATGCGGTCAGTGCCCAACAGAAGGCAGCCCAGCAGAAGTACCTGACAGCGATGGGGATGTAGGCATCTGGCGGGTAATCATCGGGTGTTGTGATGCGGTTGCGTTGCAGTAAAATCGCTGGTAAGCTACATGTAATCAGTGATGTAGGCGCGTAGCTCAGTTGGTTAGAGCGCTACCTTGACACGGTAGAGGTCAGGAGTTCGAGTCT
>CAVUKX010000016.1:2500-81608 GCA_963742165.1 uncultured Acidobacteriota bacterium | reverse complement strand
GCCACTGCTGCTAGCAACGCTTGTAAGTATTTGAAACTAAAATAGCTGGCGGAGGGTGAGGGATTCGAACCCCCGTTACGGTTTCCCGTAAAGCGGTTTTCAAGACCGCCTGTTTCAACCGCTCACACAACCCTCCGCGGTGAGCTAACCCTATCACTCACACCATTATGCGATGAATCACACCAGGGATGCCAGCGGTAAGCCACTTCTCGGGCGTAGGTTTATGGATGTCTTGTATCGCGAGCCTGGCTTCCAAGTGGACTGCCCGTGTACATGGGAGATACCTCGATTGGGTAAAACAACTCAGACTGTTTGGCTTTTATTCCTGGAAAAGCGATGGTCCAGAGCTCACCCCGATATTAGCGACTAGATAACTCGTACCGGCCTACAGGGCGAACAGGGCTTATAGGAGGTGCAACACTCGATTTCGGACAAACCCTCTTCCAAAATACCCATCCCACCTGATTAACCCTAGGCTGCAGAGACCGAACCTCGAAATCAGAGCTTCGTTCATCTGTGTGAATTACGAATCTTTTCACCTGTAGGAGAAGTCGAGATGAGACGAATCGCTTGGACATTGGGGATCGTTCTGGGTTCAGCGGGGTTCATGCTCGCCCAGAGTTCAACCACAACTTTGAAAATGAGTGGCACGATCTGCCTATCATCGTGCGTAGTGCAGGTGGGGGGCTTTCCCACCTGCGATAAAAGTTGTACCGACAACCGCGGAGTGGTGGAGTTGATCGAGGATGAGGGTACAGTGATGCAGGTTTCCAACCAGGACATCTGCAGGTCACACTTGGGGAAACATGTACAGGCTACGGTTGTCCCTACGGAAAAGGCGCGCGAGAGAGAGCTCGAACAGCAGCAGGAGTACCAGATAATGGAAATACACGACGAATTGCGGCCGGGAGCTCCATAAGTTTGTGTGGTTTTTCTACGCGACCTGCTCCGCCGCATAGAGATCGGCAACTACGGGAGAATACACTCTGAGATTGGTCCATCGGAGGCCTGAAATACCCGGTGGGGCCGTTCTGCGGCGGTGGTTTCGATGTATCCAGGAACGATCTTGGCCCCAGCCGGTGGGCCCTATGGAGTGCCGGATCTCGGAAACGACGACGGTGCCGTGCATGCCGTGGACTACCGCCTAGAGCATTAAGCGGGCATCATCGTGAAGAACTTCATGTCGCCGGCGAGTTGGTGCACCTCGTCGGCGATCGAGAAGTCGAAAAAGTCAGCCCATAGAGGCGAATGCAGCTTCGTCCCGCCTTTGCTGCGCTCCACCGTCTCGGAATGTTTCCGGCGCTCATCAAAATCATCCTCGACGAGCACGCCATTGGAAGGCCTTTGCTACAGGCTGATACGTGTCGATGTTGGCCACACTGCCTGCATGCTGATTGTATGGGTGTCACCCCGTAAGATACACATCGGGGCTGGCCTCGGGAATATTGCTCCGCGTAAATCCGGTATTGCAGTAACGCGTCCCGCGAGGTAGCCACCCCGGAGTAAGCGACCAGATCGGCGCGAGCCAACATGTCCCGTCTCATGAGCTGCCAGCTACTCCAATGGCTTGAGACGCAGTAATTTGCGGAAACAGCGAGTGCAGGACCGCTAATTGCTTCCCAACTTGTCACGTAGAACCACATAAACGAGCAGTATCATAACTCGCTCCCCGTGGCGACACAAGACGATCAATACCAATCCTAACTCATTGATTTTAGGCATTTAACTCGATTCATTCGCTGTTCGCGCTCTTCGAATTCGGACTGGCGCGGCGCTTACGATAATGAAGCTGGGCAGGCAGGTTCTTTTCCCTTATAGCCTCGGATGGAGGGAAATCCGGGGTGCGCACCGGGGCGCCAGCGGAAGCTAGTAGATA
Source organism: uncultured Acidobacteriota bacterium (assembly GCA_963742165.1). Classification (GTDB taxonomy): domain Bacteria; phylum Acidobacteriota; class Terriglobia; order Terriglobales; family Acidobacteriaceae; genus TOLSYN. The sequence continues at coordinate 79,732 of CAVUKX010000016.1, read as the reverse complement.
AACATCAGCCGAGCAGAAATATTAACAATATGTGAACGAGGCGCTCAGCTTGGGCTAAAATCTGCGGTGCAGCGTGTCGTGAACTTTGGCCTCACAGAGTGGCGGTGCAACAATTCACGCCAGTTCCATTGCCGGTCCAAAGGCCAACGGCCGAGTTAGCTGTTTCATTGAGTCGATACCTCTGAAAGTGTTGGGAGGCTTCAGATGTCTTTGCGTCGATTCTTTTCCGTTCTAGTACTCTCGGGAGTCGCCATCTGCGCACCGTCACTTTTGTTGGCACAGAGTGATGCCGCTCCCAAGGATTGGCAGCTGTTCACGGTATCACCCCAGGTTCAGCATCCAGCCGAACAGTTATGCACTCATCGCGGGCGACGGACTCGATTACAAGGTGACTCCCCGATTCTCGATTCGCCCCATTCAGGCCGACTACGTGTATATGACTTACCCCGTGCTGGCTAGGCGGGTAAGCGTAACATGCTGAACGGGTTCTGCTGCAGGCTGGCGTGGTCTTCAACTTTAACTGGTTAATCTTGATCGCTAAGGAGAAACAAGATGCGTAAGCCGTTTGTTCTTGTGGGATTGCTTTTGTTGGTGTCGGCCATGGCACTGGCTCAGGAACCGTACCCAAAGGTCGAAGTAGCTCCGGAATTCGTGTACGACCGCACCCCTCTCGCTGGAGCTATTTCTGACGGCCCGAGCACAAGTGAAAGCCTCAACTGCGCTGGTGGCGGTGGCACCATCGCCTACAATGTCACGAGCCTGTTGGGTTTTGCGTTTGACGGGGGTTACTGCAAGTTCTTCGGAAACACTTTAGGCCTGCCTATTTCCGGCGATCAGGTTACATTTATGGGCGGCCCGCGGTTTACCTTCCGCAACCATACCCGGTTCACACCGTTTTTTGACGCCAGCTTCGGCGGGGACCGCCTCTCGCTTTCCGCCAACTCCGGCCCCTCACACACGACGACCGCCTTCGGCTTGACGGCTGGTGTTGGATTTGACATCAAGATCAACCGGAGATTTTCCCTGCGGCCTATCGATGCGCAATATCTCTACACCCGCTTCGGCAACGCATGTGCCTTCTCCGTTTGCAGCAATGACAACAGTCAGAATAGCTTCCAGCTAAAGAGCGGAGTCGTGTTTAACTTTGGCTTGCCCCACGAGGTTGCGGTGAGCGCAAGCTGCAGTGCAACCCCGACTTCAGTAGATGCCGGCATGCCGGTCAATCTCGGCGTGACCCCCTCGGGCTTTTCACCCAAGCGCACTTTGCGCTACTCCTATTCCACCACCGGCGGCAAGGTCTCCGGAAGCTCGATTGACACCACGGGACTGGCCGCAGGCAGCTATACGGTTGCCGTCACGGTTGTAGACAGCGGCAGTGGCAAGAATCAGCGGACCGCAGGTTGCCAGGTGAGCTTCATGGTGAACCCGATGAATCCGCCGACTCTGTCCGTTTCAGCGAGCCCGAGTTCGGTGGACGCGGGCCAAAGCTCGACAATTACGGCCAGCGGCAGCAGCCCGGATAACCGTCCGCTGAGCTACAGCTGCACATCGACTGCCGGAAATTTGAGCGGAGCCGGCACGCACTACACCCTGGACACCACCGGCGTTCAGCCGGCAAGCAGCATTACCGTAAATTGCACGGTGACCGACGACCGCAGCCTGACCGCAGCGGCGAGCGCCGGGGTGACGATCAACGCTGCTGCAGCAGTGGTTGCACCACCTCCCCCGCCGCAGACCGAAATCGAGGAATACCTGAAGATTCGGAGTATCTACTTTGCGACAGACAAGCCTTCGGTCAAGAAGCCCGACGGCGGCCTGATGCCTAGCCAGGAAGCTACTCTCGCCAAACTCGCAAGCAGCTTCAAGACGTATCTCCAAAGCAAGCCGGATGCCACCCTGACCTTGGAAGGCCATGCCGACCAGCGTGGTTCCGTGCCATACAATCAGGCACTGTCCGAGCGGCGTGTTGAAAGCACCAAGCACCTGCTGGTTGAGCAGGGCGTTCCGGAAGCCAGTATTCAGACCAAGGCGTACGGTAAGCAACATAACCTCACCGAAGCCGAAGTTAAAAATGCGGTGGAACAGAACCCCGAGGTGAGCGCTGAAGACAGGGCGAAATTGCTGAAGAAGATCAAAGTAATCCAATGGGCAAGCAACCGCCGCGTGGACGTTACTCTGAACATCCCTGGCAAGAGCCCTCAGGAGTCAGTCCAGACGTACCCCTTTAACGCTGAGGATTCCATGGTTCTGCTGTCGCCAGCTCCTCCGTCGAAAAAGGCAGCAGCCACGAAAAAGAAATAGCTGAGCTGCTGTTTTCAAGGAGTGGCCCGTCGCTTCGCGGCGGGCCACTTTTTGCGTATCGTAAGCGCCCCGAAGGCAGTGCGTCCCGCGCTTGCACAAGATTTTCGATCGAAAAAGGGCGCCGGCCTCTATCGAAAGAAAAGACCATTGCATAGTTCTGCATGGGACGATACGGTCGGCCCGTCTGGCGACCTGCGACAGCTAATCCTGATAGGAGGCCACGCTGCTCGCGGTGAGCTCTCTTCTGAACTCACTTACAGCCTCGCACACACCGGAGCAACCGAATTCGCCGAGGAGGAATAAAACTTGGAACACAGTAGCAATCGGTGGTGAATTGGCTCTCGTCTGTTGCAGTGGCTCTTCTTGCACGCGATTTCAAAAGTAAAGATTGAGTATGAGTCCAAACGCATTTATTTGCCGATTCGGATGTTTGCCGGTGTTGTTCTGATGCTCGTAGTAAGTGTCGAACTGGACGTGTTCATGTACCGGGAACTTCGAACCCGCGTACAAATCGGTACTGCTCCATTTCCCATACCGGCTATCGTAAAAGACCTCAGCGCTGCCATATGGTACCGAATGGAAATGGTACAAGGAAAATCCCCGCTCAAATGACAACCGGTTGCGATAGCGCCAGGTTAGAACGCCGGCCTGGACGTTGAGCTCTCCTCGGTTGCGGTCGGTAATTACTAATCCGCCCTTAAACGGCAGGTTCGAGGAAACCGCGAGTATGGTGCGATTCACGCTAGCCTTGCCAGGATTGCGCACATATCGGTAACCAAGCGTCCATACGAGCGCTCGTCTTTTCTCGGCGTCCAGATCGTACAAGCGAATCCTTTTCAGGCTGAGCAAAGGCTTCATGAAGAATTGTATGTTGGGCCCAAACTGACCCTGTGTGAGCTCCCCGTCTTGCCAAGTCTGCTTGGCCTGAAAACTCAGGCGCACTTTCGGATCCAGCGTGTAATAGCCGTCAACTTCAGGAATAAATTCAAATGTCTGCTGTGCCCTCGCTGGCACGGATAGGAGGGCGGTAAGCACAAACGCTCCCAACAACCACCTGCAGTAGCGCATCATGAAATCTTCCTCATGGCATTGTCAGCGAACGGCATTTTCGACCCATGCCCTGAACTCGAATGTAGACACCTCAAGGTAGGTTTGAAAGTGAAAAGATTCACCTGTCAAATCTGACAGTCATGCACGGAAGCTGCCTCCGCCAACGCGTCTATGTCAGCCGCCGGGCCTCCCCCTGCGCCGTATCAACACCCGTCCAGAGTGTCTGGAAGGGGTGGTGGTGCGAAGCTTATTCTGCAGCGAGAACAAGAGTATGAAATCTTGAGAGAAAAAGCGTGGCGAACTACTGGACACATTCCGCCACGCCCGGCGTAGACAGTCAACAACACGCAACAACGGGGGTCGCAACCCGCCATTTTTCAGCTCAGATCCTTATGATTGCCCGGTCGAGCGGCTCTCCCTGACGATCTCGTTTGCAGTTGTGTATCGACTCGCGCAGGCAGCGCGCTTGGATTTTCCGATGAATATGCGTCGGTGTTACCGAAAATTCACATCGCCTTAACAATGCAGTAATGGCATCAACCAGATACTCAGGAGTGATATCCCGGGTGGAATGTTGACTTGTACCGTGCAGGGCGGGTACCCGGTGCGCTCTGCGACACTGGCTGTATTCAAAGGGAAATTGCAAGAATCAGGGCGTTTTTTGTGGGGCCAGTGTAGATGGCTGTACTCCATTTCCGTTGGTCACTATCGTTGGAGCGTATCAAAACAGACAACCCGTCCTTTGTAGCTCGACAGGAGAGTACGATAGAATCAGTACTACTCCTCAATAGCTGGATTAATGAGAGTCCGTGAGTCCGGGCGGTTCGCCGGGCTTGGTAATACCCTAACTTAATCGCGCAACCCGCCAGCATAGGGCTGAAGGGAAAGCGCGAATGCACGACTTTGGAGCGAGAAATCTATGAAGAGCTATCAAAAAGTTTTGGCGGTGATCGCGCTGTCCGGCATGTGCATGGCTACGGCCATGGCGTCGGAAGGCGAAGTTTCCGCCAAGAAGTCCAAAAAACATCATGCTGTGAAAACAGAAGAGAAGGCCCCTTGCGAAGCCTGCGAGGCCATCAAGCGGCTGGAAGAAAAGGTCGCATCGCAACAGGCTGAGATCGATCAGCTCAAGGGCGTTCAGCCCGTAGCCCCTGGAACGACTGATGCTGCCGCCCAAGCTGCCGCTGCCGCCGCGCAGCAGCAAGCTGCCGCCGCTGCCGCTGCTGCCGCCGACGCCGCTGCCAAAGCTGCTGCCGCCCAAGCCGATGTCAACAGCCTTAAGCCCGAACTCAACAGCGCCAATGCAGCCGCTCTGGAAGCCCAAAAGAGAGTCGGCGATCTAGAAGCGCCTGCCTATATTCATTACAAGGGCATTCATATCACTCCGGGAGGCTTCCTGGCGGCTGAATCTTTGTGGCGCCAACATGCCGAGAACGCCGACATCGGCAGCTACTACTCTGGATCGAATTTCCCCATCTCGGTGAATTCCTCCACTCCTGCCTACAACATGACCGAATGGCGCGGTACGGCCCGTCAGTCCCGCCTCTCGCTGCTGGCCGAAGGTAACGCTGGTGCAGCCAAGTTGACCGGCTACTACGAAATGGACTTCCTGGGCGCAGCTCCCACGGCGAATGAGAACCAGAGCAACAGCTGGCAGCCTCGTGTTCGCCAGCTCTTCGGAAAAGTCGCACTGCACGGCTGGAGCGTAACTGCCGGTCAGACTTGGAGCTTGCTCACCCTGAACAAGCAAGGAACTGAAGCTCGCGCCGAGTGGGTACCGGCGACCATCGACGCACAGTACATCGTCGGCTACACTTGGGAGCGCCAGTGGGGAGTACGTGTGGCGAAGACCTTTGACAACAACAAGGTGACCGCTGCGTTCGCCATGGAAAATGCGTCCACACTGGCCGCCGGCACCACCCCCATCGTAGGCACGCTTATCGGCGGTCCGGGAACCGGACAGCTTGGCAACACCAAAAACTTCACCACCAATCTTGCGCCGGACCTCATCGCGAAAGTTGCGTTTGATCCCGGCTTTGGCCACTACGAACTGAAGGTCGTGGGCCGCTTCTTCCGTGACCGTATCGGCGAAACCGGCGGTTCCGCGGGCACCACCGATACCTCCCTTGGGGGCGGTTTCGGTGCGGGCGCCATCGTGCCCGTTATGAAGAAGAAGCTTGACTTCATCGCGCAGGCAATGGCCGGACGCGGCATCGGCCGCTATGGTGACTCCTCGGATACGGCCAACGGCGACGTAACTTACAGGCCGAATGGCTCGTTCATGCCGCTGCAGAACCTTCAGATTGCCGGTGGCTTCGAAGCGCACCCGACACCGAAGCTCGACCTGTACGTTTATGGCGGAGACGAGTACCTCGGCCGGACGGTGTACCCGGTGGTCGGGACTTCGTCCACGACCTATTTCGGCTACGGAGTTCCCACCGCGAACGTTTCCGGTTGCTTCGCAACTGGCACCGCCGCCACTACCTTTACTGCCACCGGCACCTGCAGCCCGCTCACCAAGAGCATGATACAGGGCACCGTGGGCTTCTGGTACAACTTCTATAAAGGCGCATACGGCACACTTCGTGCCGGTGCCCAGTATTCGTACACCTACAACAACTACTGGACAGGGACCGTCGCTTCCGGAACAACCCCCGTCTTGGGAGCCCCGCACGCCAACGAGAACATGGCGTTCACCTCGCTCCGCTACTACCTGCCGTAACAACCTGGCAAGCAAGAAACAACCGGCCCGCGTGAACCACTTCGGTTCACGCGGGCTTTTTCCTTGTCCGCACTCGATTCTTCTGAGTTGCATGCCGCGAGGCCAACCCTTTTGGCGTCCGTCGTTTCGCACTCACGTATAATTGCCACAAGTGCTGCATTGGTGACTGCGGAATGCTAGAACAGGAACGTCCGGGAGTCGGGGAAGATCGATGGCGCGGTGCTGTGGCCGTGGTCGCCATTGGCGTACTGATGTTGAGTTTTGCAACCCGCTTCGGTGCCGCTCCTGATATCTTTTGGGCTCCAAACAACTCTCATTCTCACGCGGAAAGATCTGTTGACCGCCGGTCTGTCGAACCTGAGCGGCAGCACTTCGATCGGGACGCTGCTGAGTGGGCGTCGCCAAGCGCCGCTTTCAGCATGGTTTATTTCACCGCTCCCGAGGCTTCTCCGGTCTCTGAGGAAGCCCAGATCCCAGCCCATATGTTTACCGGCCGACCCTACGTTCGTCCGCCTCCCTCCGCTCAATCCCTCTGTTAAATTTACCGGCGGCAATCGATTGTGTGATATTTTCGATGGTTTCTGCGCGAGCCGAGGCTGCCGCTGCGGCGACTTTCGGCATCACGATCTTTGTGGATAAAGTCGTAGAACGCATTTGAATCGAGAAGTTCCATGGCGGTAGAGTCCTCCGTTCCCGGCGACGTTCTGGATGCTCTGCGGCGCTTGGATACGTGCATGGTCTGCAATGCGATCGAGACCTTTGAAGTACGGCTGCGCAACACCGGCTTTACGGATGCCCGCATCCAATGCCTGTTCGATGACTTCCCTCCCATCGTTGGCTACGCGGCCACGGCCCGTCTTCGCGCCGTTGAGCCTCCAATTGCGGGAGGCGAATACCGAGGGTGTAGCGAGCGCACTGAGTGGTGGTGCAGCATTCTCCAGGTTCCCCAGCCGCGTATTGTGGTTTTAGAGGACATGGACAAAACGCCGGGCGTGGGTGCATTTCTTGGGGACGTACATGCCGCGATTTTAAGGGCCCTTGGATGCATCGGCTATGTCACGGATGGTGCGGTAAGGGAACTCCCTCGCGTACGGGCACTCGGACTCCAGCTCTTTGCTGGGAGCGTCGGCGTCTCCCATGCGTATGCCCATATTTTTGATTTCGGAGAGATGGTCAGGATTGGCGGGCTTGAAGTGCATCCGGGCGACCTGCTGCACGGAGATCGCCATGGGATATTGGCCGTCCCGCAAGAGATTGCTTCTCAGATTCCCGCGGTTGCGGAGCGCTTACAGCGGTCCGAGCAGAGCATCATCGAGTTCTGCGGTTCCGCCGACTTTTCGGTGGATGGGTTGCGGAAGATGCTCAAACAGTCGCGTTAGTGTGGTTGAACGATCCCGGGATCGCGGCCCCGCCCCAGAGAAGGCTGGTACTTTGAATTGACGTACGGGCAACATGGCGGAAATGATCTGCGGGCAAGGATGTTCATTGCTTGTGGGACGTGGACTCTCGCCACGGTGCTGGCGTTCGGACTCATATCGTGTAGCGGCAGACATGCTGAGCAACTGCAGGCAAATTCGCAGACGATGGAAACGGCGGGAGTGACCAACGTAGCTAAGAAAACGCTTAGCCGTCAAATCACCCTATCCTCTGAACTGGTGCCCTTTCAGGAAATCGACGTCTATGCAAAAGAGTCCGGCTACGTGAAGACTTTAAACGTCGATTACGGATCACACGTGAAGAGCGGCCAGGTGATGGCCACTCTGGAGATTCCGGAACTACAGGCACAACTGCAGCAGGATCAAGCCGAGATCAAGAGCGCAACGGACCAGATGGATCGCGCAGAGCACGAACTGAAGCGTTACGATGCACAGTACAATGCACTGCATCTTCAATATACCCGCTTGAACGGAGTCTTCGAGAATCAACCTGGCATCGTGGCCCAGCAAGAGGTCGATGACGCCCAAGGCAAAGACCTTGCGGCCGCCTCGCAAGTGGATGCCGGTAAATCCGCATTGCAAGCCGCACAAAGCCAGCAGTCTGTGGCGCAGGCCAAACTGCTGCACGATCAAGCGCTATTCGACTATTCGAAGATCGTTGCACCATTTTCAGGAGTAGTCACCGAACGCTACGCAAACCTGGGAGCACTGATGCAGGCCGGGACCAGTTCGAGCACGCAGGCCATGCCTCTGGTGCGGTTATCCGAGGATGATCTATTCCGCTTGGTTATTCCCATTCCGGAGTCCTTCGTTCGCTACATTCGTATTGGCGAACCTGTAAATGTTCGCGTTCCCGCTCTCAATCGGACTTTTCCGGGCAAAGTGGCGAGATTCTCCGTTGACGTCAGGGAAGACACGCGCACCATGCACACTGAAGTGGATGTCCCAAACCCGGAACGAGTGATGATGCCGGGGCTCTACGCCGAGGCCGAGGTTGCACTTGAACATCGAGAGGACATTCCGTCAGTTCCGCTTCAGGCTATCAATCATGAAAACGACAAGACATCCGTATTTGTCGTGAACCGCGATGGGGTGGTGGAGGACCGGCCAGTCATCCTGGGAATTCAAACCGCTACGGATGCTGAAGTAATATCCGGCTTAAATGAAGGCGAGCAGGTTATCGTGGGTGATCGCAGTGGGCTGAAGCCAGGCGAAAAGGTTCATCCCCAGGTTGTGCAGGTTATGCAATACCAAGAAACGAAGTCAGAGTAGAACAGTGTCCGCTGGGGCAGCGAGACCTTGAAGAGTGAGAGGTCATGTCAGGCTTTTCAATCCGCAATCCGTATTTCGTCGTCGTGATCTGTCTCGCGCTGGTTGTCATTGGCGCAACAAGTTTGGCGCGAATGCCCGTGGACTTGTTTCCGCCGATTAACCTTCCGGAAGTGGTTGTGGCGACCTTTTACTCGGGAATGCCTCCGCAGGATATTGAGACCGACATTACAGATCCGCTGGAGCGTTTCTTCACACTAGCCGGCGGCGTCGATCACATGGAATCACGTTCTCTGTTAGGCGTGAGTATCATCAGGGTTTATTTTCAGCCGGGAACAAATGCGGATGCAGACGTCACTGAACTCTCCAATCTCGCACTGGCAGATCTAAAGCGCCTTCCACCCGGCACCCTTCCTCCAGTGGTTTTGAAGTTCGACGCTTCGAGTCTGCCGGTCTGTCTGGTGACGCTGAAAGGGCCAAATCTGAATCAGACTCAACTTCATGACATAGGACAATTCGCTATTCGCGACCAGATCGCAGTCGTGAAGGGAGCGGAGATTCCGCCGCCCTTCGGGGGTAAGTACCGACAGATCATGGTATACGTCGATCCGTACAAACTGTCTTCCCGGCAACTGAGCCCAACGGATGTGGTAAACGCGGTAAACAGCTCCAATCTGATTCTTCCTGCCGGCGACGTAAAGATGGGACCGTACGATTACTACGTGTACTCGAACAGTCTGGTCAATGACATGAATCAACTGGGCCAGGTTCCAGTGAAGACCGTCGGGAATTCGTGGGTGAGGGTGAACGATGTGGGTGGGGCGGAAGACGCCAACCAAATTCAATACAACCTGGTACGGGTGGATGGGCAGAGATCAGTTTACCTGCCGATCATGAAGCAAGGCGGCGATACCAACACGATTGCAGTAGTGAACGGCATTCGCGACATGATCCGCCATCTCTACGATATACCCAAGCAATTGGTCGCAACTGTAGTCTTCGACCAGTCGGTGTTCGTGAAGGAAGCAATTCGAACGCTGCTTCACGAAGGCCTTCTGGGGCTGCTTCTCACCAGCCTGATGATCCTGATCTTTCTTGGCAGTTTTCGCGCAACCTCCGCGGTATTTCTATCCATTCCGCTCTCCGCCCTGGCCACGTTCGTGGTGCTGAATTTAAGCGGCAGCACTGTCAACACCATGATTCTGGGAGGATTGGCTCTGGCTTTTTCCCGTATCATCGACAACTCCGTAATTTCGCTGGAGAACATCTATCGTCATCTGGAGATGGGTGCGGCACCCGAGGTCGCCGCGGAGGCCGGAGGCTCGGAAGTCAGTCTTGCCGTCCTGTCAGCAACCCTGACTACAGTAGTCGTTTTCTTTCCCGTGACATTTCTTTACGGCGTGAGCAAGTTCTTGTTCACCGCTCTTGCTCTCTCAGTGGTTATCTCTCTCTTTGCCTCCTACGTCGTAGCCATGACGGTAATTCCGCTGTTCTGCTCACGGTTTCTCAAGTCCGTACCGCACGCAGCTCACCACAAGCACGAGGAATACGAAATTGAGCCTACCTCGGCAGCCGCTCAGTCTTGGTGGAAGCGGTTCAACGCCGGTTTCAACCGGATGTTTAACAAGCTGCTGGATTCCTACGAATTTTGGGTTCGGCGTGCGCTGATACGACCAGGCCTAACGGTAGCGATCCTCGGCGGCTTATTTCTCGCAAGCCTGGTGCTCTATCCGTTTCTTGGCTTAGCGTTTTTTCCGCAAACCGACGCGGGCCAATTCACGATCAATCTGAAAGTTCCGACCGGAACTCGCATTGAAGTCACCGAGCAATATGTCGCAAAGGTTGAGGACCTGGTACGTCACGTTGTCGATCCAAAGGACTTCAAGATGGTGGTGTCCAACATCGGAGTGGTTCCCGACTTCTCGTCGTTGTACACCACCAACGCAGGACCATACACCGCCACAATCCAGGTAGCCCTGAACGAACCTCATCGCTTGAGTAGCTTCGAATATATGGATCAGGTACAGAAGGAACTGGGGCGCCAGTTACCGGAGGTTCGGGCGTTCTTTTCCAGCGGTTCGATGGTCGACGCCATCCTGAACATGGGAATGCCGGCTCCCATCGATGTGCAGGTAAGCAGCCCAGACCTGCACCAGATTAATGGCGTGGCGCAAGACTTGGCTAGCCGTATAAGACAACTGCCTGGTGTCGGGGAGGTCTACATTCCGCAGGATCTGAACTACCCGGCGCTAAGGTTGGATGTGGACCGAGTACATGCAGCCGAACTTGGATTGACGCAAAAAGATGTTGTGGATAATGTCATCACGGCACTCAATTCCAATTACATGATCGCACCCAACTACTGGGTTGACCGCAAGAGCGGGAATGATTATTACCTGACGGTTCAGTATTACGAGAAGGGACAGGCTGCAATCCATGACGTTTCTGATTTAACGAATATCCCAATTCGTGGCCTCAATGTGAAGAAGCCCACCACGTTGGCCAGCGTGGTACAACTACGAAATGTCGAAACGCCCACGGAAGTCGACCACTATCAGATTCAAAGGGTCATGGATGTGTATGTAACTCCGTCGGGCGAAGCTCTCGGAAAAGTGGCGGATGAAGTCAGAGGCGTCGTAGGGCAGACGAAGCTTCCGGAAAATGTCCGTGTAAACCTGCGCGGCATGGTGCAAGGAATGCAAGAGTCCTTCCGCAGTTTTGCAATTGGCCTGTCGCTTTCGGCAGTTCTTCTCTATCTCATCTTGGTGGCCCAGTTCAAATCGTTCAAAGATCCTTTGCTTATCATGCTCGCGATTCCCATGGGATTTATCGGCGTTTTGATCATTCTTCCTCTTACCGGGACGACCCTCAATGTGATGTCGCTGATGGGCGTGTTGATGTTGGTCGGAATCTCCGCCTCAAACAGCATTCTCATCGTCGACTTTGCGCATCGACTGGAAGAGGAAGGTAAATCGGTCGAGGAGGCAGTGATCACCGCCTGCCGCGTGCGCCTGCGCCCGATCCTGATGACTTCGCTGGCGACCATCATAGGCATGGTTCCCATGGCTCTTAAATTGGGTACCGGGAGCGAACAGTATGCGCCGTTGGCTCGTGCCATTATCGGAGGTCTGACGGCTTCCGTGGTGCTGACCGTTTTCATCGTTCCAGCAGCCTACCTGCTTGCGTATCGGAATCGGCAAGCGGTGAAGCGAGCATGACACGGTGAAGGCGCGTGCTCTGCCGCGAAATGCGCGGAATAAATTCAGTTATTATCAAAGGTGAATCGATGCAGGGAAACAAGTACATCGTTGCAGCACTGGCTTTGTTGGCTTTACCTGTTTGTAGCCGTGCGCAGGTATCGGTGAGTGTGCCGAATACGTCAACTGCGCAGAGTCTTGCGGCTCCAACGCAAAAGACGGATAGCAATCCCGACTTAAATAACCTTCCTTCCAGCAGGCAGCCGGTTGCTACTTCCCAGGCGAGCCCCGGCAAGCCACAATCTTTAACCTTAAAGCAGGCCGAGGAGGTCGCGATCAAGAACAATCCCCAAATATCGGTGGCTCGATTGATTGCGCTTGCTTCTCAGCAGGTTACTCGGGAGGCGCGCTCGGCCCTCTGGCCCACAGCTGTTGGCGATATCACCGGTGTCGATGCAGAATCCGGCAGCCGCATCACCGCAGGTGCACTGAATAATCCAACTGTCTATGAGCGTGTCTCTGCGGGCGCTATGGTCACCCAACTGATTACCGATTTCGGGCGCACCACAAATCTGATCTCCAGTGCAAGCTACGCCGCCAAAGCTGAGCATGAAAATGAGATGGCCACCCAGCAACAAATTTTACTGGCGCTAAATCATGCCTTTTACAACGCATTGCAGGCACAAGCTGTGCTGACCGTTGCGCAAAAAACGGTCGAGGAGAGGCAGACTGTCGCTACTCAGATCAACGCACTCTTTGAGAACAAGCTCAAGTCCGAGTTGGATTTGAGTTTTGCGAACGTTAACCTGGCACAGGCCAAACTTCTACTGCTGGATGCTCAAAATAACGCGAGCGCCGCCCATGCCACGCTTTCCATGGTTCTCGGATTTCCGGCGTTACAAAATTTTCATCTTATCGATGATGATGGCCAGGCTGTTCCGCCTCCAGACAACGTGGATGGGCTGATCTCAGAGGCTTTTTCGATGCGGCCGGAGATGCGCTCGCTTCAATTCCAGTACCAGTCCGCCAAAAAGTTTCAAGTAGCCGAGCGGGATTTGCTCTTTCCCACCGTTCGCGCCATGGGCGCTGTGGGAAACACCTTCGTTGGGAATCCAGTCGTTGCTCCCAGTCCGGGTGCTTTTAACAACACCTACGCCGCCGTTGGCGCAAACGTCGAGATCCCGATCTTCAATGGCTTCCTCTACACGGCGCGAGCGCATGAGGCGAGTCTCAGGGCACAGGCAACCGAGGAACGGCTGGTGGACTTGCGCAACCTGATCTCGCGGGACGTGCGCACCAGTTGGCTGAACACGAACACCGCTTATCAGCGACTGGCGGTTACGCAACAATTGGTGCAGCAGGCCAACTTAGCCCTGGATCTTGCTCAGTCCCGCTACAAGCTGGGGCTCAGTTCGATTGTGGAACTCAGCCAAGCTCAGCTCCAGCAGACCCAGGCTGAGATCAGTAATGCACAAGCCGGCTATGACTACCGCTTGAGCCTTGCGGTATTGACCTACCAAACCACGGGGATCTGAAAGCGAGTGTCCGGCTGGTCTTGTAACTGAAGCGAGCGAGGGCGAGCAGGACGTTATCAATCAGCTTTCTCCGATGGAACAGGGGAGAAGCAGCACTGGAATTACTATGCTGATTGATTCATGGCACGGGCCTCTTTGGCGCGCACTGGTGTCGACGGGAACGTGCCCTCTCCGGCGCCGCCTCAAGCAGGTCCGTGGATCGTGAGGCTCTGCCTGAAATCAACCGCCACGGTCACTTCGCAGGCCCAAACTCACCGCTATCGTCACACATCCCGCCCGAGCAATCCCGCTCGGCGCAATTTCACCTATCGAGGCCCTCATGAATACGCGGCCTGGAACGAAATGAACGTAGACTCGGCATATATACCGCTAATTTGAGGTTTAGTCCTTTGACGACAAGGTATTTATCATTCTGATTACTCCGTAAATAATGGATTTGACAATTCTCGATAAGGGAGAGATATTTGCAAGCTGCACAATCCCGGAGGTCTACCCGCATGGACAGGAAATCTATGATTCACAAGGCGGTGAAGTACTTTTTTCTGTGTCTCGTGTTCGCCGCTCTTTCGCTTCTACCGGCTGTGGCACAACAAGGAAGCGAGAAATCCACTTCAAACCCGTCTGCTTCGAACCCACTGGTTGACGTTCTAAAAGCCAATGGCGTTTTGAGCGCGGAAGATGTCGCCAAGATCAAACAGGCGAAATCCGCACTAGAAGCCCAAAAACTACTGGAAGATATCCTGCTAAGCAAAGGGGCTATCACCAAGGAGCAGTACGATCAGGTTGTATCGCAGGAAAAGCAGCAGCAAGACCAGGTTTCGGCACAGCAGAAGCAGCTGCAAGACCAGGTTGCGGCACAGCAGAAGCAGATGCAGGACCAGCTCGCCGCGCAGCAGAAGCAGGTGCAAGACCAACTTGCAGCGCAGCAAAAGCAACTGCAAAACCAACTTGCCCTTAGCCCGGTTCAAATGGACGCGACAGAAAAGCGGCCGTCATTCATGAACGCCAGCCTCAGTGCACAGGGACCGCCGAATCCAACCGAGCCCGGAGCGCCGTCTCTCGTCGAGAGGATACCCTCTACAGTAGTCAATCCGGCGCTGATGCCAGTTCGCACCCTCCCAGTAGGCGGCCTCACGCGTGGCGCGATGACGCCAGCCTTCAAAGCCGGCGGCGTGGGCCTCACTCCCTACGGGTTTATCAAGGCGACCATGGTAGAAGACAGCTCGTCCCCCCAGGGCGATGATGCTCCGCTGCCCTATATCTCCGCCAACAGCGGTCCCAACGGAGATCCCGAGTTTCACATCAAGGCTCGCAGCACCCGCTTTGGCTCCAATTTTGAGTGGTATGACAAAAACCCGAATTGGACCATTACCGGCAAGATTGAGGGCGATTTCGAGGGCAACTTCAGCCGCGCCGATAACCGCAACCTATCCACCATCCGCTCGAGCAACCCGGCTCTTCGCTTGGCTTGGGGGCGCCTGGATTATAAATTTGACGCGAACAACACCTTCTCGGCCCTCTTCGGACAGGATTGGACGCTGTTTGCCTCTTCCACTCTGCCCAACATGCTCGAAACTACCAATCTCGGCGTCGGGTTCGGCTCGCTCTATGAGCGCGACCCGCAAATGCGTGTCGGATATACGCATAAGTTTCATGGGCTTTCGGTCGAGCCAGAGTTTTCCTTTAATCTGCCCGCCTCCGGCATCCCGCCCAACAATGCAACCTCTACGGGTCTTGCAGATCAGCTTGGATATGGCGAGCGCCAAGGGCCGGACTCCAACCGTCCCGAGTATCAAGGACGCTTGGTATTCCAATGGCAACTGGACCACGCTGCCGGGGTTCCGCCGGCTCAGATCATCTTCAGCTGCTTTGACGGCAGGCGTGAATCCATTGTCGATTCCGGTTCAGTACCGACCGCCTACCAGGTGTACTTCCCACGGGGCGCGACCGTCAGCAGCAAACAGAATGGATGGGACGGAGAGTGGCAGTTGCCGACGCGCTGGTTTACCCTGGTCGGCAAGTTCTACAGTGGCGCTGACCTGAGATGGTTTTTCGCCGGGCAACTCTACGACTTCTATACCGACACGGCAGGTCTGACGGGCCTTGCATCTGGCACAGCCAATGATTTGAATACGGTTGAATTCGGAATGAGAGGAACCACAGCAGTAGTGGCGCCGCAGCGTCCGATCCGTTCCGAAGGTGGATTTGTCCAAATCGGCTTTCCTCTCAGCCGCATCTTCCATGCCGATCCGGCAGGCCGCAATGCCGGCTGGTCGCTCTATGCGATGTACGGTATCGACCAGGCCAAACAGCGCGACATTGATAAAGCTGACGCCACGCGCCAAAAAGGCACCATGGCGGTGGGCACGCTCAACTATAAGTTGAACAGGTGGGTAGCGTTCTCCTACGAGCAGTCGCTCTACACCACCCACTTCAATCAGGAATTGCCGACGCTGCCGCTCTTTAAGGGAACTCCGTCCCGTCAGTGGAACGACATCCGCGAAGAGGGAGGCCCGATCTTCTCCTGGTAGCGACTTGGAGAAAACGTTCTATCTTCCTCCTGGGAATTTGGGCCCTCTCGTGGCGTCGCAAAGAGCTTCACGCGTCACGAGAGACCAAGGTTCCCGGGAGTTTTCTTTTCCGCTCGCGCATCACAGCGCAACGAAAAGCGGACTCGATGTCATCCTCATGACGCTGAGACCACTAACGAATCGTCCTCCGTCCCGCATACCTCCAGCCTGTTCTCTTCCTTACGATGGATCAGCAGATAGGCAGTTGGCACCAGAAAGACGGTGACCAACCCTGAGACCGTAAGGCCGCCGAGAATCGCGCGAGCCAATGGCGCGTATTGTTCGCTCCCTGGCTCGAGAGCCAGTGCCATCGGGATCAGGCCAAGAATGGTCGCCATGGTGGTCATCAGAATAGGGCGCAGGCGCACCTTACAGGCTTCGGCTAAAGCGGGCTTTAGCGCCATGCCAGCTTTCCTGAGCGTTCCCACAAATTCCACGATCAAAATGCTGTCGGAGACGGCAATGCCAGTCATCATGACCACACCCATCAGCGACATGATGTTGAGTGTAGTACCGGTCAACAGAAGGAAAATCAGTACGCCTGAGAGACCTGGAGGAACCGCCAGGAGGATGACAAAGGGATCGGAGAAAGATGCAAACTGCGCCATCAGAATCAGGTAAACCAGAACCACCGCGAGGATAAGTCCGATACCGAAGCTGGAGAACGACTGATTCATGTCCTGGACAGCTCCACGAACTTTAACCGTGACCCCGTCTGGTTTTTGAATTTGCCCGACAATCGTTTCGACTTCGCGATCAACCCGGCTCAGATCCTCTTTTTTCGGCATGACGTAAATATCAAACTCACGACGCAGTTGGTAGTGATCCACTTCCGTCGGAGTATTGATGGTTCGGATATCGGCAACCGATTCAAGTGGCGTTGTGTTGGCATTATTGGCCGAACGCAATGGAATCTGTTTGAAGTCCATCATCGTTTGGATCTGTGACTCCGGATATTGCACGGTCAACATGTAGCTGTTGCCGCTTTTGGGATCGACCCAAAAGCTAGGTGAAACCATTCCATCCGAAGTCAAAGCGGTGATGACATTGTCCACTACATTCTTGGGTGAAATTCCAAGCAGACTCGCGCGTTCGCGGTTGATGTTCAGCTCAAGGCCAGGGTAGTTCAAATCCTGAGGAATCAGCACGTCATTGACGGAATCGAGTTTTTTTACCTTGGCTGCCGTTGCCTGAGCAATGGCATAGGTCTGCTGGAGGTCGTTGCCGCCAATTTGAATGTCAATCGGAGCAGGCTTGCCCTGATTGACGACGGAATCAACCAAGCCTCCTGCTTGAAGGTAAGTTGATACGTCGGGGAAATCTGCAGCCAGCTTCTCTCGAACCTTTTGCATGTAGGCATAGCTGCCCGTCTTGTGTTCTTCCTTCAAGCTGACCTGGATGAATGCAGTATTCATTCCAGAGTTCGACGTGTAGATGGCCGAGAGATCGGGAGTGATGCCGATGTTGGAGACGATCATGTTCAAATCTTGCGGAGACACGACGCCGCGGATGTCCTGCTCCATTTTAGAGATGTAATCGTCGGTGACCTCAATGCGGGTGCCCGCCGGCACCTTGACGTTGACAACGAATTGGCCTGGGTCAGTGCGCGGAAAAAAGGATTTACCCAGCAAGGGATAAAGAGCCAAACTGCCAACTACAAACAGACTGAACACCACGGCGACGATGACCGGACGCGCCAGGCAGACTGCGATTGCCTTGTCATACCTGTTTTGCAGAGAATGAAAGCCTGCGTTGAATCGCCCGATGATTTTGCGAAAAGCGCTGGATCTGCTTGGCAGAATGTCGCCAGACTCCAAATCTTCCTCTATATCAGCAGGGCCCTCTGGAGGAATGTGATGTTGATGCTCAGGAGCAAGGGTGATGAATTTTGCGCAAAACAGGGGCACGACTGTCATCGCTACCAGATAGGAGGCAACCAGCGCCAGTACAACCGCGAGGGCCAATGCGGAGAACAGGTATTTGCTCACTCCGAAAAGTAGTACGACGGGGAAGAAGACGATACAGGTGCTGACGGTCGCAGCCAGCACGGCCAGCTGGACCTCTTTGCCGCCGCGTTCTGCTGCAATGGCAGGCGGCTCTCCCGTCTCCATATGACGAAAGATATTTTCAAGCACCACAACGGAGTTATCAATCAGTCTGGAGAGAGCCAGCGCAAGGCCGCCCAGCACCATGGTATTGATGGAGCTGCCTCCAAGATTCAATCCCAAAAATGTTGCAAGACACGAAATGGGGATCGACAGAAGAACCGCGATCGTTGCCCGTACGTTGCCCAGAAAAAGCAGAATCATCAGCGCCGTGAGGCAGAGACCGATTGTTCCCTCGTTGATGACATTCTTCACTGCAAGTTTGACAAAGCTCGATTGGTCGAAGACGACGTCTGTTTTTAGAACCTTTGGAACGTCAAGCAGATTGGCAACTGCCTTTTTTACTCCGTTCACGATGGTGATGGTGTTCGAGTTGCCACCTTGCTTCAAGACAGGAATATAAACGGAGTGTTGGCCATCGACGCGGACGATGTTGGTTTGTAGTTGTCCGCCATCTTTTGCCTCGCCAATGTCGGCTACCATGACCGAGGACTTCCCTACTGTTTTCAACGGCAGGTCATTGATCTCATCCACGACCGGAACCTGGCTATTGGCATAGATGTTGTAATCCTTTTCGCCAATGCGCACATCTCCTGCCGGAAGAATCAAGTTGGACTGATTGAGCGAATCCACCACATCCGTCACGCTCATTCCGTGGGCTTCAAGTTTGAGCGGGTCGACGTACACCATGATCTGCCGATAGCGTCCACCGTAGGGTTGCGGCACTGACGCTCCAGGAACATTTGCCACCTGATTGCGGACACTGAATTGAGCAAGATCCTTTAATTGCGTCTCATTCAATCCTTGGCCCCTTAGCGTAATCAGACAAACAGGGAGATTGGCAGCATCGAACTTTAGGACTACGGGCGGCAGGGTTCCAGGTGGCAACCGTCGTAGATTTGCCATGGCGAGATTGGATATGCTGCTGACTGCTGCATTGCCGTCTGTTCCGGGCTGAAAGAATATTTTTATAAGGCTGACGCCAGGTAGAGAGCGTGACTCAATGTGATCGATTCCACTGCCCAGCGTAAAGAAGCGTTCATAGCTGTTTGTGATATCCGATTCGATCTGCTGTGGTGGCATGCCAGCATAAAACGTGGCCACGACGACTACAGGCATGTTCACCTCAGGGAACAGATCGACGGGCATGCGCATGACGGTCGTGACGCCCACCACGATGACAACTAGACACATCATGAGGACGAAAAACGGATACTTGATCGCAAATGAGGACATTACTGGTTATCCTCCTGTGCGGGCATCGAAATCGTCATCGGCTTAGGGAGGACCTGTTGCCCTATTTGATAATTCTCTTGTCCTGATACGATGACCGACTGATTGTCCGTCACCCCATTGAGTACGGCGATGCGATCTGCGCTTTGAATTCCAAGCGTGACAAGCGTTTTTTGGACTTTGTTTGAGGCATCCACGATCAGAACGTATGACTGCCCCTCACCCTTTATGACCGCAGATTCCGGAACGGTGAGCACATTGTTTTGTTGCTGGAGAACGATGGAGGTTTCCGCGAACATTCCTGTGCTTAGAGCCTGGTCCGCATTGGGGACATCGACCTCGGCAAGCATGGTCCGCGTCGAAACATCCAACTCACGGGTAAAACGTACAATCTTGCCAGTGAAGGTTTTACCGGTAGCCTGAACTTTGACCTGGACGTCGCCACCCACTTGAATGTAGGGAACGTCCTTCTCTGGAACTGGCATGCGCAAACGCAGCAGGTCATTTTGCGCGATCTTTACTACAGGCAACGATTGCGTGTTGGACGACGTGCCTGCTTGAATCAGCGAGCCCACATCGGCATACCGCATCGTCACCACTCCGTTAAAGGGAGCTGTCACGACCGAGTAGTCCTGCATTGCCGTTACGCGCTGGCTGTCTGCGCGGGAAATGCCAAGCTGCTCTTTTGTCGCATCGAGTGCTGACTTGGCGACATTGATCTTGGCCTGCGCATCCAAATCTTTAGCAAGAGAATCATCCAGTTCCTGCTCGGCAATCAGGCCAGGACGCTGCTTTGCTGCCGCCGCAAGACGCGTGTAACCTGCATGGACGGCAGCGTAATTTGCCTCCGTGAGTGCGACTTGGCTCTGGGCTCTCTCAATTTCAGATTGGCTGTGTCGGATGGTGGCCTGCGATGCGGCGACCTGCGCATTCAGTTCGGGGACCTCAAGCGTCGCGATGACCTCTCCACTATGGACGTGGTCTCCAATATCTACGTTGATGCGGCGAATGTAACCGGAAACCTTCGCATGGAGTTCAACCTCTTGATAAGGCTGAAACTGGCCGGCCACGGTAAGCGTACTGGCCAGATTGCCGCGAGTGGCGGGCGCAACCAGAGCGGTTGGCATCGGGGTGGAAGAAGGCGGCTTTGCTTTGCTGCGAACGAACGAGAAGGCCCAAGCGGAGAGCACGAGCAAAGCCCCGGTTCCAAGAACGATGATGAGAGATCGTTTGAACATGTTGCAGTCACCTCTGAGATATCAATCAGGCAAGAACCGAGAATGGCTCCCACGAGCAAGCACGAATGCGCCAACGCAAAAGTGCTAGAAATCCATGTGCTTCGATAGGAAGAACTTAGTGAGCGAGGATGAGTGCTGGAGGGGGACGAAAGGAAAAGAAGCTGGAAGTCGAGGCACTGGTATATCGCGCATCCTCAGAAGCTGACACCTTAGCGCGAACAAACCATACTGGCAGGATGCCAACGCAAACCGAAGCGATCAGAAAATTCGCAGAGTGCGGCAGCGATGATGGAAGTAGTTGTGGACGAAGCTTCGCAGCAGTCTGAACCGAGGCAGGGCGTTCATTGGGCGATAGCAGCTTTGCTTGTGCAATGGACCGAGACGGACTGCCCGGCGGATCGTAAAGCGAGAGTTTATACTGCATCCCCCAGGCAAATATCCCGAAGACAATTAGAATCAACGGAATCAGAGTTGTAGGCGAGACGCGTCGGGCTGCGGTTCTATAGTTCATTGCAATATTACGAATATCTCAATCATAACATAAACTTCTGTAGCACCGTGCCTCTGGATACTGAGTAGGCATGACTCTGTCGTCGAGTCGCAACCAGCACCATCGCGGGCAAGCGATTTGATTTCCAGCTGATCTATGAGCAGCGATGGCGAGCGCCAATTCCGGACTTCCGCTTCGGAATCAGAAGCCAGCCTCTCAGGTCAAACGCGCAGGATCATCACTTCGGTGGATTTTATGAGGGCGGCCGCAGTCTGCCCCGGCTTCAGCTGCATGTCGCGTGCAGAACGGGCGGTGATAATCGATATGATCTGCTGGCCGCCTATCGAAATCACCACTTCCGCCAGCAGACCGCTGATGCGAACCGATTCTATTCGCCCTACTAGCTGGTTACGTCCGCTGACCCCACGCACCACCGGCTTGCTGTCCTTCTCCGCCCTGGATCGTGTCTTGAAAAGCAGCCGGTCCACCTCACTCTGAGGGATGCGGTGATGCCCCCCGGTCGTCTTGATGCTGCTGAGTTTCTTCTTGTAAATCCATTGCTTGACCGTAGGGAGGCTGATTCCCAGCTGCGAAGCCGCATCCGGGAGTCTCAGCAACGCCTCGATCTTGGGACGGGTTTTGGCAGCGCTATGCATCGCGACGAAATCGTACAGTCACCGGGTGCAATGGTCAACCCTGAGCTTACTGCCAGGGCATAACCTTGATAAATATTTTGAATAGTATTAAATCGTATGTTTTCTGATACCACAACCATCTGTGCAGTACACTTTAATTGTTTCGGACAAGTGCTTTCTTAGAGGTCAAACGTGGAAGTCTGCGTGGATCCTCGCAGTAGCGGTTCTCTGTTTCGCATCATCGCTGACTACGCTCTCCGAAGCTTGAGGAGAGTGCGTGGGGCCGGGCGGAATTGCCGGACTCGGTATGACGACACAACCTGTTCGCATCCCGCTGCCGCAGGGCAGGCAGGGAATCGTGAATGTACTACCCTGGAGCGAGATCTATGAAGAGCTATCAAAAAATCCTGGCAGTGATTGCGCTATCCAGCATGTGCCTGGCAGCGCCCGCACCATCGGACGCCGATGTTGCTCCCAAGAAAGTCAAGAAGCAACACGCCACAAAAGCCGAAAAAGAAAAACCCTTTTGCGAAGCCTGTGAAGCCATCCAGCAGTTGAAAGATCAGGTCGCGGCGCAGCAGGAGGCGATCAAGGCGCAGCAGGCCGAGATCGATCAGCTCAAGCACGCCCAGCCGCCGGCTGCTGTCCCCGACGAGAGGGCCGCTGCCGCCGCGCGGCAAGCTGAGGCCGATGCCGCCGCGGCCAATGCCAAAGCCGATGCCGCGCAGTCCCAAATTGCCGGCCTCAAGACCGCGATCGATACCACGGCCAACACCACGGCCGAGATTAAGACGAAGCTGAGCGCACCCGACCCCTGCAAGACCGGCAAGGAGTTCGCCACCACCGATTGCGCGCTGACCTGGCACGGCATCACGCTGTACGGTGCTTATGACATCGGCGTCGGCTGGGTGAGCCACGGCTTACCGGAAAACGGCTATAACTATGAAGGCGAATCTCTGGTGAACCGAAACGGCTATGAACATCGATTCCTCATCGCACCGAACAACCTGTCGCAGACGGGTCTCGGCATCAGGGGCGAGGAAGAGTTTCATCCTGGCTGGTCCGTTGTGTTCAACGCTTCAACTGGCATCAATCCGCAGTCCGGCCTGCTCGCCAACGCGTCAGCCACGCAGACCATCAACAACGGCCTTCCCAGGGCCAGCTATTCGATGGCCATCGACGGAGCGCGCGCGGGCCAGGTTTTCAATGATCAATTCTATGGCGGCGTATCGTCCAAGACATTCGGCACGGTGACCTTCGGTCGTCAGCGCTCTCTCGGTACCGATGCGATGCTGGTTTACGATCCGGCGAGCGGCGCCTATGCCTTTTCCTACATCGGGTATAACGGCACCATGGCCGGCGGCGGCGACACCGAGGACAGCCGTTGGGACGACGCCGTGAAGTATCGCCTCGCCTATGGCCCGGCCCATTTCGGCGCGATGTATAAATTCGCCGATGGTTCTGGCGGCTGCTACTCGGCCGCCGCCGCCTCCGGAACCGCCTGGACTGCCGCCAACTGTACGCCGGAAACGGCGCATAACAACGCCTATGGATTCGACCTCGGCGGACATCTGGGCAAGTTCTCCGCCGACGTCGTCTACCAGGTTTACAACCAGGCGATCAGCGTATTGAACCCCTTGCTGGGGCCTCAAACTCCGAATCCGACGGCGGGAACTCAGTCGACCACCAACAGCATCGATACAACCCCCATCAGCGGCAACAATGTGATCCCAACGACCAACACCGTATATGGCATCGTGACCGACAACCGCGCTATTATGTTCGCTGCAAAGTACACGTGGGACCGGTTCAAGTTGTTCGCCGGCTACGAATACATCCGGCAGGCTAACCCGACGGACCCGTTGGGTGTTGGCGCCTCGGACCAGGGCGGTTATTTCATGAGCGGCGTCGAAGACAACAATCTTGATTCTCCCAAGCACGTGCAGATCTTGTGGACGGGCGGAAAATACTCCATCGACAGCAAAACCGACGTCACTTTGTCCTGGTATCGTCAAGTTCAGAACAACTTCCGTCGTAATAGCGAAGGTCAGCTGGAGACCTGCTCACCCGAGAACGGTTTCCGCGCTTCCTGCTCGGGCGCCCTCGACGAGCAGTCGCTCTACGCGGATCGTCACTTCACCAAGCGTTTCGATGGTTTCGCCGGAGTTGCGTATTCCTACGTGAGCGGCGGCCTGGCCATCGCCATTCCTCATGGCCCCGGCGTCCGCTATAACTCCAACAACAACTGGGCTCCAACAGTCGGTGGTCGTTTCACCTTCTGATCGCTTTCGAGGCGGGCTCAGTCGAGAGCCCGCCTCGCTACGGTTCAATTGTGGCCGTTGCCGCGGTTCATTCTTCGGCTGACATAATAACTGCATACGTCTCATCGGATATAGGCGCACTGGCGCAGATCCGTCTTCGTGCGCTTGTGCCGATGCTTCGTTTGCCAAGATTTTCGTTTGATATTTTGAATTCCTTTATTGATGTGTGCTATAAAGTAAGCACTGCCATGGTTCCGACAACGGTCTACCAACCCGCCCTCTGTTGCTGTTGTCGCTAAGCCGCGCCCTTTCTCGCGACGACTTTCTTATCCAATCCAACTGAATAGCCGCTAAACGAGAGCTTCCCGCTTGGGATCGTGTCTCTCGTTCAACAACGTGAGGTAGGTAAATGAACAGGATCATTTCAGTTCTGCTGCGTTCATCCTCGGCTCGTTTTGCGCAAACGTCCAAAGCATCTGTTGCCGATGTCCAAACGTCTCCGAAACCGCTGTTCCAACCCTCCCTGTGTTGTTGTCGCTAAAGCTCGCTGTGTTCCGCGAAAGTTTTCTTCTGCAAATCCAACTAAATAACCACTTCCGAGAGCGTGCCCACGTGGGGCCACGCCTCCCGATTATCTGACGCGAGGTACGTACATGAAACGGATCATTGCAGTTCTGCTGCTCTTAACTCCTGCACTCTTTGCACAAACATCCACGGCATCTGCTGCCGATTTCCAGGCGTTGAAAGACGCCGTGGCAGCCCAGCAGCAGCAAATCCAGAAATTGACCCAGCAGCTACAGCAGCTTCTGCAAAACACGCAGCAGACACAAGCCGCCGTGGCCGACGCGGCCAACAAGGCGGCCGCGGCGCAAGCCCAGTCCAGCCAGCAACAGCAGAGCGTCGCTCTACTAAAGGGAGACGTGGCCGAACTCAAGACCAGCGTCAGCAACGCCGCCCCGGCCGCGCTGGAGGGGCAGCAGACCGCGGCAACTTCGGAACTGGAAGGTCCTCTCACAATTCGCTTCAAAGGCCTCAGCATCACACCGGGTGGCTTTGTGGCGGCCGAAACTGTGCGGCGCTCAAAAGCGCTGGGAGGTGACGTCTCCACCCCATTCAACTCGCTGCCGCTGCCCGATTCTTCGCAGAGCAAAGAATCGGAGTTCTTCGGCTCAGCCCGCCAGTCGCGGCCTACCGTCTATTTGTTGGGCCACCTGAAGAACGCAGAACTCTCCGGCTATGTGTCCGGCGACTTTCTATCGGCCGGCGTCACCTCCACGTCCACCCAGACCGACGGCTACACTCTCCGCCTGCGCCAGGCGTGGGGACAGGCCAAATTTAATAATGGCTGGAGCTTCCTCGGCGGCCAGATGTGGAGTTTGGTGACGGAAAACCAGACGGGAATCCGTCCCAGCGATGACGCAGGCAAAACCAACGATGCCCGGCCCAAAACAATCGATGCCGGCTATAACGTCGGATTTAGTTTTGCGCGCCAGTACGGGCTTCGCGTAACCAAGAACTTCGGCGATAAGATCTGGTTGGCCGCCGCGATAGAGAACCCGGAGGCCACTGCTACGCTGCATAACAACGCGGATAACTTCCTGCTCGGAGAGGCGGGTGACGGTAAGAGCTACAACTCGAACGGAACTTACTCGTTCAATCCTTCACCCGATATCATCACCAAGGCCGCCTTCGATCCCGGATTCGGGCACTATGAGGTCTTCGGCCTCTTCGATCGGTTCGCCGACCGTGTGTTTCCTTGCGGCGATGTCAGCGTCACAACCTATTGCGGCGGTAGCATCACAGCAGGTCCCAGCGTTTTGGGAGCCTATAACTCCGCGAAAAACGGTGGAGGCTTTGGCGCCAACGCCCGCTGGAACTTCGACCACAAGCATATCGTTTTTGGCCTGCATGGCTTCGGGGGCAGCGGAGTCGGACGCTACGGATCCGGTCAGCTCGCCGATGTGACGATCCATGCCGACGGGACCCTCGCTCTGATCCGGGGCTATCAGGGGTTGACCACGCTTGAGTGGCATGGCACGAAACTCGATCTCTACGCCTACGGTGGAACTGAATATGCCAGCCGAACGGCGACGGAAACCGATCCTGTCACGGGCAAGCACGTTGGCTACGGCAACCCCCTGGCTCTTAACAGCGGTTGCTACACCGAAACCCTTCCCGGCGCGGGCACTGGCTTCACTCCGGGCACGCCCGCCAATTGCACAGGGGACACGCGCGCCCTGATCGAGGGTACGGGCGGCTTCTGGTACCGCTTCTATAACGGTCCGGCTGGCCGGGTCCAGTTGGGCGGGCAATACTCCTATGTGACGCGCAACACCTGGTCGGGTGCGGGCGGACTGGCGCCGCGCAGCATCGACGGAATGGTCTTCACCTCGTTCCGCTACTACCTGCCATAAGTACACACAGACGGTATTGATCTTGGTAGGAATGTCGTTCATCTTGCTAGTCCTAACCTGCGCGGCGAGATCGTAGTGCAGCAGAAGTGTTCGCACACAACTGCTGCACTACGCCGCAAAAACTGCAGGTCAAATTGGTTGGAACACGCTCGGGTTGGAGCTTCGGCTACAGAATGCGACGAGAATCTACTAGACACGGTCAGTCTCAGCCGAAGTGTTTGATGTTTTGCCTTGGCAAGCCAGCCCTACATTAGCCAACCGCGGGCGAAGTTGGGCACCGAACGGGGTTGGTAATGGCCAGTCTGGCCGATTTTAGCCTTGACGCAGTTCACCACTGAAACTGCCGATCGACTCTTTGTCAGTGAGACCTTCGTAGCACTGCAGACGCATTAGCTTCATGCCCGTTGCGCGATGGATTGCGAGGGCCATCTCTGTTTTGCCCGCGCCTGCGGGGCCTTCGAGAAGAACCGGGCGATTCAGTTCCCCGGCGAGATAGATCGTGTTGGCAATTTCACGAGTGGTGAAGTAGCCAACCTCCTCGAGCGATGCGAGAGTGTCGTCAGTGCCGTTAACAACTCAACCCTGCTGGTTCAGCAGGTGTTGTTCGAAGAGAACTTTATAGCCGCGCTGGAAGGATTGCAGGTGATGCCGCATCGCCTCGCGCGCCTTGGCCGGACTGTGCTGCCGCAGCGCTTCCAGCACCTTGGTATGCTGAGCCACCGCCTGTTCCATTCCTTCTCTCAGCAGCAGGCTCTTGCTGATCAGCTCCATCATCTGATCGCGCACGCCCTTCAGAATGTTGTTCAGCACGTCGTTCTTCGCCGCGGCTCCCATCAACAGGTGGAAGGACAAGTCCAGCTTCCAGAACTCACCAGCGTTCTCATGGATCGATACTTTCATCCGCTTCACCAGAGCTTCCATCTCTTTCAATTCCTCTTCCGTAATGCGTTCGGCGCACAAACCGGCAAGTTCGGTCTCCAAAATAAGACGCGCTTCCACAAATTCGTCCAGTGCCTTTTCGCTGCTCAGCAGTCCGCTATGCAGCCAGGGCCGGGTTAAGTACGCCGAAGGCTGTTCGGCCACGTAGCTGCCGCCCCCCGCACGCATGCGGATCAACCCAATGAAGGCCAGCGAAGTGAGCGCCTCGCGCAAACTGGATCGGCCCACGCCGAAGGCTTTGCAGAGCGCAGCCTCGGAGGGGAGTTTCGTACCCGGCGGCCAGTCTCCCGCGGTGATTCGCGCCGCGAGGCGTTTGGCGACCTGTTCGCTCAGGGTCGCTCGGGGCACCGGATCGAGGCTATCCAGGAACTTAGAAGACATCATTTAGAAGACACCAGCTTCAGGCTCAGGATAAGGAACAAAAATCGTCTGGTCAATCGTACTTTCAGGTTGTCAGACAAGCTGACATATAGTACAGTCTCCAAACTCAATGCCAGCAAGTACACGCCGCTACCGCGGCGCGTGGGGAAAAAAGGTTAAAACCGACCGGCCCAATCCCAGTGGTCTGCGATGGAGGTTCCACTTTGAGCGCCCATACTGTTTCAGCACCTGCCAGCAAACCCCAGACACCAACCTCTCAGCCTCGCCCCAACTACCTTGTATCTGCCTTGGTGGTTGCAGCCGGTGTCATCGCCGCAATCGTCATCCTCCGGCTGCCGCTGCTCTCCACCGCCTGGCAGCAAAACTACAACCCCACGGGACATTGGCTTCTCTCCGCGCTGGTTGCGGCGATTCCCGTTGCCGTGCTGCTCGGCTCGCTGGCGCTTGGCCACATCAAGGCCCACTACGCCGCTCTGGCCGGATTAGCGGCCGCGCTGCTCACCGCCATCTTTGGATTTCACATGCCCGCCCGCCTGGCCGCCTCCACCGCGGTGTACGGCGCCGGCTACGGCTTGTTTCCCATCGGCTGGATCGTGCTCAACGTCATCTTCATGTACCAGTTGACGGTAGACTCGGGCCGCTTCACCGTGCTGCAGCACAGCCTCACCGGCATCACCCAGGACCGCCGCCTGCAACTGCTGCTCATAGCCTTCTGCTTTGGCGCGTTTTTTGAGGGAGCGGCCGGCTTCGGCACTCCCGTGGCCGTCACCGCCGCGCTGCTCATCGGCCTGGGTTTCAAGCCGCTGCAGGCCTCGGGCCTGTCGCTCATTGCCAACACCGCGCCGGTCGCCTTCGGTGCGCTCGGCACGCCGATCATCGCGCTCTCCAAAGTCACCGGCATCAGTGAGATGGTCCTGGCCGCGATGACGGGCCGCATTCTTGCCCCGTTCTGCATTCTGGTTCCGTTCTGGCTGATCTGGGCCTTTGCCGGCTTCAGCGGCATGCTCGAAGTCTGGCCCGCTATCCTCGTGGCTGGCGTAACCTTCGCCGTCCCACAGCTCCTGGTTTCGAATATGCACGGCCCATGGGTGGTCAATGTCGTGGCCTCGGTCGTTTCCATGATTTGCCTGATTGGTTTTCTGCTGGTCTGGCACCCCAAGCGCGTATGGAAGTTTGACGGTCAAGAGGCCGCCGAACAAGAAGAGGCCTCCAGCGGAGTGGTCAAGCAGACGTACTCCCGCAGCCAGCTTACGCAAGCCTGGATTCCATGGGCCGTCCTCAGCGTCATCGTTTTTGTCTGGGGCACGCAGACCGGCAAACTTTGGATGAACTCGCCGGAGAAGATCTTTCCTTCCACCGCCAGCTGGTCCACCAAGCCCAGCCAGATCACCAATCCGCAGTTTCCGGTCACCACTCTGCACAATCTGGTTGAGCGCGTCCAGCCCGTGGTCCCCAAGCCCACAAAGGAACCTGCGACCTTCAGCCTGAACTGGCTGAGCGCAACCGGAACCGGAATTCTCATCGCCGCGATCCTGTCGGGACTGATCATGGGGCAAGGACCGGGAAAGATAGGTTCCGTCTTTCTCAAAACCCTGGTTAAAGTCCGCTTTTCGCTGCTGACGATTGCAGCCATGCTGGGAGTGGGCATGCTCACTCGCTACGCCGGGCTGGACGCCACGATGGGACTGGCATTTGCACGAACCGGACATTTCTACCCGTTCTTCGGCACCCTGCTGGGCTGGCTGGGTGTCGCCCTCACCGGTTCTGACACGTCTTCCAACGTTCTCTTTGGAAGCCTGCAGAAGATCACGGCGCAACAGGTCAACGTTTCTCCGGTGCTCATGGCGTCGGCCAACAGCGCGGGAGGAGTCATGGGCAAGATGATCGATGCGCAAAGCATCGTGGTGGCCTCCACCGCGACCCAGTGGTACGGACACGAGGGCGAAATCCTGCGCTACGTCTTCCTCCACTCCCTGGCGCTGGCGGCACTGGTTGGAGCCTTTATCTTTCTCATGGCGTACATGTATCCGTTCACTCAAATCGTGGTGCACTAAGCTGTGCAAGTGGTTCGGCGGGCGGCTTCAGCCGTCCGCCGGTATGAGGGCAGTATGCATGCAGTAAGCGAGTCCTTCGCGATCGTCGAATCTTTTAAAACACGTGCCGAAGCGGTCAGTGCGCAGGTGCAAAGAGTTGCAACCAAGCAGTTGGCAATCGAGCTGGTCCTCCGCCTGTTGCGCCAGGAGGGTGTGGAAGACAAACCCGCCTCGCGTGCCGTCTGGGCCGGGAGCCACATG
Organism: uncultured Acidobacteriota bacterium; assembly: GCA_963742165.1. Classification (GTDB taxonomy): domain Bacteria; phylum Acidobacteriota; class Terriglobia; order Terriglobales; family Acidobacteriaceae; genus TOLSYN. Next base: position 49,662 of record CAVUKX010000016.1, on the reverse strand, counting down.
ATCGGCGATGCAGAGAAACAGCGGTTGCAACATGAAATCCCGGGCCTGACCTTCCACGTTACGCGCGAGCTGGCGGCTGACGCCAAGGTCGGCATCAGCCAGATGGATTGGGCTTTGGCCAACACCGGCACGCTGGTGCAGTCCGCCGACGCGGTGGACACCCGCCTGGTCTCCACCTTGCCGCTGCTGCATATTGCCCTGGTCTCCACTGCGGCGGTGCTGCCGGATCTTCCCGCGCTCCTCCATCGCGTGGACCCGAGGCAGTCCGCATATCTTTCGTTCATCACCGGGCCCAGCCGCACGGCCGACATCGAGCGCGTCCTGACCATCGGCGTGCACGGTCCCGCACGGCTCATCATTGTGCTGGTGGACGATCTGGAGGTCGCGGCGTGAAAAAGGAATTCAGGCAATCCATTCTCGACGCGCTCGCCAATCCCAATCTCTCCGGAGCGCTCGGCAGATTTTCCGATGCCTATCGCGTGAGCCGCGCCAAGGCCTACGAGGGCATTGACTTCGAAGCCGTACGCACCGAGATCGCCGCGATCAAGTCCTCCGCCGCGTCGCACTTCGACGAACTGGCCGACAGATTTGCCGAGGTCGCCGAGGCGCGCGGCACCAGGGTTTTCCGTACCACCGATCCCCAGGCCGTAAATGACTACATTCTCCGCCTCGCCAAAGAGCGCGGCGTTAAAAGCATCGTCAAGTCTAAGTCGATGGCCTCCGAGGAGATTCATCTCAACCAGTATCTTGAAGGGGCTGGCATTGAGGTGAACGAGACCGATCTGGGCGAGTGGATCATTCAGCTGGCCCACCAGCGCCCCTCGCACATGGTCATGCCCGCGGTGCACATGACCAAGGAGGATGTTGCCGAGGTCTTCAGCAAGCATGTCGAAGAAGGCCAGCAACCCGATATTCCCGAGCTGGTAAAGTTCGCCCGCGGCAAGCTGCGCCCAATGTTTCTCAATGCCGACATGGGCATTACCGGCGCCAACATCGCCGTGGCCGAGACTGGCAGCATTGTCATCATCACCAACGAAGGCAATGCGCGGCTGGTGACGACCCTGCCGCGTATCCACGTGGCGATTATCGGCCTGGAAAAGCTGATCGAGCACTTTCAGGACATCGCGCCCATCCTCACCGCCCTGCCCAGGAGCGCCACCGGGCAACTGCTTACCAGTTATGTTTCCATCATCAGCGGCCCCGTGCCCAATACCGACGGAACGCCCAAAGAGCTGCACATCATTCTGATGGACAACCGGCGCAATGAGATGGCGCGCGACCCCCGCTTCAAGCAGGCGCTGCAGTGCATCCGCTGCGCCTCGTGCCTCAACGTCTGCCCGGTCTTCCGCCTCGTCGGAGGACACGTCTTCGGCAAGGTTTACACCGGCGGCATCGGCACTATCCTCACCGCATGGTTTGACGCTCTCAAAGAGTCCGACGACATCCAGAGCCTTTGCATTCAGTGCGGCAACTGCACCGAAGTCTGCCCCGGCAAGATCGATATTCCCGATCTGATCCTTGAACTGCGCCGCCGCCTTGCCGTCGAAAAGGGACAGCCCATGGTGCAGAAGGCCATCTTCTCGGTGGTCAACAACCGGCGCATGTTCCACACCGTGCTGCGCGCCGCTTCGCTCGGGCAAAAACCTTTCGCCAGCCAGGGATTCATACGCCACCTTCCCATGTTCCTCGGCAGCATGACCGAGTTCCGCTCCCTGCCCGCGATTGCGGACGCACCGTTGCGCGATCGCGTGACGAAGATCGCCCAGCCGGAGAACTGCGTTGAAAAAGCCGCGTTTTTCGCCGGCTGTCTGGTGGATTTCGCCTATCCGGAAATTGGCGAATCGGTCGTCGAGGTGCTCAACAAGGCAGGCATTCGGGTGATCTTCCCGGAAGGCCAGACCTGTTGCGGCGCCCCCGCACGCTACAGCGGAGCCTATGAGGTGGCCGCGCAGAATGCCGCCGACAACATTGCCGCGCTGCTCGCAGAAGACGTGCAATACGTGATCTCCGCCTGCCCCACCTGCACCGTTGCGCTCAAGCAGGACTTCCTTGCCAATCTTGAAGCCGTGGGCCGCACTGCGGAGTTGCCCGCCGCGCGCCGCCTTGCGGAAAAAGTCGTGGATTTCTCAACCCTTGCCCGCCAGCTTGTAGAGCAGGGACGACTCCATTTCAAGCCGGGCGTTGAGCCCATGAGCTTCACCTATCACGACTCGTGCCACCTCAAACGCACGCTGCGGGCCGAACAGGCGCCGCGCCAGCTGATGCAGGAAGCCGGATACGAATTGGTGGAGATGCAGGAGTCCGATATGTGCTGCGGAATGAGCGGCTCCTACACCCTCAAACTGCCGGAGCTTTCCGCGCCCATCCTCGAACGCAAGCTGGTGAACATAGAGAACACCGGCGCTCCGCTGGTGCTCATCGATTGCCCAGGCTGCGTGATGCAGATTCGCGGCGGCCTCGACAAGCGCGGTTCGAACATCCAGGTAGAGCACACCGCCCAACGCCTGGCCAGGAACCTTCAATAGCAGCATGAACCGCATACAAGAGGCAGCCGCGTGCCTCAACCGGCGGACTTCACGTTCCAGGAGTGGAAGACAATTGGCAGACGTAACGACCGTAGAAAAACCGGAGTACTCTCCCGAGCAGCTTGCCTCCATGCTCGCCCCCATCGTCGATGCACGGCGCATTCTCGTGCGCCCCATCGACCGCATCGCCTACGCTTCGGACGCCAGCTTTTACCGCCTCATCCCCAAAGCTGTGGTCCAGGCAGCCAGTGAGCAGGAAGTCGCGCGCCTCTTCCAGTTCAGCCATCAGCACTCGCTCCCCATCACCTTTCGCGCCGCTGGCACCAGTCTCTCCGGGCAGTCCATCTCCGACGGATTGCTGGTCGAGGTCGCCCGCAACTTCCGCGATCTTCAGGTCCTGGAAGACGGCCGCAAAATCCGCGTTCAACCCGGAGCCATCGGAAGCAGCGCCAATCGCCTGCTCCTGCCCTACGCTGCCAAAATCGGCCCCGATCCGGCCTCCATCGCAACCTGCACCCTGGGAGGAATTCTCTCCAATAACTCAAGCGGCATGTGCTGCGGCGTCGATCAGAACGCCTACCATACGCTCTGCTCGCTGCGATTTTTACTGCCCTCCGGCACGGCCATCGGTACCGACGAACCAAACGCCGAAGAGAAATTCTTTGCACAAGAACCCGCACTGGCGCGTGGCATCCTCGAACTCAAGTCGCGAATTCAGAGCGATCCGGCGCTCGCCGAGCGGATTCGCCGCAAGTACCGCACCAAGAACACCACCGGATACGGCATCAACGCCTTCCTCGACTTCGAGCGCGCCGTCGATATCTTTGCCCATCTGCTGATCGGCTCTGAAGGCACTCTGGCTTTCATCTCCGAGGCGGTCTTGAACACCGTCCCCGATCTTCCCATAAAATACACAGGCCTTCTGCTTTTTCCAGATCTCTACGCCGCCTCCGAATCCATCGTGCCGTTGCGCCAAGCCGGCGCCAAGGCGCTTGAGATCATGGATCGCGCCTCACTCCGCTCCATCGAGAATCAGGCGGGCACGCCGCCCGTGATCAGAACTCTCGACGAGGGCGCAGCTGGGTTGCTGGTTGAGTTCCAGTCTGCGTTGGAGTCCGAGCGTGCAGAGCTCGAAGCCCTGGCCGCCGACTCAACCTCGCGCCTCAAACTGATCGAGCCCGCGCAATTCACCCATACTCCGTCGGCCCAGGCTGCGCTCTGGAAGATTCGCGCCGGAATGTTTCCCTCCGTCGGAGCGGTCCGCAACAGCGGCACCACGGTCATCATTGAAGACGTCGCCTTCCCCATCGAGCACCTGGCGCCCGCCGCGCAAGACCTGAATGGGCTCTTCCGCAGCCACGGTTACGACAACGGGATCATCTTCGGGCACGCCAAGGACGGCAACCTTCACTTCGTCATCACCCAGTCGTTCAACGATCAGCGCGCCATCGACCAGTATTCCCGCTTTATCGACGATGTGGTGGAACTGGTCGTCAACCGCTTCGATGGCGCTCTTAAAGCCGAGCATGGAACCGGAAGAAACATGGCCCCCTTCGTCGAAACCGAGTGGGGATCCGAAGCCTACCAGATTATGCGGCAGCTCAAGTCGCTGGCCGATCCCACCGGCCTGCTCAATCCCGGCGTCATCATCAACTCCGACCCGCACGCCCACCTGCGCGACTTAAAACAACTGCCCACCGTCGAGCCGGAGATCGACAAGTGCATCGAGTGTGGCTACTGCGAGCCGCGCTGCCCCAGCCGCGATCTCACCCTTACCCCGCGCCAGCGCATCGTCGTCCGGCGTGAAATGGCGCGCCAGCAACAAATCGGAGGCAGTGAGTTATTCAACCAGTTGGAACACGATTTTCCCTACATGGTGCTGGATACCTGTGCCGCCGATGGACTCTGCGCTACTACCTGCCCGGTGAATATCGACACCGGAAAACTGGTCAAGCGCTTTCGCGCTCTACGCAATTCACCGTTTGCAAAGCGTATTGCCCAGCTCACGGTGGACAATTTCGCGCTGATGGAGACCATGATTCGGCTCAGCCTCACGGCTGCGCATCTCGCCGAGCGCGTCATCGGAGTCAAGGGCGTGCAGGCGATAACCAGAGCGATGCGCAAGGTGATCGGCCCCAACATGCCGGTCTGGAGTGCCGGGATGCCATACGCAACCAAAGGCGGCATACCGTTCACCGGTCGCCCCGGTGCCGAGGCCGTATACTTTCCCGCCTGTATTTCGCGGGCCATGGGCAGCCTGCCGGGCGAGTCCAGTGAAATGTCCTTGATGCAGGCGACCGTTGCCGTGGCCAGACGCGCTGGAGTTCCCGTCTGGATTCCCGAGGACGTTGCCGGGAACTGCTGCGGTACTCCGTACTCTTCCAAGGGCTTCGAGGAAGCGAACGACGCCATGCTGAATCGCATCATTGGGAACTTCTGGATCTGGTCTGCCGAAGGCGCGTTGCCCATCATGATTGACACCAGTCCTTGCACCTACGGACTGCTCCATGCGCGCGAATCCCTTACTCCGGAAAACCAGCAGCGCTTCGACCGCCTCAAGATCGTGGACAGCATTGATTTTGTCCACGACCAACTGCTCCCAAGGCTCAAGGTTAACCATCCCGAAACGTCGGTTGCCCTGCATCCGGTCTGTTCCGCCGTGAAGATGGGGCTCACCCCAAAGCTCGAAGCCATCGCGCGCAAGTGCAGCGGCGAAGTCTTCGTCCCTCCCAGCCTGGGCTGCTGCGCATTTGCCGGAGATCGTGGCTTCATTGTCCCCGAACTCACCGCATCCGCCACCACCGGCGAGGCTGCCGAGATAAAAGCTCACAAGCATGACGGCTGTTACTCCAGCAGCCGCACCTGCGAGATTGGCATGACCCGCGCAACTGCGGAAGTTTACCGCTCCTATTTATACCTATTGGAAAAAGTGACTCGCGATTGAATTGCTGCCACTCTGTGCCGGGCTGCACTTGAGGCGAAGATATCTGCAATTCACACCTTGGTTACCGCGCCGCTACGAGGACAGGAATGGAGGCGGTGGGCTACATCTGGCTCCCTGCTTCGGCCATCTTCAGAACCTAATCCGCACCAAATGCATCCACAGCTTTCATGAGGCCGCCTTGCGATGAAGCCGTAATTCGATCGGCAGAGGTCCGAGTTCGGTGCGGAACTGAAGACAGAAGCTGGATTCTCGCTGCGACCATTCTCGCCTCCAGCATGGCCTTCATCGATAGCACGGTCGTCAATGTCGCTCTGCCTGCGATCCAAGCCAGCTTTCACGCAACAGTGGTGGATATGCAGTGGGTCGTGGAGTCTTACGGGCTCTGCCTGGGTGCGTTGATCCTGGTCGGCGGTTCGCTGGGCGACCTGTTTGGCCGACGTCGGATTTTTATGCTGGGTGTGGCGATTTTCGCCTTGGCTTCCGCCGGTTGCGGTCTTGCGTTAAACATCGGTCAGTTGATCGCAGCAAGGAGCATTCAGGGTGTGGGAGCGGCATTTCTAGTGCCCGGCAGTCTTGCGATCATCAGTACAGCGTATGACGAGAAGAGCCGCGGCAAAGCAATCGGCACGTGGTCTGGATTCACGGCGATTACCACCGCAACCGGGCCGGTTCTTGGCGGCTTTCTAGTCGAGCATGGTTCCTGGCGATTGGCATTCTTCATCAATCTCCCGATTGCAGCAGCCGTGATGGCCATTACGGTTTGGCGGGTTCCGGAAACTCGCGGCATGAAAGCAACGCGCATCGACTGGGCGGGGGCCATACTTGCCACTCTCGGGTTGGGCGGATTGGTCACCGGATTCATCGAATCGAGCAGCCTTGGGTGGCGACATCCTCTGGTGTTCGGTACTCTGATCGCCGGCTTCGGATGCATGTTCGCCTTCGTGCTCATCGAGCGCAGCGTCACGTCTCCGATGCTGCCCCTCACACTCTTCGAATCCAGCAGCTTCAGTGGCGCGAACCTGCTCACCCTGTTCCTGTATGCCGCGATTGGAATATTCTTTTTCCTGCTGCCCTTGAACCTGATCCAAGTTCAGGGATACTCCGCAACCGCATCTGGCGCTGCCATCCTCCCGCTGATTCTGCTGATCTTCCTTCTGTCCCGCTGGTCTGGCGGACTCGTCGCCCGCTATGGCGCGAGACGGCCACTGATTGCCGGGCCCCTCATCGTCGCGCTGGGGTTCGCTCTGTTCGCCGTGCCGACGGTTGGAAATAACTACTGGAAATCGTATTTTCCCGCGCTGCTGGTTCTTGGCTTCGGGATGGCAGTCACCGTTGCTCCTCTTACCACGGTTGTGATGAGTTCGGTAGGTCGAGACTGGGCCGGCACGGCCTCCGGAATCAACAACGCAGTCGCCCGTGTCGCGGGAGTGCTTGCCATTGCAGTCCTCGGGGTGGTGATGGTTCACGCATTTGGCTCGCGCCTGAATCACACACTGCTTCGCCTCCCGCTTCCGCCCGGCATTCTGCAGCGGGTTCAAGCCGAGGAAATCAAACTCGCCGGGTTACCTGTGCCCGCGGACCTCGATCCCGGTACGAGAGCCGCCATCCAGGAGTCGATTCGTGAAGCCTTTGCATTTGGATTCCGAACGATCCTGTTGATTTGCGCAGCTCTCTCCCTGGCAAGCGCTGTGGTTGCATGGCTCATGATTCCGAAGGCCCAGAGCGCTTCAAACCCTGACAACAGAGGTACAGCGTCTTCAGGATTCTGATCTACACATTGAACTTGAAGAACAGAATGTCTCCGTCCTTCACGATGTATTCCTTCCCTTGCGAGAGGTATAGACCTTTTTCCTTTACGGCCTGCTCGCTGCCCAAGGCAAAGAGATTTTCGCAATGGTAGGCGTCGGCGCGGATGAAGCCGCGCTCGAAGTCGGAGTGGATTACGCCGGCCGCCTGCGGAGCCTTGGTGCCGTCGGGAATGGTCCAGGCGCGCACCTCCTGCACACCGGCGGTGAAGTAGGTGATGAGTCCGAGCAGCCGGTACGCGGAGTGGATCAACCGGTTCAGCCCCGGTTCGGTGAGGCCCATGTCAGCTAGAAAATCCGCCCGTTCGGAGGGTTCGAGCAGGGCAATCTCGGCCTCCATCGCACCGCTGATACGCACCACTTGAGCGCCCTCTTCCGCTGCGCGTTTTTCAACCGCCGCCACCCACTCGTTCCCGTCTTTGAGGCCCGCATCATCGACGTTAGCCACAAAGAGCACCGGCTTGGCGGTGATCAGATGGAGATCGTAGGCAGCAACCCGCTCGTCTGCGGTGAGTTCGACGACGCGGGCAGGCCGGCCGGCCTGAAGACCTTCCAGAAGCTTTTTCAGGGCCTCGGCCTCGGACTTGACCTTCGCGTCGGTGGTGTTGCGAGCGGCTTTCTCGATCCTGACCCATCGCTTTTCGACGCTTTCAAGATCGGCCAGCAGCAGTTCGGTGTTGATGATGTCAATATCGTGCAGCGGATTGACTCCGCCAGCCACGTGAATCACATTGGGGTCGGCAAAGCAGCGCACGACGTGGCAAATGGCGTCGGTCGAACGGATGTGTCCCAGGAATTGATTGCCCAGACCCTCGCCCTTGCTTGCGCCTTCGACCAGGCCGGCAATGTCAACGAACTCCATGGTGGTGGGAACGATGCTGTTCGGTTTCACGAACGCGGTGATGCGGTCAAGCCGCTCGTCGGGAACACTGACGACGCCCACGTTGGGATCAATGGTGCAAAAGGGGTAGTTGGCCGCCTGTGCCTTGGCCGCCGTGAGGGCGTTGAAGATGGTGCTCTTGCCGACATTGGGCAGGCCTACAATTCCACAGTTCAAGGGCATTTCAAAACATCCTTTTCAGTTCAATGGCCGGGGAAATCCCCTCAGCCCGGTGGGCCGTCTTTCTAATTTCCATGAGGTCGGGGAAATATCAGCGAGCCGACAATCGGTCTTCCTGCGCTCGGAGCAATCCGCAGTGTGCATTCGCCGCTATGGCCTGCAAAAGACCCACTACTATTATGCCGAAAAAAAGGGGGCCTGCCCCGTTTTTCTTCACTGGGCAACCTGCAAGGGATGCCGAACAGTCCTCATCTGATGGCTTGGCAAATGCGCTACTCTGTTTAAGCGCATTCGTGTGTAATTTTTTAGTGTCAATTCGATTGAGTCAGCCACCGATGGGAAATATGAGAATGACTCGCCAACGTATTTTAGCCGCGACACTTGTATTCGCTTTAGCGATCCCGACGTGGAAAGCAATGGGGCAAAATTCCCCAACTGCGAATCCGGAACCATCCCCTCAGTCGCAGACATCGCAATCGCCCTCTGCTTCGGTCGCGCCGAAGAGCCTTCCGGCGGAAGATCCCGACCGGTCCCATTCCTGGCCTGCACCTGAAATTGCGCCCGCGCTCGCGCCACTTTTTGATTCCGAAGATTCCGACCCTAAGTTCCGCTTGGAGAGCTTGATGAAGGTTCTCCGCGACGGCAGGCATGAAGGCTGGGTGCTGGCGGCTTATCCGGACCCAAAGACGAGTCGCCCGCTTATCGGTGCGGGATTCAGTCTCGATGTTCCAGCACGCGAGCACATCCAGAGCGACCCTGCAAATCCACATACGTTCCTCGAACCGTCCTCCGCTCAACTCTGGCAAGCTGCAGGGCTTGATGCAGAACGACTGCAAAGGATACTCGACGAGTTTGACCGCAACCTGAAAACATGGCAGAAGAAGAATTATCGCAAAAGGATCAAAACTCGCAGGCTTCCTCCGCAGATAACAGAAGAAGAGGCTATGAGGCTGCTACGCATCTCTGCGATCCAGTCCGTCCACAATGCCAGAGCCTATTGCCGTGATTTCGATCGGCTGACGGCATCGCAACAGATGGCACTGAGCCAACTCGTGTTTCAGATGGGCGTGAACCTTGAGGAGTTCGAACAGTTTCTCGGCGTGCTAAACAGGGCCCCCGGAGTCCAAGGTGTGGTGCTGTCTGAGAACGGCAGCGAAAGCCAAGAGGATCACTGGAGAGCGGTAGAACAAACCCTCATTGAAAGTCAGTGGGCCAAACGCTATACCAGCCGTGCTGTATCCGTGATCGCCATGTTGGACCCGGATTATGCCGAAGACCCAGGACAGGCAGAACGTCGGGTGCAGGCTGTACTTCGTCCGCCTGTAACACACCACCGAAAGAAATCCCACGCGGCGGCCAGGCGGTCCGGGCATCACAGCAGCGGTTCTCGCCGTTAACCAGGCTGACACACGGTTCGTGGGGGAGCGAATGGTCGGAGATTGAATTCCGAGTTCGCACACAGGTTCACGATTCCAGAATCGCGGTTGGCTACAGCCGAGTTGCCTTGATATCGCCTTTGCGTCATCATCCTCACATGAAGCCGGCACGGATTTTGTCGTTGTGCATGGTCGCCGCAATGGCCTGTGCACAACAGCCGCGGGCAGCGGGTCCTCCCGGCCCCGCCAGCCAGTCGGTGGAGTCAGCTGCTTCTACGGCGGCGTCTCGCTCCCTGCCGGATCCAGTCGAGCTTGTGCGCCGACTGAAGGCCAATCAAAAGCGGATTGAGGAGCGACGCAAGGATTACGTCTGTGATTTCACCGAGGAGACCCGTGCCCTGGACAGCCAAGGCGCGGTGAAGAAGACGGAGACGAACGACTATGAGCTGTTCTTCGACAGCGGCTACCCCATCACTCGCCAGATGAGCAAGGGAGGTAAACCGCTGGACGAGCACGAGGCCCAGAAGGAAGAGCAGCGCGTCGACGGGCAGATAAAGAAGGCACGGGATCTCGCCGCAAGTCACGCAAGAGACAACGACGAGAATCCCGATGAGATACGCATCGATCACATTCTTCATGCCACGGTGATGAAGAACGGGCGCTACGAAACGTACAAAGGCCGCGAAGCGCTGGTCTATGACTTCGAGCCAAACCCTCAGTTCAAGCCGCACACCCGTGCCGAAAGTCTCGCCAACAAGTTGGGCGGAACCGTTTGGATCGATGCGCAGGACGTAGAGGTGGCGCGACTGGAGGCCCGCCTGATCGACAATTTTCGCGTTGCGGGCGGACTGTTGGGCTCAGTCAAGACGGGCTCAGACCTGATCATTGAACAGGAGCGTGTGAATGGCGAGGTCTGGCTGCCGTCGTTTCTCGACTTCAGCCTGGACGCGCGTATCATGCTGGTCAAGTCCGTACACGAGCGCATCCTCGATCATTTCTCAAGCTACCGAAAGTTTCGAGTAGAGACCACAATCAAACCGGCGGAGTAGCAGTTGGTCGGTCTCGGTCCCGCGCTTACGTCCCGCAGAAAGTCTGGCAGACGCGCTCCTCGGGGCTGGCTGGCGTGGCGTACCGATCCAGATTCGGCCTGTCCTCGTATGGGCGTGACACCACATCCAGCAATTCCTCGAACGGTTGAAAGTCCTGCCGCCGGATGGCGGCATCGAGCGCCGCTTCCACCAGGTGGTTCCGTGGGATGAAAGCGGGATTTGCCGCACGCATGGCCGCAGCGCGTGCCTGCGCCGAGTGCGGCTCTTCATTCAGGCGCTGGCGCCATAGGGAAGCCCACGAATCAAAATCGTTGGGGTTGGAGAACAGCGCGCGTACTCCCGCGTTGCTTTCCGCTCCCGCAGCGGCATCGCATAGCCGGCGGAAAGTCAGGGTGAAGTCGGCACGATTGGCGCGCATGCGTTCGAGCAGGTCCTCAGCTAGCGCCGCATCTTCCTCGTGCTCGGTGAAGAGCCCCAGCTTGCGCCGCAGACCGGCGTTACGAGCCGCTCCAAACTGCGGCTCAAACGCGGAAAGCGATTCGATTGCCGATTCCACCGCGGCCTCTTTGCTTCCCGCCTCCTGCTCCAGAACAGGCAGTAACGCCTCGGCGAGTCGTGTCAGATTCCATTGTGCGGCTGGGGGCTGGTTGGCGTAAGCATAGCGTCCCTGATGATCGATGGAGCTGAACACCGTGGCAGGATCGTACGCCTCCATGAAGGCGCAGGGTCCGTAATCGATCGTCTCGCCGGAGATGGATGTGTTGTCGGTGTTCATCACGCCATGGATGAAGCCGAGCATCATCCACTGCGCGACCAGGCGCGCTTGCTTGGCAATCACGCCGTCCAGCAGAGCCCGATACGGCTGCTTCGCCAGTGCGGCCTCGGGGTAATGCCGGGCGATGGCATAGTCCGCCAACATGCGAATGGCTTCCGTGTCGCCCCGCACGACGAAATACTCAAACGTGCCCACGCGGAGGTGGCTCGCCGCTACCCTGGTCAGTACGGCTCCAGGCAAAGCTGTTTCGCGCAGCACTTGTTCTCCCGTCGTCACCGCGGCCAGAGCCCGTGTAGTCGGCACGCCAAGCGCCGCCATGGCCTCGCTCACGATGTACTCGCGCAAGACCGGACCGAGCGCAGCTCTGCCGTCGCCGCGGCGGGAGAAGGGAGTTGGCCCGGAGCCCTTGAGCTGGATGTCGTACCGCGCACCGTCACGAGAGATCACTTCTCCCAGCAGGTTGGCGCGGCCGTCGCCAAGTTGAGGGACGAACGACCCGAACTGGTGTCCGGCATAGGCTTGCGCCAGAGGCTCGGACCCCTCGGCCACGCGGTTGCCGGCCAAAATCTCCACACCGCGTTCGCTCGCCAGGGCATCCGGATCAAGCCCCAGGTTCCGGGCCAGTTCCACGTTCAGCCTAATCATATGCGGGGCCGCCACCGGTGTCGGATCCAGACGTGCGTAGAAGCGCTCCGGCAACCGCGCATAGGTGTTATCGAAGCCGAAGCGGACGGAGTGACGGTCCGGCTCGCAGGCGTCGGACGACGCGGTCAGGGAGGCATCGGATGAACTCATAACCTATTGGATGTGGCCATGTCGTTTTCGTTGCGGCTCAGATACCGGGCAACCCATTTGTTCCCTCCCAGCGAGGTGACCAGCGAGCGAGGATTCCCGCGGTACACGTAGCCGAAACTTCCCCTACCGGCTCGCGACGGATTGGCTTTGTCTGCTCCATGAGCAAATCCCAAGTTGAGTTTTCCGGATGGGCCGCCTGAACTGATAAGATCGGGTGCGGTGGCTTGCGGCCACCAATGCCTTGGAGAAGGAGATCGTGCTCGATGGCAAAGGCGAAGGAGTTTACGGTAACCATTCTAGACAAGCCGGGTGCCCTGGGTTCATTCTGCCTCGCCCTGGGCGAACGTGGCGTCAACATCCTGGCCTTTCAGTCCTACGTGGAGGAGGGCGAGAGCCTGGCCCGCTTCGTGGTGGACGATCCGGCCGGCGCCCTGGAGGTAATGCGCAGTTTGCGCGCCAACTTCGAGCAGGACGACGTCGCCGTCGCCATCCTCGATCATCGCCCCGGTTCGCTGGGACGCGCCGCCCTTTGCCTGGGCGAAAACAAGATCAACATCAATTATTCCTATTACGGCAGCGACCCTGCGACCAACCGGCAGATGCTGATCTTCGGAGTCGATCAGGTGAACAACGCGGCGGTGCTGCTCGATACGTTTGCGGCCTCGCAATCCAAGTGAGCCCGTCGGCGCCGTACCGTCACACCACCAGGTCGGGAATGTCCATCTGCTGCTTGCGGAAGGCGCGGGAAAAGGCGGAGATCACATCGGGGTCGAACTCGTGGCCCGCTTTGCCTTCCAGAATTTCGCGCGCCTCATACGGCGTGCTTCCTTTCCGGTACGGACGGTCGCTGGTAATCGCGTCGTAGGCGTCGGCCACCGACAGAATGCGGGCCTCCAGCGGAATCTCGGCGCCGGCGCGGTCGGAATAGCCGGAGCCATCGTATTTGTCGTGGTGGGCCAGAATGATCGGCAGAACCCGCTTCAGCGAACCGCCCACCGGCTCCAGCAGGTTTACCCCGCGCGTCACATGCTCGCGCATCTCCAGAACCTCGTTGGCGTTCAGCTGTGCCGCCTTGTAGAGCAGGTCGCGGCTGATGTCCAGCTTGCCGATGTCGTGCAGCAGCGCGGCGGCGCGCACGTCCTCAATCCGCTCTTCGTCGAACCCCATCTCGGCCGCCATGCGCGCGGCGTAAATCGAAACCCGGTACGAGTGGTTCTGCGTGTAGGCGTCCTTGGAGATAAAATGCCGCAGAATCATCAGCACACCATGATAGGTGTCGCGCAGCTCGCGCATCCGCGCCGCGTTGCGGTCATAGAGCGCGCCCATGGCCGATGCGGTCAGAATCAGCGACCCGCCCCAGATGCAGATGTCAAACCACTTCTGCGTGCTGATGGTTTCCACTCCGTGCCCGAACATGCCGGGGTTGAAATACGTCACCAGCACCACCAGCAGCACGCTGGCCAGCGCCGTCAGCATCGCGTGGCGGCGTCCGTAGTAGTAGGCGGAAAACAGCGTGGGAAAGGTATAAAAGCCAAGCAGCATTCCGCGATTGGCGATGAGAAAATTACATAGCCCGACAATGGCAAAGAGCGAGAAGATGAGCCACAGCTCGCGATTCACCTCCGCACACTGCTTCAGCAGACTCTTCTTCAATTTCACTTTCGATCTCCAACCTGCCGGGCCGGCAGGGTCGCTCAACCACCCGCCTATCGCGGCCGTACGCAAAGAGAGATTTCATCCTACGGAGATCGCCAGGGCGGCGCAACGGCACCAACGACACGTCTAAAGACATGTACAAGGGTCACTTGCAGACACGAAAAGGGCAGCCGGTGGGCTGCCCTTTCCATCTGAAACCAATGGGACGCGATTACTAGACGGCCGTCACGTTCTCAGCCTGCCAGCCCTTGGGTCCTTTGACGACGTTGAACTGCACCGCCTGGCCTTCCTTGAGACTGCGGAAGCCATTCGACTGAATAGCCGAGAAATGAACGAAAACGTCTTCGCCATTCTGGCGGCTGATGAAACCAAAGCCCTTCGCGTCATTGAACCACTTAACGATTCCTTGTTCCATGGTGTTACTTATTTCCTTCGTGAATTGAAATCAGGCTGAGTGAATCGGAGGGATTTCGTCTGCAGATACGTGTACCGGAGCAGCGCTTTCTTTACTGCTCTCAGGGCGACTCTACCGTCTCGCGTCCTTCCAAATCAGAAGCGCATGTATTGTACCATTGTATTCCGGATTTCCGGCAAGAGAAAACCGCCCGGCTCTTAATTCATCCCTAGTCCCAAACCAACTCACTTACGAACCAATAACTTGCCGATTGTGACATCGGTCCTCGACAACCCCGGCACTTGGCTACAAAGTAGTGTCATGATGTTTACCAACATCTCCGACCACCCGCCCCAGGACGCACCCGCACAGTCCACTGCCCTGGAGATGTTGCAGGGCTGCCACGCCCGCATCCGCCACTTCATGCAACTGAGCCACACTCTGGCCGAGGCCGTGGACGCCTTGCCCAAAGACATTGCCGAGGCCGCCGCATCCCTCACCCGCTATTTCAGCGAGGCGCTGCCCCTGCACGAGGCCGATGAGAACCAAACTCTGTTCCCGCGTCTCTGCGATGCCTCGCCGCTCGGCTCGCCGCTGCGCGAAGCCGCCCAAGCCATGGTCGAGCAGCACCGCGCCATCGATGAACTGGTCGCCGAGTTGCTCTCCCTGTGCGGCACCATCCAAGGCCAGCCCGAGCTCCTGCCCAGCTTGGCCCCGCGCCTGAGGCAAGTCACTTCCGCCCTCGACCTGGTATTCGACTCGCATCTTTACATGGAGGAAACCGTTATCTTTCCCGCCCTCCAGCAGTTCACTCCCGCTGAGCTCGAAGAGATCTCCCGCGAGATGCAGCAGCGCCGCAGCCCGCGCCTCGGCATTCACTTGGTGCGATGAAACCCGCAATTTGCGTTTCTTTTTTAGGGTCATCCTGAGCGAAGCGAAGGACCCCTACGCCGCTCAAATATGCAGAGCCGCGCCAAGGTCATCTCAGCCGGAAATCGACTTTCCAGCAGTCGGCCAAAGTGGCAATTGGATGACTCTGGTCCGCCGCACTACTCTTGCTGTGTTACTTCGCCGAATGCATGCGCCACACCCGGATAAGCCGCCAAGTAGCAGAAAAAGACCATATCCAAAAAAATAAGGCCATAGATTGACGACTGCTCAAATCCGGGCTTGGGCATGTGACTCTTATGATCAAGAGCCCAATCCAGAGCCGGGGCCATGAGTAGATACCGAAGCCACATAGCCGCCTGTATGCCACAAGTGACGAGTACTGTGGTACGCGCCCACCTTTGCAGGTTCCACAGACCCAATCCAACCGCCGCGAAGTACACGGCTAGAATCGGCGTCAGGATGCCAGGAGGGCCTCCGACACTTGAGGCGATGTAAAACAGCTCCCATAGCGTCAAAGAACTCCATGAACGTACATCCGGGTACTCCCATACCAGCGCAGCGACCAGCAGCAAAAATCCGGCCCTGAAAAATTGAAATGATGCGATCAGAGTAACTGGATGCGGCCGCACTCTTCGCGTCGGATTCTCGCGCGGCTCCAGCGGCGGCAACTCTCCCAGCGATGGCCCCACTGCGTCGTCCAAAGGTTCCATGATCTTCCCCTCTAATTTTCTGACCCAAAGCTGTGCCCCGCCCCCTACTCGTGCCTTAGCGCCTCCACCGGGTCCAGCCGTGCCGCCTTGGCCGCCGGATAAATCCCGAAGAACAGTCCCACGCTCATCGCCGCCGCCACCGCCGCCGGAATCACCCACCCCGGAACCGTGGCCGGAACCTGCGGCAGCGCCAGGTTCAGCACCGCGATCAGCGCCAGGCAGAACAGCACCGCCGCAATCCCCGCCGAGCCGGTCAGCACCATCGCCTCCACCAGAAACTGCCGCACCACGTCCCGGCTGCGCGCACCAATCGCCTTGCGCACGCCAATCTCGTGCGTCCGCTCGGTAACCGACATCAACATGATGTTCATCACGCCGACTCCGCCCACCAGCATTCCCACCGATGCCACCGCAATCGTCAGCAGCGCAATCGAGCTCATAATGCCGCGGAACTGCTCGGTAATCGCCTCCGCCGAAGAGATCCCGAAGCTGTCTTTTTTTCCGAAGCCGTCGCCCCGCCGCCGCCGCAGAATGGCCGTAATCTCATCGCGTCGCCTCCGCCTTCCTGCCACGGTAGGCCAGCACGGTAAAAAAGTTTTCCCGGTCCTGCGGACGGTGCTTGCCGTACGTCAGGTAAGGAACATAAACCTGCTTGTCCGCCGAGTTGTCGCGCGCAAACACCGTCTTGCTTTTCTCCAGCACGCCGATCACCCGGAACGTCATCCCCGTCACCTGCAACTCCTTGCCCAGCGCATCGCGGGCCGGAAACAGCGCCTCCGCCAGGTCGTGGCCAATCACCGCCACATCCACGCGATGCAGGTTCTCGCTCTCGGTCAAAAATCTGCCCTGCTCCAGCCGAGCGTTCTGTACCAGCACATACGACGGCGTCACCCCTTCAAAGTCCACCGCCGTTACTTCCTTCCCGTTGTAGCGCGCCGTGGGAATATACGACGGCGTGTTCATCCCCTCGTCGCCGTTGGGCCACTGGGAGTTCACCTGCACGCACACCTCGCGCACCGATGGAGCCTCTGCGCCAATCGCCTCCGCGTCCTCATACTGCAGCGGACGCCGCAGCCGCAGCTCCTGCGACAGCCGGTGCAGGTGAATGCCGGGATCGAACTTGTACACAAACAGCGTGTCGGTGCCGAATTGCTCCAGCTGCGCGCGCACATCGGCATCCACGCCATACATAATCGAAAACACCATCACCAGCACCACCACGGCGATGAACACCCCCAGCACGGTCAGCACTGAGCGCAGCTTATTCTCCAGCAGTGTCCCCATGGACATGCGAACCGTCTCGCCAAAGGAAAACCCTGGTGGCCCATATTTGCCGAGCGCCCGCGGCCGGAGCGGCGTCCCTTGCCGCGTGCCCGGCTGCGAAGCCTCTGTTGGCAAATGTGGGATCCCCGAATCCATACGCTCCGCCATCACTGCTCCGCCCGCAGCGCTTCAATCGGATTCAACCGCGCCGCCTTGCGTGCCGGATAGACTCCGAAAAACAGCCCCACCGCCGTCGAAACCGTAATCGCCGTCAGCACCGCCGTCAGCGGCACCCGCATCGGCAGCGGCGTCGTCTTATCCAGAATCATTGCCAGCACCCATGCCACCACAATGCCGATCGCTCCGCCCATTGCGCTCATCACCGCCGACTCCACCAGAAACTGCGCCAGAATGTCCGAGGTGCGCGCCCCCAGCGATTTCCGTATGCCGATCTCGCGCGTCCGTTCCGTCACGCTGGCCAGCATCACGTTCATAATCACCACGCCGCCGATCACCAGAAAGATCGAAACAAAGCCCACCATCGCCCACGCCAGCGTTCCCGTCAGCTTCTTCCACAACGCCATCAACGTGTCGGCGCCAAACAATCCAAAGTTGTCGTCTTCGTTCGGAGGCACATGCCGGCGCGCCCGCAGCAGCGCCCGCGCCTCGTCCTTGGTCTGCTCCAGCAGCTCCGGGCTGCGCGCCTGAATGTTAATCGCGATCTGGTCGGTGTGCGTGCCGTTCAACTTGAACCAGCTCTCCACGGGGATATACACAAAGTTGTCCATGGGCTGACCCAGCACGCTGCCCACCGGCTTGGCCACGCCCACCACCGTAAAGTCGTAGCCCCGCAGCGTCACCGTCTTGCCCAGCGGATCGCGGTTGGGAAACAGCTTCTCCGCCACCTCGCTTCCGATCATCGCCGTCTGGCTGCGATGCTGGTTGTCGTTCTCGCTGATGAAGCGTCCGCGCGCCACCTCATCGGTGGTCATCTCGCCGATGTTGGCCGTCACACCGCGTATCGAAGCATCCTCGTAACTTAATCCGGAGCCCAGTCCGGAGCCCTGTCCGCTCGCTGCGCACCGTCTCCGTCGAGCGGCACTCCAAGCCCACGTTGTTGGGCAGCGTCATGCCATCGCGCAACGCAACGTAATCGTCGTAGCTCAGCTGCTTGTTGCGCCGCACCGCCCGTACAAAATCGTCGCTGTTGTCGATGATCCCGTAGCGCATGATGAGGAAGACGCCGTTGCCCAGGTTCGCCACCCGCTCGGCAATGTAGTCGTTGGTCCCGTTGATCAGCGCCACCACCAGGATCAGCGTCGAGACCGACAGAATTACCCCGAGCAGCATCAGAAACGAGCGCAGCTTGTGCGCCCGCATCGTCTCCAGCGCAATCATCGTCGGCTCTCGCAGCCAGCTTCCCCGCATCGCTCCCCTTGTTTCCGCCCAGTCCTCGCAGTTGCTCTTGCTGTTGTTGCCGCTGCTGTTGCTGTTGTCCTTGCCCTTGAATTGAAGTGTCATCCCGAGCGGAGCGAGGGACCCCAGCACAGCCAAAATATTCGCAACCGCTCAAGAGGCACCCCGGCCACCCACACTTCTTTTTTCACTCTATCCTGCAAACCTCCACGCTTTTGTTCCTGTACGGACAATCCGAAAGCGCAATAGATCCTGTGCCCTTGACCCGGAGCACCGTCCACCCCACGCCAAACTGCTCGCGCAGCCGATGCAGATCCTGGGCCGTAAAGTGGTCCCAGTTGTCCAGCGTATGCACCTCGCGATACCACCGCGTCACCAGCGCAGGAAACAGCAACACCACTCCCGAGTCTTTTTCCCAGTCCGCCATCTGGCTGCGCTCGGCCAGTCCGCGGAAGCCGTGAAAGTCCTCGCCCTCGCGATCCATGTAGTGCGGGTCCAGCACAAAGTAGGCATCCACCGGAGTATTCGCCTTCACCCAGTTGAACGCCTCCACCCAGTCATTGCCCGTCGCCCGTCCCGGCCACTCGATGTGATGCGAATCCGGAAACGACTGCCACTGCGCATAGCTCATCCCCGCCGCAATCGGCAGCAGCAGCACGGCCCAGCGCCACAGTTTGTCTTTCAGCACATACTCGCCCAGCAGTCCGCCGGCCAGCAGCATCATCACGATGTAAGTCAGGTGCAGCGTGCGCAGCGGCTGGTACGGAGTCAGCCGCTCCATCTGCGGCGGAATCGTGATCACCAGTCCGGCCACGAATCCCATTGCCGCAAACCACGCCGTCCGCTTCGCCACCGCCGCGGCCGCCGCCAATCCCTTCCTCTGCGCCAGCCACCCCAGCCCCAACAACACAAACATCGGGGCAATCCCGCCCAACCACTCATACCACTCCCACTGCAGCAAATAATGCTGCGTCCGCGTGCGCGAAGCCTCCTGCCATGCCGCACTGCCCGAGCCCAACCACCGCGCCGCCAGCACCACCACCAGCACTCCGGCGATCCCCATCGCCAGCGTTGGCTTCCAGCGCAGCGCCCGCTCCGGCAGCCACAGCACCACCAGCAGCAGCGCCCCATAAAACGCCATCTGCGGATGCATCGTCGCCGCCGCAATCGTCAGCAACACCACCCAGACGCAGTGCCGCGCCGGCAACTTCTCGCCCAAGCGCCCGCGGCCGGCAGCGTCAGCGTTACCCGACTCCAAAGCCCGCGGCACCACCATCGCCACCGCCAGCAGAATCAGCGCCGTGGCCAGCGTCCGCGGATGCAGATGCTGATCCACCAGAAAGACGCACGTTCCCGCCACCGGAAGGGTCAGCAACGCCGCCACCAGCAGCACCCCGCCCCAACGCCCCCGCTCGCCCGGAAACAGCCTCGCCTCGATCGCCCACAGGCCGGCAAAAAAAGCCAGCAGCGTCGCCAGGTAATAGCCGAACACCGTCCAGTCCACCGCCAGATGCAGCACCCTCGCCGTCGCCGCCACCAGCTCGTCAAACAGCATCGGCCGGGTCTGCAGTTCAAAGAAAATCGCGTCGTGCGGATACAGCGCCGGGTTCAGATGCGCCTTGATCGCCGGCAGATAAATCGCCTCGTCTTCGATCCCATAGTGATAGCCGTGGATACAAACGCTGGCCGCCACCAGCGCCAGCAGAAACCCCAGCAGCCGCACTTCCCGCATTGCGCCCCAAGCAGCCT
This sequence comes from uncultured Acidobacteriota bacterium, assembly GCA_963742165.1. Lineage (GTDB taxonomy): Bacteria > Acidobacteriota > Terriglobia > Terriglobales > Acidobacteriaceae > TOLSYN. Next base: position 29,254 of record CAVUKX010000016.1, on the reverse strand, counting down.
TCATCGCCGGCACAACCTGTCACTCCCCGTGGGTTTCAACATGGCATGAAGTCTATCAGCGGAAGCCGGGTACCTATTGTTTTGGCCTCATTGGGACATGTCCCGATAGACCCCGGCGGCGGGCCGACGATCCTATCGGCCCTCGCCGATGCTGTGGTACCGTAAGCCAATGCAAGGGGCTCTTCCTGCCGGCGCAGCCTCCGGGTGGGTGACCCGCATCCGCCATTTGGTGGCGAATGTGGGGACCAGGGGCAGGAGCCCGGGAGCGAACTATGGCGGTGTTTGGGTTCGAGTTTGGTTTCAACAAGGAAAAATCGCGCATCAAAGCCGAAGGCTATCTGCAGCAGAACAAGCTGCCCAACGCCATCGCCGAATACGATAAGATTCTCAAGGTCGAGCCCAACGATCTCACCATCCTCAACACCGTAGGCGACATCTATGCCCGCCTCGGGCAGAACGACAAGGCCATCGAGCGCTTCCGCGTGGTCGCCGAGAGCTACGTCAACGACAGCTCCAACCTCAAGGCGATCGCCCTCTATAAGAAGATCACCAAGCTCGACCCCAATGGCCTGCCCACCATGGAAAAGCTCGCCGAGCTTTACCGCAAGCAGGGCCTGGTGGGCGATGCCCGCTCCATGCTGCTGCAAACCGCCGAGGCCTATACCAAGCGCAACCAGATTAAGGAAACGCTTCGCCTGCTCAAGCAGCTTGTCCTGTTCGATCCGGAAAATATCCAAGTCATCTCCCGCACCGCCGACCTCATGATCCAGGGTGGCCAGAAAAACGAAGCCCGGGACATGCTCTCCCAAACCGCTTCCACCCTGATCGAGCGCCGCTCGCTGGAGCCCGCGCAGAAGATTCTCGACCGGCTCATCGCCCTCGACCGCAGCAACCTGCGCGCCCAGGAGCTGCGCGCCCAGGTCACCCTGGAGACGGGAGACGCCGAAAAAGCCGCCGAACTCTACGAGGCCATCCCCGATCTGGATTCGCGCGTCGACGGACTGCGCCACCTGCTGGACGCCTATCTCAAGCTCGACAAGCTCGACCAGGCCTACCCCATCGCCCGCAAGCTGGTCACCGTCCATCATGATGCCGATGGCACCCTGCGGGTCGCCGCCGCGCTCTACAAGGAAAACGAAACCCTCCGCGTCATCGCCATCTACCACGAGTTCGCCGCGGAACTGCTCGCGCATGACAAGGAGGAGGTGCTCTCCCATCTGCACGGAGCCGTCTCCCGGGTGCGCAACAATCCCGACGCCCTGCAGACCATCTACGACCTGTTCCAGCGCGCCGGCGAAAGCTCCATGCTGGCCGAGGTCCTCGAACTTCTCGGCCACGCCTGCGTGCAATCCGAGCAGTTCGAACGCGCCCGCGACGCCTACAAGGAACTCATCCAGCTGGAGCCCGACAGCGCGGCCCATGTCCAGGCCTACCGCCAGATCTGTGCCCGCCTCTCGCCCAACGCATCGGCTGCGCCCGTCGGCCAAGCTCCGCCGGCAGAAGACAAGCCGCTCACCCTCGAGGAGTTCCGCACCGGCAGCGAACCCGAGCTGCCATCGCAGAATCAACCGCCCGAAACCGAGGAGATCGTCACCGCCGCCCTCAGCGAAGCGGAGCTGTTCGAGTCGTTCGCCTCCAAAACGCGCAGCATCGGCGTGCTGGAGCAAGCCCTGCAAAGCGCCCCCGAGGACCTGCGTCTCAACCGCACTCTCGGCCTGCTCTACCACCAGGAGGGCGACGCTTCCAACTCCGCCCGCTGCTACAAAACCATGCAGCGCGTCCTGGAGAGCCTGGGTGCCTCCGAAGCAGCCGATTACTACGCCGCCCTCACCACCTCCGGCCCAACCGTCACCTGGGAGGCCAAGGGCAGCGAGTTCACCGCCAGCGACTTCGACATCGCAACCGATCACACGCCCAGCGATACCGAGGAAATCGATCTCTCCGGCGAGTGGGAGTCGGTCTGGCAGGACGAAGCAGCGGACGAAACGGTGGAGGAGCCCTCCGCCGCGCCACCGGCTCCGCAGCCGGAACCGGCCGCCGCCGAGCCAGCCGTCCATGCCGCCGCCGATACCACCGACGCGAATGTCGAGGAACTGCTCGAGGAGGTCCACTTCTGCCTGAATCAGCAGATCTGGGAGGAAGCCGAGTCCGCCCTCGCGCGGCTCGCCCAGGCCTGCCCCGGCCACCCCGAGTTGCCTGCCCTGCGCGATCAGATGCACCGCGCTTCTGCCTCTTCCGGCTCCGCCATCGCCGTCCCCGAGCCCAGCTTCGCGCCGGTCGAGGTTATCGAGGTCACCGACGATCCAGCCCCGCTCCCCGGCCTCGCGCCGGCTGAGGAATTCGCGCCAGCGGCGGAAAGCTATTCTCCGGCAGAGGAAGCTTCGCCCGCCGACGAACCCTCGCTCAGCGCGCTGGCCTCCGAGCTGGACCTTGAGCTGGGAGACAGTTTCACTCCCATCGCCCAGCCCCGCCATGTGCCTTCGCCGCCCGAGCCGCCAGCCGCGCCCTTGGCGCTCGAGCCGCCGGCCCCGATGCTGGAACTGGAGACGGAACTGGATCTGGAGCCAGCCGCGCAGCCGGCCTCCGCTCTACCCGATCTGTTTGACTCCGACCCCTTGCCGCTGGAGTCCACGCTTGCGCCTGCACCCGCGCCGCTGCCGCCTCCACCCGCTGCGGCTCCGCCTGCGCTGGTGCCCTACGTGGCCGCCTCCGTAGAGCCTCAGCCCGAGCTTACCCCCAGCGTCTTTGGCAGTCTGCTCCAGGACTTCGAGCGCGACCTGGAAACGCCGCAGGCGCAGGATGACGATCCCGAAACCCACTTCAACCTCGGCATCGCTTTCCGCGAGATGGGCCTACTCGACGAGGCGATCGGCGAGTTGCAGAAGGTCTGCCACCTGGCCAACGGATTGACCCGCGACCGCGCCCAGCAGGCCTACATCTGGCTGGCCACCTGCTTCGTGGAAAAGTCCGTGCCCGAGGCTTCCTTCAAGTGGTTCCTCCGCGCCTTGGACACCGCCCCGGACGAAGATTCGCGCACCGCCGTCAACTACGAACTGGCCAGCGCCTACGAGGCCGCCGGACGCAAGCGCGAGGCGCTCAACCACTTCCTCGAAGTCTACGGCTCCAACATCGACTATCGCGACGTGGCCACCCGCATCCGCGAGCTGCGCTCCGCCATCTGACGGGGCCCCACATCTGCCCTCTTTTGGCAGATGTGGGAGAGCAGATCGGACAGGTGCCCCATATTTGCCCGCTGTTGGCAAATGTGGGGCGAGCAGAATGTGCAAAGCAGGAGCACTGCGTGCCGGGCGGCATAAATTCGCCAAGCGCCGGTGCCCTGGCCGTTCCCGCCTCGCCTTTTTCTCGCCCGGAACCCTGTACCGGTTCTGTGTTTGGCGGTCTTCAGCGTAGAATCAGGAGCAAGCTTGCGTAGCCTTTGGGACAGCAGCTCGTCGTCTGGCCTTGCCGGGCCATCGCGGGAGAATAGGGAAGCACCAAATCGAATGATGGAAGTAGGACCGCTGAAGCAGACCCCACAAACGCCGGAACCGGACGAAGAGCACCCCGCCCAGCTCACCCGGCTCAGCCCACCCGCCGCTCACCCGCCGGTCTGGGCGCAGCGCCTCCTGCTCGCCGTCGAGGTCGCCATCGCCTTCTGGGCCGGCATCCTCGTCCTGGTTCTCCCCTGGACCCGCCTCTGGACCGAGAATCCCCTGCTCACCGCCTGGCCCAACCTCAAGTATTTCTGCAATCTCACCTTCGTCCGCGGCATGATCTCCGGCATCGGCCTCCTCGATCTATGGTTGGGAGCCAGCGATGCAGTACACTACCGCGATCTCCGCTAGGAAGCCGAAACCGGTAACCCACTATGGCTGACCAAACCAATTTCATCGCCCCGCTCGCCTACGAAAACGACGCCTTCGTCAAGGGCCCCGATGGCCGTCCCCTGCGCATCCTCGCCGAATACGCCGAGCCGCTGGCCCGCTTCCGCCGCGAAAAAATCCAGGACACCGTCGTATTCTTTGGCTCCGCCCGCTTCCACAGCCTGCACAATGCCCAGGGAGCCGCCGAGATCCTCAACCCTCCCGCCTCGTTGTCTGGGAAAAGCTCTGCCCCGCCCGCCCCGGAGCATACCCAGGCCGCCTATCGCGCCCAGCGCGCCGTGGACATGGCACGCTATTACGAAGATGCCCGCCGCCTGGCCAACATGCTCACCACCTGGAGCCGCACCCTCGGCGGCAAGCGCCACCGCTTCGTCGTCACCACCGGCGGAGGCCCCGGTATCATGGAAGCCGCCAACCGCGGCGCACGCGAGGCCGGCGGCAAAACCATCGGCCTCAACATCGCCCTGCCCATGGAGCAGGCCCCCAACCCTTACATCACCCCGGAGCTCAACTTCGAGTTCCACTATTTCTTCATGCGCAAGCTCTGGTTCGCCTACCTGGCCAAGGCCCTGGTGGTCTTTCCCGGCGGCTTCGGAACCCTCGACGAACTCTTCGAGATCCTCACCCTAGCCCAGACCGAAAAGTTAGCCAAGAAGATGACCGTCCTGGTCTACGGCTCCGAATACTGGCGCCGCGTGCTCAACCTCGAAGCCCTGGCCGACGCCGGAACCATCTCCCCCGAGGACGTGAACCTGTTCGACTTCGTGGATACTCCCGAAGACGCCTTCGCCCGTCTCCAGAAAAACCTCATCCGCGACCATCTCCAGTCGCCGCCCCAGGCCCACCGCCACCAGCCCGAAATCGCCACCACCCGCCGCTAAAAAGCAGCGATGGGTGCCCCATATTCGCCCTCCTTTGGCAAATGTGGGAAGCGGAAAGCGGCAGGTGCATTTCCCCGGATACGAAGCCTGCGGCCTCACTCCACCCAGCTGCTCTTGGCCGCCACCGCGCCCACGCACCACAGCAGCGCATCTTCCAGCCGCTCCCGCGCGATCTCGCTGGAGGCCAGGAAGCTGGCAAACTCCACGCTCTCGCCCAGCCGCTCGGCCACCGCTGCCAGCACAGCCGTATATTCGGCGGGAACCGTCAGCTTCACCTCCCGCAGCAGGTCGTCGAAGACCGCAATCAGCTCGAACAGCGCGCCATCGCCGTCTTCGTCCTCCTGGTTGGCCACGTGCAAAGCCTCGCCAATGTCGCACAGCAGCTCCAGTTCGTCCGGCGCCGGACCCGCGTCGCGGAAGCCGTTGTCGCTTGCCGCCAGCGCCCTGCCCGCCGCGGCCGGACTGCGGAAGAACAGGATCCGCCCGCCGCGGGTGATCGGCCGTTCCCCATCCCCCTCCGTACCGATCAGAGAGTAAAACTGCGGACCCTCCGCCGCCGGATCCATCCGGAAGCCGATCAGGTAGAGTTCTCTTTCAATTTTCTTGGGCGGAAATGCCACCAGCTGGTTGTTCATGCGTCTATTTTAGAGCACAAGTTTTCTCTGGCACGTGCGCGGCCTTTCTTCCGGCCGAGGTTTTCTCCTTCCGTGCGCTCCCACTCCCGCCCACTGTGAATCCAGCGTAAAAAAGCGACCTCGCCCTGCCGGTTGTACTTTCCCTTTCTTAACTTCGGAGTTACTATCAACTCTCGCTGAGGCTGGAAATTCAGCCAAAATTTTCAGGATGGACTGTTATGACTGCTACGAATATGGGAAATTGGTTGAAATCTGAAATGGAATACGGACGTGACCTCGCCGACTCCGGATGGCAGGGCGCACGTACCGCGTGGGACACCGTGCTTCAGACCGAGCCCGTGAGCAAACTGCTCTCGCGCTCCGTCCGCGCCTCCTGGGCGCCAACCGCGATGGGGATCGGCGTCGGAGCTCTCTGCGCCCTGCTGGTGCAGCGCCGCAAAGCCAACCCTGCGGCCGCCGTGGCCCTGGGCGTCGCCGGAGGCGTCGTCGGCTTCACCGCCTGTGTCGCCTGGGAAACCCGCCAGATCTCCTCCGAGGTCGCCCGCGGCGCGATGCGCGAGATCAGCTCCACCCGCGACTCCCACTGGCTCGACAGACACCCCATCAACTTCGGTTGATCGCTTTCCAATCTTCCGCACACCCAACCGGAGAGCCGCCGCTCTCCGGTTTTGCTTTTGGCCTTGCTCAAGTCTCTGCTCTTGTTCTTGTTCCTGTTCATGAGGTGTCACCCTGAACGCAGCGAAGGGCCCCATCGCCGCTCCAATCTCCTCTGCCGCCGCAGAGGCATTCCGGCTCACTCGCGGGTGCCCCATTCAAGCCCTCCTTTGGCTTGGGTGGGGCAGTTGACCTTCGCAGTTGACCTTCCAGATAAAATAGCCCCATGAACTCCGTCCGCATCGACAAGTGGCTCTGGGCCGCCCGCTTCTTCAAAACCCGCGCCCTGGCCTCGCGCGCCTGCGAACTCGGGCGCGTCCTTGCCAACGGCCAGCCCGCCAAGCCCGCCCGCGAAATCCGCATCGGCGACCGTCTCCAGGTCACCAACGACGGCGGAGAGTTCCAGATCGAGGTCCTGCTCCTCAGCGACGTGCGCGGCCCCGCCGCGGTCGCCCAAACCCTCTACCGCGAAAGCGACGCCAGCCGCGAAGCCCGCCAGAAGGCTGCCGACGAGCGCCGCGCCCTGATGAACTTTGAAGCCCTCCCCGAAGGCCGACCCTCCAAGCGCGATCGCCGCCAGATCATCCGTTTCCGCGGCCGCGAATAACTGCGCCGCATTTTTCTAACTATCGGCGAAAACGCGGTGTCGTTCCGAGCGCAGCGAGGAATCCCAGCGCGGCCCCACTCTCTAACCCAGTTCCAGAGGCATTCCGGCCTCGCTCTGCATTGGACGAAGGCCAACCCAGGGCATTGGCATTGGGCACCCCTCAAAGCAAAAGCTCCCCCCACCTGAGGGAGGAGCCTGTATCGTACCGGGTAAACGCCCCGTATTCACCCCGTCAAGGCGTGCCGTCGGGTAACAGGCGGGACGTCTTGAACTGGCTCGCGATGAACGCGAAGATCGTTTTCAGGTTCGAAGACGTCATCGCGGTTCCCACGCAGCCGCCGCTGCCGGACGTAGTGTTGTCGGAGAAGAACTGGCTCGACGTGGAAGCAATCGCCTTCATCGTCGTGCACGGATTGTAAGAGTCGCCGGCCGTGCATCCCGAGGTCTGCGCTCCGTAGGCGACCGCGTAAACGAGCGTTCCCAACCTCGTAGCGGCCTGCGCCGCCGTGACCGCCTGTGTGCACTCGGCGCTGGTCGAGTAGCCGCTCAGCTGAGAACCCGTCGCAGTTGCGTCGCCATCGCTGAGCAGGATGATCACGTTCTGCGTACCACTAATTCCGGCCGCGGTTCTGGCTGCTTGCTCAGCTATAAGTGCATTCTCTGCCGCTGTGATGATGCCCGCATAAAAGGTTCCTTCGCCGCCCCTGTCGGCTATACCCCACGGCGGAGCCGCTCCATAGGAGGGAGCCCCACTATAGTACGGGGGATTATTCACCGCCTTCACCAGATTGGAGCTGGTGTTTAATGCGGCGGGCGCGAGGGTCGCACTGGATGACCAGTAATCGCTTGAGAACGGAACGATCTCATACTGCTCGATCATGTTAGAAATCTGAGTCGTGCCGGAGCATGACGGGGGAGTTCCGGAACCGGTGCAGTATTGCGTGTACGGCGAGATATTCGATGCGCCGATGAGCTGGCTACCCGTGCCGGGGGTGGTGTAATTAAATTCGTCGGCCACCTCCCACGGATAGGTTCCCGCCAGCCCGGTGACCTCCGTGCTGATCAGGGGAGTAGGAGGAGTAGTCTCCACGAATCCTGGAAACACCATCAGGGCAACCTCATTCAACGGGTTCGCATAGTTGCCGTTTGAATCCGAACCGCTGCAGGGGGTCGTATAGCACGGCGTTATATTCTGCAGAAACGTCTGGGCACCCTGCATGGCGCACCAGATCTTCGACTGGCTGCCGCAGTTGCTGGCATCGCCATCGGCACTTTGCATCGACGCCGTTGTGTCCAGAATGATGACCACGTTGTACGGGCCGCCATTGAGTAGCCTCCCCGATGCAGTCGAGGTCGCCGTAAGGGTGATGGACGGGTTAGCGCCCAGCACGGAACTGAAATAATTCAGAAAACTCAACGGTACCTTTGCCGACTGCGCCACCTTGACGGCATTGTAGAGCGGCGGAGAGGTAGAGCTGCTACACGGCAGCCCCATTGTCGAAAGCGTGGTCGAGCATAAAAACAGGGGATCCGTTGGCATACCCGACGTGACAGGAAACGAAACTCCTGAGAAATCGGAGTAAATGTTGTTACCGCCCGGTAGGGAGCTGAAGAGCTTGGCGTCGGCAATTGCCGCAGTGGTAACTGAATTGGGGAGCGCCTGCCCAGCCGCCAGCGCCGCAGCGTCCGTGGAAGCCTGGAGCTGCCGATAATTGACATAAATCTTGCCCAAGTCAGCCACCACGGCGAGCATCACCATAACGAAGATGAGCCAGACGATCATCATGGGGAGCGCCTGTCCGCGCTCACCTTTACGCCCAAGTCCGGAGAAACGGTCCCTCTTTCGGGTCATTGCACCATCTCCTGAGACTGCGCGTCTATGTTAAGACTCCCAAAAGTTCCAAAAATAGACTGCGTAGCGTGAACGACATTCACCTTGATGGTTCCGCCCGGAACCACAAGCGATGAGTCGGAAGGGCATGTGGTTGCTCCCCCGGAGGTGTAACTAGCCGTAGTTGACCCGGCAGAATAAAGCGTCAGGGTGACCGTCAACGTCGGAGTCGCAGTTTCCACAGCGGCAGCCTTATAAGCGTTCGTGACCGCCGTAGTCACCACCTTGCACGGATCCAAACTTACCGCTCCCCGGCTCATCGAAAGTTCCTTCGCGCCGTAGCTCACCGCATCGGTCAGCGCCATAAAGTTTCCCAGGTAGGCCGCGAATCCCGCCATGCCCATCACGATGGGGACCAGCACAAAAGACAACACCAGCGAAACCTCAATCATCGCCTGTCCGAGTTCCCTCCGGCGCCCCCGGCATTTCAAAATCCCACGATTCTGGCTCACTCTACCCCCTGCACAATCGACTCCGCCTGTCCGTTGATGGTAAAGCCCCCATAGGATCCGAACAGAGATTGAGTGGCATGAGAAACAGACACCTCGACGGTCGCACCCGGCACCAGATTCGTCAGGTAACCGCTACAGGTACCGGTTGAGTTTGTAACAGTGGTACCGAGACCCCCGGGAGGTGGGTAAATCGTAACGGTAGGCGTCATCGTCGGAGCAACCGACTCAAATGCTCCAGCCTGGTAGGCAGCCGTGACTGCCGTCTTCGCTATACCGCAGGGGTCAACGCCCGTCAGCCCCGCGCTGATCGCGACTTGGCGTGCGCTCACGCTCAGCGCATCCTTCAGCGTCAGATAGTTGCCGAGGTAGAGCGCATATCCCGCCAAGCCTACCACGAGCACCACGATCATGGCAGACATCACCAAAGCGAACTCAACCATAACCGCGCCTTGTTCTCGCCTGCCGGGAAGACGCCTGCCGGCCCGATGCACGCTACATCCGGTTTCGACACTCACTTCCACTGACCCTGCGCTATCGTTCATCACCCGTAATCTCTCCTGTTTTCCTCACTCGCCGTCCCGCACCGCCGGTAAACGCGCCAATCCGCGATCTGCCGGGGGACGTGCGATAATTAAGAGTACACCCCCGTTAGGATGCAGCAACACTGTCCAGAGTTGTTCAGAGTTGCTCCCGTCGTTACTCTAGTTTGTACTGTCGCGGTTCTGCCAAAGATCCCTCCCACTTTGGCGAATCCGTTCCGCAGGCGGTACACTGCTCTCCATGTCGAGCCGCCAAACCCGCCTGCGCGAGCTCCTCCTGCTCACCGGCCTGTGTGGCTTTTTCTTCTTCTTCCGCCTCTCAGGCATCGGTCTGGTTGGCCCCGACGAGCCCCGCTACGCCCAGGTGGCGCGCGAAATGCTTGCCCGCCACGACTGGGTCGTGCCCGTCCTCTACCACCACACCTGGCTGGAGAAACCCATCCTTCTCTACTGGGGAGAGATGCTCTCCTACTCCGTCTTCGGCGTCTCCGACTGGGCCGCCCGCGTCCCCTCGGCCGTCGCCGCCACCCTCCTGGTCTTTGGAACCTTCCTCGCCGTCCGCCGCATCCGCTACACCGCCCGCCTCGACGCCGCCCTCATGGTCGCCTCCTCGGTCCTCATCCTCGGCTTCGCCCGCGCCGCCGCCACCGACATGCTCCTCGCCTCGCCCTGGTGCCTGTCCCTGCTCGCCTGGTTCTGCTGGTACCAAGCGGGCTCGGAACGGACTGTATGCTCCCCCACATTTGCCAAAGGAGGGCAAATATGGGCCACCCGGTCTTCGAATCGCGATTTTGATCTGAAGTGTCATCCTGAGCGCCGAGCGCCCGCGGCCGGAGCGGCATCTTTTGCCGCGTACCCGCCGCGAAGCTCAAGCGAAGGACCCCAACACAACCCGGATCTCCAAAGCCGCTCCCAGCTTTCCGACCAACAATCGATTTTGCCGACATCCCAAGAGACGGGTGGCCCATATTTGCCCTCCTCTGGCAAATGTGGGGAAGCAGAAAGTTCGCATCTAGAGGGTCTGCCGCCTGTTGCAGATGTGGGAACTGGAAAGCCACCAATTCTCTACCTCTGCGCCTTTTACGCCCTCAACGCCCTGGCCACCTTGGCCAAGGGACCGGTCGCGCCCGCTCTGGCCGCCTTCGTCCTCATCGCCTTCTGCCTCAGCCAGCGAAACCCGCGCGCCCTGCTCCGCACCCTCCACCCGCTGGGCCTTGCCGTCTTTTTCGCCGTCGCCGCACCCTGGTATGTGCTGGTCCAGCTCCGCGCCCCGGAGTTCTTCCGCATCTTCTTTCTGCAGCACAACCTCGCCCGCTTCGGCTCCAACCTCTACCGCCATCACCAGCCGTTCTGGTACTACCTTCCTGTCGCCCTAGTCGCCACGCTTCCCTGGACCGTCTGGCTCTTCCACGGCCTCGCCGACGCCGTCTCCGCGCTGCGATCTGGTGCCCCATATCTGCCTTCTTCTGGCAGATGTGGGAACGCTGCGGGTGGCCCACATCCGCAGAGCGCCCACAGCCGGAGCGACGTTCCTGGCCGCGTACCCGGCCGCGAAGCTTCCTCTGGCGAATGTGGGAACGCCGACTCCCCTGACACCGCCCCCGCCTTCACCTTCGAGATCTTTCTCTTTCTCTGGGCGCTGATCCCCATCGCCTTCTTTTCCCTCTCCCGCTCCAAGCTGCCGGGATACATTCTGCCCTCCATCCCCGCGCTGCTCATCCTCGCCGCGGTCGCGGTGCATCGCCGCGCCAGCCGCGACGAGCGGCCCCGCTGGACCTCCATCGCCGCCCACGCCATCCTGCTCTCCGCCCTCACCGCCGCCGGATGCGTTGCCCCGCGCCTCGCCTTCAAGCTGCCGCTCTCGCCCTCCGGCCTCATGCTCGCCGCGTTCGCCGGAACCGCCATCTTCCTGCTTACCGCCCTGCCTCTGCTCACCGCCGGATGGCGCTTCCTGCACTTTGTCACCCTTTTGCCGGTCATCCTGGCCGTTGGCTTCATCCTGCGCGGCCTCGCCCCGGCCCTGGACGCAACCCAGTCCGCCCGTCCCATCGCCGCGCTGATCCAACAGATCAACGTCCAGCAGATTGCTCAATCCGGCCCGTCGCCGATAGCCACCTTCGCGCTCAGCCGCAACACCGCCTTCGGCCTCGCCTTTTATCTCAACCGCCGCGTCGCTCCCTACGAAGGCCTGGAGATCTCGCCCGCCGTCTTCGAACTTCCCCCGGCCATCCCCGCCGCAACCCACCTCCTCGTTACCCGCGATACCTCCGTGCCCGCGCTCGGCCTGCTGCTCTCCGGACGCAGCCTTCAGCTCCTCGCCTCCTACCCGCCCCAGCACATCCAGATCTTCCAGGTATCCCCGCTCCCTGACGGCGCCCGGTAACCTCCCTCGCCACCCCAGAGCCCGCCATGGCACTCGGCCCTGCCTCCCACATCCGCTACACTAGCTCCGTGGAGATTCTCGACCTCCGTCATTTCGCCTCGCCCGACCTCCGCCCCCTCATCGATGAAGAGGTCGCGCTGTGGCGCAGTTCGCTTCACTGGGACTACCGCGCCTCGGCCGAAATGGTGCTGCGCTACGCCGACACCCGCATCCTGCCCGGCTTCGCCGCCATCGAGCGCGGACGCCTGCGCGGCTACTGCTATTTCGTCTACGAAGGAGCCAAGGGCGTCATCGGAGACCTCTTCGTCGAATCTGCCAACTTCACCGTCGATCGCCGCCATCAGATCGAGTGCGAGCTGCTCCGCCACGCCATCAGCACCCTGCAGCGCTCCCCCGGACTCACCCGCATCGAAGCCCAGCTCCTCATCCATCCCACCGATCACCTCGCCGCGCCCTTCCTGCGCGAAGGCTTTCGCCGCTACCGCCGGCTTTTTCTTTCCCTGCCCATCGCCAACGCCTTGCCCCAGCCTACCCGTCCGCTGCCGCCGGAGATCGAACTGCACAGCTGGACCGAAGACGACTACCAGCCTGCCGCCGCCATCATCACCGCAGCCTACGCCGGACACGTCGATAGCGACGTGAACGACCAGTACCGCACCATCGCCGGTTCGCTGCGCTTCCTGAACAACATCGTCCGCTTTCCCGGCTGCGGAGTCTTCGACCCGGTATCCTCCTTCGTCGCCGTCCACCGTCCCACGCAAACCCGCATCGGCGTCCTGCTCTGCTCCCGCATCCGCCACGACGTCGGCCATGTTACCCAGGTCTGCACCCTGCCCCAATTCCACAGCCACGGCATCGGCGAGCATCTGCTGCGCCGCTGCTATGACAATCTCGCCGCCCGCCGCTACACCGAACTCTCCCTGACCGTCACCGAAGAGAACCAGCGCGCCGTCGCCCTCTATCTCCGCTCCGGCTATCGCCTCATCCACACCTTCGACGGCTTTGTCTGGGAAAACTAATCTCTCATCCGCGCAAAAGGAAAGAACGGATCGGTGGCCCACATCCGCCTGTCTTTGGCGAATGTGGGAACGCAGTAACGATCACACCCAGGCTCTTGACCTTGTTCTCAGTCTTCCCGCCCCCCTACCGCGATGTCCCAGACAGCAAAGCCGCCTCGCGCACCGGGTGTGACTGAAAGTTACTATTGATTCCTCGTCTACGCGTTCTTGCCGCTTATTGCCTTGAGCCAGTCTGCGAACGCAGCTACACTGCCGTTGTTTTCTTAACCGCGTCGTTGATTTGCAGGATCAAAGATGAACGCTCTCTTGAGGACATTGGTCATTTCTTTATCGATCGCAGCCGCCGGAGGCGCATTGTGCTCCGGTCAAGGTACGCAATCGGGCACCCCGCAGACGGAAACGTCAAACGATGGAGCCGCTTCGCAGAAGAAGGCGAAGCGAGTCTGGACGGAAGACGATCTCCAGCAGCTCTCCGGCCCGGTAAACGTGGTAGGCCAGGAATCGAAGCCCGCGGTTAGCGAACAAAGACCAGCCGCGAATGCTGCTCCGTTATCGAGATACAGGCTGGATTTCACGGCTCGGACGATCGACGGCTCACTGATCACGGAAGAAGAAACGAAGGGCAAGGTCCTGCTCGTGCAGTTCTGGGCGACGTGGTGCCCACATTCCAGAAACGACCAGATTCCCGTTGACCGCGTTTATTCGGACCTAGCGAGCAGGGGCCTCGTGGTGATCGCCGTCGATGTTGGTGAATCGGAGGCGGACCTCAAAAAGTATCTTTCGCAAAATCCTCGGTACCCTCCGGTGGTGATGGGCAAGAACACGGACCTGACCGCTCTGCGTCCGAACTCCTCCGGCGTTCCAACTTACGTAGTGGTGGACCGCAACGGAAACGTTGCCGGCTCCCGCACCGGAGAACTCGGCGAAGCAGGTTTACGGAGGCTGTTGCAAAAGGCTGGAATGTAGGTTGTCCTACGCTGGCGGGTGGCCTGCATCCCCACATTTGCCACCAGATGGCAAATATGGGCCACCCGTCCATTTCTATCTTGCAAGCGCTCCCAGGACTCGCTCTAGTTCGAAGCCGGCTCCGCCGTCCCTGTTTTGTTCTTTTTCTTGTGCATGCGCCGCGATATATCCGGCCAGAACTCGATCAGCACCGCGCCGCCCGCACCTTCGGCCATATCCGTAAACGCCCGCTCGATGGTCAGCGCCGCGCCCCGGTCCGTCGACGGATAGTAGAGGTTGGATAGTCCGCCCGCCGCCAGGCTTCCCAGGACATTCGCGTAGTTCGGCCCCCAGCTGGCGTTGTCCCTCCTGCACCACAAACTGGTGGACACCGCATAAAAGAACCGCCGCATCACCGTCCCCGTGCCCTTGCGGAAGTACCGCGGATCCTCGTGAAACACGATCGGAAGAAACGCATTCCCAAGCATCGTGCCATTGAAGCTGTCCACGTAGGCTGCCGCATATCTCTTGGCGTATCCCTGCGCGCCCTGGCCATAGCCGGAAAAATTGTTTTCTAGCTGGCTATGCCCCGCATCGATGCCGGCGGCAACAAACGCGAAGGGATCGATCGCGCTTCGGAATGCGATGTATATCTTCTGATTCGGCGTCAGCGGCGGCGCATTCGGGTCGTTGGTGGAGTTGAAGTTGGGAATCACGCCAAGAACCCGCTGATTCTCTTCCTGCTTCAGTTGATCCTCAGCCATCGCAGGCCGAGGCTCCGGAGCCTCCGGCAGCGACTGCTGCGCCTGCGCCTCGATGGGTTGCGGATCGACGACTTGCGACGCTCCCGCCGCGCTTTGCGTCGCTTCGTCCGCCGTCTGTCCCGCCGCGCGGCACGCACACAGCATAGCCAGCGCCGGCAGCAATACCATCGCGAACCGCAACGACCGGAAGCGAATCACAGGAGCTTTCCCTCTCGGCCAAGTCCGCCCCAGCACTCAAAACCGGAGGATCCCCGGAGTGGTTCGGTCTCGCCTCCATCTAGGAGTTCGATTCCGAGTCAGTGGTTGCACTCACAACGTGGCTTGTGCTCCCACCGCTGCAGCTTCCCTGATCGCCGCTATTTCGGCTGCTTGGTTTTCGTCAGCTTACGGAAGAGAAACTCCTGCGCCAGGTTGGCCAACATGCGCTCGCCGGTGTTGAGCGCAAAACTCTCAATCCCATCGCTCACGGTGCGGTCCGAATCCGGATAGTAGGTCATGCTGAGCGCAGTCGACACCATATCGCCGCCGATGGTCGAGTAGTTCGGCTGCCACTTTCCGTTGTCGCCCTTGCAGATGAAGGCACTGGCCATGGCGTGGTAGATGCGCGACTTCTTGGTGCCCGTGCCCTGGTAGTAATAGCGCGGGTCCTGGTGCAGGAGCGCGGGCAGAATGGCGCCGCCAAACAGGATGTCGCTCACCCCGTCGGCATAGGTAGCGCCCGCACGCTGCCCGAAGCCCTTGGCTCCCAGTACGTAGTCGGGACGTTCTAGACCCTGATCGATGCCGGCAACAAAAAAGACCCCGATAAACGTAATCGGATCCACCGAGGTCTTCAGCGCGAGTTGAAACTTCATCTTCGCCGTCAGCGGCGCGGCATTGTTGTCATAGGCCACGTAGAAGTTGGGGATGATGCCGAAGACTCGCTGCGTCTCCTCGACTTTGAGCTGCTCGGTGGCGATCTCCACGGCACTCTGCTCGCCCACCGTGACCGTGGTCTTCACCTCTTCGAGACTCAGCTTGCAATCGGTCACAATAAAGTACTGCCCCGGATTGACCGTGATTGCCGCCGAGTTCCACTCCTCAAAACCCTTGGCGCGCACAGTCAGGCGATAGGGGGTTCCCGGCGTCAGACCCTCGATTTCGAAGAATCCCTTGTCGTTGCCCACCGCCGTGTGGCGATCCTCGGGCGTCGCGCCTTCGGCCACGACCGTGGCGGCGGGAATCACATCGCCGTTCACCGCAAGCACGGTTCCTATGACATTTCCCGTCTGCGACTGGGCCGCACTGGTCTGCGGCGGCTGGCTCTGCGGCACTGCAGGAGAAGATGCCGCCTGACCCAGCAGAGTAGCTGAACAAACAAAAACCAGAAGAATCGTGGAAACCGTTCGATGTGCCAAAAAAACTCCTCAACCGGAATCGGCATGACCGCCCGGTTCGCGATTCAAAGTTGGATGTATATACCTTGCTCTATTATGCCTGTTCATTTCAAGAGCATGGGCCACCCGAAGCGTCGCAGTCACCCCTGCGCCCATGGGACCCAGAGTTTCCGGGGTTAGACTCTGTCCCGCTGTGGGGTGGTTTCCGTCTGCGCCGCGGTTTTCGGAGCCCTGCATGGGCAATCGGCGCGATCGGCACCGGGATGACAGCCGCGCCGGCCTGAATACCCGCACGATGTACATCTGAACGTCGGAACCGGCGGCATCGGCCACCTCGCCGGCGCCGGCCAATTTCGGCTCCATCACTCGCCGGAAGGTTCGTCATAGCCGCGGCGCGAGCGGAACTGCAGTCGCTGGTCGCTGGTGGGAAGCAGGCGCACCTCATGTGGTCCGCTGCGCTGCTCGGGCGGTTCATAGGTCAGCACATATCCGCTGCGCAGATCGTCCAGCACCATGCACAGAGCTTTCTCGCGATTTTGTTCCGGCCCAAAGCTCAGTCCGCCGGTGTTGGCGGCCAGAAAGTCCAGCACCGCGTCTCCCTCGCCGGGCGCGGATTTCCTGGGGCGTGAGTTGACCGCATAAATCGGCGCCTGCAGCTCATCGGCCTCGCGCACCGCGTCCCGCACCGAACTTATGCTGATCGTGTCCATCCCGTCGGAGAACAGGATCATCGCCGGGCGCGAGTCGGGATCGCGATGCTCCTTCAGAATCTCCGAGGCCTCCACCAGTGCGTCGTAGAGTGGCGTCAAGCCATCGACGCGCAGAGCGTCCAGCTTTCGTCCCGCGTCGGCTTCACGGCAATTCCGCACGCACAACTGCTGCGTTTGCAGTCCGGCGAAGGCCAGAATCGACACCCGGTCGCGCTCCTCCCAGGCTGAGTTTGCCAGGAAGCTCTTGGCCGTGGCAATCTCCTCTGCCAACTGCGAGGCCACCGAGCCGCTGGCATCCAGCAGCAGCACCAGGTCCAGGGGAGGGGTTACGACCGGACGGAAGCTGCGGAATTGGCGAATGATCAATCCGTTGTCAGCCACTGCCACGTCGGAGCTGCGCAGCGACTTGATCGCCCGCCCCTCCCCGTCAGAGGCCGCAAAGGGAATCCGGACTTCGTTGGCGCTGGCCCGGATCGTGTCTCCGCTCGCATCGGCGGCATGGACGGGAGTGGAAACCAGCGCCACAGCCAGCAACCATGAAGTCAGGAAATGGGCGATACGGCTCTGCGTGAAAACTTGCAATGCGGACTCCTTCGTTCCACATTGCCAACGGTTCTTTCCACCCTCGAATGCAGTTTGCCGCCGCATCGTCGAGTCCGCCGAAGCCGGAAATGAGCTTTCCACCTTTGGCGTTTGGATCGAGCAGATTGCACCGTTTAATCGGTGCATTTTCTTCAGAGTTGCAGCTTCTCATCCGTTATGCAGAACAGGGCGTACGCAAGCCAGGCCGTCTCGCCGGCTTGGCTCCGGCCATGGCCGGCGATCTCTTACTTGGAGGTTGGTGGAAACCCATTGCCGCAAACGGCGCGGCCCCGGAGTTGGTTGGGCAATTCTCCGGGGCTCGCCCATAGATGCAGGGAAACACTTGCACTCAATCTGCTGGCTGTGCCCGTGCGGAAACTATCTTGCAGAGGAGGCCGAAGCCATCGTGGACCGGGGAGGATTGCGCACTTCGTAGCTCACGCTGCGCTCCATCACTCTCGCCTCCAGTTCTTTTCGTTCCTGCTCGCGGTCCCAGTCGCCGCGCAGCATCATCTGCTGAATCACGAAGCGCGACTTGGCTTTTTCATCATTGGAGAAGTTGACGATTTCGTTGTCGCGGATCACAAAGTCCAGGTCCTCCGCCAGGGGTATGAAGGCTTGCGTGCGCCGCCCCACAACCACGTATACAACCTTGGAGCTCATCACCGTGTACTCGGGACAAGATCCGGCCGTCATTGGATTCGCCTCGAGAGACGCTTTGAAACCGCTCAGAACGCAACCGGTCATTCGCATCCTGATCACGGTCCCCTTGAAAGACCACTGGCTTTGCGCCTGCATCACCGCAGCCGCGCTCAATGCAAAAACAAACAGAAAAGCAATCCGCTTCATTCCTCTCGCCTCCTGATCGCGTCCCGCGGAAAACGTTGCCGCCGGACGCGCAGTATCTGCTTCCTATAACGGCAGAAAAGAGGCAGCGCAGTACGTTGGACGGCCCAGCTTACGGCTGCGCCTGTCCCGGTTCAGTACGGAATCAGTTGTGTTCGATTTGGAATTTTGACGAACAGAAAAGAGCGGCCAGCGCCGCAGAAGCGTGGGACGGGCAGCCTAATCGCAGCCCTTCGCCTTCGCCTTCGAGCTAGACATCTCAAGTTGGAAAAGCTGCTGCAGAGCGCCGGTCAGTTCGTTGTGCCCCGGCATCTCCTTCAACTGCCGCGCCAGGGCCGACGTGATGCGCTGGGAAATATGCGTTGAGAGCGTCACCAGCGCAATTTCCTGGTCCTCGGTGAACGGTCCGAACTGGTCGCGCAACTGCTCCATCTCCTGGGTGCAGATCAGCTCCAGCCGCTCGCGCATGGCGGAGATCGTCGATAGCACCGTCTCCGACAGAAGCTTGGTGCGGAAGCCCGAGGCCTCCTGGGCAATCAGCCGCTCGGCCACCGGAAGCAGGGTACGGCGCTGCTCCCCCTGGTCCATCGCCGCGCACAGGTCGTCGAGATCGTGCGCCACCACTCCCTCAAGGGTGCGGACGTTGGGGTCCACGGAGCGGGGCACAGACAAATCCAGAATGACAATGTGCTTTTCCTTGCGCTCGCGCAACACGATCTCCAGCTCTTCGCGCGTAATCAGCACCCGCTGCGAAGCCGCGGAGACAACCACGTCCGCCCGCAAAACCTGCTCCCAGAGATTTTCCGCGTGGGCGGCCTTCACGCCGCACTGCCGCGCCAGTTGCTGCGCATGGTCCCAGCTCCGGTTCACAACCACAACAGCGCCCGCGCCCGCCTTCTGGAATTCGCGCACGGCGGCCAGCGCCATCTGTCCGGCGCCGAGAACCAGCACGCGCTTCTGGCGCAGTTCGCCCACCGAGTCGCGGCACACGGTCGCCGCAGCCGCCGCCACGGTGATCATGTTGGCGCTTGTCCCCATCTCCTGGCGAACCTGGCTTGCCACGGTGAATGCCTTGGTCATCATGGCATCCAGAAAACGTCCCGTCGCGCTGGCCCGCTGCGCCTGCTGCCAGGCGGCGAGAAGGGAATTGGTTGCCTCCGCTTCACCGAACACAGCCGCGTCGATCCCCGAGGCCACGCGCAGAACATGCAGCACGGCGGGGTCTCCCACCAGACGGTAGTAGTTCGACCACTCCATCAGCTTCAAATTGATCGAGCGGGTCAGGTATCGGAGAATCGAGTTGGCGGCTTCGGAGGCGTCCTGCGTCCAAACCAGAAACTCCGTGCGATTGCAGTTGGAGAGGACGATGACCTCGTCAATGGCATCCGAGCGCACCAGGGCGGTGAGCGCCTCTGATTTCTGAGCGGCGGTAAGCAGGAAGCGCTCACGCAGCGCTAGCTTGGCACTGCGAAGACTGATTCCGATTACCACTAGCGTCGGTTCCACGGTTTTCTCCTGATATTCACAAAGTATTGAGGCACATGGACTGCCAAAACAGCAACTCTGGATAGGAGAAATAAATGCTTACGATTCAGATGGTTAGGGTTTTCGCGGTGTGTGCGTGTGCGAGACGCGGCTGAATTTGTGCGGAAATTAACTCAGATTGTGCGGACGATTCCGCATCTCTCACCCGGTTTTCCCGCTTCCGACCTATCGCCCCAGCGCCGGTGGGCGCCGCCGAAGCAGCACAAAATCCGCTCCAAAGGCATGGAAATCCTCTGAAACTCCGCGGCGAAATCCCCGAGCCCGGTTCCGCAGAGCCATTCGGATCTCATCTGCCACGGAATGACTGAGTGCTCACTTACTCCTCTTCGGAATGCATCAGGCCAAACTTTTTCAGCTTGTAGCGCAGCGCATCGCGGCTGATGTCGAGCAGTTTGGCCGCCTGCGTCTGGTTGCGGTTGGCCTGCTGCATGGCCATGTCCACCAGGCAGTGCTCAATCTCCTCCAGCGAGGTGCCGCCCTCGGGAATCGAAAGCTGGGGCAGGGTTTTGCCGTTGACGATCTGGAACTCGGGCTGCCGCGGGCTGGGTGCCGCGACCGCTGCCGTACCCGGCGCCCCAACGGCCGCCACGTTGCCGCCCGAGGAGTGCTCGAACGCCGTCAGACTGCTGAGCGGCGAACCGACGGAAAACGGGAGGTAGTCCGAACGCAACATGTCTTCGTCTTCCAGAATCATGGCCCGTTCGATGGCATTTTTCAGTTCGCGCACGTTTCCCGGCCAGTCGTACTTGGTCAGCAGTTCGCGAGTCTCCGGGGTGATGCCGTGCACGTTTTTGCGGAAGCGCCGGTTGTAGCGCTCGATGAAAAACGTTACCAGCGGCAGAATGTCTTCGCGACGGTCGCGCAGCGGAGGCAGAAACAGCGAAATGATCGCCAACCGGTAGTACAGATCCTGGCGGAATGTCCCCTCGCGCACCGCGCGCTCCAGGTCGCGGTTGCTGGCGGCGATCACGCGCACATCCACCTCCTGGTCGCGGATGCCGCCGACCCGGCGAATTACCTGCTCTTCCAGCACGCGCAGCAGCTTGGCCTGCAGCAGGCCGGAAAGTTCGCCAATTTCATCCAGGAAGAGCGTGCCGCCGTCGGCCTGCTCGAACAGCCCCTTCTTCATCGCCTTGGCGTCGGTGAAGGCTCCCTTCTCATGGCCGAACAGCTCGGCCTCCATCAAGGTTTCGGGAATGGCCGAGCAATTGATGATGATGAGCGGCTTGTCTTTCCGGCGGCTCTCAAAGTGAATGGCGCGCGAGATCAGATCCTTGCCGGTGCCGCTTTCGCCCTGGATGAGAATGGTGGTGGCTTCGCTGGAGGCGACCTTGTTGACGAACGACATCAGGTCCTGCATGCGTTGCGACTCGCCCACCACGTCGTGATAGGCGGCGCGGCGGCGCTGCAGCACTTCCTTCTTCAGAGTCTCGTTTTCCGAGCGCAGCTGGGTGGCTTCCAGCGCGTTCTTCACCGCTACGCGCAGCTCGTCGTAATCGATCGGCTTGCCGATGAAGTCGTAGGCGCCCTGTTTCAGGGCCAGCTTCACATCCTCCAGCTGAGGATCGGCGGTGATCATGATGACGGCCCGGGCGTCGCCTGCGTGCTTCAGGCGCTGCAGCACCTCCAGTCCGTTCATGTCCTGCAGACGCACGTCCAGCAGAACCAGATCGGCCGATTCGTTGCGGGCCGAACGCAAGCCGTCCGCGCCGGATTCGGCCTCCGACACATGGTAGCCCCACTCTTCGCACTTCTGGCGCAGGGACCACCGTACTAATTTTTCGTCATCGACGATTAAAACTTTTTCGCTCGGCATCTGGATCGGTTACTCAGGGTCGGCTCTTGAGAGTATCACGCAGTCGTACAACGGGTAGAGGCCATTCGTAAATTCCGGGCGTCTGATTTTACTCTCGCAGCCGGATTTTCGGAAGGCTCAATGTGAAACAGCTTCCCTTGCCCAGTTCGCTGGTGGCTTCCAACCGACCGCCATGATCTTCCACGATCCGGCGCGCCAGCGAAAGCCCCAGTCCGGTGCCGTCGCCCTTGGTGGTAAAGAACGGCCGGAAGATATTCGGCAACACGGACGGGGCAATCCCCTTGCCCGTGTCGCTGACGCTGGCGGTGACCATCTTTTCATCGGAGGCGAACTCGACGCGGACACTGCCGCCTTCACTGCAGGCCTGCACCGCGTTCAGCAGAAGGTTCAATAACACCTGGTGGATCTGTCCGCTGTCAAACTCCAGTTCCGGCAGGGGCTCGTCGTGGACCACCTCCATCGTCACTTTGCGGGCCGCAGCCTGGTCGCGGGCAAACAGGGTAGCGTGCTCGGCCACTGCGGCCAGGTCTCCCAGCTGAAAGACCGGCGGCTTGGGGCGTGCAATTTCCAGCAACTCGCTGACGATCCGGTTGATGTGAAGCACCTCGTGCCGCACCTCGCCGAGTACCTCGACGGCCGGAGAGTTGGCGGGCAAATCGCGCCCCACAATCTCCATGACCCCGGCGATGCCGGCCAGCGGATTGCGAATCTCATGGGCCAAACCCGCCGCCATTTCGCCCAGGGTCGCCAGATGCTCGGCGCGGGAAAACTGGGTGCGATGCAGACGCTCGATCTCCTCGCGGCTCTCGCGCAGCTGTCGAACCATCTCGTTGAAATGGCGGCCAAGGTCGCCGATTTCGTCGTTGCGCTCGGCAAACTCAACCCGCACAAATAGATCGCCGGCCCGTACCTGTGCGATCTTCTGCTGCAGTTCCAGCATCGGGCGATGGATCACCACGGCCAGCACCATAAAGAGCACGGCGCAGATCACCACGGCTCCGGCAATGCCCACGGCCAGCACCTGGTTGCGCGCAGGGCTCTGCAGAGTCAGCGTCACCAGGGCAAACAGGAGCAGGCCGTTGACCAGAACCACGGCCACCGGCAGCAAGGTTTTGATTTGCCAGTTCAGCCGAACCCGGCTCACAAAGGTCTCCTAAAGGAACGTACCGATCATATCGCATTCCCGGCATGTGCGGTTCCGGACCGCACGCACGCATCGCAAGCCGGCCAAAAGAAAGTAGCGAACAGAGAGAAAGGCCTACGGTGGCGGAACGGCTCTCACCGGCTTGGACGAGAACAACGGGCTATGATCTCTCGACGGCCTGAACACATACTTACTACACGAGCGCTGGTCAGACAGGGAACGCACTCAAGACGGCCAAAACCGGATGCTTACACTTCAGCTTAGCTTGTGGGTTTTGATGCAACGGAAAAGGCCCCACGCTTGAGGCGTGAGGCCTTTATTTAATCCGGCAACGACCTACTCTCCCACACACTTTCGCGTGCAGTACAATCGGCCCAGCAAGGCTTAACTTCCGTGTTCGGGATGGGAACGGGTGTTTCCCTTGCGGTATGATCACCGGAAAGTTTTGAAAGATCGGTAACCCGATGTTTCACAACCAAATAGCATTGGGTAATTCAAGACGTTTATGTGCAGAGTAAATTTTATGGTCAAGCCGAACGGGCGATTAGTACTGGTAAGCTCACGCATCACTGCGTTTACACATCCAGCCTATCAAACAGGTGGTCTTCCTGTGCCCTTCTTGATCCTTTTGGATTGGGAGATCTAATCTTGAGGAGTGCTTCCCGCTTATATGCATTCAGCGGTTATCACAACCGAACTTCGCTACCCAGCCATGCCGTTGGCACGACAGCTGGAACACAAGAGGTTCGTCCATCCCGGTCCTCTCGTACTAAGGACAGGCCCTCTCAAATCTCCTACGCCCACACCAGATAGGGACCGAACTGTCTCGCGACGTTCTGAACCCAGTTCACGTACCGCTTTAATAGGCGAACAGCCTAACCCTTGGAACCTTCTACAGCTCCAGGATGCGATGAACCGACATCGAGGTGCCAAACCGGAGCGTCGATATGAACTCTTGGCTCCGATCAGCCTGTTATCCCCGGCGTACCTTTTATCCGTTGAGCGATGGCCCTTCCATACAGAACCACCGGATCACTATGACCTGCTTTCGCAACTGCTCGACTTGTAGGTCTCGCAGTAAACCACGCTTATGCCATTGCACTCGACGGCTGATTTCCAAACAGCCTGAGCGTAGCTTCGTGCGCCTCCGTTACAATTTAGGAGGCGACCGCCCCAGTCAAACTACCCGCCTCACTATGTCCCTCTCCCGGGTAACGGGAGTAGGTTAGAATCACAGAATCCACAGGGTGGTATCTCACCGTTGGCTCCCCCAAGCCCAAAAGCCTGAGTTCAAAGCCTCCCACCTATCCTGCGCAGCAAAGTCCATAATTCATAGTGAAGGTATAGTAAAGGTGCACGGGGTCTTTCCGTCTAGATGCGGGAAACCGGCATCTTCACCGGTACTACAAGTTCGCCAAGTCACTCGTTAAGACAGTCGCACGATCGTTACGCCATTCGTGCAGGTCGGAACTTACCCGACAAGGAATTTCGCTACCTTAGGACCGTTATAGTTACGGCCGCCGTTCACCGGGGCTTCAGTTCAAAGCTTCACCTTGCGGTTAACCTCTCCCTTTAACCTTCCGGCACCGGGCAGGCGTCAGCCCCTATACGTCGTTTTAGACTTTGCAGAGACCTGTGTTTTTGTTAAACAGTCGCCGTGCGCGATTCGCTGCGGCCTCTTCGGGCTATGAACCCTAATGAGGCACCCCTTCTCCCGAAGTTACGGGGTTAATTTGCCGAGTTCCTGAACGAGTGTTCTCTTGAGCGCCTTTGGATATTCTCCTCGTCTACCTGTGTCGGTTTGTGGTACGGTTCCCTAGATCTCTCCTTAGAGGTTTTTCTTGGCAGCGTGAACTCATCCCCTTTGCCCCGAATGGGACTGCTTTGTATCTCACCCTTAAGACCCGGCGGATTTGCCTACCAGGTCAGGCTTACATACATTGAACCGCATAGCCATATGCGGCCGGGATTATCCTTCTGCGTCACCCCATCGTAATAACGAAATCTTGGGAGTTCCGGAATATTAACCGGATGTCCATCAGCTACGCCTTTCGGCCTCACCTTAGGGACCGACTAACCCTGAGCGGATTAACCTTCCTCAGGAAACCTTAGACTTTCGGCGCGGAGGGTTCTCACCTCCGTTATCGCTACTTATGCCGGCAGGGTCTCTTCCACAGCAGTCCACGAGTCCTTCCGGTCTCGCTTCAAACCGCTGAGAATGCTCTCCTACCACGCGTCTTACGACGCATCCGCTGCTTCGGTGTCTAGCTTGAGCCCCGTTGAATTGTCGGCACCGGACCGCTTGACCAGTGAGCTATTACGCTTTCTTTAAAGGATGGCTGCTTCTAAGCCAACCTCCTGGCTGTCTGGGCGTTCCGACATCCTTTCCCACTTAGCTAGAACTTTGGGACCTTAGCAGGCGATCTGGACTGTTTTCCTCTCGACGACGAAGCTTAGCCCCCGCCGTCTGACTCCCGTGCTGGTTGTCCGTGGCATTCGAAGTTTGGTTGGATTCAGTAAGCTGGAAAGCCCCTTAGTCCATTCAGATCTCTACCACCACTGCAAATCACACGAGGCTAGCCCTAAAGCTATTTCGGAGAGAACGAGCTATCACGGAATTTGATTAGCCTTTCACCCCTACCCTCAGCTCATCCGAGCTTTTTTCAACAAACACCGGTTCGGTCCTCCAGTGGGTGTTACCCCACTTTCAACCTGGCCAAGGGTAGATCATCCCGCTTCGCGTCTATTCCTGCCAACTTAACGCCCTATTAGGACTCGCTTTCGCTACGGCTCGCTTCCGCTTAACCTTGCTGACAAGAATAACTAGCCGGCTCATTATGCAATAGGCACGCGGTCAGGCATTCCCTTACGGGCATAGCCCTCCCACTGCTTGTAG
Organism: uncultured Acidobacteriota bacterium; assembly: GCA_963742165.1. Classification (GTDB taxonomy): domain Bacteria; phylum Acidobacteriota; class Terriglobia; order Terriglobales; family Acidobacteriaceae; genus TOLSYN. The sequence goes on along the minus strand of CAVUKX010000016.1, from coordinate 3,685 downwards.
GCACACGGTTTCAGGTACTATTTCACTCCCCTCGCAGGGGTTCTTTTCACCTTTCCCTCACGGTACTGGTTCACTATCGGTCAGTAGGTAGTATTTAGCCTTACGGGATGGTCCCCGTTGCTTCCCGCAGGGTTTCACGTGCCCCGCGGTACTCAGGTATCGACTTCGAGTTCATTTGTTTTCGCCTACGTGGCTATCACACTCTATGGCCCCTCTTTCCAGAGGGCTTCGACTAACAAATGAATTGGTAACTCTACTATTGTCGACCCTACAACCCCAGCCCTACCCGAAGGTAGAACTGGTTTAGGCTCATGCGATTTCGCTCGCCACTACTTTCGCAATCGAGGTTTCTTTCTTTTCCTCCAGGTACTGAGATGGTTCACTTCCCTGGGTTCGCTCGTACCCGACTATAGATTCATCGGGCCGTTGTACGGGTTCACCGTACAGGGTTTCCCCATTCGGAAATCCCCGGATCAAAGCCTGCTTGCGGCTCCCCGAGGCTTATCGTAGCTTGCCACGTCCTTCATCGCCTCCTACTGCCAAGGCATCCACCGTGCGCCCTTAGTAGCTTGACCATAAAATTTACTCCGCACATCCGGCTCACGCCGGTTGTACCCAGTAAAGTTTTATTGGCCTCTCCAATCGGCAGCGTCTCACGACGCGATGAGCCGATCTTAAGGCACTCATAAAATTTAACTTAGCCTTGTAATTATCCCAATGCTATTCAGTTGTCAAACATCGCTTGCGCCCGTTTCGATGAAACGCTGCGCCCCGCTTCTCGCGAGGAACATCACTGTTCAAGGTTCGAAATCAATCCAGTTGATTTCCAACTTCAAACAGAGGTGAATTTTAGAATGGTGGAGCTGACCGGTTTCGAACCGGTGACCTCATGCTTGCAAAGCACGCGCTCTCCCAGCTGAGCTACAGCCCCATGACTTTCTATCAAGGTGTGGTGGGCCTGGGTAGAGTCGAACTACCGACCTCACCCTTATCAGGGGTGCGCTCTAGCCAGCTGAGCTACAGGCCCAGTTTCTGCTGGCGCCCTAACATTCCAATCCAAATCAATGGAAAAGAGATCGAGGACAAGGTTGAACGTGCGGACCGGCAAGGCCGATCCTGACCATCATGCAGATTGCTTGAGCAAGAGACTTCGAGCGAGAATCCCGATTCTCACCACAGGTAGGG
>CAVUKX010000015.1:0-118566 GCA_963742165.1 uncultured Acidobacteriota bacterium | reverse complement strand
TTGTAGGCCAGCCACATGATCAGGTCGTCGTGGTCGGCACCGCCGAGAAGCGGTTTCTGCTCGTCGACGGGCAGCGGTTTCATCTTCGCGGCCGCTTCGGTCGCGAGCTTGCGGGCAAGGTCGGTCTTGCCCTGTCGAAACAGGCCCATCGCGCGGTAGAACGCTGAAGTGCTTGATACAGTGTTATTTTTACCTGGATCATTCATCGCCGCGGTCAAAGCGGCGTCGGCTTCCGCGAAGTGTCCGCTCCGGTATTCTGCCATGCCGAGGGCCATCTCGAAATAAACCAGCCACTGGGAACCCTTTCCATGTTCCACCGCGCGACGGGCGAGAACCAGCGCGGCTTCGCACCGCTTGGGGTCGGCCTGGCGCAGGCTGCAACACTTCGCCGCCTTGTCGGCGAGCTCGGGATCTTCCGTATCTTTCGCGAGCGAAAGAAGTTTCTCACAAGTGGAGGAAAGCTCCTTGTCCTGCCCAAACCACGCCTGGAGGGCAGCTACCCTCAAATAGTCGTAGGACAGGTCACCGCGGAGATCGATGTCAGAGGGGTTGTCGTCGACCAGCTTCTGCCGGATCGCCAGCGCCTTGCGGTACTCGGCCTCCGCCTCCGCTGGCTTGCCCGTCTTCGACAGCAGGATGCCGAGGTTGAAGTGGCTGTCCGCCAGGCTGCTGCGGAATTCGGTGACGGCGGGGTTGTCGTCGGCCAGCTTCTGCCAGAGTCGCCAGCGCCTTGCGGTACTCGGCCTCCGCCTCCGCCGGCTTGCCCGTCTTCGACAGCAGGTCGGCGAGGCTGCGGTGACTCCACGCCAGGTCGCTGCGGAATTCGGTGACGGCGGGGTCGTCGTCGGCCAGCTTCTGGTAGAGCGCCATCGCCTTGCGGTACTCGGCCTCCGCCTCCGCCGGCTTGCCCGTGTTCGACAGCAGGTCGGCCGAGAATGTAGTGGCTGGCCGCCAGGCTGCTGCGGAATTCGGTGACGGCGGGGTTGTCGTCGGCCAGCTTCTGCCAGATCGCCAGCGCCTTGCGGTACTCGGCCTCCGCCGCGACTGGCTTGCCCATGCCCGACAACACGCGGCCGAGGTTGAGGTGGTCTTGCGCCAGGCGGCTGCGGAATTCGGTGACGGCGGGGTTGTCGTCGGCCAGCTTCTGGAAGAGCGCCAGCGCCTTGCGGAGCTCGGCCTCCGCCTCCGCCGGCTTGCCCGTGTTCCACAGCAGCCAGCCGAGGTTGTCGTGGCTCGATCGCCAGGCCGCTGCGGAATCCGGTGACGGCGGGGTTGTCGTCGGCCAGCTTCTGCCGGATCGCCAGCGCCTTGCGGTACTCGGCCTCCGCCTCCGCCGGCTTGCCCGTGTTCGACAGCAGCAAGCCGAGGTTGTTGTGGCTGTCCGCCAGGCTGCTGCGGAATTCGGTGACGGCGGGGTTGTCGTCGGCCAGCTTCTGCTGGATCGCCAGCGCCTTGCGGTACTCGGCCTCCGCCTCCGCCGGCTTGCCCGTTCTCGAACAGCAGGACGCCGATGCGATCGATGGTGTCCGCCAGGTCGTGGCGGGCGTCGTTGGAGGCTTCGGGAGCGGCGGCCAGCGCCTCCTGGTCGGCCCGCGCCAGCCGGTAGGCCGCCAGGGCGTCGGCGGACTTGCCCGTGGCCCTTAGGAGCCAACCCATTTGCGACCGGCAGGCCGCCAGCGCGGCCCGCGCCGACGGATCGGCACCCGCCGGGCCGGCCAGCAGCGACTCCGACCGCCGGTAGGACGCCAGAGCCTCGTCCGTCTTGCCGGTCGCTTCGAGCAGCCCTGCGACCGCGATCAGGCTGCGCCCGACGTCGACCTTGGCCACGACGCCGGCCGCCGGCTCGGCCGCCAGCGCCTCGCGAGCCGCCAGCACCGCACGATGCGCCGCCAGGGCGTCCTCGTTGCGGCCGACCTTGCCCGTCAGGTCGGCCAGCTCGAAGTTGGACTGCGCCAGGGCCCGCCGCGAAGCGATGTCGGTATCCTTGCCGAGCAGGGCGCCGAGCTTGCCGTAGAAGTCCGAGGCCGATTTCAAGAGCCGGTCGCGCAGCTCCTTGAATTTCTCCTCCTTGAGCAGGAAGTCCTCACTCACGCCGGTGTGAAACGTCTTGATGGCCTCGACGGCGAGGTTGTAGCGGGCCTCGATCTTGGCGTTGGCGGCCGGAAGCGCGGTGTTCTTGTCCGCGAGGGCAAGAGTTGGCCCGGGCCTGCACGGCGAGCACCGCCGACAGACCGACCACCCCCGCCAGCACGGCCGCCGCCGCGCCGGTTACCCCGGTGCGGTGCCGCGTCAGCCAGCGCGACAGTTTCCGCGTCCAGGGCTCGGCCCAGGCCGAGACCGGCTCGTCGGCCATCCACCGCTCCACGTCGTCGGCCAGGGCCCGGCACGACGGGTAACGGTCACCCGGCTGGTTCGCCATCGCCTTCAGGCAGACGGCTTCCAGGGCCGCGTCCAGCGACGATTCGAGCTGCCGGGGCGGGACGAAGTCACCCCGCTGCACCTTGCGGAGGATCTCGCCGACGTCGTCGCCCTCGAACGGCGGCTTGCCGGTCAGAAGGCAATACAGGGTGGCGCCCAGCGAGTAGACGTCGGAGCGAGGGCCCAGCCGATCGAGATCGCCACAGGCCTGCTCGGGGCTCATGTAGGCCGGCGTGCCCATGGCACTGCCGGGCATGGTCTCCGATGACCCGCTCGACGACGGAGCGATGGTCTGCTCGCCAACCGACGGATCGGCCCGGCCCACGGCCTTGGCCAGCCCCCAGTCGACCACCAGCGTCTCGCCGTGTTTGCCGAGGATGATGTTGGCCGGCTTGATGTCGCGATGGATCACGCCGCGGGAGTGGGCGTAATCGATGGCGTTGCAGACGTCGAGGAAGCGGCGGAGCAGCTTGCGAAGCTCAAAGGATCGACGGCCGGGGTCGTTCTTCAGGGAAATGTCGGCGTGGAACTGCTCGATCGCCTCCTTGAGGCTGTCGCCCTTGATGAACCGCATGGCGTAGTACGGGCGGCCGCTGCCGTAGGTGCCCAGACCGTAAACCGGCACGATCCCGGGGTGCTCGAGCCCGCCGGTCACCTCGGCCTCCAGCACGAACCGCTGGCGGCTCACCGGGTCGTCGGCGTGCTTCTCGAGGATCTGCTTCAGCGCCACCTCGCGGTGCAGCTCGCAGTCGAGCGCCACGAACACCTCGCCGAGCCCGCCCCGCGCGTGAGGCCGGAGCAAGCGGAACCGCTGGCCATCGCCGGTCGACCCGCCGACCGCCAAAGTGCCGGTGCGGTCGGGGTCGTGATCATCGTCGGCCTCGGTGGCGTGGCCGTTCTTGTTCCGTGCGACCCGGGCGAGCGTGGCCTCGATCTCCGGCTCGCCCAGGTCGGCCAGGCCGGCGCGGGTGGATCGGTTGGCGGGGATGGCGGCCAGGCTCTTCTCCACGTCGCCACCGTGCGTTTCCAGATGGACCTCGGCGAGCGCCTCGAGCACCGCCCGCTTGGCGCCCGTCAGGTCGCCGCGGGCTTCGAGGTGGTCGGCCAGGCTCTGGGACTTGTCGCGGGTCCATGCCTGAAAGGCGAGCATGAGCTGGCCCTGGTCGATCAGGCCGTTCTGAAGCGCGAGCAATCCGAACAGGAGATGTCGGTCAGCGGCGGCGGTCATGGCATGTCTCCGATCGTCGGTGGTCGATCTGGCGAAAGCCCCGGCATCGGGGGCCGGCCCGGGAGTTGAGTCGCATCGGCTGGATTATCGCAAGTCCGCCACGCATTTGCATCCGTACGTGAGCGCGTTGTCGGACGGCCGCGATCGCTTCCGGGTGGGTCCGTCATCTTGGCAGCAAGCGCAAACCTGGACCAACACTCCCCGCCGAGCGTTGGTTCTTGTCCGTTTGGTATCCCAAGGCCGAGTTCCGTGGAGCGTGGTGCGACGTCTTGGGTAAGATCGTTGAATACTAACCCTAAGCGTCAGCGAGGTTTACCGCAAGTCTCTTGCGGCGCGAGGCCAGCGTCCTCGCTCACGCTTCGGGTTGGTATATTCGGACGACTCCCTTCACCGGACTTGCGTCGGCGAGTGCCGAGTTTCCTGGTGGTATTCAGCGAGAAAGAATAATAGCCGAACACTTTCCGATAGGTGTTGGCATTGGATGTGATGGCCGGATTTTTCCCTCTGCCGATCTCGGACAGGGTATCCGTGTCGAGTAGTGCCTTATTCACTGGTGCTTGGCCGCCACGGCTCGTGCTCGCGATGCCGCATCGCGTCTTCAACGATTTGATCCATCAGTTCAGCATGGTTTTTCATCGAACCGAACTCCGGGTCGGGCTTGGTTTCGCGGTCGGCTGGCGTTGCGGCCCGCGGATTCCGCTCGAGCGTCCGGAGCAGCAAGCGGGCCGCCTTTCCTGACCCGTTTGTCCCAAACAGGTTCGGATCTTCGGCGAATATTGGGTTCGGCAGATCCTCCTATTGCCGTGCAGCGTCTCGGAGCTTGGCTCGCACGGCGAATCGGGACCCCTATTGTGGTCGCGGCACCTGTGGTCAGTAGAAAAAAGTGGGACAGATCTGGGGCCGCGGCGCGTGTCCTTTCCGATTGATCGACGGCGATGGAAAGGATCGTGCTGTACTGTATACCGCCAGGGGCGCGGAGCCTGTCCTCGAGCTCTGCAATAAGGGCAACTCCTAAATTGCGTACACGCATCCAAATGAGCGGCTCGACGAAGACGGCCCACCGTGGTAAGGCAAAAAGGAAGGAGATCCCATAAATGAACGCTCACTTGCCCGCAGATCTTGAGCAATTCGTCCAGGCCAAGGTGCGAAGCGGACGCTTCTCCTCCTCTGATGAGGCCATCACTGCCGCTGTGCGTCTGCTCCGCCAGCAAGAAGAAGCTGAGGAATCCCGCGTCCTGGAGGGCATCCGCCAGGGCCTAGAGGACGTGCGGGCTGGCCGCACCGAGCCCTTGGCCCAAGCGTTCGCCGACATCCGCCGCGACCTGAATCTGCCCCACTGTCTCATGAAATTCCGCATCGAGTTGGCCGCGACCGCCAAGGCGGATATTCGCGGCCAGGCCCAATGGCTACGCGAGAACGTATCTCCCGCCGCCGCCACGAAATGGCTCGACGGACTTACAAGGTCATCGATACTTTGCAAACCCGGCCTATGCGGTACCCAGTCGCCGCGGAGAGCGACAAGTTCCCCGAGGAAATCCACGAGCTGCTCTACGGCAAGCGTGGCAAGCGGAAACACAAGCACCGGATCATCTTCACCGTCCGCGAGGAGACCGTCTAAGTCCTCTATGTCCGTCACACCGCCCGCGACGAACTGGAGCCGTGACCGGCCGCCCGATCGCTTCCAAGGGAACAGATTGCACTTCGTTCATTCACTTCTCGTATTCCGGCGACTTGACATCAGTGACCGGTTTGAAATCGCGGGGTGAACTGAATGCTCCTTCATCATAATTGTTTCCAGAATTTGTTGCTGGAAATCATTTTGTCGTTTGCAGCCCCAATTTCCACCAGGCTGTCCATCTGTCGAATGGCTTCGAGTCCCTTCAGCTTTGGATTTGGCGTGAACGACAACCTTTTCAGCTTCATTCCCGCCAGTGGCGAGAGGTCCGTAATGAGCGTCTGATCGCAAGTCAGCAATTCCAGCGGCATTCCCTTGAGCGGTGACAGGTCAGCCACTTTTGTGACATGGCAGACCAGTACTGTGAGTGGCATCCCACTCAGCGGAGAAAGGTCTGCAACTTGAGAATTGTCACAGAGCAAATAGGTCAGCGGCATCCCCTTCAATCTTCCTCTTAACCTTACTCTCTTTGCCCGTCATCCGCCGGACGGTTATGCTGGACCTCATGAGCGAAGTCACTCGAATCCTGAGCGCCAACCAGCAAGGCGAGCAGCATGCAGCCGAGCAGTTGCTGCCTCTTGTCTATGAGGAATTGCACCGCCTTGCCATCGAGAAGATGGTTCATGAGAAGCCTGGCCAGACCCTCCAACCCACCGCGCTGGTTCATGAGGCCTACCTTCGTCTGGTGGATACGGAAAAAGCCCAGCTATGGGATGGCCGGGGCCATTTCTTCATGGCGGCGGCCGAGGCGATGCGCCGGATCCTGGTCGAGAACGCGCGGCGCAAGCGGCGAATCAAGCACGGCGGCCGCGTACGGCGGGTTGAGCTGGACGAAGATATCCCTGCGGCCGTTGAGGAGCCCGTGGAAGACGTTCTGGCCGTCGACGACGCCTTGAAGGAGCTCGCCGGCCAGGACGCGCGAACGGCCGAGCTGGTCAAGCTGCACTACTTCGCCGGCCTCACCATCGAGCAAGCCGCCGAGGTGCTGGGGATCTCTCCGCGAACCGCCTATCGGAGCTGGGCTTACGCCCGGGCCTGGCTCTTCCGCCGCCTGGGGCAAACCGACTCGCCCGCGGTTGATTGATTTCAGGGATCGACGTCTCGAATTATTTTGGCAGTCCCCACGCCCCGACGTCGCATGTTACCAGTGGAGGGCTTTTGCCCGTACCACGACCAGGGCGAACTTCGCGGATGGAGGTGACTTTCCCATGAATCCCACGACGCCGAACGTCAGAAGCATCTTCGGGCGAGTTCTGGAGATCCAGTCTCCGGACGAACGAGCCGCCTACTTGAACGAGGCTTGCGGCCCCCACGCGGACCTGCGGTCGGAAGTCGAGAGCCTTCTCGAGGCGATCGACAAGGCCGGTAATTTCATGAAACAACCGGCGGCGGCCGCGGTCGATCAGGGTAGCACGCGCGATCTACCCTCGATCACGGAGCGGCCTGGCACGGTGATCGGCCCGTTACAAGCTGCTCGCAGCAGATCGGCGAAGGCGGCATGGGCGTCGTCTACATGGCCGAGCAGGAGCAGCCGATCCGGCGCAGGGTGGCGCTCAAGATCATCAAGCCGGGCATGGACACGAGCCAGGTCGTCGCCCGCTTCGAGGCCGAGCGGCAGGCGCTGGCGATGATGGACCACCCCAACATCGCCAGGGTCCTCGACGCCGGCACCACCGACACCGGCCGGCCGTTCTTCGTGATGGAGCTGGTCAAGGGCGTGCCGATCACCGAGTACTGCGACGACGCACCAGCTCACGCCCGAGCGAGCGGCTGGAGCTGTTCGTCCCGGTCTGCCAGGCGATCCAGCACGCCCACCAGAAGGGCGTCATCCACCGCGACATCAAGCCGTCGAACGTCCTGGTGACGCTGTACGACGGCAAGCCGGTGCCCAAGGTGATCGACTTCGGCGTGGCCAAGGCCGATCGAGCAGCGGCTGACCGAGCGAGACGCTGTTCACGCAGTTCGGCGCCGTTGTCGGCACGCTCGAGTACATGAGCCCCGAGCAGGCCGAGATGAACGCGCTCGGACGTCGACACGCGCAGCGACGTCTACTCGCTGGGCGTCCTGCTCTACGAACTGCTGACCGGCACGACGCCGCTGGACCGGAGCGAGTTGCGACAGGCGGCCTTGATGAGATGCTGCGGATCGATCCGCGAGGAGGAGCCGCCCAGGCCGAGCACGCGGCTGAGCGACTCGGGCGACGCTGCCACGATCGCGGCGCCAGCGGCAGGACGGAGCCGGCCAGGCTGACGAAGCTGGTCCGCGGCGAACTCGACTGGATCGTGATGAAGTGCCTGGAGAAGGATCGGACCCGCCGCTACGAGACGGCCAACGGGCTCGCGAAGGACATCGAGCGCTACCTGGCCGACGAGGCGGTCGAGGCCTGCCCGCCATCGGCGGCATACCGGCTGCGGAAGTTCGTGCGGCGCTACAGAAGCGCCGCTGGCGGTGACCGCCGGTTTCGCAATGCTCCTGCTCGCCGGTGTCGTGGTCAGCACCTGGCAGGCATTACGGGCGACCGCGGCCGAAAGGGCGGCCCGAGCGAACGAGGAGAAGGCTCAATTCGAAACACGCGAGGCCGACGATGCCAAACATAAGGCTGACAAGCGAAGTGACGAACTCACCGCCCTCAATGAGAAGCTCCGCCACTTGAATTACGTCGCCGACATGAACCTGGCGCGACATGCCTGGGATGAGAACAATGTTGCCCTCGCTGGGGAATTACTGGAACGTCACCGGCCCAAGCCGGGGGAGACCGACCTGCGCGGATTTGAATGGCATTATCTCCACAGGTTGCCGCATCGCGACCTGCGCACGGTGAAGGCTCACGTCGGGGTGGCAACGACAGCGGCCTGGACGCCCGACGGCAAACGGCTGGTCAGCGTCGGAACAACGCGGGAAGAATCGCCGTACAACGGCGCCCGGTGAAGTCAAGCTCTGGGATGCGGCGACACTGACATCACTCTCTCTTCGGCTCAAGGGTGCGACGGACAAGATATATCGGGGCGTTCTCAGCCCGGATGGCAAGCTCCTCGCCGCCGGCGGCCGCGATAAAACGGTCCGGGTTTGGAACCTCGAAACGGGCGAGCAGATCGCCACGCTTGAAGGGCACACCGACGACTTCACCAGGCAGGTTGTCTTCAGCCCTGACGGCAAGCACCTGGCGTCTCGAACGTGGTCCTCCAATCCACCCTTTGATTCGTCTGAGATCAAAATCTGGGACCTGGATACGCGTGCAAGGCGGTCGTTTCCATCGATAAGCTTCGTGCAGTCGGCGGTCTGGCTTTGGCTTTCAGTCCAGATGGGAAACGCCTGGCCGCTGGCGTTGGTGCCAATCTGCTGAAGGTATGGGATGCCGCCTCGGGTCGTGAGCTCCTTGTGACGAGTCTGACAAGATCGTCAGTCGAGTCGCTCGCGTTTCAGCCCGCACGGCGAAAGACTGGCTGTGGCCGGCGCGACGAGGGACGTGCAAATTCTGGATGCCGGCACCGGCGAAATCCTCCGGACGTGCTCCGGAGAAATCGCACAACGCGTCGGTCTGACTTTCAGTCCCAATGGAGAGCGACTGGCGGCAGCGGGAATGGGGGGGATCGAGCTCTGGGACGCCGAAAGCGGTCAGCTCATCCGCACGTTCAAGGGTCACGTCGGGCTCGTCATGGTTGTAGCCTTCAGCCCCGACGGCACACGTCTGGCGTCGGCGGGCGCGGACGGCCGCGTCAAAGTGTGGGACGCCCTCAGCGACCTCGAATCCATTCCGTTCTCCGGCCCTCTGGCCCGCCTTTTCGTGGAGATTTCCCCCGGTGGAAGGACCGCCTTGACGGGCTTGCGTGATAGCACAATTCAACTTTGGAATACCACGACAGGCAAACCGCTGGGCGAGCCTCTGAAGCTCGAACACAGGCAAGTGAGTCTTGACTTCACAGCCGACGGGAACCGGCTGGCTCACCGACGAAGGCAAGAACGTGACGATCTGGGACGTGGCGACCCGCGAAGTCGTTCACACGTTCAAGCACGATGGCCCGGCAAGCTCGATCCGGACGGCGATCAGTCCGGATGGGAAATGGTTCGCTTGCAGCGGTGCGGCGGGAGAACTGAAGGTGTGGGGCGTGGAGAAGGGCAACCAATTCCGCACGTTCAAGGATTCCAAAGGATCAAGCGTCGTTTTTGTTCAGCCCAGACAGTACGCGTCTGGCGGCGGGCGATCTTGGCGGGAATCTCAAGTTCTGGGACGTTGCCACGGGCGAGAGCTTTATGCACGACCGAGCTCGAGAACGCCAACATGACGAGGCTATGCTTCAGCCCCGACGGCAAGCGACTGGCCGCACAATGCTCTTTTCGCGAGGTGCGGATTCTTGATGCGGAAAGCGGCCACGAAGTATCGCCGCGTCTCAATAGCATATCGACCAGACGTCTTCAATTCAGCCCCGATGGCAAACGCCTGGCCGTGGGGCTTTTTGATGGGACGGTGAAAGTCTGGGACCTGAGCGGACAGGAAACCCTCACGTTGAAGGGGCACACGGCGCCGGTTTCCGGTCTCGCGTTCAGCCCCGACGGCCACCGCCTGATCACCGCCGCGAACATGACCGTGCGGATCTGGGATGCCACGCCGCTGCCGGAGTAGAGCGCCGGAGCGAATTATGCCAATCCGCCGTCGGTTTTACACTAACCCGACGCGCAAGCGAGGGACGCTGGCCTGGGCCGGCGCAACCGCACAGCCGATCGCCTCGCTGGTGCGTCGGGCTAGTATGTCTCGTGAGCCACCCATGGGAAAACTGCTCAAGGTGAGCGATACTTTACCGTATCCGCGTACATGAATTCCGCAAAACCATGAGGCAACGCCTTCGCCATGACTGTTACTTCCGGATCCGGCCAGATTGTCATCGCTGGCGGCAGTGGTTTCTTGGGGGTCTCACTGGCCACGCACCTGGCGGCCGCCGGCAAGTCGATCGTCATCCTCTCGCGCAACTCACCGAAGCCGAGCGGTCCCTGGAAACACGTGACCTGGGACGCCCGCACGCTGGGCGAATGGCGTGGGGAGCTGGACGGCGCGGCCGGGTTGGTGAATCTGGTCGGACGCAGCGTCGATTGCATCAAGACGCCCGACCACCGGGATGAGATTCTCCGCTCCCGCCTGGAAGCCACGCGCGTGCTGGGACTGGCCGTCCGCGCCCTTGATCACCCGCCGCCGGTCTGGGTGCAGATGAGCACTGCGCACATCTACGGTGATCCGCCCTTTGTCATTTGCACGGAGGAATCACCCTTCGGTCTACGGTCTGGCGCCCGATGTCGGACGTGCCTGGGAAGAAGAATTCCGCGCGAGCGTTCTGCCCACGCAGCGAGCGGTCATCCTGCGAACCAGCTTTGTGATCGGCCGCGATCGAGGCGCCGGCGGCGGAGCACTGTCGCGACTTCAATTGCTGGTGCGGCTGGGGTTGGGCGGCAGGGTTGGGCCCGGTGCCCAGGGAATGAGCTGGATTCACGAGACGGACATGAATCGACTTTTCGAGCGGGCTCTCAACGATCGGGCCATGCAAGGCGCCTACATCGCATCGTCACCCAATCCGGTCTCGCAGCGGGTTTTCATGCGAGCACTGCTACGATCCGCCATCGGTATTCCGATCGGACTACCGGCATTCACCTGGATGGTTCGCGTTGGGGCACCGTTGTTCTTTCGGACCGACCCGGAGCTCGCGCTTTACGGACGATACGTCGTATCGAAGCGGCTGCACGACGAGCGATTCGAATTTCAGTTTCCACACCTCGGCGACGCATTCGATGATCTCCTGAAGCGTCAAGGCGGCCCTGGGATGGTGAAAACTTGGTCTTGAACGCCTTTCACAGTCGGCGGTCAACCTCTATTTCCAGTCAATTCGATATGAGTAAACACGAATGCCTTGCCTCGGCTACTGCCGACGGGCAAGGCATTCGTGTTGTTGGAACCGCGATCGATCAGGCAGCGACCTGGCGACGATTGCGGCGGCTGTAAATCAAGACCCCGACCACACCGATGAGACCGAGTGCGATACTCGAGGGTTCGGGCACGGTCGCCGTACCCGACACAATCGGATCAGAGTAGTAGGTCGGGCTAGTGTTAGGATTATACGTATACGATATGTAAGAATTAACGTTTGTGCTCGGATCGTAGGGCAACACCGTGCCGGTGCCTTGGCCGAACAACCAGTTGTTGAACGTCATGCCCAACGGTGCGATTACCACGGGCGTGCCACCGGCGGATTCCGCCTGCTGAGATTGTCAGGTCTGTGTAGCCTGAGGCGCCAGCGGTGAGAATATCGTAACCCCCGGTTACACTGAAGACCAGTGCGTTCGACGAGTTGTAGAAGTTGACGTCCGCCGTGAGTGCCTGCGCATCGTGTTGGCGGTTGGCAGTGACGCGAAAGTGGCGGATCCGGAGAAGCTACCGTTCTCCAATGGAGTAGGCTGTGTTCCGTAGCCAAAGTCTCCGAATGTCCCCGAAAAAGACACGATCGAGTCCGCGTTCGCCGCGGGCCCGATGCACGCGAAAAATCCCATGACGGCCGCGGTCGCGACCCAGGTCAAAAATCGACTCAAGTTCCAGTTCCTAAACCCCATTGTTCTGTTGGCTAGGCTCAGTTACGTGTGCGGCAGCCGCCCTGGTGGAGCAGATGGGCGAGCGGGTGCAGTTGGTGCTGGATGGCGGTGAGACGCCGCGCAACGTGCCGACGACGATCATCAACCTTTCCGAGGACGGACGCTGGTCTCTGCAACGCGAGGGCGCCATCCCGCTGGCGGAGATCGAGGACCTGCTGGGCGACCAGTGATGGCTGGCGCGGGCCGGAGATGGCTGAGGCGGATCGTTGCCGCGCTGCTGGCCGTGTATGCCGGCTACTTTGCCTGGACCTGTGCGGAAATTGTGGCGCAGTCGGGGAGGAACGAAGCGCAGCCGGCGGACGCGATTGTGGTCTTCGGCGCGGCGGAATATTTTGGCCGTCCCTCGCCGGTGTACCGCGCACGGCTGGACCACGCTTTCGACCTTTATGAGCGCAAGCTGGCTTCGGTGGTGATCACCACGGGCGGCAGCGGCGGCGAGACGGCTTTTACCGAAGGCTCGGTGGGCCACGACTACCTGGTGGGGCGCGGCATCAGCGACCAATATCTGATCGCCGAGACGCAGAGCGGGAACAGCGCGGAGAGCGCCGCGCGCGTGGCGGTGATCATGCAGGCCAACGGCATGCGCTCCTGCATCGCGGTAAGCGACCCCTATCACCTGTTCCGCATCAAGCAGCTGCTGGAGGCGCAGGGGCTGGTGGTGTATGCGTCGCCGCGCCGGTTGGAGACCGAGCCGGGGATTGGCACGCAGGCGCTGAACGTGGCGCGGGAGTCGCTGAGTTATACATTGTGGCGGCTGCACTTGTTCCGCTGGTAGCATGGTCTGAGACCAAAGAAATCATCAACCATGGAGGGTTTTGGTATGGCGCACGATCCGGGGAGCGTAGCTCCGCAGACAGGGATTTACTGGTGCAGCGTGTGCAAGCTGCCGGTGCAGTTCAAGGCAGGCGATACGCTGCCGGTGTGCAAGAATCTTTGCGGCAGAGGGAAGTGGGAGTTTGTGCGAGCGGAAAAGTAAGATCGAGAAACTGGAAGCATGGGCCGGGGCGATTCGCTCCGGCTTTTTGTTTGGAGAGCCTAAAAGGCCGGGTGCCCCACCTTCGCCGCCGTTTTTGCGGCTAAGGTGGGAAGCAACATGCTCCAGTCTCGTGCTTTCCCGATTCTTCATTTGCACGTCTCCGCGCTGTCCACTCCGACTCAATCTCCACCGCCCCTGGCTCTCCGAGCGCGTAATGGCGGAAGCTGCTCCAAGGCCAGTCTTCCGATTTTTCGCAGAGTCCTCGTTTCACCGGATTGCGATGAATGTAGCGTAGCTTTTCCGTGAAATCGGAGTAGCTGCGAATGTTGCGGTCATAATAACGCTTCTGCCAGAAATGTCCGTTGTCCGTTGTCCGTCGGCTCGCCGGATTGCGCACGCTTGGCCGAGGACAGTTTCAGGAAATGGATGGCCTCGGCCAGCGTGCCGGAGGCCGGTTCGCCAAGCATCAGATGGACATGCTCAGGCATGACGACATAGCCGTATACGTAAGTAGAAAATTTCTGACGGGTCTTCTCCAGAGTTTCCAGAAACAGAGAGCACATCCCAGGGGCGCTTAACTTCGGCTGCCTACGGTAGCAGCTAACGGTGATGAAATGAGTCTGTCCTGAGTGCTGCAGCCGTATTAGGCCTTGCGTCATGAGAATCAATTTACGGCAAGAGCTCAGACATGGAAAGGTAAACCGCAGAACCCTCTAGGGATGGACCGCCTTGCTTCCCACCTTAACCGCGCAAAGAACGCGCGGCGAAGGTGGGGCACCCGTCTTTTGCTTTGAATGACACGGTAAGTACAACAGCGAAAGCCTGTGCTAGTTGCTGAGGGCGAGGACGACGATGGCGAGGGCGGCGGAGAAGGCGGTGCTGGTGAAGTTGACGGCGTTGTTGCCGAGGCGGCCGGGGCGCTCCAGGGTGGCGCCGAGCAGGCTGTCGACGAGGGTTCCGAAGAAGGCCGCGCTGAGCACGGTGGGGTAGAAGCGAGGGAGCAGGAGACCGGCCCACTGGCAGGCGGTGCAGACGATGGCGGCGGCGGCAAGGGCGAACAGCGTTCCGGCGATGGTGATGCCTCCGTCCTGGCCGGGGACGACGCGCTGCAGGGTGGTAATGAGGCGGGGGCTCTGTCCGAAGGTCTGGCCCAGTTCGCTGCTGACGGTGTCTGCGGCGGCTTCGGCGAGTGCAGCCGAGGCTCCCGCGAGAAGGATGTAGCGCGGATGGGAGAGAAAGATAAGCGGCGCGGCGCAGAGGGCTGCCACCGAGAGGTTGGCGAAGATCTGCCGGGCACCGCGCCCGCGGCGGCGTTCGGCGGTGCCCAGCCGCTCCTTTTTGCGGCGTCCGATGCGGGTGGAGACCACGGTGAGCAGGAAGACGGCGGCCACCGGCAGCAGCGCGGCGTTGCCGGCGGCCAGGCAGAGGACGACGGTGAGAAAGACTCCGGCGAGCGCGGCGGCGGCGGTGACGGTGCGCAGTCCCCAGGCAAAAAAGGCCAGGGCAAGGGAGAGTCCGATGGCGGGGACCAGTTGGAGGATGGTGCTTTGAAGGATCATCTGCCAGCTCTGCAAGACGTTCATCCCATGACAATCGTACTCCGAAAGACCAGGTTTCAAGGTTTCAAAGTTTCAAGGTTTCAAGGTTAAGGGCAAGAGCAACGGCAAGGAGCCGGCACATCGAGTGGCTCTGCAGTTGGTTTTAACTTTGAAACTTTGAAACTTTGAAACCTTGAAACCTGGCTCTTACGACGCTGCGACGATATCGGTTCTTGCGCGTGGCGTCAGAGATTGGCCGGGATGCGGCGGATTCCTTTACAATAGCAACACCGAACAGAGCAGATGAAATTGCCTCGTGAGGCCGGAGTGCGCATGAACGTCATATGGAAAGCCGCGTGTGCGGCCGCCCTGATTGCAGCAACATTGATAGAGCTTGGATGCGGCGACGTCTATCGCCCGATCTCGACTCCGCTGCCGGTGACCACCGGCAACCCTTCCGGCCCCGAGACTGAGGTGGTTCTGAATCTGTGTCCCACCGGGAGCGGTTGCACCGACAATACGGGCGCTCCCAGCGGCAGCGTGCTCACCGATGTGAACGTGAGCGGCGACACCAACTCGGGCAACAAGCCGCTGTATAACACGGTGGCCAGCCCGGTGGGAAGTCCGGCGGCACCAGCGCCTGGGAGCCTGGGCAGCCCGATGGCGTTTAACTCCACCCGTACCGCGGTGCTGACGGCGAACACCACCACCGATTCGGTGTCGCAGGCTACGCTGGGCACCTCCACAGCCGGATTTTCGGCGAATGTTACGACGATTTCGCTGCCCACCGGCTCGGCGCCCATCGGCATCAGCTTCGAGTATTTTGGCAGCACCTATACGCAGGATTACGTGGTGAACTCGGGGTTGGCGACGTTGAACTGCCCGGGAACCGGCTCGGTGAGCGCGATTCTGCAGGCCACCGACCAGCTGGCGGCCACCGTCTGCGTGGGCGCGAATCCGGTTTTTGCCTGGATCTACTACGACCAGAGCAAGGTGTTCGTGCTGGACTATAGCGGGGGCTTGGCGTACGTGGTGAACGCCACCACCTACCAGGTGACGAATACCATCCCGGTTGGCAGCGGGCCGTTCAAGGCTGCGCAGAGCAACAACGGCAGGTACGTGTACGTGCTCAACGGCCGCGACAATACGATTTCGATCATCGACGGACTCTCGGAGACGGTCGTGGAGACGGTACATCTGTCCGCACTGTGCTCGGTCTGCTCTGCGGCGCCGATCGACATGGCGATGGACCCGAACTTCAATGACACCTCGACCAATACGCAGATCAACCATGTGTGGGTTCTGCACAAAGACGGCACGGTGAGCGTGTGGGACGGGACCAAGCCGGGTGCGCTGACCTGGATCACGGCCGTGCCGACGATTACTTCGGCGCAGGCGGAGGCTCCCACCCTGGCCTATCCGACCAACCTGGCGCTGATGCGGGATGGCACCGCGGCGTACGTTGGAGTGGGCAACACCGACCAGATCGTGGGAATCAACACCAGCCTGCTTGGCACCCCCGGCACTCTTACGCCGGGCGTGAACTCGTCCAGCGCATTTACCGCCACCACACCGATCACGGTGGGTGTGCACCGCGGAATCACCAACCCGCAGACGGGGATATTGACCCCGCTGACTGCGATCTTGACGGACAACGTGGTGATGCTGGATTCGACGGTGATTACATATACCAGCGGCTCGACGCCGGTGCCGGTGGAGCTTACGACGCCCACGGTGACCAGCATTGCGGTTTCACGCGAAGGCAACTCGGCGGATCTGTCCAAGGTGTACGCCGCCACTGCGACGAATACGATCTATTACTGCTACGACTACATGGCGGCTCCAGTCAGTTGCACCGATTCCAACGGCGAGGTGTGGACCAGCGGCAACCCTGCCACTACCTACTTCACCCTGAACCAGAGTGACGTTCCCGTGCCTCCACAGGGCCCGGCGTTCATTCCGGCGGGATCGGGATGCTCTGTACTGGCTGATAATCCCATGGCCATCAGCTGCCCCAACCTGTATGCCGGCACCGCGGTGGTAACGGCGGCAGCCTCGGGGACGACAACGATCAACAGCTACGTGACCACGCTTCCGGCGCCGGCACAGGTGACCTATTGCAACCCGGGAAATCCGGCTACGGGAGTGTTTGACGGGCAGAAGAATTGTCCGGCTATGACTCCGGCGCTGGTGCTGGGGCGCAACTAGGGAAGAGTAGAGGTCGAAGAAATGCAAAGGCGGGTCCGGTGACGGGCCCGCCTTTTTATGCTGCGTACGATCGTTAGGATGCCTAGGTTTCGGAATGGTCGTGGCGGCGGCGGCGATTGTAGTGGATGGCGACGTTCAACACGATGCTGCCGGCGTTGGAGCCGAAGTCCATGACCAGCGCCTCGACGTTCTCCGAGCCGCGGAAGCCGGTGGCTGCGGCATGTTCGACGGGGGGATGGACGCGGAAGCGGAATCCCTGGTCGTTGAGGCTGGTGACCGCGTTGCCGATGACCATGTTGGCCAGCTCGGCCACGGTTTCGCGGATGAGTTGGGGATCGGATTCCATCTCCATGCCGGAGAGAACGTTGGCGACCTTCATGGCGGCGCAGTCCTCCACGTCGAAGATGACGCGTCCTTCGATGTCGCCGCTGATCTCCACCATGGAAGCGGTGGCGCGGCGCTGGTAGGGGGCCTCGTCCATGGAAATGTCGGAGACATTGATGGGACACGCCAAGGTCTCGGAGAGCACGGCGTCGGTCGCGTTAATGAAGGGTTGAATCAGCTCCATCTTCATGGCAGCTACTCCTTTGCTGCGGCGGCGACGGCGGTGACGGCGGCGTCGCCCAGCACGTACTTGATGACCTCGTAGAGCAGTTCCGGCTTGACCGGCTTCTGCACGAAGTGACGGGCGCCCTTCTGCAGAGCGGCGACGATGTTCTCCTGGTAGCCGACGCTGGAGACCATGATGATGCGGGCATCGGGATGCTTGCGCACGATGTGCTCGGCGGCCTCGATGCCTTCCATCTGCGGCATGGTGATGTCCATCAGCACGATGTCGGCCAGGGTGCGGTCGTATTCGGCGATGGCGGTGACGCCGTCGCCGGCTTCGCCGGCCAGCTCACCGCCGTAGCACTCGATGATGCGCCCCAGGTTTTTGCGCGCAAAGACCGAGTCGTCTACCACTAGGTAGCGGATGGGTTGCTGATCGGGGGCACGCAGTAGAGCGGGAAATTGCTCCATAATCTCCTCACATAAGTCCGGGTGAACGGACGGGTTGCTGTTCCTTGACCGGCACGGCGCGGACTGCGCCGCAATGCGCGATCAGAGTGTTGGCCAAAGCTTCCAGTCCAACGACGCGGTTGGCGTAGCCACGTTCTATGGCCGCGCGTGGCATTCCGAAAACAATCGACGAAGCTTCATCCTGGGCGATGGTCATGGCGCCGGCGGCCTGCATCAATCCCAGTCCGTCGGCTCCGTCTTCTCCCATGCCGGTCATCAGCAGTCCTATGGCCGAGGCGCCGAACTCCTGGGCGACGGAGCGGAACAGGACATCGACGGACGGGCGGTGGCCGTTGACCTTGGCATCGTCGGAGAGCACGATGACATCTCCCAGGGGCATGCGGCGGATTCTCATATGGCGGTCTCCGGGACAGATTAGTACCCTTCCGGCGGAGACCAAATCGCCGGATTGCGCCTCCTTGACCTCCATGTTGCAGGAGTCGTTCAGGCGGCGGGCAAAGGTTTCGGTGAATCCGACGGGCATGTGCTGCACCACCAGAACTGCGGCGGCAAAGTCGGCCGGAAGCTGGCTGAGCATGAACTCCAGCGAGTTGGGGCCGCCGGTGGAAATGCCGATGGCGACCACCTTGGAGGCCGGTGAAAGAACCGGCGCAATCCGCTTGGACTTGGGCTGGGCGGCGATGCCGGCGGCCGGCAGGCCGCGGCGGCGGAAGGGACTGGCGACGGCGGCCTTGATCTTCTGGATCAGTTCGTTGCCGATCTCCTGCATGCCTTCGGCCAGAACATTTTGCGGCTTGGCGACAAAGTCGAAGGCTCCCATATGCAGTGCCTTGAATGTTGTGGCGGCGCCTTCGCGGGTGTGGGCGCTGACCACGACGACCGGAACCTGATGGGAGCGCATGATCTGGCGCAAGGTCTCGATGCCGTCCATGCGCGGCATTTCCAAATCCAGGGTGATGGCGTCGGGTCGGTACTCCTCGATTTTCTTGAGGGCAAAGGCTCCATCCATGGCGGTGCCGACGACGTGGATCTCAGTGTCGCGCTCCAGTAGCTGCGGAATCAGCTTGCGCATCAGCGCCGAATCATCGACCACGAGGACGCGAATCATCTGGTTGGCGGTCACTGGATCACCCCCAGCTCTTCGGCTTCGATCGTCCTGCGGGAGTGTCCGCGGCCCAGCTTCTCCACTACGTCGGAGATGCTGAGGATGAGCACCACGCGGCCATCGCCCAGGATGCTGGCGCCGCTGACCAGTTCGCTGCTGACCAGGGTCTCGTCCAGGGCTTTGATAACCAGCTCCTGTTCGCCGATGAGGCGGTCCACCACCAGTCCGGCCTTGCGGTCGCCCAGGGAAACGATGATGACGAACAGTTTTGGCATGGCTTCGGCCTCGCCGTGCATGCGGCTTAGGCGGATCAGCGGCAGCACCTCTTCGCGGACCTGCAGAACCTCCTGGTCGTCGATGACGTGCACCTCGCTCTCCTGGGCGCGCACGATCTCCAGCACATTGCCCAGGGGCACGGCGTAGAGGCGGCCGGAGGTGCGGAACAGCAGAGCCTTGATGATGGCCAGGGTGAGCGGCACCTTGAGGCGGAAGGTGGTACCTTCGCCAGGGATGCTGCGCACCGAGATGGTGCCCTTCAGGCGGTCCATGACGGCCTTGACGATGTCCATGCCGACGCCGCGGCCGCTGACTTCCGTGACCTGGGCGGCGGTGCTGAGGCCGGCGTGGAAGATGAGGTCGAGAGCATCGTTTTCACTCAGCCGCTGGGCCTGCTCGGGGGTGACGATGCCGCGCTCGACGGCCTTGCGCACCACCGCGGCCAGGTCGATGCCGCGGCCGTCATCGCTGGCTTCAATCACCACCTGGTTGCCCTGGTGATACGCGTTGAGGCGGATGGTTCCTTCCGGAGGCTTGCCGGCGGCGGCGCGGTCCAGCGGCGACTCGATGCCGTGATCGACGGCATTGCGCAGCAGGTGCATCATGGGCTCGGCGAGCGCATCCAGAATGCTCTTGTCGAGGTCGGTGTTTTCGCCTTCGATGACGATGTTGACCTCGCGGCCGGTCTGCTTGGCGGTGTCGCGTACCACGCGCGGCAGGCGGCGGAACATCTGCTCCACGGGCACCATGCGAATCTTCATCACCGAGCGCTGCAGCTTGTTGAGGATCTGCGACTGGAAGAGCAGCACGTCGGAGGTTTTGGTGCGCAGGGGCGAGTTGCCCAAGCCACGGTTCATCTCGGTCAGCAGCTCCTGCATCATGCTCTTGGCGATAATGAGTTCGCCCACCAGGTCGAGCACCACGTCGATGCGCTCGGCCTCGACGCGGATGACGTTCTCGGTGGCCGCCGCGGGGCGCTCGTCGCGCACCTTGGGGCCCTGCGCAGCCGCCTGGACCGCAGCGGAAGGCTCCGCCGCAGGCTGGTGCGCGGCGCTGGACGGGATGGGCGCGGTGGTCTGGCGCAGTGGCGGGTTCAGAGGAGCGTCTTGCTCGGGGAAAACTTCAGACTCCGGCGAGGCCTCTTGTGCAAACGAATTTTCCTGCGCGGCCGTGACGTGATTACCCGTTGCAACGGCATTTCCGGCGTCTTCGGCCGTCACCGCATAAACGCGGGAGACCACGGTGGGAATTTTGCTCTTGCGCTCCACCCAGTCGAGCGGGTGGTGGCTGGCAAGGGCCACCTCGATGATGTCGGGAACCGCGCCGCTGTTCTCCTCGGGACGCATCACCAGGATGGTTCCGGCCTCCTGCAGAATATTGCGCACCAGCTGTACGGCGGCGGCGCGCATGGGGCAGTTGGCATCGATGGCCAGCGCGAGATTATAGACATGCTGTCCGCGGACCGCGTTTTTGGCGATCAGCAGGCGCTCGTACTCGGTCCAGTTGAACTGCGGGGCAAAGACTTCGTCCGGGTGCGGATTGAGCAGCGCCTCGATGAGCCGGAAGACTGGCTCGATGGCCGGCGGCGGAAGCTGGTTGCGGTAAGCGGAGAGCAGATTGTCGATCAGGTCGGCGGCGACCAGGACAAGATCGGCCAGGCCGTCCCCGTTGCGCGCGGCGATCTCCGGGGTGAGCACGTCTTCAACCGCGTGGGCCAGTTCGCTGAGTTCCTTATAGCCGCAGGCCGCCGAATCTCCCTTGAGGGTGTGCACGCTGCGCCGCAGGTTGCGCACCAGGTCGGCGTCGCGCGGAGACTTTTCCAGCTTCAGCGCGTCCTCGTTGAGGGCCTGGAGAATCTCCTGCGAACTCTCGAAAAAGATTTCGCGGAGCTCGTTGGCGCGATCGTCGGAGAAGATGCTCACGGTTGTGCCTCGAGCTTGCTGTATGCCGTGCCGTTGTTGAGATGAATCATGCGGAACTTATCGGTCAGTCCGAACAGGCTTTCGGCGTGCCCCACGAAGAGGTAGCCATCGGGATTGAGGCAGCGCCAGAACTTTTCGATGAGCCGCTTCTGCTCGGCCTCGTCGAAGTAGATCATGACGTTGCGGCAGAAGATGAAGTCGTTGCGCTGGGGCAGGTATTCGGTCTTCAGGTTGTGGAAGTCGAAGTGGACCAGCTCCTTGACGGTGGGCTTGATGGCGTAGCGGTCCGGACCCACCTTGTCGAAGTAGCGCAGGCGGTAGGTATAGTCCACCGAATCCATGTGGTGTTCCAGGTAGATGCCCTCCTGCCCGGCGCGCAGGACGGAATAGTTGATGTCGGAGGCAAGGATCTCCACCCGCCACGGCGGCGGGATGAGGGGCTTGGGCGACGGCATGTCAAAGGGCAGCGGGTTGCGCAGATAGTAGTAGGCCAGGGCGTCGGCGACCATCATGGCCAGGGTAAAGGGCTCCTGGCCGGTGGAGCAGCCGGCGCTCCAGATGCGCAGGTTCCAGTCGCGCCGCTCCTGCTTGCGGTGCAGCAACTCCTCCAGCACGGTTTTCTGAAAAAGGTCCAGCTGCGGGCGGTTGCGGAAGAAGCTGGTTTCGTTGACCGTGAGGTTTTCCAGCAGCGCGGATAGTTCCAGCTTTCCCTCGCGGCTGGTGAGCAGGCGGTAGTAGTCGTAGAAGCTGTTGGCGGCGCAGGCGCGCAGGCGGCGCTGCAGCCGGTCCTGCAGAAAGTGGGCGCGACGGTCATCGAAGAACATGCCGCACTCCTGATAAATCAGGGTCTGCAGCAGCTTCAGTTCGGAGTCGCTGATCATCATGGGTGCCGACATTGGAGACGACATGGGAATCCTCGCCTTACCGTGCCGGCGCGTGTGCGCCCGCGGTTTCGGCAAAATCAGAGATGTGGCGCAACTCGCCCCTCTGCATGATCTTTGCCAGGTCGATCAGAATTACCAGCTTGCCGCCGAGTTTGCCGACACCGGTGACATAGTTCAACTCGCCCTGCTCGAAGATGTTGGGCGGCGGCTCGATCAGTTCGGGGTTCACCTTGAGCACTTCGTTGGCGGCATCGACCACCAGGCCGACCTGATGGCCGTCGATTTCGGCGACCATGATGCGGTTGCGGCGGTTCTGCTGCGCATCGCCGGAAAAGCGTTTGCGCAGGTCCACCACGGGAATGATCTTGCCGCGCAGGTTGATGACGCCTTCGATAAACTCCGGTGCATCGGGGACCACGGTGATGTCCATCATGCGCACGATTTCGTGCACGATCCCAATGGGCACGCCGAAGTTTTCCTTTCCGACGCGGAAGCCGACGATCTGCTGAAACTTTGCCATCCGATTCTCCAGCACTCTAGCGATGGGAGCCCGCCAGGGCGTACTTCGACGATCCGCTCAGTTTGCGGGGCTGCTCTTCGTGATGCTCTTCCAGCACGAAGCGGTCCATGGATTCCAGCAGCGAGCGCGCCATCTTGGACATCTGCTCGGAGGAGGCAGCCAGCTCGGTGGAACTGGAGCTGGACTGCTGCACCATCTCGCGCATGCGCTCCATGGCGCGGACCACGGCCTGTGCGCCGCCGGACTGCTCTTCCACGGCGGAGGTGATTTCGTGGGTGATTTCGTTCAGCCGCATGGTGGCCTGGGCGATCTGCGTCGAGCCGTGGGACTGCTCGTTGGTAGCCGCGCCAATCTCCTGCGCGAACTTGTACACCTCGGTCACCACGTTGGAGATCTTGCGCAGGGCGAGGCTGAGATCGTTGCCCAGATCCAGGCCCTCGTTGACGATGATGGTGCTCTTCTCCATGTTGTCGACGGCCTTGCGCGCTTCGTTCTGAATGCTGCCGATCAGCTCGCTGATCTCCTTGGTGGAGGTGGCGGACTTCTCGGCCAGTTTGCGCACTTCGTCGGCCACTACCGCAAAGCCGAGGCCGTGTTCGCCGGCGCGGGCCGCTTCAATGGCGGCGTTGAGCGCCAGCAGGTTGGTCTGCTCGGAGATGTCGTCGATGACCTCGATGATTTTGCCGATGTTGACGACGCGCTCGCCGAGGCTGCTGATGATGGTGGCCGAAGAGCCGATGGCGCCGTTGATGCGGTTGAGGCCCTCGGTGGTCTTCTGCATGGTGCCGATGCCGCTGGTGACTTCGTCGCGCGAGCGGCCGGAGATATCCAGCAGCACCCTCGCGGTGTCGGCCACGCGCTGAATGCTGGCGACCATCTGGTCGATGGAGGCCGAAGTTTCACTGACGCTGGAGGCCTGCATCTGGGTGTTCTTCACCATGTTCTGCACGTTGATGCTCATCTCGTGCATGGTGCTGGTGACTTCGTCGATGGCCGAGGCAGACTGCACGTTGATCTTGGCGGCGTCCTCGGAGGCGTCGGCCACCTGGTTGGAGCCGGAGGCCACCTGCGAGGCGGCATCGCGCACCGAGCGAACCAGGTTGCGCAGACCGGTGGTCATCTTGGAGAACGCGGTGTTCAGCGTGTCGTGCGAGGAGCGGGGCGAGACCTCGACGGAGAGATCGCCGCCGGCGATGGCCTCGGAGACCGCCGACATCTCGCGGAAGTAGATGACCATATTGTGCAGGGTCTGCGCCAGGGTGCCGATCTCATCGGTGCCCGATACGTCGACCTCCTGGTCAAGGTCTCCCTTGTCGCCGATCTCGCGGGCCACCTGGATAATCTTCTCCAGGGGCTTGGTGATGGCGTTGGCCGTGCGGAAGGCGACGAAAACGCCCAAGCCCAGGGCGAGAAGGAAGCCAAGCAGGTCGATCGCGTTGGTCCAGCGCACCAGCTCTTCGTCGCTTTCGCTGGTCCTCTGGATCAGGGAGCGGTCCTCGGTCTGCACCTCGTCGATGACTTCATTGAAGCGTCTCAGCTGGTCGGTGGGATAGGTTTCCGTGTAGTGGTCCAGCAGATCCATGGCCTTCATCTGGCCGCTTTCCACTTCCTTGTGCTGCTGGACAAAGCGTTCGGCGATGGTGGTGTACCACTCCTGGTCGATCGCCTCGATGCGGTTCAAACCGGCGCGCAGGCCGGGGTCGCTGGTTTTGGCTGCGGCTTCGCGCAGCAGGTCGGCGGCGTGGGCGTGGCCGTCATGCAGTCGGTCCAGTTCGGCAGGGGTCCCGGTAATAAGGAAATTGCTGAGCGACAGGTGGTTCTCCACGATCTGGTGGCGAACGTTTTCCGTAGCCAGGGAGAGTTCATAGGCATTGGCGAGAGCTGCCTTGGCCTCATGCTCGCGGTACGAAGAGACGACGCTGAAGGTGAAGCCCAGCAACATGAGCAGAAGCAACAATGCGAAATTGAATAGCAGCCTATTGCGAATTTTCATTCCCTCAAACCTCCGGAAACCGGAAACCCAGATTCCCCGACTTGCGAATTGCGCCGTATCTATAATCAATCTCTGCTTGCGGCCGGCCGATTGCCCCGTTTCATGTGCGCAAAACCCAGGATCAATTTGCGCCAACGGCGTCTGCAAACTGAGACCGCGAACTCTCCGCCAGACCGCTAACCGCATGAATCCAGAGAACCAAATTGGCACTCTGCGATGTGCGCGAAAGCCTTGAGTACATTCGGGCCTGTCTGCAGGTGAGTTGTATTGTCATTGATAGCAATCTTTTAGTCATTAGGAAAGCGGCGAAAGGGATAGTACTAAAGTTTGCACTTCGCTTGTTTTCATCCAGTTAGGCAAGAACGCGTCCGTTTTCAGGACAATCCCCGGAGGTGACCTAAGTTTGGGTACCGTTGGGTGAAGGAAACGCTCGATCCGTCTTGACTCAGTTTGAGACACAGCCTACTCTCGATTTATCTCTCCCAGAGAATCGCACCCGCGAGCCCGTGGCGCAGCCTAATCGCAGAGTGTGCCAAGCCTTGTACTTTGGTGCGATGAACCCGGTGACTCAGGATCGTGTTCCTGATTTCCAGCATGGGACGAGAGAGCGAGAAGAATATGAGTGAAAGCCTGCCGGTGCTGGTCATAGAAGACGAGGAGCTGCTTCTGTCTTTCCTGACCACGGCCGTGGAGCGTGGCGGAGTGAAGGCCGTGGGAGTGTCGTCGGGACGCGAGGCCCTTGGGCTGCTGGAGCGCGGCAAGTTTGCGGCAATCGTCAGCGACCTGCGCATGCCGGGGGGCATCGGCGGAGCGGAGATCTTCGACTGGGTGGGGCAGAACCGCCCGGAGCTGGCCTCGCGCTTCCTGTTTATCAGCGGGAACATTCAAGATCCGCTGGCGCTGGATGTGCAGCGGCGCACCGGCGCGTTGTTCATTGAAAAGCCATTCCGGATCGCGCAGCTGCTGGAACTGGTCCGAAAGATCATCTCGCGCAATGAGGCCGTTCATGTCTGACCCCTTGCCTATCCGCCTGCTGATCGTGGACGAGCAGCAGAGCATACGTCAGCTGTGCGCGGCCATCGGGGAAAGATTGGGGCTCGGTTGCGTGCAGGCTGAGAGTGCTCTGGCGGCGCTGCAGCGGATGGAAGCCGAGCCCGCCGAACTGATCCTGGCGGACCTGGAAATGGGCGGCAGGTCCGGACTGGACTTGCTGGCAGAAGTGAAGCGCCGCTGGCCGCTGACCGAGGTGGCGTTGATGGGTTCCTATGGAAGCCCGGAGAACGCGGTGCAGGCGCGGCGGCTGGGCGCCTACGATTTTGTAGTGAAACCCTTCCGCGTGGAGGAGTTTCAGCGGGTGCTGGAGCGCATGGCGGAAAAGGCCCGGCTGGTGCAGGAGAACGAATCGCTGCGGACGCGGGTGGAAAAGCTGGGCGGCTACGGCCCGGCGGATACCGCTTCGAACGCCGGGATGCAGGGCGTAGGAAAGATGGCTCCCGCCTCGGTTGCCTTGTGCACCGATCTGGAAGAGCTGGAACGGCTGACCGTGCAGCGCGTCTTTGAGCAGGTGGGCGGCGATAAAGAGCAGGCGCAGAAGCTGTTGGGAATCTCGCGGGCGACGTTGTACCGCAAGATCAAGCGTTATGGGATTGAGACCCGGCTGGCGGAGAAAGAGTCCGCAGGGTAGTCGGCGAACCGGTCTCGGGTTGAGTCTCAAGGCTGCAAGGGCAAGCGGGCGCTCCGGATGGAAGATCTCACTCCGGCTTAACTTTGGCGCAAGCTGAGCCGAAGGTTCCAGTAGCAGGGTTCGGCCGCAGGCCAGGTTGTCCGCGGCGGATGCGCATCGGGAGAGAGACGTGGAGCAGGCGAGGATTTTAGTAGTCTCCGGCGACCGGGAGTTTGTGGGTGCGCTGGCGCAGAGCTGGCATCGGCTGCGCTACTCACCGGAGTTTATGGTGGCCAGCGCCGATGCCGCCGCGGCGTTTCCCCGCTGTGCGGTGGTGTTGACCGACGATCTGGCGGCGCTGCCGCAGCTGTCTGCCGGGGTTGTGCTGGCGATTGCCGTGACTGCAGGGGCCGCGCAAGAAGCCGCGATGCCCGAGACGGGCGGCAAACTTCGCGTGGTGCGCATTGCGCGCAACGATTATTCGGGTTCGGATTGGGCCGAACCGGCGGCGGCGCTGGCGCAGGAGACTGTATTGCGGCTGGATGCGCAGGCGCAAGTGGCCGAGCTGAAGCAGCGGCTGCGCGAGACCGAGCGCCTCGCTGCCCTGGGACGCTTTATCGTGGAGGCGCGGCATGGGCTGGGCAATGCGTTGACCGGCGTGCTGGGCCACTCCGAGCTGTTGCTGCTGGAGAATGAAGGGATGCGGGGCGAGGTGCGGGCGCAGCTGGAGACGATTCACAGCATGTCTCTGAAGATGCACGAGACCTTTCACCGGCTCTCATCGCTGGAGATGGAATTGCGCGTGGCGGAGCGGCAGGCCGAGCGCGAGACGCAGCGCTGGCCGGCGCAGTAAAAGGACTTCCGGCGCAGACAAAGGATTTGAGGTGCACAGCGTGCTAAAGAAGGTTTTGATTGTTGACGATTCGCCGGCCGAGAGCCGCTTGATGCAGTCGCTGCTGCAGGTGGCCGGATATTCGGCGGTGGCCTTGAGCGACCCGCAGCGCATCGAGCAGATGGTGGCCTCCGAGCGTCCCAGCCTGATTCTTCTGGATGTGGTGATGCCGGGGCGCAACGGCTACCAGGCCTGCCGCGAGCTGAAGGGCAGCCGGGAGTTCGGCGCCATCCCCATTGTGCTGGTCACCTCCAAGAACGGCGAGAGCGACCGCTTCTGGGGGTTGCAGCAGGGCGCCGACGGTTACGTCATCAAGCCCTTCACCGGGGAACAGCTGGTGGGCGAGGTGCGGAGGGTGATCGGATAATGAGCGAGCCGCCAGAGAACGCGGAGCTGATACCGCTCGACGATGACTTCGCGGCGGAAGAGGGTGCACTGGCCTCCGAGCCCGCGCTGCCCGAGCAGCAGTACTGCATCTTCCGCGCCGGACGCGAGCGTTTTTGCCTGCACGTGCTGGAAGTGGACGAGGTGGTGGAGTGGCCGCGGCTGACCAACTTGCCGCTGTCGCCGCCGTTTCTGATGGGTGTATTCAACCTGCGCGGCAGCATTGTGCCGGTGGTGGATATTGCGTTTACCGAGGTAAGGCGAGGCGATCTGCCTCCCAAGCTTGTGGTGGTGGCCTGTTTGCGTGGCGGCACCGAGGCGCCCGATGTGCGCGTCGGCCTGGCGGTGGATGAGGTGATCGGCACCTACAGCACCAGCGAGCCGCTGCTGAAAGATGAGGCGCCGCGCGATGTTCCGCATTGTGCCGGCATGCTGCGCCACGGAGACCGTTTGGCGCTGGCGCTGGATTTGAAACGCGTGCTGGAGACGTTTCCGGTGGGCGTGATTTGAGCCGCGCGATGCACTGCGCGGCTTGCTAGAAGTTCGACAGAGCGCAAGGCGCTCAAGTGTAAGGCGGGGCAGGAGTGCCATCGCGTTGTCCTGGAGGTCGTATGAAGGGTCGTCTGAATTCGGCAATCATCGCGCTGGTGGTGATCAATCTGGCCGCCACGTTGGCGGTGTTTATGCTGGCCTACTTTGCCGGCGCCAGGTCCGGTGGAAGGATGCTGTGGGAGCTTGGCTCGCTGCACTCCGACTCCCTCTATCTGCTGCTGGGCGCGGTGGCCGCGGTGGCCGGAGGCTCGATGTTTGTCTTCTTCCGCCTCTCCAACGCGGTGGCCGAGCCGGTGAACGCGCTAGCGGAGTTTGCCGAACAGGTCGGCGAAGGCGACTTCGAAGCGCGCCTGGCGGAGGATAGCGCGGACGACTTCGGCTACATTGCCCAGCACTTGAACCAGGCGGCGGAGAAAGCCGCCAAGGCGATGCAGGACGAAGAGGCGCAGCGCAATTTGCAGCGCTCGGTAACCGAGTTCCTGACCGTGGTGAGCCAGATTGCGCGCGGCGACCTGACCCTGCGCGGCAGCGTGACCAGCGATGCGCTGGGCAATGTAGTTGACTCGGTCAACTATATGCTGGACAACTTTACTTCCGTGCTGCGCCGGGTGCGCGATGCCGCCAATGACGTGTCGGCCGGCGCCAACCAGATTCTGAACGCCAGCGAGAAAATGGCCTCGGGCGCGACCCAGCAGGACCACGAGATCACCAACACCTCGTCGGCGGTGGAAGAGCTGACGGTTTCCATGAAGCAGGTGAGCAACAACGCCGAGGCCAGCGCCGAGGCGGCGCGCCGCGCACTCGACGCCGCCGAACAGGGCAACCGCTCGGTGCGCGACACCCTGGAAGGCATGCAGCGCATCCGCTCCAGCGTGCAGGCGACGGCCAAGAAGATCAAGTCGCTGGGCGACCGCTCGCTGGAGATCAGCGAGATCATCAACGTCATTAACGACATCACCGAGCAGACGAACCTGCTGGCGCTCAATGCCGCAATCGAGGCGGCGCGCGCCGGTGAAGCGGGGCGCGGCTTTGCCGTTGTGGCCGACGAGGTTCGCAAACTGGCCGAGCACTCGCGCACCGCGACCAAAGACATTGCGGCGCTGATCAAGGCCATCCAGGCCGAGACCAACGAGGCCGTGGTGGTGATGGAAGAAGGCACGCGCGAGGTGGAAGTGGGCGCACGGCTGGCCGACCAGGCAGGCAAGGCGCTGGAGGCGATCTCGGCCGTGGTGCGGCAGTCGGCCGAACTGGTGCAGGAAATTTCCCTCGCCAGCAAACAGCAGGTGCGCGGCACCGAGGGCGTGGCCAACGCCATGCAGATCATCTCCAACATCACGCGCCAGACCTCGCAGGGAGCGCGGCAGACGGCGCGCAGCACCGAGCAGATGGTGAAGATGAGCGAACAGCTGAACGAGGCTCTGTCGCAGTTCCGCGTGCAGACGCCGCCGGCGCAGCAGCCGCAACCGCCGCAACCGCCGCAGCGCAATGAACTGCAGGCGAACGCGGGGCGCAGCTAGCACAGGAACACAAGCGAAACGAAACGTGGCGGAAGTAAGGAACAGGCAGCATAGCAGGCGGCGATGAACGAAGCTGACGTCAATCCGGTGCTGAGCGGCCATGAGGTTCGTGAGCTGCAGCTGCTCATCGAGCAGCGCTCCGGCATCATGTTCGATGAGTCGCGCGAGCGCTTTTTGACCACGCGCGTGGTGGAGCACATGCAGCGCAAGCGCATGCACTACGGGATGGAACTGCTGCGCCTGGTGCGCGGCTCCAACGTGGAGTACGACAACATGCTGGAGCGTCTGCTGACCCAGGAGACGAGCTTTCTGCGCTATCCGGCGCTGTTTTCGGCCTTTGAAAAGCAGGTGGTACCGGAGCTGCTGGAGCGCAAGTTCTGGGATAAGGATGGCGCGCTGCGCATCTGGAGCGCGGGCTGCGCCAGCGGCGAAGAGCCCTACTCGATTGCGCTGAGCATCTGCGATGCGGCGGGACTGGGCGCCATTCCGCCCGTCAGCATCATGGCCACCGACGTGAGCCGCGAGGCGCTGGAGCGCGCCGCCCGTGGCGTGTACAGCCGCCGCGCGCTGGAAAATCTTTCGCCCTCCCAGATCGGCGCCTACTTCATGCCGGACGGCGAGCATTACCAGGCGAGGCCGGTGTTGCGCAGCATGGTGAAGTTCGCTCCCATGAATCTGGCGCAGCCGGTGTACCTGGGAAAATTCGACTGCATCTTCTGCATGAATGTTCTGATTTATTTCGGTGAGGAGCTGCGCTCCAAACTGATCCAGCGCTTTTACGAATATCTGGAGCCGGGCGGCTACCTCTTTCTCGGCCACGCCGAATCGGTGGCCAACGTGCCAGTAAAATTCCAGCAGAAATTCATTAACGGCGCACGGCTGCTGCAAAAGCCGCTGCATCACCTGGCCAGCTCCGAGCAGGCCGTGGGGAACGTGCAATGAACGGACCCAGCCCTGAGATGATCGAGCTCTTTCTCCAGGAGGCCAGCGAGCATCTGCAGTTTCTGCGCGAGTACTCGGGCATTCTGCAGGACCCGTATCCGCTCTACGAGGACATCGAGCGCCTCTATATTTCGGCACACGGCGTGGCCGGCACGGCTGGAACCTACGGCTATCCGCTGTTCAACGAAGTGGCCGGCAAGCTGGCGCATATCTTCCAGTACGCCATGAACGCAACCATCGGTGTGGAGGCCACGGCCCCGCTGGTGGAGTTCATCTATGAAGCGATCGCGGTGCTGGAAAGCGACCTGATCATGATCAGCGCCAACGGCGTGGAATCGCTGGAGGATATCGCGGCCTTCAAACTGCGCTATCCCTTCGCCTTCCAGGGCGCGCCGCCCGCCGCGGCCAACGCTCCCACCGAACAGCCGCACGCGCCCGAGCCGGAAGTGTCCGGCAACATCTACGGCGAGACGCAAGACGCTGCACCGGAAGCAGCACGAGAGGTTGCGCAGGCAGCACCGCAGAGCCTTGCGCAGGGCGTTGCGCAGAACGTTGCGCAGAACGAGGCGCAGAACGAAGCGCCAGCCGAGACGCAATGCGATGCGCAGAGCGCGCCGCCGTCCGCGGCTGCGCCACAGCCTGCCGCCCAGCCAGAAGTGCCTGTTGCAACGGATATCGAGCCGCTGGAAATGCCTGTTGCAACGGAGGATGCGCCGGTTGCTCCGCCGCCCGCGGCGCCTGCCGAGCCGCCGGTGAGCCTGGATTCGCTGGACCACTATCTCGACAAGGTGCCGGAGCTGGAGCCCGACGAAGAGGTTCCCGCCGAGGTGCTCGAGTTCTTTGTTCCCGAGGTCGAAGAGCATCTGCAGGCGGTGACCGATTGTCTGCTGGCCCTGGAGGCCAATCCCAACGAAGAGGACATTCACCGCCTCTTCCGCTCCATGCACACCATCAAGGGATCGGCCGCGCAGGTGGGCTGGCAGCGCATTGCCACCATCGCGCATCGCGCCGAAGACCTGGTGGGCCGTCTGCGCGACGGCGAGCTGCGGCCCAGCCCCACCATCATCGACCTCTGCCTGGAAACCGTCGATGTGCTGAAGAAGGTGATCTACCGGCAGTGGGAGGACGAAGCCGGCTTCCAGCTTGGGGCGCGCATGCTGATCGCGCGGCTGGACCGCATGGCCTCCGCCGAGGTGGAGGTGTCCGCTTCTGTTGCCGAGCCCGCCGCGGAAACGGTCGCCGGACTCCCGATGGAAACCCATCCGATCGAATCGGCACCGAACGAAGCCGGAGCCGAAGCTGCGGCGCTTGGAATCGAGGCCGAGCCGCTGGAAGCTGCCCAGCCAGAGGTCTTTGCCGCGACGCAGGTCGAGGCGGAGCCACTGGGTGCGGCGTCGCCGTGGGACGAGATTGTCGCGGCGTTCGAGCATCCCGACGAACCGCTTTTTGCCCAGCCTTCACAGGACTCTACCGCACCGACTCCGCCGCAGGCCGCAGCGGAGCTGGCGGCGGCGGTGAGCGCGGAAGCGCCGGCCACGCCGGATTTGACGACAGCTGCGAGCCATACGGCGGCCGTCAGCTCGCTGACGCCGGTGGCCGTGGCGCAATCCAAGTCGGTGCGCATTGCGCTGGAGCGGCTGGACCGCATGATGAACGCGGTGGGCGAACTGGTCATCAATCGCACCCGCATGCTGGGCCGCCTGGCGGAGCTGGAGAAGCTGGCCGAGGTGCTGAACTTCTCCAAGGGCCGCATGAGCGAAAAGGTGACGGAGTTCCAGGACAAGTACGAGTTCAGCCGCATCGGCTCCGCGCCTGCGCTCTCGCAGTGGTCGGGCGCGATGGAACTGCACGGCGAAGGCTACGGCTCTTCCTCCGGCTACGGCTCGTCCAGCTTTGGCGGAACGAACGGCGCGGGCTATGGGATGGGACATTCCGGCTACGGCGGTTCGGGAAGCAGCGGAGTCGGCTACGGCGGCTCGTTCGACGCCACCCCGTCGGATTTCAGCGAGCTGGAGATGGACCGCTACGACGACTTCGGCATCCTCTCGCGCTCGCTGACGGAGATCTCCGCCGACATCAGCGAGGTGCTCACCCAGCTGGACGGCTTTGTGCGCCGCGTGGACGGCGACATCGACGAGTTCACCAAGCTGGCGCATCGCCTGCAGGATGAGATTACCCAGGCGCGCATGGTGCCCATCGGCAATCTGTTCACGCGCATCACGCGCACCGTGCGCGACGCCGCCAAGGCCAGCAACAAGCAGGTGGAGCTGACCCTTGCGGGCGCTGAAACCGAGCTCGACAACAACATCATTCAGCAGATCGCCGACCCTCTGCTGCATCTGGTGCGTAACTCCGTGGCGCACGGCATTGAGCGCGCCGACGAGCGCTATGAGGCGGGCAAGCCCGACCAGGGCAACATCGCCGTGCGCGCCTACCACAAGGGCAATCACATTTACGTCGAGGTGGAAGACGACGGACGCGGCGTGGACTTCGAGCGGGTCAAGGCCGCCGGTATCGAGCGTGGTTTCATCTCCGCCGACGATGCCGAACGGATGGGCCGCCGCGAGCTGCTGGACCTGCTCTTCCGCCCTGGCTTTTCCACCTCGCCTCGCCGCACCGAACTGGCGGGCCGCGGCGTGGGACTGGACGTGGTGCACGCCAACCTGGCCAATCTCAACGGCGAAATCGAAATCGAGACGGAAAAGGGATTCGGCACCCGCTTCACCCTCAAGGTTCCGCTGACGCTCATCATCTCGCAGGCACTGTTTGTGCAGTGCGGGCAGCAGACCTTCGCCTTCCCGCTGGGCTTTGTGGAGGAGATCCGCCGCATCCGCCCCAGCGAGATCGAAGAAGTTGGAGGCAAGCTGATTGCCAAGGTGCGCGACGTGGTCACCGAGGTGGTGCGCTTCGACGAGGCGCTGCAACTGCCGCGCCTGCAGCCTGTAAACGGCTATCTGCGGCTGGTGCTGGTCAACGTGGGCGGACGCCTGGTGGGCGTGGTGGTGGAAGAGGTTCTGCGCAAGGACGAAATCGTTATCAAGAACCTGGGCGAGTATCTGCGCCAGGTCAAGCTGTTTCCCGGCGCCACCATTGCGCCCGACGGCAGCCTGATTCTGCTGGTCGATATCAACCGCCTCATCATGGGCGAATCCATCGAGCGCCGTCCGCTGACCACGGCGCTGAACGCGGCGCGGCTGTTCCTGCCGGGTGCCACGGCGGTGGCGCGCGGCGAGATTCCCGCGGCAGCCATCGACGTGGTGGAGCGCGAGAAGCTGGTGGTGCTGGCCGACGACTCGATCAGCGTGCGCAAGTTCGTGGGACGCATGTTGGAAAAGGCCGGCTACCGCGTCAAGCTCGCCTGCGACGGCCTGGAGGCGCTGGAGATTGCCACCTCCAATGACTGCGATTTGGTCATCACCGATCTGGAGATGCCGCGCACCAACGGATACGAGTTGATGATGCATCTGCGCCAGACGCCTTCGACCAGCAAGGTTCCGGTGATGGTGGTGACCTCGCGCGCCGGGGCCAAGCATCGCGACCGCGCGCTGAAAGAGGGCGCCGCGGCCTTTATGGTCAAGCCGGTGCAGGAAGAAACATTCATTGCGCAGGTGGTGGAGCTGATCGGTACCTCGGGGCAGGCTATGGCCGCGCCTCCGGTGGTGCAGTGAGATTCGGATTGGGACAGGCAAGATGATGCAAGGCGAAAAAATCCGGGTGCTGGTGGCCGACGATTCGGCCTTCATGCGCAAGGTGCTGCTCGGCATACTGGACGCCGATGGCGGCTTCGAGATCGTGGGCGAGGCATGCGATGGCCGCGAGGCGGTGGAGAAAAACGCCCGGCTCAAGCCGCAGGTCATCACCATGGACGTGAACATGCCGCACATGGACGGGCTGCAGGCCACCGAGGTCATCATGTCCACCGAGCCGCGGCCCATCGTGATCGTCAGTTCGGAATCCAGGGCCGGGGCAAAGGCCACGCTGCGCGCGCTGGAACTGGGCGCCATCGACTTTGTGGCCAAGCCCACCAGCGCCGTCGATCTGGACATGTCCTCTGTGCGCGAGGAGCTGGTGCGCAAGCTGCGCACCGCTGCCAAGGTTCGCGTGGTGCGCAACCTGATGCGCAAGCCTCCGATCGCGATATTTTCCACTACGATGACTCCGGAGACAGAGCTGCCGGAGATGGCGCCGCCGGTGACAACTGCGCGGGCCGAAGACCGGCGGCCGTTTGCTGCCCCGTTTGCGCATTCGAACCTGCAACTGCCGGTCGCGGTGCTGGCCGCCTCCACCGGCGGGCCGGCGACGCTGATGAAGCTGCTGCCCCAGTTCCGCGTGGGATTTCCCGGCGCGCTGCTGGTGGTGCAACACATGCCCGGAAGTTTTACAGCCCAGTTTGCCGAGCAGTTGGCCTCGGTCTCGCAGATTCCGGTGAAGCAGGCCGAGAACGGCGAACAACTGCGCGCCGGACAGGCCTATGTCTGTCCCGGCGATTGCCATCTGCGGGTTGTGCCGCCGGGCCGCATCGTGCTCGACGACGGGCCGCGCATCGCAGGCTACCGCCCCAACATCGACGTGACGCTGGAGTCGGTGGCCCTGCTGGCGGGCGGCAACGCGGTGGCCGCCATCCTGACCGGCATGGGTAACGACGGGGCGCTCGGAGCACAGGCGGTGCAGGAGTACGGCGGCCTGGTGCTGGCGCAGGACGAGGCAACTTCGGTGATCTTTGGCATGCCCTTCGAGGCCATCCGCACCGGCGCTGTCCATCAGGTGCTGCCGCTGGAGCAGATTGCCGCGGCCATCACCTGGCGGCTGATGCAGCCGCGGGGCGCGTCGAGAATGGCGGGATCATGAGGCCCGGGCTCGTGCTGCAACGCGGTTTGGATGGGACGCCATGGCGATAGCAGCGAAGCCAAATTCGCGGCCTGCAACGTTTCTCTCGCAGATGGCCAAGCCGGTTGCAGCCACGGCGGGGCCGGTGATCCTGTTTACCGCCGGCGGGGTGCGCTTTGCCGTGGAGGCCAACGAGGTCGCCGAGATTCGCGATGGCGAGGAGCGCGGCGCGGTGGGCCGGCTGAGGGGTTCCACAGCGGTCGATTTCGCGCTGCAGGTTGGTTTGGGAGCCGGCAGACTGGTGCGCTTTCTGGTGCTCAAGCCGGGCGAGGGGGCATCGGGTGCGACTCCGGGTGTGACTTCGGGTCGCGACTTCGGGCGCAACTTCGGGCGCAACTTCGGGCGCAACCCAGGGCGCGACCTTGAGCGTAATCCTCGGCGTGACCGAAGTCGAGCGCATGACGAGTTTGCCCAGAGTGGTACCGCTGCCGGGGCTGTTCCAGGGAGCCGAGCGCCAATGGTATCGCGGCCTGTTATTGCTGGAGAACGAAGTGATTCCGCTCGTAAGAACTAAATATTGGCGGCAGGCGGGCGCGCCGCTGGAAAGGGCCGGGGAGCGGACATGAGTGGGTCGATCGGCGGCGCCAGAAGCGACACCAGACGATTCGTCACCTTCCCCCTGGGCGAGCGCCGCTTTGCGCTGGACTCCAGCCAAGTGACCGAACTGGTGATGCCCGGTCCCGTGTACGCGTTCCCGCACACCATGCGTTCGCTGGAAGGCGTGTTGATACGCCGTGGCGCGGCCATTCCGGTCTGCGATCTGGGAGCGGCCTTTGGATACGGCGCGCCGCGCTGCCTGTATGTAATTGCGCAGTGCAACTATGCGGGAGGCGTCCAGACCGTGGCCATTCCGGTCAGCGGCGGCTGCGAGCTGGTGCGGGGCGAGCGCCACGATCTGCCGCAGGCGGAGGCCCCGGAATCGGCGGCTCCGGACGACGTGACTTTCGTCGCTGGCCTGTTGCGTACCGGCGGCATGACGGTTCCCATGTTGGACCTGGACCGGGTTGTGTCACACTGCATTCATCCGTCGAATGCACTGGCCGGGGAGGCGAAGCGATGACGAACTCGGAAGTTCTCACGCAGCGGATTCTGGTGATCGACACCAACGTGTTTTTTGCCCGCCGCCTTACCGACGCGCTGAAGGCGCATGGCTTCGACGTGACCCACACCACCCAGCCCACCTATGCGCTCACCATGCTGGAGTGGAACGCGCCGACCGCCATCCTGTGCGCCACCAACCTGCGCGAGCTCAGCGTCTTCGATCTTCCCCGCATCCTGCACAACGACGCGGTGACCACCAACATTCCCATCATCGCCATGGGCGAAGGCGGCGAAAAGTCCCTGATGGAGGCCTTCCGCGCCGGTTGCGACGACTACATCGACCGCCGCCGCGGGCCGGAGAACATTGCCGCCCAGGTGCGCACCTTTTTGCTGAGCCGCATGGAAGGCTTCCATCCCACGCAGATGCTGGAGTCCGAGCAGACCGTGCTGGAGGGCAGCCTCTCGCACCTGGACCTGCCCGGCGTCATCCAGATGCTCGGGCACTCGCGCCAGTCGGGCGTGCTCTATATCAACGCGGAATCCATCGACGGCACTGTGTTTCTCAGCCGGGGCGAACTGCTGCACGCCGAGGTGGGCGAGATCATCGGCGACGACGCGGTGATCCGCATCATCAAGACCTGCAACGGAATGACCCGCGGCGTCTACAAATTCGTGCCCGGCTCCATGTCCGGCACTCGAACCGTGTTCCGTTCCGCAACGGAGCTGATGCTGGATGCGCTGCGCGAAATCGACGAAGAGCGCGCCGCCAGCGAGGGAGGATACAAATGAGCGCAAAGCCGGTGGTCTATTTCATCGACGACAGCGCAACCATGCGGGAGGTGATTAAAATCGCCTTCCGGCGCGAAGAGCTCGACGTCATCACCTGCCACGACGCCAGCAGCGCCATCGACATGATGGAGCACAGCGCCCCCGACGTGGTCATCAGCGACGTGATCATGCCCGGCCGCGACGGCTACGAGGTCTGCCAGTACATCAAACAGCATCCGCGCTACGGCCAGACGCCGGTGATCCTGATGTCGGGCGTGGTCAACAAGGGAGTGGCCGAGCGCGCCTTCGCGGTCCATGCCAATGAGCTGATCCGCAAACCCTTCCAGCCGCAGGACCTGATCGCCCGCGTGCGCCACCTGCTCTCGGCGCCGGCATTGGAACCCGTGCCTGCCCTGCAGGAACAAGCCAACGCCAACGCCGTGCTCAGCAGCATCTTCAGCGGTCCCGTGCCCGCGCGCGCCGCCTACGGACAGCCTCGTATTCCGGGCGGTCCGGTGCCGGTGCCACCGCGCAGCACGCCGCCGCCATTCGGCGTACCCGGCAACACGCCCGGCAGCGCACCCAACAACCCGCCGCGTCCCTCCGTGCCCTCGATTGCCGCCACCGTCGCGGCCGCCATGCAGCCCTCGGTTGTGGCGCCGCCGGTCTCCATCCCCGGCGCGCAGATCACCGGCTCAACCCAGCTTGCCGTGCCTCCGCCCGCGCCCGGACGCGTGCCTGCGCCGCCGCTGCCCGGCAACGGCTCCGATGCCGGCAGAATGCGCCTGGAAATCCTGCGCCTGCACAGCCAGATCAAAAAACTCGAAGCCGAGCTCTCCGCCGAACGCGAATACTCCAAGGCCCTGGAGCAGCACGTCACTTCGTTGCAGGAAGTGGACTAGAGGGATAAAAGAACAGAGTTGAAAGAACAAAGACGGGTGCCCCACCTTCGCCGCGTTTTTTGCGGCTAAGGTGGGAGAGCAGAACCCATCAACCCCCAACCGCTTTTTAGCGGTTTCTTTTGCGCCATCCTCTACCCGAACAGAATCTCTTTCTCCCGCAGTTCCTTCACCGCATCGCGCAACTTGGCCGCGCGCTCGAAGTCGAACTTCTTGGCGGCCTCGCGCATGTCCTCTTCCATCTTGGCGAGAAATGCGTCGAGCTGCTCCTGCGACTTGAACTCCGGCATGCCGTCGCTTTCCACCGGAACGTCAGCATAGTCGGCGGCGATCACGTGCGCCAGCGACATGTCGGCTCCGCGGCCCACCGTGTGCGGCGTGATGTTGTTCTCGACGTTGTAGGCCTCCTGAATGGCGCGGCGGCGATTGGTTTCGCCGATGGCCTTGGTCATCGAGTCGGTCATGCGGTCGGCGTAGAGAATGGCGCGGCCCTCCACGTGGCGCGCGCAGCGTCCGATGGTCTGGATCAGCGAACCCGCCGAGCGCAGGAAGCCTTCCTTGTCGGCATCGAGGATGGCCACCAGCGAAACCTCGGGCAAGTCCAGTCCCTCGCGCAATAGATTGATACCGATCAATACATCGAACTCGCCCTTGCGCAGATCGCGCAGAATGTCGATGCGCTCCAGCGTCTCGATCTCCGAATGCATATAGCGGCAGCGCACCCCGACCTCGCTGTAATACTCGGCCAGGTCCTCGGACATGCGCTTGGTGAGCGTGGTCACCAGCACGCGCTCGTCGCGCTCCACCCGCAGCCTGATCTCATGCAGCAGGTCGTCGATCTGGCCCTTGACGCTGCGCACCTCCACCTGCGGATCGACCAGTCCGGTGGGGCGGATGATCTGCTCCACGATGACGCCCGCCGCTTTGGTCAGCTCGTAGGGGCCGGGCGTGGCGCTCACATAAATCGCCTGGTTCACCCGCGCCTCGAACTCCTCGAAGGTCAGCGGGCGGTTATCCAGCGCCGAGGGCAAGCGGAAGCCGTAGTCGATCAGGTTCTGCTTGCGCGAGCGGTCGCCGTGCCACATGCCGCGCACCTGCGGCGCGGTCTGGTGAGACTCGTCCATGAACAGCAGAAAGTCGCGCGGCACATAGTCCAGCAGCGTCGGCGGAGGCTCGCCCGGCAGCCGCCCGGTGAAGTGGCGCGAGTAGTTTTCGATGCCGTGGCAGTAGCCCATCTCCTTGATCATCTCCAGGTCAAATCGCGTGCGCTGATGGATGCGCTGCGCCTCCACGATGCGTCCCTGGTTTTCCAGTTCCTTTTCCCACCACAGCATCTCCTGCACAATCGAATCGATGGCCGCGCTCTTGGTCTCCGGACGCATGACGTAATGCGATTTGGGATAGATGGGCAGCCGCTGATACTTCTGCTTC
Organism: uncultured Acidobacteriota bacterium; assembly: GCA_963742165.1. GTDB lineage: Bacteria > Acidobacteriota > Terriglobia > Terriglobales > Acidobacteriaceae > TOLSYN. Next base: position 79,197 of record CAVUKX010000015.1, on the reverse strand, counting down.
ACGGTGCCGAAGAGCGGATCGATCTGCGACAGCGAGGCGACCTCGTTGCCCCACAGCTCGATGCGGTACGCGTTGTCGTCGTAGGTGGGATAGACCTCGATCACATCGCCGCGCACGCGAAACGTCCCGCGCTTGAAGTCGGCGTCGGTGCGTTCGTAGAGAATCTCCACCAGCTTGCTGGTGATTTCCTTGCGCGAAATCTTCTGCCCCTTTTCCAGGAAGAGCAGCATGCCGTAGTAGGCCTCCGGCGAGCCCAGACCGTAGATGCAGCTGACCGAGGCGACGATGATGCAGTCGCGGCGCTCGAACAACGAACGCGTGGCCGAGAGCCGCAGCTTGTCCAGCTCATCGTTCACCGTCGATTCCTTCTCGATGTAAATATCACCCGCCGGAATGTAGGCCTCCGGCTGGTAGTAGTCGTAGTAGGAGACGAAATATTCGACGGCGTTGTTGGGGAAGAAGCTCTTGAACTCGTGATACAGCTGCGCTGCCAGCGTCTTGTTGTGCGCCATCACCAGCGCGGGCCGTTGCGACGCTTCGATCACCTTGGCCATGGTAAAAGTTTTGCCCGAGCCGGTAACGCCGAGCAGCACCTGATGCTGTTCGCCCTCGCGCAGCCCGCGCGTCAACTGCTCGATGGCCGAAGCCTGGTCGCCCTGCGGCTTGTAGCTGCTGTAAACCTTCAATTCCATTCGGCAGGAGTCCCCACTCCGCGCAAAGCACCGCACGGCTCATAGCAAGTCGCGGCGGGCTCAGCGTAACTCTTGATTATATCGCGGGGGATCGCAGGACGTTTCGCACCCCGCCCGACTGGCGGCGGACGCTGGGAAGTTTGCGAAGTCGTACGCCTCTCGTGTCCGCGCCGCCGGGAAAGTGCTTCCGCGTGCCGTTGGCCATGGGATACGATGCAGGAAACGATTTCGTGAGGATTTTAGCGTTGGAAAACCATCGGCACAGCGGGACGCTTGCGTCCGACAACGGCAGCGAAGATTTGCAGCATCGGCCCTCACCCACGCACTGCGCTCTGGACGCGGCAGCCGATCGCCGCTCGCGCCTGCCATGGATGCTTGGCCTGGCTCTGCTGGCGTTTGCCGTCCACGCCTTCGGCATTACGGCCAAGTTTGTCTTTGACGATGTGTTCACCATCGAGCACCGCTCCGTCGCCGACTTGTCGGGTCTTTCCCGGTTCTTTACCACCGATAGCTCCGCGTTTTTCGGATCGAATTTCTACCGCCCGGTTTTGAACGTCTGGTTTGAAGCTGCCTACAAGGTGTTTGGACCTCATGCTCCGGCATGGCATGGGCTCAGCATTCTGGTGCATGTGGCCTGCACCTTGCTGGTCTTCCGCCTGGCGCTGGTTGTGGCCGAAAAAACTTTCGTGGCGGGCGTTGCCGCGGCTTTGTTTGCCGTCCACCCGGCGCATACCGAGGCCATCTCATGGGCTTCGGCCATGGGCGATCCGCTGATGACCCTGTTCCTGCTGCTCTCGGTGCTCGCGTTTTTGCGCTGGATGGAGCAGGGAAATCTGCTCTGGTGGATTGCATCCTTCGTCGCGGCCGCAGCCTGTGTGCTCACCAAGGAACCGGGCGTGATGCTGCCCGTGGTGCTGCTGGTCTCCGCGCTCGCGGTGCGATCCCGCGCCAAGTCCGTAAAGCCGGTGCTTCTGGCGAGCCTTCCATTCTTCGCGCTCAGCGCGGGCTATCTCATCCTGCGCCAGAACGTACTAGGAGCGTTCTCCCATCCGTTGACCCAGGCCAGCACGGTTCAGATGATCTACACCTGGCCATCGGCGCTACTCTTTTATCTGCGCCACATGATTCTGCCTCCGGTGGTGGTGCCATATTATCCGGTGTTCATCGTGCAGAGCTGGAAGTCCTGGCAGTTCTTCGGCCCGCTGCTGGGGTTGACCGCCGCGGCCGGTGCTCTCGGCTTCCTGGTGTGGCGCGCCGTCGGAGGGCGAAAGTTCTGCTTCTGCCTGGTGTGGATTCTGGCTCCGCTTGCCCCGGCGCTTTATGTGAAGGCGCTGGCCCCGTTCGAACTTGTGCACGACCGCTTTCTCTATGCGCCGCTGGTGGGCTTCTGCATCGCCGCAGCCCTGGTGCTGGGCGTGGCCGCGCAATGGATCGAGGAGCGGCTGCATTGCCGCGTGCTTCCGCTGGTGGCCGTGGTTCTGGTGCTGCTGCTGAGCATTGAGAGCCTGAAGCAGATGATGTGGTGGCAAAATAACATGACCCTGTTTACCCGCGCCGTCGCGGTCACCCCGAACAATCCGCGCGCGCTCGGCGGACTGGCCGACGCCAACCTGGCGCTGGGCCGCTATGACGAGGCCGTAGGATTCCTGCAGCAGGCGCTGGTCGTCGATCCGCAGCACAGCCCGGCCATGTTTGCCCTGGGACGCATTGCCTGGCTGCGCGGCGACGATGCCACGGCGGAAAAATATTTTCTTCAGGCCCTCGCCATCCAGCCGCGCTATGACATGTGGCTGCACCTGGCCAGCATCGAGATGCACCGCAACCAGGTGGATAAGGCCGAAGCGGCGGTGCGGCAGGCGCTGGCCATGAATCCCACCGGCGCGGGCGCACATGCCGCGCTGGGAACCATCCTGCTGGCCGAGGGCGACCGCGCCGCGGCGGCCAGCGAGTTCCAGGCAGAGTTGCGCCTCTATCCGCAGAGCGAGGCCGCGCAGATGGGACTCTCGCGCGCCACGGATAACGCTACCGGCAATGCGCCGCGTTAAGCCGTGATAGTGAGTGCCTTGCCCTGTTGTCGTCCACTAAATTGGGCGGGGGCGCAGTATTCGGCGGGTGGCGCAGTCAACGAGGCGACAGGCTGCGCAGTTGATGCGTCAGGTACACTGGAACGTAATATGAGCAAGTATGAGAAACAGTGGCGAGATTTTCGAAGGCGTAGAAAGCTTTACAACTTCGCGTTTTTCGGATTTGTGCCAATAACCGTTGCATTCATGCTTATCACAATTCTGCTGTTCCATAGTGATAAGCCTGGATTTGCGTTCGCAATTTGCTGGCTGGCGTTCTACATGATTGCTTCGCTAAGGTATTCAGCCTTTCGGTGTCCACGCTGTGGCCACGGGTTCTTCGCCCGATATTTATTTGGCTACGACCTGAGGGCCAAGAAATGCCTGCATTGCGATTTGCCGAAGAATGAGGGAGAGGAGACGCCCGCCCCGTAGTTGGCGATACATCGCCATTTAGCTCACTATCCCGAAGCGGAGCCGCCTGGGCGGCTCCCTGCGATGCAGAACGCGATGGGCCTCGTCGCACAACCCTGTCAAGCGATTTTTCTTTGCAATTCCTCGCAACCATCTGACTCCAAGCTACATAAAGATCCGCTTCCGCTGAGGGTTTCCCCCACCCTCTTTGCTATCCTGAAATCAGGGAAGCTTTCTTCGCCTTTGTGCCCCGGTTGCGCCCCCTAACCCCTTTTTTTTCAAATTTTTGCCGGGAAATATAGGGGGAGGGGTGGTCCTCGCGGGGGGGCCATTCAAGCCCCGTTGTTGGGCTTGAGTGGGGCTTTTTGACCTTGCAGTTGTGTTTGCTGTTTTCTACCGAGAGCAAAATCGCCAAGTCGCTCACTATCCCGATTGGGAACGCTGGGCCGCCTGCCCACGCCCAAGTCTTAGCGCTTCGCGCCGCGTCCGATCTCCAGCAGCTCCAGCAATTCCAGGGGATGGTCGATCAGCGCGTCGGGCGGATGGATCTGCAGCGACTCCGGCGAAAAGCCGTAGTTGACGCCGATGGAGAACATTCCGGCGTTGTTGGCGGTCAGCACGTCGTTCTGCGAATCCCCGATCATGATGGCCTCCGTGGGCAGCACGTCGTGCTCTTCCAGCAGCACGCGCGCGCCGTGCGGATCGGGCTTCTTGGTGGCAAAGCTGTTGCCGCCGTAGATCTGCGACATAAAGCCGGAGAGTCCCAGGCCTTCGCAAATGGCGCGCGACGGGTTGATGGGCTTGTTGGTCAGCACCGCCATCTTCAGATTGCTGCGCTGGCTGATGGCGTGCAAGGTATCCAGCACGCCGGGATACACATAGGTGTGGTCCAGCTTGTGCTCGCGGTAGTAGAGCAGGAAATATTCCAGCGCCGCCTGCACGTAAGCCTCGTCCTGCGGATCGCCCAGGGCCCGCCGCACCAGCATGGGCGCGCCGTCGCCCACGTAACTGGCGACCACTTCCACCGGCAGTTCGGGCGAGTTCAGGTGGCGCAGCATGGCGTTGATGGAATGGGCCAGGTCCAGCTCGCTGTCCACCAGCGTGCCGTCCAGGTCCCACAGCAGGAGTTTTATCTCTGCGGCTGGAATCGGCCGCTTCACGCGAATCATCTTAGTCACAGTATACGGGCGAATGGAGGTTACGGGTGCAGGCCTACTGTCGTTTACAATAAGAGCTTGGCGTTGGGCAGGGCCAACCGTTTGGCCCTGCGCGGGTGGCCCACATCTGCGTCGTGCATTTCGACGCAAATGTGGGGGATAACTTCATCGAGGAATGGGAATGTCGTCGAAAGCCATACAGGGTGAGCCATCCACTTCGGTGGTCAAAACCTACGAGGGGCTGGCTCCGCAGCAACTGGTGGAGATGTACCGGCTGATGGTGCTTTCGCGGCGCATCGACGACCGCGAGATACTGCTCAAGCGCCAGCAGAAGATCCACTTCCAGGTCTCCTGCGCCGGACATGAAGCCCTGCTGGTGGCCGCTGCCGCCAACCTGCGTCCCGGCTACGACTGGTTCTTCCCCTACTATCGCGACCGCGCCCTGGCCTTGGCCCTGGGCGTCACTCCAGAAGCCATGTTCCTGCAGGCCGTCGGCGCCGCCAGCGATCCGGCCTCCGGCGGACGCCAGATGCCTTCGCACTGGGCCAGCCGCGAGCTCAACATCTTTACCGGCTCCTCGCCCACCGGCAGCCAGATTCTGCAGGCCATCGGCTGCGCCGAGGCAGGCCGCTACTTCAACCACCATCCCGAAGCCGCAGCGAAAGTTCCGGGCGATTATCGCGAGTTCAAAGATGTAAAGCACCGGCCCGACGAGGTCACCCTGGTCACCACCGGCGAAGGCACCACCTCGCAGGGCGAGTTCTGGGAGTCGCTGAACACCGCCTCCATGGCCAAGCTGCCGGTGGTTTACCTCGTCGAGGACAACGGCTACGCCATCTCGACGCCGGTCCGGTATCAGACGCCGGGCGGCAACATCAGCCATCTGCTCAAAAACTTTCCGGACTTTTCCATCGAAGAGTGCGACGGCACCGATCTGCTGGCCAGCTACGCCGCCATGCGCCGGGCCGTCAGCCATGCCCGCTCCGGACGCGGACCTGCCCTGGTGCACGGCCACGTCATCCGCCCCTACTCACATTCGCTCTCCGACGATGAGAGGATGTACCGGCCCCAGAGCGAGCTCGAGCAGGACGCCAAGCGCGATCCCATTCCATGCTTCCGCAAGTTCCTTCTCGACGAGGGCATCTGCGACGCGGCCGCGCTGGAGAAGTTGCACGCCGGGGTGGACGCCGAGGTGCAGGCCGCCAGCGATGCCGCCGCCGCGGCCGCCCTGCCGGAGCCGTCCAGCTACGCATCGCATGTGTATTCGGAGGCGCTGCCGCCCACCGGGTCGCGCTTCGAATCCGCTCCCCGCTCCGAGGGAATCGAGCTCAGCTCCGACGACGGTACCGGCCACAGCGTGGCCGATCACCGCGCCGAGCGGACCATGGCCGACCTCATCAACCTCTGCCTGCGCGATGAGATGAGGCGCGACGAGCGCATCCTCATCTTCGGCGAGGATGTGGCCGATTGCTCCCACGAAGAGTATCTGCACGACAAGAGACTGAAGGGCAAGGGCGGAGTTTTCAAGATCACCGGCGGCCTGCAGCGCCACTTCGGCTCCGAGCGCGTCTTCAATTCGCCGCTGGCGGAAGCCAATATCGTGGGCCGCGCCATCGGCATGGCCGCCCGCGGACTCAAGCCGGTGGTGGAGATTCAGTTCTTCGACTACATCTGGACCGCCATGCACCAGCTGCGCAACGAGCTGCCGCTGATTCGCTGGCGCTCCAACAATTTATTTACCGCGCCGCTGGTCATTCGCGTGGCCATTGGAGGCTATCTCAACGGCGGTGCCATCTATCACTCGCAGTGCGGCGAGAGCATGTTCACCCACACCCCCGGCATGCACGTCGTCTTTCCGTCGAACGCACTGGATGCCGCCGGACTGCTGCGCACCGCCATCCGCTGCGACGACCCGGTGCTGTTTCTGGAGCACAAGCGCCTCTACCGCGAGCCCTTCGGGCGCGCTCCCTATCCCGGTCCGGACTACACCATTCCTTTCGGCAAGGCGCGCATCTGGAAAGAGGGAAGCGATGTCACGGTGGTCACCTACGGAGCCACGCTGCCGCGCTCTCTGCAGGCCGCGCACCGGTTGGAGCGCGAGCATGGAATCAGCGTGGAGGTGCTCGATCTGCGCACGCTCAACCCCTATGACTTCGAGGCCATCGCCGACTCGGTACGCAAAACCAGCCGCGTACTGATCGTGCATGAGGATATGCTGAGCTGGGGATACGGCGCTGAAATCGCCGCCCGCATCGGCAGCGAACTCTTCCATGACCTCGATGCCCCCGTCGCGCGCCTCGGCGCCAAAGACACCTTCGTCGCCTACCAGCCCCTGCTGGAGGACGCGATTCTACCCCAAGTCCACGACATCTTCGAGGCCATCCGCAAACTCTGCGTCCACTAAGCGCCCGCGGCCATCAGCCAAGCGTTACGCCGTGCGACAATCGATTCTTCGCCTCATGGAATGTTATTCGCGCCATTCGTGCAGAGGTCCGAGAGCCGTTTAAACGTAATCACCGACAAGGTGGGTCGCGTCTCAGTGCCTTCGCTCATGGAGCCGGGCACATTCTCCATGGCTGTGCTGGTGGCCGTCACCCGAATGGTTTGGCCAATGTGGTCCTTCAGCTTTTCCGTCTTCCCGGCAAGCTGGTAGCTGGCTCCCGATGGGTCGGTCAGATTGTAAGTGCCAATCGACTCGCCGAGGCAGCCCTCAACGATAATCAGGTCTTGGTTAGCTTGGCTCTCGCTGCCGGAGCCGCTGTACTGCGCCATCGAGCAGGCGGTCAGCAACGAGAGGGCCGAAAACATCACAACGATCTTTCTCATCCTCATAGTGATACCTCTACCGCCGAGCGCCCGCAGCCGGCAGCGAAGCATTACCCGCCACGCGTCCGCAGCGGGAGCGGCGTCGCGAGTCAGTAGCCACCGCTTGCCGGCTCCTGATCGCAATCGGCCTTAACGTGCTTGAACGAAACTACGGATAAGGTTGGTTGCGTCCTCATACCTTCGCTCATGGAGCCCGGCTGGTGCATAACGGAAGTACTGACTCCGGTCACCTGCATCGTGTGCCCAACGTGGGCACGTAGCTTCCCCGTTTCTCCGGTGAGTTGATAGATGGCCCCGGAACGGTCGGTCAGAGTGTAGCCGCCTTCGTCTGCGGCGAGACAGCCCACGATGGTCACATTCATGGTGACAGGGGTCGTGTCAGGGAAATCGGAGCTGCCGCCGTACTGCGCCATGGCCCACGTGGCCGACAACAGGAGAATCGAAATCAGCAGGAAGATTCTTCTCACGGTGATTCCTCCACCTAATGCAGGTGCACACCGCAGCTCTCGGGTTGCACGGCGCACCCTGGAAATGCAGAGCCCGTTGCAGAGCGCACACACGGCTCGTCATTGCAGCGGTGGCGGCGCTTCGCTGCAACTGGGCGAGACGTCCTGAAACGAAATCACCGACAGCGACGGCGGCGTGTCGGTATCGGTGTCCGCATTGGCGGCCATGGAGCCCGGCTCCGGGCTGCCCGATGGCTTTTCGGCCGTCACCATCACCGTGTGGCCCACGTTCCGGTACATGTTTTCCGTGTTCCCGGTGAGCTGATAGCTCTCCCCCGTCCGGTCGGTCAGCGCCAGCTCTCCTACCTCTCCGCTGAGGCAGCCCTGAACGATCACCCGGTTGGGGTCAGGATAGACGAGCGGGTTATCGCTGTCGGAGCCGTTGTCAACCAGCGCCGACGCCCACAGCGCCGACAGCAGCAGAATCGAACTCAGCAAGAGAATTCTTCTCATAGCGATCCCTCGGCTTAAAAAGATGCTCGCCCGAGAGGTTCGGTTTCAACGTGCGCTGGAATTGCAGAGCTCCGGGCCAGCACAGGCCGCGAATATCGTCTTAGAAAAAGCGGTAGCGGAACAGGTGGTAGAACGCTGTCAGGCCGTCCACCCAGCGGATCTTTTTGCCCTCGGCGTAGGTCCGCCCGTAGTAGACGATAGGCACCTCGTAGATGCGGGCGCCGGTTCGCGCCAGCTTCACCGTCAGCTCGGTTTCCACGCTGAATCCGTTGCTCTGCAGCTGCAATTCATCCAGCAGGTCGCGCCGCAGCACCTTGTAGCAGGCGGTCACGTCGTTCACGGCAATGCTGGTCAGCAGGTTGCACAACACGGTAAACATGCGGTTCAGCAGATAGCGGTAAAAGCGTGGCACGCGATGCGCGCCGCCGTGGAAGCGGTTGCCGAAGACGGCGTCGGCGCGGCCGTTCAGGATGGGTTCCAGCAGCGCGGGATAGTCGGCGGGATCGTATTCCAGGTCTGCGTCCTGCACCAGCACCAGCTCGCCCCGCGCCTGCGCCAGCGCGCTTTTAATGCAAGCGCCCTTGCCTAGATTGCGCGCGTGGGCCAGCAGCTGCACACGGTCGCCGGGCTCACGGCACAGGCTCTGCCAAGCCGCGCTCTCCAGCAGCTGGCGCGTGCCGTCGGTCGAGCCGTCGTCCACTACAACCACTTCCTTGGCCAGCGGCGCGGTGTCCTGCCGCAGAACCTTTTCCAGCATCGTCATCACGGTGTCGCGCTCGTTGTAGACCGGAATCACGATGGTCAACGTGCGGAAGACGGGATGTGCCGCCACGCCGCCGCTGCGCTCTGCCTGTGCTGCAAGATGCATCGCAAAACCCCCGGATGACGAATCGTGTTATGTTGCGGAAGTGAGCCCGCTCACCCGCATAGCCAGTGTCGCAGAACTTCCGCCCGAGGGCGAGTTGCGCGCCTTTGCCTTCGGCTCCGTCGCGGTCTGCGTCGCCAACGCAGGTGGAGTCTTCACTGCCCTGGGCAACGCCTGCCCGCACCGCGGCGCGCCGCTCTCGGCCGGATGCATCGCCGATGGCAAGCTGGTCTGCTACTGGCACGGATGGGAGTTTCATCTAGCCGACGGCAGCTGCGCCGACCCGTCCTGCGCCCCGGCCGAGCACTTCGAACTGGTCATCCAGGGCGACGACGTCTATCTGAAATCCTGAGATCGAGCGATCCTCCCCAGAGCATCCACCCGCCGCGCAGAATTCGGACGGCAATTTGCCTTGACGGGCAGCCTAACCTCAAGCAAAGTACATCCGAGAACTCACACAGGCTCCGCTTTCTGTGTTGCTGCACGGAAGACAGCGGCTGCACGTGAGGAGGCCAGCCATGCAGAACTCGAAGCCGAATCCATCCCATCCCACAACCAAGGCAGGCGGTACGGCGGAGTCCGGCATGGCGCGCTTCGGGCTGGCGCTGGCCAACTGGAGCGAGCGCTGGTTTCCCGATCCTCTGGTGTTTGCCCTGGCCGGCGTCCTGATTGTCTTTCTCTTCGGACTGCTCATCCATCAACCCGCCGGCAAGCTGGCCATTGCGGGCGGCAAAAGTTTCTGGGCGCTGGTGCCTTTCACCATGCAGATGGTGATGATCATCATCGGCGGCTATGTGGTTGCGAGCACGCCGGCGGTTTATGCCCTCATCCGGTGGCTGGCGAAGGTGCCCAAAAACGGCCGCACGGCGGTGGCCATGATCGCCCTGTTCTCCATGCTGACCTCGCTGGTTTCCTGGGGCCTCAGTCTCATCTTCAGCGGCCTGCTGGCGCGTGAGATGGCCCGCCGCGTCAAGGGCATGGATTATCGTGCGGCGGGCGGTGCAGCCTATCTGGGGCTGGGCGCAACGTGGGCGCTGGGGTTGTCGTCTTCGGCGGCCATGATGATGGCCACCAAGGGCGCGGTTCCGCCCATCCTGTTGGCCGTCAGCGGTCTGATTCCGCTGAGGCAAACCATTTTCCTCCGGCAGAGCATGCTCACGGCCTTGATCCTGATCGTGGTCTCTGTGCTGATCGCCTACCTCTCGGCGCCGTCGGCAGAGAACGCCAAAACCGCCGCCGACTTCGGCATCGAGTACGAGGACGCGGGCCGGGCTTTGGAGCCGCGAACCAGGCCTGGCGAATGGCTGGAATACAGTCCCTTGCTGACGCTGTTTGTGGTGGCGTACCTGGGCTGGTACCTGGCTGATTTTTTCCGCAGTTCGCCGCAGGGAGCGCTGGCCGTGCTCGATCTGAACACCTACAACCTGTTGTTCATTACCGTGGGCCTGCTGCTGCATTGGCGTCCCAAGCGTTTTGTGCATGCGGTTTCCGAGTGCATTCCCGCCACCGGCGGCGTCATCATTCAGTTTCCGTTCTACGCGGTCATCTTCGGCATGATCGCCGGCACCGGAATGACCGACTGGCTCGCCCACCTGTTCGTCCGAATCAGCACCCAGCAGACCTATCCCCTGCTGGTAGCCATCTACTCGGCGCTGCTGGGTGTCTTCGTGCCTTCGGGCGGAAGCAAGTGGGTCATCGAAGCGCCCTACATTCTGCAGGCCGCCAATCTTCATCAAGTACACCTGGGATGGGTGGTGCAGATCTACAACGCCTCGGAGGCGCTGCCCAACCTGATCAATCCATTCTGGATGCTGCCGCTGCTGGGCATTCTCAAACTCAGGGCCAGGGATATCGTAGGCTACGGCGTGCTGCAGATGATGGTGCACATCCCGATCGTGTTTTTCCTGTGCTGGTTCTTCGCGCGAACCATTCCCTACATTCCGCCGGTTCACTAATTGGAAGCGCTCGCCTAAAGGCCGGGTGCCCCGGGTGCCCCACCTTCGACGCGCTTCTTTTGCGCGGCTAAGGTGGGAGGCAATGGCCTCTAACTTTGCTGAGTTGGTGCGTTCCCAAAACTAAAACACCTCGCTCAGCAGTTGAAACCTCTCCAGTTGCAGCAGCCGCTGCGGAGGCGTAGCCGTGCACAGCTCGGCGCGCTCCAGAATCCAAGTCTCGGCGTGCGGAATGTACACCGCGTTCAGTCCCGCCTCAATCGCCGGATTGATGTCGGACTTAGGACTGTTGCCCACCATCCATGTCGTCCCCGGCTCCAGCCCGTAGCGGACAATGATCTCGCGGTAGCTCTGCGCGTTTTTCTCCGCCACCACTTCCACGGCCTCGAAGTACGGTTTCAGTCCGCTGCGCTCCACCTTGCCGGTCTGCTCGGCCACGTCGCCCTTGGTCACCAGCATCAACCGGTGGCGCTCGCGCAGAGCTTCCAGCGTGGGTCCCACGTGCTTCAGCAGTTCAATGGGCTGCTCGGCAATCACCCGCGCAATGCCATGGATCGTCTCATGCAGGCCCGGCGTCACCGGTTCCACCGAAAGCCGCTCGAAGGTTTCCACCAGCGCTGCCGTAAAGCTGTGCAGCCCGTAGCCGAGCGTGGCGATGCAATCGTGCTCCACCTCGTTCAGCTTGTGCCGCACCTGCTCGGCAGAATAGTGCCGGTGGTTGAGAAACGAGATAAAGCTCGCGATGGCACGCTCAAAATAAATATTGTTCTCCCACAGCGTGTCGTCGGCGTCGATCATCAACGTCTGCGCGGTCATTCGTAGTTCATCCCTTGGGGCCATACCGGAATAGTTTATCGGATCGGCTGCTTCCGGCGGCGCAACGCGGGCGAGGTAACGCAGGCGGAAAAGAAGCCGTTGCAACAGGGAATTGCCAACAAAAGACGCACCCAATAAAAAAGCTCCGCCGAGTCAGCGGAGCCTTTTTATTCAATTTGTGTTTCCGCTACACCTTGTTGGCCGCAGCCGTCTCGCTCACCCACTCCAGGTTCACCTTCTGCGGAATGATGCCCTGCTCGTGGCCCATGTTGAGCAGCCTGGCCACGGCCTCGCGGCCGTCGCTGCCGTAGTCCAGGGTGCGTTCGTTCACATACATGCCCACGAACTTGTCGGCGTCTTTTTCGTCCAGGTCGCGGGCAAACTGCATGGCATACTGCAGCGCCTGCTCGCGGTTGTCCAGCCCGTGCTGAATGCTGTCGCGCAGCGCCTTGCAAACCTTGGCGATCAGCGCCGGGCCCAGATCCTTGCGGATGGCATTGGCTCCCAGAGGCAGTGGCAGGCCGGTCAGCTCGCGCCACCAGCGGCCCAGGTCCACGATGCGGTGCAACCCGCTACGCTCAAAGGTAAGCTGGCCCTCGTGGATGATCAATCCGGCATCGTACTTGCCTTCCAGGATGGCGGGAATGATCTTGTCGAACGGCACCACCTCGGTCTGCACATCCGGGGCAAACAGCTTGAGCGCCAGCACTGCCGTGGTCAGCGTGCCCGGTATGGCGATCTTCAGCTTCTTCACTTCGTCCTGCGTGTACTGCTTGGAGGCGACGATCATCGGCCCGTAGCCATCGCCCACGCTGCCGCCGCTCGGCATCAGCGCATAGCGGTCCTGCAGGTACGGATACGCATGGAAGCTGATTGCGGTCACCTCGAAGTAGGCCTCCGCAATCGCCCGGTGGTTCAGCGTCTCAATATCGCAAAGAACGTGGGTGAACTTGAGGCCGGGCACGCGAACCTTGTTGGTGGCCAGGCCGTAGAACATGAACGCATCGTCCGAATCCGGACTGTGCGCAATCTTGATTTCAACCGCTTCTGAACCGCTGCTCTTCATAACCTTTTTTCCGGGGCCCAAAGGCCCGCCTGATAAGAGTGCCAACACCATGGTGCACATTACGCTCATTCTGCTACGTCCGTCAGCGGCGGGACGCCGGCGGCAAGCTCTCCTCGACGCCCTTGCCAGCCGTTTCTTCCGGCCGGACGACTCCAGCCCGTTGCGACTTCCACTGCCGGCGCACGCGAACGAATACGGTGAAGGCGACCCCAATCAGGGCTACCCCCGATAACGCCATCACCACAAAAAGAACTTGAATGCTCACAAGCCTCTAGCATACCAGAGCCGGGGCGCGCCGTCCGAGTCCGCGTTCCGCCTGTTTCTTTGCAATCAGTTACCGAATCGACCGAAGAACGGCGACCCTGCGCGATTGTGCTGCCTCGTAACTTGGGGGCCTGCAGGGCATCTCGGCGCATGTTCCAGGACATTTTAGCCAACAAAAAAAGCGGCAAGCCGATTTTTACGGCTTGCCGCTTTTTTGTATGCAACGTTAGTGGCCGCCTTGCCCTGTGAACAGGAACGGCAGCACCGGGATCTGCTCCTTCTGCACCGCCTGCAATTCGTTGGGATCGTATCCCAGCGCCTGCACAATGGTCGGAGCCACCTGCTGGTTCAGCACCGCGGTGTGTACGCTCGCAGACTGCATGCCCTCCTGCGAAACCAGCAGCGCCACGTGCACGTCATCCTCGTTGATTCCGCCGTGCTCGGCTATCTTCGAGCCGCCGGTAAAGATCACCCCGGTGTTCACCTTCAAAATAATATCCGGAGTGCGCGGATCGACCGTGGGATCGTTCCACTTGTTCTTCAGCGAGTTTCCGGCAAAGATCTCCTGAATCCCAAGCGTCGCCTGGTTTGCGGGATCGCTGAGCGAGGCGGCAATCTCGGCCGTCTGCGTCTGGTCGTTCAGCCAGATCAGCGAGCCGTCGTCGGAGATGTCGAAGGCCTCGCCCGAATCCAGCGAGTTGATCAGCGCCGCCGGCTGTCCGCCGCCGATGCCAACCCGTTTGGTGACATCGATCGGCGACTGTCCGTGCTTGGCGCCGATGATGATGAGCGTCGAGTCGTAGATCCCCTTCTTCTTCAGCTCCGCCACCATCAATCCCAGCGAGGCGTCCACAAAGTCCAGCTCGCCTGCCAGTCCGGCGGAAGGAGTGCCAAGCACATCGCTGTAGCCGCTGCCCGCCAGCTTCTCGCCCACGCTCACTGACTGGAAGTTGGTTCCAAACAATGTGGGAACGCCAACCGCGCGGCTGTGGTCATGGTTCCAGCCGTCAATCTGGTTCAGCACCGCCCGCACGTGGGTCTCGTCGTAGCACTTGATGTTGTTCAGGTCGGTCGTCCATCCGTCATCAACGGCGGTGTCCACGGCAGGCACCGGCGTGCAGACGGGGAACGGAGTCGTGGTGGGGATTCCGGGGAACGCCGCCAGCGGAACCGGAATCGAATTGATCTCCGGTCCGAAGAAGTCGTCCACGCCCCTGCCGCTGGGCCCGTTGGTCCACTCATACGACGGATGCTTGTCGGTCCATGCCGTGGTGCCGCCATTCTTCTTCACTACTTCGAAGATGGTGTTTACCCGCAGATACTGGTGCGGATAGATCGGCGCGCAGTTGTTGAACGGATCGCGCGGCAGAAAATTCGGATTGATCCCGCCTCCGCCGTTCAGCTGAGTCAGATCGATATCGACAGCTTCGTCATACTCCACCACTCCGCCGATCTGGCCGGGGCAGGGACCGCCGGGCGTGCCGACCGCGGCGATGTAGGGAGTGGTCGCCGCCGGCGGCGAGGTCTTGCGGTTGTAGGTCACGTCATACCAGAAGCCCGCCGTGATCGGCGAACCGCCGGTCACCAGCGCCGTCAATCCGGGAAAAGAGTCTGAAGGCTGCGAAGTCGATGCGTTGGTGTAGGTGATTCCATGTCCGCTCAAATTGGCAAGCGTGGAGTTGGGGTGGCTGGCAACATAGTTGGCAAGATCCAGAGCGTGCAGGCCGTCCACGCTGATTAAAAGCACATGCTTCACTTTTCCGGCATCCTCGTTCTTATCCGCATACGAGTAAAGCGAAAAGGCGAGCATCATGCTGCCAACGAAGAGAGTCGCGGCAAACTTTCGCATGAGATTTCCTCCTGGGGGGCGCCGTTCGAATGATGCGACGGCGTGGCTACCACTAAAACACCCGGAGGAATTCGGAAGGTGAATACTGCGTTAAATCTAAACTGGATGCTCCAGATTTTACCAAAACTGAACGCCGCCGATTGACATCCCTGGCTCTCACTTCTGCATCGCCGCCTCTACCTCTTCGGCCGTATGCGGCAGCCCGGCGGTCAGGTTCACCAGCTTGCCTTTTTCGTCCAGCATCACGATGTCTTCAATCCGCACCCCAAGCTTTTCCTCGGGAAGATAAATTCCCGGCTCCACGGTAAACACGTCGCCGGGTTCCAGCGGTCCGCTGCCCACGTCGTGCACCTCCAGCCCCACGCGGTGCCCCAGCCCGTGGATGAAGTATTGTCCCAGCGGCTGGCCATGCAGGTCCTTGCCATGGCTGTTGATGTACTCGTACGCCACCGTGTAGAGCGACTCCGGCCCGTTGCCGCCCAGCGTCGTCTTGCCCGCCACTACGGCCGCCATCGCCGCCCGCTGCGCGCCCAGCACAATGTTGTAGATCTCGCGCTGGCGGGCCGTGAAGTGTCCATTGGACGGAACCGTGCGCGTGATGTCGCTGGCATACATGGCATACTCGCCCGCCACGTCCATCAGCACCACATCGCCGTCCTCGATGCGCCGCGAGTTCTCCGAGTAGTGCAGCACGGTCGAATCGATCCCCGCGCCCACAATCGGCGCATACGCCGGACGCTCGCACCCGCCGTCCTGAAACTTGTACTGCATCAGCGCCGCGATCTGGTACTCGTACAGACCGGGCCGCATCGCCTGCATCGCCGCCCGCTGCCCGGCCATCGAGGCTTCGGTGGCGTGCCGTATGCGCTCTATCTCTCCCGCGTCCTTGTGCTTGCGCAGCTCCGCAATCGCATCGCCGGCGTTCAGAAACACCGCATAACCAGGAAACGCGTTGCTGCGCTTTAGCCACTCCATCGGTGCGGTCGAGGGCGTCGTCTCCGGAGCCTCCGCCAGCGCCGTATACACCGCCCGCGTCTGTGGCGCCATCTTCAGCAGACGGTCGTGCATCTCCTCCAGCGGCGCCACCTGGTCAAAGCCCGTAATTTGCGCCGCCTTCGGATCATCCGCCCCGAGCTTCGGCCCCGTCCACCGTTCCTGGGTCAGGTTGCGCGCCGGCAAAAACAGAATCTCCGCGTACGGGCGCGCCATCTCGCCCTTGGCCTCCACCGAGGCGGCAATCACCACCGCCGCACCCGGCTCGGTCCATCCCGTCAGATAGAAAAAATCATTGTCCTGCCGGAAGCCGTAAATCGCATTCGGCCCCTCCGACTCCGTCGCGGCAAACAGCACTACCACACCGCCGTTCAGCTTCTTCGACAGCGCCACCCGCCGCGCGCGATAGTCCGCATTCGGCTGCCGGTCGAGGGCGCAGAGTGACGCCGTGAAGCAGAAACCGAAGCAGAGAAGAAGCGAGAGGGTGCGGGTGCGGATGTTCATGGGTATCTGGCACATGGGTGCCGAGTATAAACCGCGCGACCGCCTGCAGTCAGGGCCAGCCAAAAGCGCTCGTTGCCACAGCGATTCGGCAGTGGGTCTGGTCTTCCAGTTTGCCCGTCATCCACCACAGCCAACGGTCGGTGCCATTGCTGCATCAGAGTGCCGGGAGGAATACGGCGATGAAGGACTCACCATCGGGCGGTGGAGGCGATCGATTTGATCGCCGGGCATTCTGCAGGGCTGCAGGCGTTGCAACCGCTGTCGGGGTATTGGAGGCAAGCCTGGGAAGCGTGTTGGCCCAGGCCGAACTCACCAAAGAGCAGCGTGACAAAATGACGGCGGACGAAATCATCCAGCATATGAAAGCCGGCAACGAGCGCTTCCGGGAGGGCCGGCCGCATCATCGCGATCTCATGCGCGAAGCGAAGGCGACCACGAAGGGACAGTACCCTGCCGCGATTGTCTTCAGCTGTATTGACTCGCGAGCGCCCGCCGAATTGATTCTCGACTACGGTATCGGCGAGATCTTCAGCGGTCGTGTGGCCGGCAACGTAGCTGACGAGGATGTAATGGGCAGTATGGAATTCGCTTGCAAGGTAGCAGGCTCGAAAGTCGTGCTTGTCATGGGCCACACCGCCTGCGGCGCCATCAAGGGCGCCATTGACGGGGTGCAACTGGGCAATCTCACGGCGTTGTTGTCGAAGATCGCTCCGGCCGTGGAAGCCACCCAGTACACCGGAGACCGCTCGGCCAAAAACTACGCATTCGTAGACGCTGTGGCGAAAAAGAACGTGCTCATGACGATCGCCAACATTCGGGATAAGAGTCCCGTGCTTCGGGACCTGGAATCCAGCGGCAGCATAAAGATTGTCGGCTCGATGTACAACCTTGAAACGGGGAAGGTGGAGTTTCTCGCGTAGCGATTGATGTGCTCTTCCTCTTGCGCGCAGCGTACTGCGTAAAGAAGTCGAATTGAATCGCAAGCTGCAGCCCCACATTCGCCAAAAGACGGCGGATGTGGGGCTGCAGCCGTTCCGCTACACCCCAACCGGGAACGGCTTGACGTGCTCTTCCTCATTACTGGCGTCGTGCTGCCGGGAGAAGTCGAACCTTCCCTGCAGCAGAGACATCAGCCCGGTGTACCAGTATCCATAGACAAACAGAATCAGGAAGGGAACCGTGACGTAGTTCTCGTTGCTGATGGCATACCAGACCATGAAGCCGAAGCAGGTGCCCACGGCCATCTCGATCCACGGAATAATTCCCAGCCGCTTGCGATACTTCTTGGCCGCCTTCACCGCTGCGCTCTTTTCGCCCTTGCCTTGCACGCTGTACTTCGGAGTGCGCGCAAACGCCGACTGTTTTCCCAGCAGCGCCTCGATTACGCCCTTCGAATTCGTGATCGTCAAGCCGATCCCCAGCGCCATCAAAAACGGCAGGTAGAAAAACGTCCGCCACCAGCGCTTGGGAAACAGCTGTTTCTGCGAAACCAGATAAAAGCTCGAAATGGAAAACGTCGAGGCCAGAAACAGGGGTATATCGATGTACATCATCTGGAACCAGCCCTGGTAAAACCGGATGATCATCGCCGGCAGCAGCAGCACGCTCAGCATAATCATCAGCGGATAGCTCAGGTTGGCCGTCAGGTGATACCACGCCTCGATCTTTTCCCTCAGGCTCACCTCCGATTTCATCAGCCGCGGCAGGTCCTTGATGGCGCACTGGATCAGTCCCTTGGCCCAGCGCACCTGCTGCGTCTTGAACGCCGTCATCTCAATCGGCAGCTCCGCCGGACACTCCACGTCCTCCAGGTAAAGGAACTTCCAGCCCTTCAGCTGGCAGCGGTAGCTCAGGTCGGTATCTTCGGTCAGCGTGTCGTGCTGCCATCCGCCCGCCTCTTCAATCGCCCGGATGCGCCACATTCCCGCCGTGCCGTTGAAGTTGAAGAACACCCCTGCGCGCGACCGCCCGCCGTGCTCCAGCACAAAGTGGCCGTCCAGCAGGATCGCCTCCACCTCGGTCAAAAACGAGTAGTGCCGGTTGATGTGCGTCCAGCGCGTCTGCACCATGCCGATGTGCGGCTCGGCAAAGTGATGGATCACCTTCATCAGCCAGTCGCTGGGCGGGGTAAAGTCGGCGTCGAAGATGGCTACGTATTCGCCCTTGGCGGTTTTCAGCCCGTGCTCCAGCGCGCCCGCCTTGAAGCCGGTGCGGTCGGTGCGGTGGATGTGCACAATGTCGTGTCCCAGCTCGTGGTAGTTGGCCACCACCTCGGAGGCCACCTGTACCGTCTCGTCGGTCGAGTCGTCCAGCAGCTGGATGTCCAGCAACTCGCGCGGATACTCCAGATTGCAGATCGACTCCACCAGCCGGTCCACCACGAACTGCTCATTGAAGATGGGCAGCTGGATGGTCACCCGCGGCAGCTCGGGGAAGGTCGATTTCGGCGTGGTCGTCTTGTTCTTGCGATACTTGTAGTACATCCACACCAGCTGGTAGCGGTGGAATCCGTAGCTCGCCAGAATCACCAGCACGATGAAATAGGGAACCAGCAGCGCCATGTCGAAGCTGTTGGCCTGGTAAAGCCCCTTGAACGCCGGATTGGTCTGCTTCTGGAGAAATTGCACCACCGGACTGGGCCGGAGTGCGAACGCAAATAGGGCGGCAAACTGAATGATCAAGGCAGATCCCGAATCGTGGATTGGGGCCCAATGCAAATGTTGCCCGGAAATCCCGATTGTAACTGAAGCGGCGCGCCTGCGGCCGGCAGCGGAACGTTACCCGACCCGAAACCCGTTCCTGCCACCCCGTTCCTGCCACCCCGTTTTGCCCTGCTGAGCCTCCCGCCGGAGCTGGCCGGAGTAGCAGACTGCAAAATATCGTCAACTTGTGAGTTAGGTCACAGCCTGAAATGGTATCGCCGTAGTGGAATGACTGACTGGGGTTAAGACGTTTCGTGGTCTCTGGATAGCGGTTCGGAGACCCAACGGCCATTTTGGCCCTGCCCTTATATTATTTGGAGACCCGGTTCATGACCCGAATTCAAGTGACGGTGGACGGCAACGAAGCAGCCGCCTATGTTGCGCACAAGACCAACGAAGTTATTGCTATCTATCCGATTACTCCGTCCTCGCCAATGGGCGAGTTCAGCGATCAGTGGTCTTCCGAAGGCAAACCCAACATCTGGGGAACGGTTCCCGAAGTCATTGAGATGCAAAGCGAAGGCGGCGCCTCCGGAGCGCTCCACGGCGCCCTGCAGGGCGGCTGCCTGGCCACCACCTTCACCTCGTCCCAGGGCCTGCTGCTGATGATCCCCAACATGTATAAGATCGCCGGGGAACTAACCCCGTGCGTCATGCATGTGGCGGCGCGCTCGGTCGCCGCCCAGGGACTGTCCATCTTCGGCGACCACTCAGACGTGATGGCCGTCCGCCAGACCGGCTGGGTGTTGCTGGCCTCCAACAATGTTCAGGAAGTCATGGACACCGCGCTGATCGCCCAGGCCGCAACCCTGGAGTCGCGGGTTCCCTTCGTCCATTTCTTTGACGGTTTCCGCACCTCGCACCAGGTGGACAAGGTCGAGCAGCTCACCGAAGACGATATGCGCGCCATGATCTCGTTGTCCCGCATCAGCCAGCACCGCCTGCGCTCGCTCTCGCCCGACCGTCCCGTGCTGCGCGGCACCGCGCAGAATCCCGACGTTTATTTCCAGGCCCGTGAGACCGTCAACCCCTACTATCTCGCCCTGCCCACCATCGTGCAGAACGAGATGAACCGCTTTGCCGCCCTCACCGGACGCCAGTACAAGCTCTTCGAGTACGTCGGCGCCCCCGATGCCGAGCGCGTCATCATCCTCATGGGCTCCGGCTGCGATGCCGCCGAGGAGACCGTCGAAGCGCTGCAGGCCCTGGGCCAAAACGTCGGCGTTCTCAAGGTCCGCCTCTATCGTCCCTTCTCGGTCGAGCATTTCCTCGCCGAGTTGCCGGCCACGGTGCGCAGCATCGCCGTGCTGGACCGCACCAAGGAGCCCGGCTCGCTCGGTGAACCGCTCTACCAGGAGATTCTGACCGCCCTGGCCGAAAGCCTGGCCTGCGGCAAAATCTCCGCCATGCCCCGCCTGGTCGGCGGCCGCTACGGCCTGTCCTCCAAGGAATTTACCCCGGCCATGATTAAGGCGGTCTTCGACAATCTTGCCAAGCCGGTGCCGCAGAATCATTTCACCGTCGGCATCCACGACGATGTGACCCACACCTCGCTGGCCTACGACCCCGAGTTCTCCACCGAAGATCCGCAGACCGTGCGCGCCCTCTTCTACGGACTCGGCGCCGACGGCACGGTGGGCGCCAACAAGAACTCCATCAAGATCATCGGCGAGGACACGGCGAACTACGCCCAGGGCTACTTCGTCTATGACTCAAAGAAGTCCGGCTCCGTCACCACCTCGCACCTGCGCTTCGGTCCCAAGCCGATCCGCTCCTGCTATCTCATCACACGCGCCAACTTCGTCGCCTGTCACCAGTTCAACTTCCTGGAACGCATCGACGTGCTGCGCCATGCC
This sequence comes from uncultured Acidobacteriota bacterium, assembly GCA_963742165.1. GTDB lineage: Bacteria > Acidobacteriota > Terriglobia > Terriglobales > Acidobacteriaceae > TOLSYN. The sequence continues at coordinate 58,219 of CAVUKX010000015.1, read as the reverse complement.
GAACCCGGCGCGGTCTTCCTGCTCAACAGCTCCTTCGGCAAAGACGAGGTCTGGGACCATCTGCCCCGCCCGGTGCAGGAGGAGATCGTCCGCAAGAAGCTGCAGTTCTACGTCATCGACGGATATGCCGTGGCCAAGGAAACCGGCATGGGACTGCGCATCAACACCGTCATGCAGACCTGCTTCTTCGCCATCAGCGGCGTGCTGCCGCGCGAAGAGGCCATCACGGCCATCAAGAAGGCGATCAAGAAGACCTACGGCCGCCGCGGCGAAGCCGTGGTGCAGAAAAACTTCGCTGCCGTCGATGCAACGCTCGCGCACCTCCAGCGTGTCGAGGTCCCCGAACGCATCACCAGCTCCATCGAACTCCGCCCGCCGGTCTCCGCCTATGCGCCTGCCTTCGTGCAGGACGTGCTGGCGCCCATGATCCTGGGGGATGGCGACGCTCTGCCGGTCAGCAAGCTGCCCGCCGATGGCACCTATCCCACCGGCACCGCTGCCTGGGAGAAGCGCAGCATCGCCCTGCAAATTCCCGAATGGGATGAGGAGATCTGCATCCAGTGCGGCAAGTGCGTCCTGGTCTGCCCGCACGCGGTCATCCGCGCCAAGGTCTATCCCAGCGATTTGCTGGCCGCCGCGCCCAAGAGCTTCAAGTCCGCCGAGCCCAAGTGGAAGAATTTCCCTGGCCAGAAGTTCACCCTGCAGGTGTCTCCGGAAGACTGTACCGGTTGCGCGCTGTGCGTCGAGGCCTGTCCTTCCAAGGCCAAGAGCGAAGCCAAGCACAAGGCCATCAACATGGTCCCGCAGCCTCCGGTCCGCGACCAGGAGGCCGGCAACTGGGACTTCTTCCTCTCGCTTCCCGAGGTGCCGCGCGAGCAACTGGCGCTGCACCACGTCAAGGACGTGCAACTGCTGCAGTCGCTCTTCGAGTTCTCCGGCGCCTGCGCCGGCTGCGGCGAAACTCCCTACATCAAGCTGCTCACCCAGCTCTTCGGCGACCGCACGGTCATTGCCAATGCCACCGGCTGCTCGTCGATCTACGGCGGCAACCTGCCCACCACGCCCTACACCTCGAACAAGGACGGACGCGGCGTGGCCTGGTCCAACTCCCTGTTTGAGGACAATGCCGAATTCGGCCTGGGCATCCGCCTGTCGCTCGACAAGCAGCGCGATTTCGCCCGCGAGCTGCTCGATCCGTCTGGCTGGACAACTGCCCGAGGAGCTGGTGAAAGCCGTCCTTGCGCCGGCCCAGAAGGGCGAAGCCGCACTTGCCGCCCAGCGCGCCCGCGTCGGCCAGCTCAAGCATGCGCTGCTGAATCTCAACACGCCCGACGCCCGCGTCCTGCTCGATATCGCCGACATGCTGGTGGACAAGTCGGTCTGGATCGTCGGCGGCGACGGCTGGGCCTATGACATCGGCTTCGGCGGCCTCGACCACGTCCTGGCCTCCGGCCGCAACGTCAACATCCTGGTGCTGGACACCGAGGTTTACTCCAACACCGGCGGCCAGGCGTCCAAGGCCACCCCGCGCGGCGCGGTCGCCAAGTTCGCCGCCGGAGGCAAAGCCGGTCCCAAGAAGGACCTCGGCCTCATCGCCATGAGCTACCCGATCTACGTCGCCCGCATCGCCATGGGCGCCAACGATCTGCAGACCCTCAAGGCCTTCAACGAAGCCGAAGCCTTTGACGGGCCGTCGCTGATCCTCGCCTACAGCCACTGCATCGCTCACGGCTATGAGATGGCCAACGGACTCGAACAGCAGAAGCTGGCGGTGCAAAGCGGACACTGGCCGCTGTTCCGCTACAACCCGGACTCGGCTCCCGGGCATCCAACGATGGTGCTGGATAGCCGTGCGCCCAGCGTTTCACTGGACAAATACATTTATAACGAGACCCGCTACACCATGCTTCGCCAGAGCGATCCGGAGGCCGCCCGGGCGCTACTCGAGTCTGCCCAGAGCGACGCCATCGAGCGCTGGAAGCACTACGAGGCCCTGGCTCAAACGTCCACGGGTGCTGCCGCCAGTCTGGCTGTTGGCACAAAGGGAGAACCGCAATGATAGACCTGTCCACGCAGTATCTCGGACTCAAACTGCGCAATCCGCTGGTGGTTGGCGGCTCGCCGTTGTGCAACGATCTGTCCAACCTGCGCCAGATGGAGGACGCTGGCGCAGGTGCCATCGTCCTGCGGTCGCTCTTCGAGGAGGAGATCAACAGCGAGATCTACGAACTCGACCGCTTCCTGATGGAAAGCTCCGAGATCGGCGCCGAGAACTCCAACATCTTTCCCAATCTCGATAACTTCGGCATCGGGCTGGACCGCTACCTGGAACGCATCGCCCAGGCCAAGCAGGCGCTTTCCATTCCGGTCATCGCCTCGCTGAACGGGGTTTCCAAAGGCGGATGGGTCAGCTACGCCCGCGAGATGCAGCAGGCCGGGGCCGACGCCATCGAGCTCAACGTTTACTTCATCGCCACCGATCCCAACGAGGGGTCTGAGGCGATCGAAAAACGCTACCTTGGTCTTCTCACCGAGGTCTGCGACACTGTCACGATTCCGGTCTCGATCAAGGTCGGCCCATACTTCAGCAACTTCGGCCACATGGCCCGGCGTCTGCAGGCGGCCGGAGCCGCCGGCCTCGTCATCTTCAATCGCTTCTACCAGCCCGACTTCGATCTCGAACAGCTCGAGGTCCGGCCCATGCTCACTCTCTCTAACAGCAGCGAACTGCTCATCCGTCTGTTCTGGACGGCAATGCTCTATGAGAACATCCAGGCCGACATCGCCATCACCGGCGGCGTCCACGTTGCCGAGGACGTGGTCAAGTCGGTCATGGCCGGGGCCCGCGTCACACAGCTCTGTTCGGCCCTGCTGCAGTACGGCATCGGCTACCTGCGCCCCCTGCTGCATCAGCTCGAATCCTGGATGGACAAGCACGAATACCAGAGCGTCCGCCAGATGCAGGGATGCATGAGCCAGAAGAATGTTCCCAACCCCAAGGCGCTGCAGCGCGCCAACTACATGCACGTGCTCTCCAGCTACACCGAGGTCCTCAAGTAGAGATCGGGCAGGGAACCGGGAATGCACCAGGGAGCGGCTCGCGCCGCTCCCTTTCTTGCGTGCCGCACCCGCCCATCTGTCCGGAGTACATGAAAATGAATTTCATTTGCGGGCATCCCCGAAGCTCCAATCGCAATCCTATCGCTTTGAACAGGAGGGAGTTCCGATCATGAAATATCTGCTGGGAGTGTTTGCTCTGCTGCTGCTCGTGTCCACGCTGGCCTTCGGCCAGAGCTACCAACCATTGCCGTTCCCGCAGGAGGCCAACACGGCGCTGCAAGCCGGCCCTGGCGACCAGATGGCGCCGCCCGTCGAACCACCGTCCATGGCTACCGATCAGGGCGGCGAGGTGGTTTTCATCTATGGTGCCAATGATCACAGGTCTCTCGGCTCGCCCTTTCCCAGCGCCGCCAACCCTTCGCTGGGTCGCAGCAACGCTGACCAGATGACGCCTTCCTGGAAGGAACAGCGCGAACTTGGTTCGCCCTTCCCAAGCGCCGCCAACCCAGCGCGCGAAGAATAATGAGAGCGCTGAGCTCTCCGAATTGATCGCTCACCCTTCACCAAGGCGGGAGTAGAGTTCATCCTCGATCTCCCGTCTTATATGTTCGCCTTCCACGGTTAGCTTCGCCTGCTGCTATCATAGCCAGTTCATGATCGACCTCAGGACCGAGCGATGACCCGCCGCATTCTTGCCCTCCTTGCCCTGCTTTGCGCCGTGGCCGCGCTGTCTCCGGCGGAAGAGGGCATGTGGCTGTTCAACAACCCTCCCAGGGAGCAGCTCAGGCAGCAGCACAACTTCACCGTCACCGATGCCTGGCTCGATCATCTCCGCCTCGGTTCGGTGCGCTTCAACAGCGGAGGCTCGGGCTCGTTCGTCTCCCAGGACGGACTCACCTTCACCAATCACCACGTCGGCCGCGCCTGCCTGCAGCAGCTCTCCACCGATCAGGCGGATTACATCAAGAGCGGTTTTTACGCCGCCACCCAGGCCGCCGAGCGCCGCTGTCCCGACCTCGAACTCAATCAGCTGGTGGGGATCCAGGATGTCACCGCCGAGGTGCAGTCCGCCGCCGCACCCGGCACAAGCGATGCCGACGCCGCCCAGGCCCAGCGCCAGAAGATGTCAGCCATTGAAAAGGAGTGCACCGCCAAAACCGGCCTGCGCTGCGATGTGGTCACGCTTTACGGCGGCGGAGTCTACAACCTTTACCGGTACAAGAAATTCACCGACGTCCGCCTGGTCTTTGCCCCCGAGGCGCAGATGGCCTTCTTCGGCGGCGACCACGACAACTTCGAATATCCGCGCTACGATCTCGACTGCGCTTTTTTCCGCGTCTATGAGAACGGAGAGCCGGCGCACCTGGCCGAATATCTTTCCTGGTCGCCAACCGGCACGCGCTCGGGCGACCTGGTCTTCGTCTCCGGCAATCCCGGCGCTACCGAGCGTCAGCTCACCATGGCCCAGTTGGACTTCCTCAGGCAGGTGCAGATCCCCTTCGTGATCGATCTGCTGACGGGCCGCGACCGCATGCTGCGCGACTATGCCGCGCAGTCGGCCGAGCATGCCCGCTTCGCCGGCGACGACATATTCGGGGTCGAAAACGGGCTGAAGGCCTACCAGGGCCGCCTCCGCGGAGTGGAAGACAAATCCCTGATGGACTCCAAAACCGCCGCCGAAACCCAGCTGCGCGCCGCCGTAGAGGCCGATCCCAATCTTCACGCCGCCTACGCCTCGGCCTGGGATGGAATTGCCGGCGCCGTCGCAATCCGCCGGCAGCTATTCTTTCCCTACACCTATATCGAGCACGCCAACGGCTTCGACTCTCAAATGGCGCAGTACGCCCGCACCCTGGTCCGCGTCACCGCCGAAAAGCAGAAGCCCAACCCCGACCGTCTGCGCGAATACACCGAGGCGCGGCTGCCCTCGCTGGAGCAGCAGCTGTTTTCCGCCGCTCCGGTTTACCGCTCGCTGGAGATCGCCACCCTCACCGAGTCGCTGACCCGGATGCGCGATCAACTCGGTGCGGCCGATCCAACCGTGCAGCGCTCGCTCGGCGGACGGACTCCCGCCCAGGCCGCCCGGGCTTACATCGACGGCAGCAAGCTGGACGATCCGGCCGTGCGCAAGCATCTCTACGATGGAGGCGCGGCTGCCGTTGCCGCCAGCACCGATCCGCTCATCGTCCTCATGCGCGACATCGATCCCCGTGCCCGCCAGCTGCGCAAGCAGTACGACGATCAGGTCGAGGCTGTCATTCGCCTCAACTCCACCCGCATCGCCAAGGCGCGCTTCGCCGTCGAAGGCACCCGCAGCTATCCGGACGCCACCTTCACCCTGCGTCTCAGTTACGGCACCATCAAGGGTTATACGGAACATAACGGAGAAAAAAGCGAAGCCGTCGCGCCCTACACCACCCTCGGCGGAGCCTTCGAACACGCCGCCGCCCACGGCAATCGCGGAGACTTCCAGCTGCCGAAAAGCTGGGAGGCCGCAAAGAGCCGTCTCGATCTCAAGACCCCGCTGAACTTTGTTCACACCTCGGACATCATCGGCGGCAACTCCGGCTCGCCCACCGTGGACCGTCAGGGCCAGGTGGTCGGCATCATCTTCGACGGCAATATCGAGTCGCTCTCCTGGGACTTCGCCTACGACGACCGCCAGGGCCGCGCCATCTCCGTGGACTCGCGCGCCATCCTCGAATCGCTCCGCCAGGTCTATCACGCCGAACCGCTCGCCGACGAACTGCTCAACGGTCACCGCACGAAGGCCGCCGCCGCGAACTAAAAAGGTTCTCCGCCCACCTTGCGCATTTGGTGAGCGCATATTTCTAAGAGGTGTCATTCTGAAGCGAAGCGAAGAATCCCCGCTTGTCTCAAATATTCCGTGCTGCCTCAAGGTCACTTCGGCCGGGTGCCCCAGGTCCCGCGCCGATGCTTTTCGGCGCTGACCTGGGAAGCAACGTCTTCCATTCCGGAAGGCACCGTAGTTGCGTTTGCTCCAACCTTTTCCGCGAACCAGTAATCTCAGTTCCGCCAACGGTTAAGGCGGTTGCCGGGTTGATGTGTCCTGTTTTCCCAGGTTAGCGCCGCAAAAAAACGCGGCGCGGAACCTGGGGCACCCGACTATCGTTGTGGGGTACGGCTTCTCGGGAATCGCTTCTAGCATTTCCAGCAATGGTTGACCGCGGCCCCGGGCTTACAATCGGTACCAGCCGTTCTATGCTGCGCACCTACTTCCATGTCGATATGGACGCGTTTTTCGTCTCGGTGGAGGAGCTCTACGATCCTTCTCTGCGAGGCCGGCCCGTGGTTGTGGGCGGACGCGCCGACCAGCGCGGCGTGGTGGCGGCCGCCTCCTATGCGGCGCGCAAATACGGCGTGCACTCCGGCATGCCGCTGCGCGAGGCCGCGCGGCTTTGCCCGCAAGCGGTCTTCCTCGAAGGCCATCCCGAGCGCTACCGCGAATCCTCGGCAGCGGCGCGGCAGGTGTTTCTGCAATTCACTCCGGCGGTCGAAATGGCTTCCATCGACGAGGCCTATCTCGACATGACGGGCACCGAACGGCTGCACGGCCCAGCGCTGAAGGCCGCGGATTTACTGCATGAAACCATGAAGCGCGAGACGGGGCTGAACTGTTCGGTGGGCATTGCCTGCGCCCGCGTGGTGGCCAAAGTCGCCAGCGATCAGGCCAAGCCCAACGGCATTCTGCAGGTGCTCCCCGGCATGGAGGCCAGCTTTTTCGCACCGCTCGACGTGCGCCGCCTGCCCGGCGTGGGCAAGGTCACCGAAGCTCGCTTGCGCGAATACGGCGTGCACACCCTCGGCGATCTGGCGTGCTTGCATGAAGCGGCGTTAGGCCACAGCATCGGCGACGGACTGGCCTCGCTGATTGAAAAGGCGCAGGGGCGCGATGCCGGAGGGTGGTACGACCAGGAAGTTGGCGAAGGCGGCGAACCGAAGTCGATCAGCCACGAGCACACTTTCAACCGCGACCAGCGCGACCCGGCGGCACTGGCGTCCATGCTGGCGCGACTCACCGAGATGGTCTGCCGCCGCCTGCGCGAACATCAACTGCACGCGCGCAAGGTGCAGATCAAGCTGCGCTACTCCGACTTCACTACCCTTACGCGCGGCCGCACGCTGGAGCGTGCCACGCAGTTGGACGCCGAGGTGCTGGAGATTGTGCGCGGACTGTTCGACGCGCATTGGCAGAAGGGCCGCGCCGTGCGCCTGCTCGGCGTGCAGACCAGCGCGCTGGAGTCCGGCAGCGCGCAGATGGAACTGCTGGCCGGCGAGCTGGAGACGCGCCGCAGGCAGGCCATGCAGGCGGTGGATGCGCTGCGCGACCGCTTCGGCGAATCCGCGGTTTCGCTGGCCGGCGGCATGAGTGCGCGCTTCCGCGAGCGCACCCATGAGAATCCGGCGGCGCTTCCCGGCAAAGAGCCGCGTGGGGAAGATCACGGCCCCAAACGCTCATCCCGCGATTAGTCCTGCGCTGCCGCGCTTCTCAGACAGCAGGCCGCCGGCTGGTTTAGGATAGTGATCATGGCCCACTCTCTCGAAGCTGCTCTCCTGCACCCGGCCGTGGCAACTCTGTTCGCATTCGGCGGAGTGGCGCTGGGTGTGGCCCTGCGGAAGGTGGCCCTGCACCGGCTCAGCCTGCTGGTGGCTGCGGCCATGGGCACACTGCTGGCCGTGACTCTGTTCGATGTGCTGCCCGAAGCCAGGCAATCGCTGCCATGGCCTGCGCTGATTATTGCCTGCGCCAGCGGATATCTTCTCCTGTGGGCCGTCGGCAAATACGTCTATCACATCTGTCCGGCGTGTGCGATCCACGATCTGGAGGAGGCGAGTCCGCAGCTGGCCAAGACGGCGGGTTTGCTGATGGTCGCCCTCGGCCTGCACTGCATCATGGACGGGCTTGGAATCGTCCTGGGAGACAGTCTCCTCGGCCATCCGGACCTCGGCCTGGTGGCGGGGATCTCCGTGCACAAGGTGCCGGAGGGCCTGGCGCTGGTTTTGCTGCTGCTGGGTGCTGGAGTGGAGCGGAAGAAGGCCGTCAGCTGGGCGCTCGGCGTGGAGAGCTTGACCATTTTTGGAGGCGTGCTGGGACTCTATGTGGCGAACTCCGTCTCCAGCCTGTGGCTGGGCATCCTGTTTGCGCACGTTGGAGGCGGGTTCTTCTACATGATCGCCAGCGCCGTCAAGGGCGTGCTCGGCCAGCATACGGACAAGCCGCGCTATGCCCAGCATGTTTTGGCCAGCGGCGTGTCCTTCCTATCCAGTGCGGTCTTTCTTGGTTTCTTCGGCAGGTAAAGGGCGCCCGCCCTGCGGCTAGATTGATCTTGCTCTGCGGTTTTCCTGCAGAATCTCGTTGGCCCAGTGGCAAGCGTCGCGATGTATTTGCAGGATGGTTGCTTCCGCGACTCCACTCTCGCAGGCGAAGGCGGAGATCTGCTCCCACGCGCCGCGCTCGCAGCAGATGGCCAGCCGCAGCAAGGCGCCCAATCCGCTGGCTCCGCCGCAGAGCGCGTTCTTGCAATCGGCGGTGAGCGGAAGCTGCGAGATCACGACCTCCATGGGCCGGTCGAGGATGGCATCCATCAGCGACATGATTCCGACGAGGAAGGCCGCGCTGCAATTCTCGCGGAAGTGGCTGGCCAGGAGCTCGCAGCAGCGGGCGCGGACCAGCGCGCTGTAAATCAATTCCTCCGAGCGGTCGCCCGAGAGCGAGATGGCCACCACGATCGAGACCCACTTGCGCAATTCGCGCTGCCCCATGAGAGACAACGCATGGCGGATGGAGCGGATGGGGAACAGTCCGAAGGACGCCGAGTTCAGGTATCGCAGCAGCCGGTAGCACAGGGATGGCTCGCGCAGGATGGCCTGCTCCAGTTTGTCCACGTCGAAGTGGTCCTGATTGGCAATGCTCAGCACCTGCACATAGGCGAGCTTGGAGCAGGGGATGTCCTTCATCGTGACGGTTTCCGGCCGGCAGAAGAAGTAGCCCTGGAAATACTGATAACCCATGCTCATCGAGAGATGGAATTGCTCGCGGCTCTCCACCTTTTCGGCCAGCATGCGGATGCCGCGGCGGTGCATTTCGCCGGCGATGGCGGCCTGGCGGGCGACATCGGTCGCCAGAACATCCACCTTGACGATGTCGGCGTAGGGCAGCAGGCGCTCGGTGTGGGAGTTGGCCACGTAGTCGTCCAGGGCAATGCGGTAGCCGGTGCGATGCAGGCGTTCGCAGGCTTCCAGAACGTCCTGGTCGGCCAGCACGCTCTCGACTACTTCGATGACGACCTGGTCCCGCGGCAGCACGGTGATAGTGTCGTGCAGCAGGATGTTGCGCGTGCAATTGATGAACGCAACATGTCCGTTGGTGAGCGCTACGGCGCCGAAGAGCAGGGAAAAATCGATGGCGTGGCAGGTGGCGGCGTCGGGATCGTCGCAGCGGAAGAGATTTTCCGGTCCGGAGCGGAACAGCAGTTCGTAGCCGTGGGTATTCTGCTCGCGGTCCAGAATCGGCTGGCGCGCCAGGTAGCGCATGCAGGAGCCGGCGTCTCCGCTGCCGGTTTGCGGCGGCGGTGTGTGTGCAGCGGAGTCGAAGTGCGAAGGTGTCCCCACGCTAGATTTGTACCACCGATGATGCAGCGGCAGATCAGCTAAGCCGCATGTGGAGGGCAGGTCGTCTCTGGCCGAATTCCTTTTAAGCGCTGCTCCAATTTGGGAACAGAATTCATTTTCTTGCAGCGTGATTTCTCAAGTTACAGATGAAATGGAATGTGCCGCAGTATCCACGGGACCGCCATGGCCAGCAAGGCCGTGGTGATGCCCGCCATGGCCATCGCCAGCGAAGCGGTGGAGCCCTGCACCTCGGAATCGCGCAGCACCCGCGCCGTTCCCAGCGCATGCGACGACGTTCCCATCGCCGCGCCCACCGCCATATGGTTGGAGACGCGCACGCGGCGCAGCAGCCAAGGCCCGATCAGGCTTCCCACGATTCCGGCGATGATCGCCATGGAGGCAGAGACTTCCGGCACGCCATGCAGCTGACGGGAAACTTCGATGGCAATCGGCGTGGTCACGGATTTCGGCAGGGTGCTCATCACCAGCTGCGGCGGAGCGCCGAGCAGAGCGGCCGTCACACCCGCGGTGATCATCCCCACCACGGCGCCCGCGATCACTCCCACGGAGAGCACGGGCAGCGACTTCCGCAGCTGATTGGCCTGCTTGTACATGGGCACGCCGAGCGCGATGGTGGCCGGTCCCAGAAAGAACGAGATCATGCTGCCGCCCAGCTGATACTGCTGCGGCTGAATGTGCAGCCCGCGAAGCACGAGGTAAAGAACGCCGCAGGTGGTCAGCAGCGGATGGGCCCACTTGACGCGGGAGTGCACCGCCATGGCGAGCGCATAGACGCCCAGAGTGAGCGCGGCTCCGAAGACGGGGTTGGCTGTGATCTCATTCATCTTCACTCTCGCAGCTCTCGGCGACCGCGCAGACCTTCGGCTCCAGCAAATGATGGGTCACCAATCCGGTGGTGAGCATGACGGCCAGCAGGCTGACCAGAATCGACGCCGTGATGGCCACCCACTCGCCCTTCAACGGAGCCAGCGCGGCGCCGCTGAAGACGATGATGGGAGCAAAGAACAACAGCATGTTTCCCAGCAGGATGGAGGAGGTGTTCTCCACCCACTCCAGCTTGATGAGGCCGGTGAAAAGACTGGCGGTGAACAGAATCAACCCCAGCACGGTGCCCGGCATGGGAATCCCCGCCGCATGCAGGCACACACCGCACAATTGAAAGCCGAGCAAAATCGCCATCCCACGCATAGAAGCAGGATAGCATAACTGGTAAGACCAGTACACTATGTTTACGCTGTGCTAGGATGGAAAGCATGACCGCCTCCGAGGTTTCCTCCTTCGCCAGGGTGCGCTCTACGCGGGCCCACGAACATATCGTGGAGCAGCTGCAGCGCCTGATTCTCAGCGGAAAACTTGCTCCTGGCTCGCGGTTGCCCTCCGAGCGGGCCATGATGATCGAGTTCCAGGTCAGCCGTCCCACGGTGCGCGAAGCGCTTCGGGTAGCCGAGAGCATGGGATTGATCTCGGTGCGGCACGGCGATCCCGGCGGTCCCAAGGTGCTGGGCACTCCGAGCGTTGGGATCGCGCGGGTCTTCGACAGTCTGCTTGAGTCCGGCTGCACCTCCGCGCTGGAGTTGCTGGAGATGCGGGTGGTGCTCGATTCCTCGGCCGCCGCGTTGGCCAGCACGCAGCCCAAGGCCCGCCTCACCGAACTGCATGAGGCGCTTTGGCAGATGCAGACCACCACCGAGCTGCGTCCGTTTGCCGAACTGGACATCAACTTCCACGAAGCGGTGATTGCGGCCAGCGGAAACCGTCTCTTCCACCTGGTTTTTCAGTCGCTGAAGGAGCCGATCCGCTCCCTGATCGAGAACAGCCTCCGGTCTCCGGCGAAGCAGAGCCGCGAGGAAACATTGCGGCAGCATGCCGCGATCGTCGAAGCCATCCAGAAGGGCGACGCGCAGGGAGCCGCGAGCGCGGTGCGCGCCCACCTCAGCGAGTTCTATCTTCCGGTGCTGCCCGCACAGGAAAAAGTGCGACTCAAGGCCTTTATGCGGGCGATGGAGAGTTAACCCGTGCTCCGCCGGGGGTCATCCATCCACGGCTGAATCGACTGCGTGGGACTCCGCTGCGAGTGCGGAGCATCCGCCGTGCGCGATGCGTGCGCGCAGATCGGCAATCACCTCGGCCAGAACCTGGTTCAGGTTGCGGCGCGGCTGGAAGCCGAAGGCGGCGTGGGCCTTGGCGATGCTGGGCAGGCGGCGCTGCATGTCCTCAAAGCCCGGTGCGTAGGCCTGCTCGTAAGGCACGTGGACGATGGGGCTGGGCGAGCCGGTGGCCACCAGCACCCGTTGCGCCAGCTGGTCGATGGAAATCTCCGAGGTACAGCCGAGGTTGTAGATTTCGCCGATGGCGGCGTCGTGATGGGCGATTGCGGTGAGGCCTTCGACGATATCGGCAACGTGGGTAAAGCAGCGCGTCTGCCGTCCGCTGCCGTAGACGGTAATAGGCTGGCTCCGCAGCGCCTGGCCCACGAAGGTGGGCAGCACCATGCCGTAGCGGCTGCTCTGGCGGGTGCCCACGGTGTTGAAGAGCCGGGCGATGGTGACCGGCAAGCCGCTCTGGCGATGCCAGGCCAGGGCGAGAAACTCGTCGATGGCCTTGGAGCAGGCGTAGCTCCAGCGGCTCTGGCTGGTGGCTCCCAGCACCAGGTCGCCATCTTCCAGAAATGGTAACTGGGTGGACTTGCCATAGACCTCGGATGTCGAGGCGAGCACGATTCGCCGCTTGTGGCGGGCGGCCAGGCGGAGCACCAGTTCGCTGCCGGCGACGTTGGTTTCGATGGTTTCCACCGGAGCCTGGATGATGCGCTTGACGCCCACGGCGGCGGCCAGGTGATAGACGAGTTCGCAGCGGCCGATGAGCGAGGCGATCAGCTCGAGATGGAAGATGGTGTCGTGGTGAAAGGCGAAGCCGGGGTGAGCCAGGAGATGGGCAATGTTTTCTTCCGAGCCGGTGGAGAGGTTGTCGATGACGGCAACAACGTGCCCCTCGCGCAGCAGAGAATCCGCAAGGTGAGAGCCGATGAAGCCGGCCCCGCCCGTGATGAGAACGCGCATCCCCGCTCCTTTGCTGACTCAATTATAGGCTGGCAGGCGAGCACGGATCTGCGAAGGCGGTTAAAATGTGCGGATGATTCTGCGAAGCGATGACGTGGATCTGCATTACGAAGTACGAGGCGAGGGACCGGACGTGGTGTTGCTGCATCCGTATCCCAGCGACCACCGCTACTGGCTTCCGATGGTGCTGCACCTTGAGTCGCGTTTCCGGCTGGTGCTGCCGGACCTGCGCGGGCTGGGGCTCTCCGGTGTTGGCGAGGGTCCGACGACCATGGAGAAACTTACCGCCGACCTGCTGCGCCTTTGCGATGAGTTGAAGATCGGGCGCGCGGTGTTCGTGGGATGCTCGGTGGGCGGCTATGCGCTCTTCGAGTTCTGGCGGCGCTGGCGCGAGCGGGTAAAAGCGCTGGTGCTGATGGACACCAAGGCCACACTCGATAGCGACGAGGCGCGCGCCGGGCGGCTGCGCAACGCAGAAGAGATTTTGCAGAAAGGTCCGGCGTGGGCGATTGAGCAGATGATGCCGAAGCTGCTGGCTCCGGTGACGATGAGCTCGCGGCTGGACGTGGTGGAGCGCGCGCGTCAGACGATGGAGCACGCGACGGGCGGCGGGGATGGCGGCGATGCAGCGCGGCATGGCCCAGCGCGCCGACAGCACGCTGACGCTGGCCGAGATCGGCGTGCCCACGCTGGTGCTGGGCGGCGAGGACGATGCGCCTGCTCCGGTGAGCGAGCTGGAAAAGATGGCGCGCGGCATTCGCGGCGCGGAGCTGAAGATTGTGCGCCGCGCCGGACACTTCGCGGCCTTCGAGCAGCCCGAGGAAGTGGGACGGCTGGTGCGCGAGTTTCTGGAGCGCAACGGGCGCTGAACGAGCGCAGGATTTATAGTGGCAGAGGCGTCAGCAGATTCTCGGAGATGCGGAATGATGTAACGACCGAAGAGAGTACCCGATGCGATAGTGATTATGGTCGTGGTCATAGCTCTGTGCACATGGGCGTGGCGTTACGGCCAGTCGCTCTCCGATGACCATGCGGTCCAGCGGCTTATCGCAAGCGCCAGCCGTTGCTGCTGTCGGGGGAATTTCTGCTTTCTTAGTCTTAGTCGCATACACAATCGAAACACGGCGCTTGAGGAAAACGACAGACGAACAACTAGAGGGCAGCATAAAGCCTGTAGTACTTCTTGAGATTGCGTCAGACGCTGTTTGTTGGCGAGCCGCGCTTCAGCTTGATCCGATCCAGTTCAGAAACGTCGGAATGGGACCGGCATTCGACGTTGCAGTCGAGCCAATAGTCGGAGAAAATGTGGTTCTCCGCATTGACGGTTTTTTTTTGATTGAATCGAAAGCTACGGTACCGGCTAATTTCCGTGCAGTGCAAAATCCGCTAGAGGCGGGATGGGCCGCGACCTTTCACTCTTAGATCATTGTTTGTCAGCAACAGATTTCCGGACAAGACCCGGATGACAGTGAGCTGTAAAGGGTTATCGGGAAAGCGCTACAACTTCTTGTCCATGATCCGACATGATCCAGATAATGGCAGGACGTGGACGGAGTTCGATCGCATTGAACAAGGATAGACACATATGGATGTACGGGTAAGGGCGGCGAAGCAGATCCAGGGCAGCGTGCGGACGGCGGGCGACAAGTCGGTTTCGCATCGCTATGCCATGCTGGCGGGGATTGCCGAAGGCACGTCGGAGTTTGAAAACTTTTCCACCTCGGCCGATTGCGCCAGCACGCTGGGATGCATGGAAGCCATGGGCGCGCGGGTGCGGCGCAAGGGCAATCACGTGGAGGTGGATGGCGTGGCGGGCGCGCTGCAGGCTCCCGAGCGCGAGCTGGACTGCGGCAACAGCGGCTCGACCATGCGCATGTTGAGCGGCGTGGTGGCGGCGCAGCCCTTCACCAGCGTGATGATTGGCGACGCGTCGCTGAGCAAGCGTCCGATGCGCAGGGTGATCGACCCGCTGCAAAAGATGGGCGCAAAGATCGATTCGCACGATGGCTGCGCGCCGCTGACCATCCACGGCGCGAAGCTGAAGGCGATGGAGTATGAGCCGCCGGTGGCCAGCGCGCAGGTGAAGAGCTGCGTGCTGCTGGCCGGTCTGTTTGCCGAGGGCGAGACCTCGGTGATCGAGCCGGTGCGCACCCGCGACCACACCGAGCTGGCGCTGCGGGCCTTCGGCGCCGAGGTAACGCGCGACGGCAACCGGGTGAGCGTGCGCGGCGGGCAGAAGCTGCACGCGGTAAAGGCTTACGTGCCGGGCGACCTGTCGTCGGTCACGTTCTTTCTCTGCGCGGCGGCGCTGTTTCCGGGCTCGAAGCTGGTGGTGGATTCGGTGCTGCTGAATCCGACGCGCTCGGTGGTGCTGGACGTGCTCGCGGGCATGGGCGTGAAGATCGACTTCCTCAAGGTGGAGGAGCAGTACGGCGAACTGGTGGGCACCATGCAGGCCGAGGGCGGCATCTTCCAGGGCGGAGAGATTCGCGGAGCGCAGAGTGCGGCGCTGATCGACGAGCTGCCGGCCATCGCCGCCATCGCGCCCTACAGCGCGCGCGGGGTGGAGATTCGCGATGCCGCCGAGCTGCGCGTAAAGGAGAGCGACCGCATTGCCGCCGTGGTGCACAACCTGCGCGCCATGGGCGCCGAGGTGGAGGAGTTTCCCGACGGCATGAGGATCCCGGGCGGGCAAACATTGCGCGGCGGTAAGGTGCAGAGCTTCGACGATCATCGCATTGCGATGGCCTTTGCCGTGGCCGCGCTGCGTGCCGAAGGCGACACCATTATTCATGGCGCAGAGGCGGTTGCGGTGTCGTTCCCGGAGTTCTTCGATGCGCTGAGCAGCGTTGTGAAATAGTGTGATGCGGTGGAGACAGAACAGGCGCCTCGCGATGAGGCGCCTGATTTATGTTCGGAGCTTTTGCTGGGACGTTCTGGCTGAAATGCCTCTTGGGCCGGACGACCTACTTCGACGTCGTAGGGATTCCTCGCTACGCTACGGAATGACAACTTAGGAGCGTTATCCGCCCATCTGCGGGTGGGTGAGGGTGGCGGGGCCGTCGAGCTCAAGGATCAACTCGGTTCCGGCGGGCAGCGTCAGGTTGCGGTGTTTGAGGACGATGTGGCCTGCGGCCAGGGCGGCTCCGCTGGCGGCGCCGATGAACAGGCCTTCCGGTCCGGCGATGACGGCTCCGGCGACGAGGCCGACTCCGGCGAGCGAACCCATCTCCACCTTGTCCATGGGACTGAAGCCTTTGCCGCGGACGCGGCCTTCCTGATCGACATCGAGTTTGCGCGGCGTGGCGGTGTCGATGACCGAGGCGGAGAAATCGAGCACTTCGCCGTTGGGCGTGTGCATGCTGAGGGCCTTGATGGAAAGCGAAGGCTTCCGGGAGAAGCGGCCTGCCGCGTTCGTGCTATCGACCTGGCAGGTCACGCTGGTTCCCGCCGGAACGATGGCGCGGCCATCGACTTCCACCGGAGCGGTGAGTGTGGCAAAGAATCGCTCTCCCTGGCGTGCGCTGGCGGTGGAGATGGGGCGCAGCAGCTTGAGGCGGAGCACGGTGGCCGTGGGCAGCACGGTGTCCGCGGAGTTGGAGCGCGGCTGCAGCGTGGGCTGCGAGGCAGGGGCTTCCGGCGCAATGGCGGCGGCGACCGGCGCGGCATCATAATTGGTCGCGGGGGAATTCACCGCTGCGGAATTGACCGCGGGCGCGGCGGCACTGGGCTTGGCGGGCTTGGAGTACGCCTGGCGAGGCTGAGCGTCGATCGGCGGCGTCTGCTCCGGCTGGGGGACGCCGGTCTGGACGTCCACGGGTGGAGTCTGCATCGGCTGGCTATCGTTGGCGAGCGACGGGTCGGCGGGGAGCGTTGAGTTCTGAGCAAAGGCGGTGGTGGTGGCAAGCACTGCCAGGCAAAGCAGCCGGGGGAAACTGGTCATATGGCAACTCCCTGGGCGAAAGAAAAGTCGCCCATTGGAGGAGCGTAGTGCAACCCTGCTCGCTGTGCAACGCGGTTGAACCAAGGCGGTTACGACCAGGTGACGGAGGCAGGCGGCCAGCGGCGGATGCGGCGTGAAATTGCGGGCCGGGCGGTTGTGCGTCCGCGGGGAGCGTGCAAGCCTGCGGAGTAGCATATAATTCTCTACGTTTGGCGACCTTCTCCATGGAATTTCGAAAAACGAAGCGCTAATCTCACCAAAATAAAGTGAAGAGGAATTTATGACCGAGATCGATCTGGTACATGCACGGGAAGTTCTCGATTCACGCGGAAATCCCACGGTGGAGGCGGAAGTAACGCTGAGCAGCGGGGCCAAGGGGCGGGCGATTGTACCCAGCGGCGCCTCGACGGGCGAGCATGAAGCCGTGGAACTGCGCGATGGCGACAAGTCGCGTTACCTGGGCAAGGGCGTGCTCAAGGCGGTTGACAACGTGAACAACGTACTGGGGCCTCACCTGGAGGGCCTGGACGCCTCGCGCCAGAGCGAACTGGACGCCGAGATGATCGAACTGGACGGCACCGAGAACAAAGAAAAGCTGGGAGCCAACGCGATTCTGGCGGTGAGCATGGCGGCGGCGCGCGCCATGGCCGACCATTACGATGTTCCGCTCTATCGCTACCTGGGCGGGGTGAACGCGGTGATTCTGCCGGTGCCGATGATGAACATCATCAACGGCGGCGCGCACGCGGATTCCAGCGTTGACTTCCAGGAATTCATGGCCATGCCCGTAGGCGCGCCGTCGTTCTCCGAGGCGCTGCGCTGGGGTACCGAGACTTTCCATGCTCTGAAGAGCGTGCTGAAGAAGCGCGGCTACAGCACGGCGGTGGGCGACGAGGGCGGCTTTGCGCCATCGCTGAAGTCCAACGACGAAGCCATTGAAGTGATTCTGGAAGCGATCACGCTGGCCGGCTACCGGCCGGGGCAGGACGTAGCGATTGCACTGGATCCGGCGTCGAGCGAATTCTTTGAAAATGGCAAATACGTCTTCAAGAAGAGCGACAAGTCGGTAAAGACATCCGCTGAGATGGTGAAGTTCTACGCCGAGTGGGTGCGGCAGTATCCCATCGTATCGCTGGAAGACGGCCTGGCGGAGAATGACTGGGAGGGCTGGAAGCTGCTGACCGATGAGCTGGGCAACAAGATTCAGCTGGTGGGCGACGACATCTTCGTGACCAACACGGCGCTGCTGGCGCGCGGCATCGACAGCGGCGTGGCCAACTCGATTCTGATCAAGCTGAACCAGATCGGAACCATCACCGAGACGCTGGAGGCGATCGAGATGGCGCGGCGCAACGGCTACACGGCCGTGATGTCCCACCGCTCGGGCGAGACCGAGGACACCTTCATCGCCGACCTGGCAGTGGCGACCGGCGTGGGCCAGATCAAGACCGGCTCGGCCAGCCGCACCGACCGTATTGCCAAATACAACCAGCTTTTGAGAATCGAAGAAGAGCTGGGCTCGGGCGCGAATTTCCTGGGCTTTGGCGCAATCAATTACGGCGGCGAACTGCTGGAGACAGCGGGCGAGGAACGATAGCGTGGCGCAACTTTGGCGGACGCGAACGGCCACTGATGGATTTCTCTCCGCTCACCGCGTGGTGGGCGGAGAGAGAGTTCGTGGGCGCGGGAGATTCATGGCAAGCCCAAGCCGAAGCGCGAGGATTGGCCGCCTGGGAGCGCAGGCTCTGCTGGGTTGCGTGTTGTGTGGCGTGCTGTGCGGCGCGGCCCTGGCGCAAACGGTAACGCTGGACCCAACGCCGCCGTCGCGGGCGCAGGTGCTGAAGCTGATGTCCGCCATGGGCGTGCAGCAAAGCGTGGACGAATCGCTGCGCGTCACGCAGCAAAAGGTGAAAGCCGCGGCTCGCGCTTCGTTCGAGAAGAAAGATCCGGGCGCGGACGCGGCGACGCTGAAAAAACTGGACGAGGTTTTCGACAGCACGCCGCTGTTCACCTTCGAAGACGTTGCCGAGGCGATCATTCCGGTGTACCAGAAGAATCTGAGCGCCGGGGACGTGCAGGCGGGCATCGATTTCTACAGCTCGGAGGCGGGAAAACGGCTGCTGGAAAAGGTGCCGGAGATTATTCGCGAGGCCAACGAGCAGGGCGGGCAGCTGGTGCAAAAGAAACTGCAGGCCTACAGCGAAGAGCTGGAGCGCAAGCTGCAGGCGTTTGAAAGCGAAACCAATCCAGACAAGCTGCCGGACGCTCCGCAACCCAAGGCAGCCGGCACATCCAAGGACGGAACGTCCAAGTAGCGCGCCGGCAGGCGCACGAGGCGGGAGTTTAGGAAAATCATGGCGCGACCGAAACCGGTGATTCTGATCATCCTGGATGGCTGGGGTTATGCTCCGCCCTCGAAGTCGAACGCGATCTCGCTGGCGCGCAAGCCCACCTATGACAAGTTGCTGCGCGAGTTCCCCAACACCCTGGTGCACACCAGCGGGCGCTTTGTGGGGCTGCCCACCGGGCAGATGGGCAACAGCGAAGTCGGGCACCTGAACATTGGCGCCGGGCGCGTGGTGTACATGGACATTACGCGGCTGGACCTGATGATTGAAAACGGCGAGCTGTTCAAGCATCCCATGCTGCTGCAGGCGATGAATGAGGCGCAGAAGAACGGGCGTCGGCTGCACTTCCTTGGACTGCTCAGCGACGGCGGAGTGCACTCGCATGAGAACCATCTCTACGCGCTGCTGCAGATGGCCAAGCGCAGCGGCGTGGAGCGCGCCTTTGTGCACGCCTTCCTGGACGGGCGCGACACGGCGCCGGACTCCGGCGCGGGCTACCTGGAAAAGCTGCAGCAGAAGATGCGCGAGTACGGCATCGGCAAAATTGCCACCGTGAGCGGCCGCTACTATGCCATGGACCGCGACAAGAAGTGGGAGCGCGAGCGCAAGGCCTTTGACGCCATGGTGCGTGGCAAGGCCGAAGCCGGCTCGACCACCGACCCGGTGCAGATGGTGAAGGACTCCTACAACCGCGGAGTGTACGACGAGTTCGTGCTGCCGTTTGTGTGCGTGGACGAAAACCACAAGCCGGTGGCGACCATTCGCGACGAGGATGTGGTCATCAATTTCAATTTCCGCGCCGACCGCGCACGCCAGATCACCCAGGTGCTGACCCGCTCGAGCGGCATCACCGAGGCGGCCGGACGCGACCTGCCGGATGCGGAGAAACTGGAAGCCGAGATTCCGGTGCGCGAGGTGCCCAAGAACCTGCACTACCTCTGCATGACCGAATACGACCAGCGCTTCAAACTGCCCACGGTGATTCAGCCGGAGCGGCTGCGCAACATCCTGGCCAACGTGATGGCCGCGCAGAATATGCGCAACCTGCGAGTGGCGGAGACGGAGAAGTACGCGCACGTCACTTTCTTCTTCAACGGCGGCATCGAAAAGCCGTTTCCCGGTGAAGACCGCTTGCTGGTGCAGTCTCCCCAGGTGGCCACCTATGACCTGCGGCCGCAGATGAGCGCAGCCGAGATTACCGCCCATGTGGTGAGCCAGATCAGGGACAACACCTTCGACGTGATGGTGGTGAACTTTGCCAACGCCGACATGGTGGGCCACTCGGGCAAAATCGAGCCGACGGTGAAGGCCGTGGAAACCGTGGACGCCTGCCTGGGCGATATCTATGCGGCGGTGAAGCGCAGCGGCGGTGTGATGCTGGTGACCGCCGACCACGGCAACGCCGAGGAGATGATCGATCCGGTGACCGGCGGGCCCTTTACGGCGCACACCACCAACCCGGTGCCGTTCATCTACATTGGCGAGGCGGCGAGCGAGTTCACGCTGCGTCCCGATGGCGCGCTGCAGGATATCTCGCCGACTGTGCTGGGGATTCTTGGCGTGGCGCTAGCCGAAGGAGATGACGGGGCGGGACTTGCGGGTGAAGAAGCAGTAAGGAGTACCACCGAAATCCAAAGGCTACGGCGCAGGATGCTGTGGTCTCAACTCTTTAGCCCTCCGCCATCGCCCATGACACACATGGGCGAAATCTGTTCGGTGCCCCATATCTGGCCCTCCTTCGGCCAGATGTGGGAGGCAGAAAGCGCGCCCCTCTGACGATTTGAGCGGGTTGTCTGCTTCACCCGGCGCGGCTACCATGGCTAACCACGCGGAGCAAGAGCCCAAAGTCGGTGAGTTTCCCAGTGATGTGGGCACCCACATCTGCCAAAGGAAGGCAGATATGGGGCACCCTCAACAGGTAAAGAAGGGAGATGTGGGCCACCAGCCACCTGTCAGGGCTTTACTTATTATTTCACCGGCTCAACATTCCGCACCGGGATGTGCTCGACGATTTCGATGTCGAAGCCCTCGAGGGCGGCGACGCGGCGCGGATGGTTGGTGAGCAGGCGGATGCGGCGCAGGTTGAGGTCGGCCAGGATCTGGGCGCCGATGCCGACGTCGCGCTGGCGGGTGCGCTGGTTTTCCGGCAGCGTGGGCAGCGCGCGGTCTTTGTGGAACTGCAGGATCGGCTTTCCCTTGAGTTGCTCGACGGTGAAGCCGAGCGAGGTCTGGTGCAGGTAGATGACCGCGCCGCGGCCTTCCTCGGCAATGCGCTTCAGGGACTGGTCGAGGACGCTGCCGCACTCGCACCAGGTGGCGCCAAAGACGTCTCCGGCCAGGCAGTGGGTATGCATGCGGACCAGCGGGGGCGGCGCATCCGTCGCGGCATCATTCGAACCAATGTCGCCGCGCACCATGGCGACGTGGGAGTGGCCGTCGAGCTCCGAGCGGTAGGCGATCATGCGGAATTCGCCGTAGCGGGTAGGGACGAGGGCTTCGCCCTGGCGCTCCACGAGGTGCTCGTTGGCCATGCGGTAGCGGATGACCTCGGCGGTGGTGATCATCTTGAGGTTGTACTGGCGGCAGAATTCGATGAGCTCGGGCACGCGCGCCATGCTGCCGTCGTCGCTCATGATCTCGCAGATGACGCCGGAGGGGTTGAGTCCGGCGATGCGCGCCAGATCGACGCTGGCTTCGGTTTGCCCGGCGCGTACCAGCACGCCTCCGGAGCGGGCGCGCAGGGGAAAGATGTGTCCGGGGCGCACCAGGTCGGAGGCGCGCGAGGCGGGATCGACGGCCACGCGGATGGTGCGGGCGCGGTCGGCGGCGCTGATGCCGGTGGTGACGCCCTCGCGGGCTTCGATGGATTCGGTGAAGGCGGTTCCGAAGGGCGACTCGTTGGCGTTGGTCATGGGAGCCAGCCGCAGGTAGTCGCAGCGCTCCTCGGTCAGCGAGAGGCAGATCAGTCCACGCCCGAAGCGGGCCATGAAGTTGATGGCCTCGGGCGTGACTTTTTCGGCGGCCATGGTTAGGTCGCCTTCGTTTTCGCGGTCCTCGTCATCGACGACAACCACCATGCGCCCGGCGCGCATCTCCTCCAGCGCGGCGGGAACTTCACAGAACGGCGGGTGACTCATACACTCCGGATTCTAGCATCTGCGGCGTAGATGCCGGCTGCGCGGGCGGAGCCAGAGGCGGTCTCATCAATGGATTGGGGCGTCCGAAGGGCGGTTCCCTCAGCGGCTAAAGCCGCGCGAAATGGGCTTTTCTTACGGCACGACTGAAGTCGTGCCCTTTCAAAACAAGTCGTGCCCTTTCAAACCCGATTTATGAGACCGCCTCCGGGCCGCGTGGTTGGGATAGAATCGGCTGGTCGTACTGGGAAATCGCAACAGAGGGTCTTGAGACGATTAGGAGTGCTCATGCAGAACGGAATTCGCCGGATGGGATGGCTGGTGCTGCTGGTGGCCAGCGTTTGGGTTTCGCAAGGTGCCGCACAGAAATCGGAGGCGCAGTCGCCGCCGCAGCTGGACCGCTTCGAGGCGTCGATGCTGGACAAATCGATCTCGCCCTGCGTGGATTTCTATGCCTACAGTTGCTCGAAGTGGCAAGCGGCGCATCCCATTCCGTCCGATATGTCGTCGGTGGGGACCTGGACTCCGCTCTATCTGTGGAACCAGACGATTCTGCGCGAGGCGCTGCAAAAGGCGGCCGAGACTCCTGGGGCCAAGGGGACCGAGCAGCAGGTGGGAGATTTTTGGAAGAGCTGCATGAACGTTGACGAGCGCGCCGCCAAGGGAATGCAGTGGCTGGCCGAGGCGCTGAAGCCGGTGGATGCGATCAAGGACAAGAAGGAGCTGGCCAGGGTGCTGGCGCAGCTGCACGCAGGAGTGGCGCCGGCCTTTGAGGGCGACGACAACCAGACCAGCGCGCCGATGTTCGGCTTTGGTCCGACGCAGGACCTGATCGATTCCTCCAAGGTGGTCGCCGGCTTTGACCAGGGCGGACTGTCGCTGGCCTCGCGCGATTATTACCTGAAAGACGACGAAGCCTCGAAAAAGCTTCGCGAGGAGTACCGCAAGCACCTGGTGCGCATGTTCGGACTGGCGGGCGATGCACCGGAGCGGCGGCCACGGAGGCCGCGGCGGTGATGGAGATCGAGAGCGCGCTGGCCAAGGCGCAGATGGACGGGGTGGAGCGCCGCGACCCGGAGAAGACCTATCACAAGCAGTCGCTGGCGCAGATCCAGGCCGCGCTGCCCGACTTCGACATGGCGGAATACCTGAAGCTGAGCAGCGTGCCCGAGCCTCCGTTCTACATCGTGGCCACGCTGGAGTTTTTCCCGGCGCTCGACCAGCAGATCAAGACCCGCTCGCTCGACGAGTGGAAGAGCTACCTGCGCTGGTGGACGATCAAGTCGGCGGCAAACAAGACGACTCCGGAGCTGGAGCAGGCGAACTTCGATTTCTTCGGCACCACGCTGCGCGGCGTTCCCAAGATGCTGCCGCTGTGGCGGCGCTGCGTTGGCTCGGCCGACGCGCACCTGGGCGAGGCGCTGGGACAGGAATATGTGAAGATCGCCTTCCCGCCGGAGAGCAAGGCCAAGGCCCTGGAGCTGACCCACGGCATCCGCGAAGCCCTGAAGCAGGACATCGGAGAAGTGGACTGGATGACCGCGGCGACCAAGAAGCAGGCGGTTGAAAAGCTGGACGCGATGATCGAGAAGATCGGCTATCCGGACAAGTGGCGCGACTACTCTTCGGTGAAGATCGTACCGGACAACTACCTGGCCAACGTGGTGTCGGCCAACGTATTCGAGGTGCACCGCGAGCTGAACAAGATCAACCGGCCGGTGGACAAGCAGGAGTGGATGATGACGCCACCGACCATCAACGCCTACAACGATATGCAGAACAACTCCATCAATTTTCCTGCGGGCATTCTGCAGCTGCCCTTCTTCAGCCCCAAGCAAAGTGACGCGGATAATTACGGAGGGATGGGCGCGACCATCGGCCATGAGATGACGCACGGCTTCGACGACCAGGGGCGCAAGTTCGATGCTAAGGGCGACCTGCGCGACTGGTGGACCGAGGCCGATGCCAAAGCGTACGAGGAGCGCGGAGCCTGCCTTGCCGCCGAATACACGCACCCGGTTCCGGAACTGGGGCCAGGGGTGAAGACGGACGGCAAGCGCACCCAGGGCGAGGACACGGCCGACAACGGCGGCATCCACCTGGCGATGATCGCCCTGGAAAACCTGTACAAGGCGCGCGGCAAGTCTCTGGACACACCGGAGGAAGACGGCCTGACGGCGCGCCAGCGCTTCTACGCGAGCTACGCATTCAGCTGGTGCGAGAGCGCGCGTCCGGACCAGGAGCGGATGCAGATCACCACCGATCCGCACTCGCTGAACCGCTACCGGGTGAACACCGTGCTGAGCAACCAGGCGGACTTCGTCAAAGCCTTTGGCTGCAAAGCGGGGCAGCCGATGGTGGCCCAGCCGGCCTGCCGCGTCTGGTAGAGGGCGGCGTGATGTTCCCCCACATGTGCGTCGAAAAGCACGACGCATATGTGGGCCACCCAGGCATGTTGCGCCGGGAGGCTGCAGCCCTGAAAAAGGCCGCCAAAAAATGGCGGCCTTTTGAGTTCTACTCGCGGAGTTCAGCGATTACAGAGTGGATTCGATTTCAAAGCCCCAGGCTTCCAGAAGCGGCTCAGGAATGTACTTGGAGTTTTTGTTGCGGCGTGCCCACTCACGGAGACGGGTGGAACGGAGGTACTGATCCGGGGTCAACTTGAATTCACGGACGACCTGTTCAAACTCGGTGATAGTGGGAGTCACGGGGCCGATTGGTTCCGGCTTGCCCCAGTTGGGATTTCCGCGTCGTTTTGCCATGGGATTGTCCTTATTGTTCTGCAATGGAATTCAGACGTGCAAGTGGAATCTGTGTGGATCTCCAGACCGCAGAACGTGTTTTAGATGAACGCCAGTTTTTTATTAAGTCAGGCTCGAGGAACTTCACCGGCCTGGTTGCAGCATTTGGATAAAATCTCCGCGCTTCGCACCCTCCCGCTAAACCCATCCTGCCTAGCAAGGATTTACGAGCCACAGTAACAACTCATCATACTACGAAATCTGGAGTGATTTCCAGTTAGGAACCGGGGCCGAAGAGGCAAAAACATAGGTAAAGTGTTTGTTTTGTTAAAAATGAGTGAATAATAAACATGCTTGTTCCCAATCCGCGATATGTCGCCGGAATCGAACCCGGCGCGATTGCCAGAATTCCGTTCCGCATCCGCTAGGCGCTTTCGCCACCGGCGGAGCCCTCGGCAGTGGCGGCCCGCAGGCGCTTCCATAGTTCGTCCTGTCCCAGGCCGCTTTTGGCCGAATAGGGGAGCACGCGCTCCACCCCATGCGCCCGCTGGAGCGCGTTGAGGGAAGCCTGCAGGCGGGTGCCGACGCGATCCGCCTTGGTGGCCACCACCAGCAGCGGGCGGTTGTTCTGGCGCAGGTAGTCGATCATCTGCGTGTCGGAGGGTTGGGGCGGGATGTTGGCGTCCACCAGGCAGAGGCAGAGCAGCAGGGACGAGCGCTCGGCGAGATAAGGTTCGATGAACTGCGGCCAGGTGCGGGTGATCGCCTTGGGAACGCGCGCGTAGCCATAGCCGGGAAGGTCGGCAAAGACCAGTTCGGGACGGGGACGGCCGGGCCAGCGAATCTCGAAGAAATTGATGGCCTGGGTGCGTCCGGGCGTGTTGCTGGTTTTGGCTATCTTGGCGCTGACCAGCGAGTTGATGAGGCTGGACTTACCGACATTGGAGCGGCCCAGAAAAGCAATCTCCGGCAACCCTGCGGGAGGGAAGTGCTGGGGATCGAATGCCGAGAGTATAAATCTGGTAAGAACCTTCATCGGTACCTCCCGGCATGCAAGCCGGAGCCGGGACGCGGCACGTTCGAGTGGATGGCAGACCGCTTCGGAGCCACATTGGCGCCGTCCGCATGCAACGGGAGCCGGAAAAAGAGGCTGCTTCTGAATCATAGCGAAAATATCTGTAACCCGCGCGACGCATTACCATGGTGCAGGCGGCCGACCTGCCGGCTGACGTATTGTGTGTGCCGACCGCGGCGCGCTCGTGTAAAGTTGGACGTGAATGGGGAAGCATAGCCATAACCATAAGTATGGCCTGCGGACAGTTGCGGCCGTAGAGGCGATCAAAGGCGCGGCGGTCATCGCACTGTGCGTGGTCCTGCTGTCTTTGCTGCACCAGAACCTGGACTCTGTTGTGGACCACCTGACCGATGCTCTGCGTCTCAACCCGGACTCCCGGGTGGCGGACTGGTTTTACGATCTGGCCGACCGCACCACCGGACGCGGCATCTGGACCGCGGTTGGGGTGGGGCTGGCGTATTCGGCATGCCGCTTTGTGGAAGCCTACGGGCTGTGGAACCAACTGCGGTGGGCCGAATGGTTTGCCGCGATCTCGGGCGCAGTCTATGTGCCGTTTGAGGTGGTTGGTGCGATCCGGCATCCGCATTGGGTCCGATTCGCGCTGCTCAACGGCAATCTCCTGGTGGTGTTCTACATCGTGTGGATTCTGATTGAAAACCGGCGCGACCGCGAGGAAGCAAATGCCTGCGACGAGGCCAACTCCCCAAAAGAGAGTGGATGAGTCCGGCGCCGGGACGCTGACCTAGGGCAGGCGCGTCCAAGTCTGGCTGCGCCCAAACAGCGAGATGCCGACGAAGCCCCGCAGATGCAGCTGATCGTGTCCCGTGGTCCAGATTTTACCCTTGTACTCCTTGCCGTTGTCCGGATCGACCACCGTCCCTCCGGCCCAGGCATCGCCGTCCGGCTGGAAGTCCCGGATGATGAGCAGGCCGAGAATGGGCTGGTTCTTGAGGTCCCCCTTGCATTGGGTGCACAATTCGCCGGGTGAGGCTCCGGGGCGAAGCTGAGTGACCTTGCCAAAGAGCTTGCCTCCCACCATGTAAGTCTCCACATGACCGTTGGGCTTGCCCTCGTCGTTGATCGCCTGCCACTGCCCGACGGCGGCCTGCAGCGCGGGTGAGAGCGGCTGCAGGGCGTTCCCAGGGGCAGCGCAAAGCGCAGCCAGTGCGAGCAGGGAAACGATCAAGGCGCGCGTGGCATTGCGGCGCGGGTTCACGATGGTTCTCCTTTGCAAGGCAGATCCGGCCTTGCCAGTATCGCCACATTCCGCTCGCCCCGCAACCTGTGCGATGAACCCGGCCACATGAGAAAAGTCCCCCGTCGCCGGGGGACTTATGCTGGTTGCGGATCGTGCCAGGCTAGACGGAAGAGGCGACCGGTTCGGTGCCCTTGCGGGGCCGGCGGTTGAACTGCAGGATCTTCTTCCGCAGGCGGAGCGACTTGGGGGTGACTTCCACCAGTTCGTCGTCGGCGATGAACTCCAGGCTCTGCTCCAGATTGAGGGTGCGGAAGGGGATCAGCCGAATCCCTTCGTCCGAGGTGGAGGCGCGCATGTTGGTCAGCTTCTTTTCGCGCACGGCGTTGACGTCCAGATCGTTGTCGCGCGAGTGCTGGCCGACGATCATGCCTTCATAGACCTCCACGCCGGCACCGACGAAGAGCTCGCCGCGCTCCTGCAGGCCATTGAGGGCATAGGTGGTGGTGGAGCCGTTGCGGTCGGAGATGAGAACCCCGGCGGCGCGATGGGGAATGGCGCCCAGCCATTCGGTGTAGCCGTCGAACAGCGAGTTCATCACGATGGTGCCGCGGGTTTCGGTCAGCATTTCGCTGCGCAGGCCGATGAGGCCGCGGCTGGGCACGCTGAACTCGATGCGCACCCGGCCGTAGCCGTGGTTGTGCATCTTGCGCATCTCGGCCTTGCGCGCGCCGAGCTTTTCGATCACCACGCCGATGTACTCCTCCGGAATATCTACGGTGAGCATTTCGGTGGGCTCCATCAGCTTGCCGTTGATGGTGCGGGTGACGATCTCCGGCTTGCCGACGGCGAGTTCGAAGCCTTCGCGGCGCATCATTTCAATCAGAATGGCAAGCTGCAACTCGCCGCGGCCCATCACGGTAAAGGTGTCCGGCGCGGTCTGCTCGACGCGGATGGAGACGTTGGTCAGCAGTTCCTTGTCGAGGCGCTCGGAGAGGTTGCGCGAGGTGACGTACTGGCCTTCGCGTCCGCAGAACGGCGCGGTGTTCACCATAAACTGCATGGCGATAGTGGGTTCGTCGATGACGATGTGGGGCAGCGGATCGGGGGTCTCGAAGCTGGTAATGGTTTCGCCGATGGTGATGCCGGTGACGCCGGCGACGGCGACGATATCGCCCAGTTCGGTCTCGGTGATGTCGGTGCGCTTGAGCCCGTTGAAGCTGAACAGCTTGGTGATCTTGATCTTCTCGATCTCGCCGTTGAGCTTGGCAATGCCGACTTCCTCGCCGGTGCGCAGCGTGCCGTTGAAGACGCGCGCGATGGCAAGGCGGCCGAGGTAGTCGCTGTAATCGAGGTTGGCGACCAGGATCTGCAGCGGCGCGGCAGCGTCTCCAGCGGGCTCCGGAATGGTCTGCACGATGGCCTCAAACAGCGGCTGCAGGTTGGTGCCGGGAACGGCGAGGTCGGTGGTTGCCGTGCCCAGTTTGCCGTTGGTGTAGAGCACGGGGAACTCAAGCTGCGACTCTTCGGCATCCAGATCGATGAACAGGTCATAGACCTCGTTGAGCACTTCCTGGGAGCGCGCATCGGGACGGTCGATCTTGTTGATGACCACGATGGGCTTCAGGTGGGCTTCCAGGGCCTTGGCGAGCACGTAGCGGGTCTGGGGCAACGGGCCTTCGCTGGCATCCACCAGCAGCATGACGCCATCGACCATCTTCAGCGCGCGCTCGACTTCGCCGCCAAAATCGCTGTGGCCGGGAGTGTCCACGATATTGATCTTCATGTCGTGAAAAAACACGGCGGTGTTTTTGGCGAGGATGGTGATGCCGCGCTCGCGTTCCAGATCGTTGGAGTCCATGACACGGTCCACCAGTTCCTGGTTGGCGCGAAATATGCCGCTCTGGCGCAGCATGGAATCAACGAGCGTGGTCTTTCCGTGATCGACGTGGGCAATAATGGCGATGTTGCGAATCTTGGTGGTCAAGCCGTTTCATCCTTCTCTGGGTGTGGCGAAGTGTATTCGCGAATTAATGGTTTCGCGAATCATGGTTCGCGCGATTCACAGGTTGGCGACGAATCACTGGTTTGCGAATCAAGGTGGCGAACTGATAGCGTGCCGGCCTGCGCTTGCGGCGCGCAGTTAAGTGTGGCAGGGGGATCTCTGCCGCGAGTCCGTTGCACGATTCGGTTAGGAAGCGGGGAAACGAAAACTCATGAATACTGCTTTTATTATAGCTGATGCGCGGCGGTACGGCAGCCTTGGTAACCGCGTGGCGGCGCGTGCATGGCAATTCCGCCCCGGCAATGGCCGCCGGCTGGGCTAAACTTCGGGAATGACCACGCTTCTTCAATTCCCCTCCAAGAGTGAGCCGGAAGCAGCCCTGGCTGCGGGTGCGGACTCTTCGCGCGGCTCTGCGCGTCCTCAGGGATCTGCCGCCGCGCTGTGCGGTGAGGGCTGGTGGTTTCGCGCCGCGCTGGCCCTGTTGTTTGCGCTCTATGTGCGCACCATCGGCTTTGCCCCGGTTTACGACGACAACGTGATCAGCCCGTGGAGCGGCGGATGGAGCGACGTTCCGAAGTTTTTCACCCACGACATCTTCGGTTCCAACACCGGCGCGCACTCGGTCTATTACCGTCCGCTGGCGATGCTGTGGGGATTTCTGGTGATCAAATTCACCGGCGGTGCTCCGGGATCGCTGCACCTGTCGGCAATTTTTCTGCACCTGGCTGTGGTGGCGCTGGCCTATGGGTTCGGACGCCGCCTCTTCGGCAACCCGCGACTGGCGCTGCTGACGGCGCTGCTGTTCGGCCTGCATCCCTCCAAGGTGGAGAGCGTAGCGTGGATCGGCAGCAGTTGCGTGGACGGGCTGGGAGGAGTGTTTTTCTTTGCCTCGCTGATCGCGTTTCTGAAGTGGCAGGAGATGTCACGTGAGGTGCCGCGTGATCCGTCGGATCAGTCGCGCGAGAGGTTTGAAAAACCAAGCTGGGCGGCCTGCTGGTGGGCTGGTTCGGTGGCGCTGTTTGCCGGGGCCATGTTCACCAAAGAGACGATGGTGTGCATCCCCGTCCTGATCGCTGCCTGGCTTTGGTTGACGTTCCCGAAGACGGCCTCTCTGCTGAGCCGGGCGGCGCAAACGCTGAAGACATTGCTGCCCTATGGTGTAGTGTGGGCGGCCTACATGGCGATCCGCCATCAGGTCATCAAGCCGGCCGGCGCGAGCGCCGATTATATTCATCCAACTTTTACATTGAGCAATCTCTGGACCGCGCCCTATTCGATCTGGTGGTATCTCCGGCACCTGGCGATGCCCTGGGGCCTGGCGGTGGAGTACACGACGGAGTTGATCGATCACCCCACGCTGCGGAATTTCTATCTCCCCGCGGCTGGTCTCGCCGCTTTGAGTTTGGCGGCCTGGTGGCTGTGGCGGCGGCAGCAGCGCTCGGCGGTGGCGGCGTTCCTCGGCGTCTGGTTCGTGATCAACCTGGCGCCACCGGTGGCTGTGGCTCCCATGGTGCTGCAGCATGACCGCTATCTTTACCTCTCCGGCTATGCCTTCTGTGCGCTGCTGGCGTGGGCCATTCTGAATCTGGGAAGGTTGCCGAACCGAGGGCGGCTGGTATTGGCCTTGTGTGTAGTGGCTCTCTGGTCGGGTTTTACCTGGCATGAGATGGGCTACTGGGACGACGACATGACGCTGTGGGGGCGCGTGCTGCAGATCTCGCCCTCGAACCTCAAGGCGCAGGTGCAGGTGGCGTATCTCTACACGGAAGCCGGCGATACTCCCAAGGCCCTCCGCCTCCTGGATGACGGGTTGCGCTACCGTCCGGATTCTCCAAGCCTCTGGCTGGCGCGCGCCAGCATTCTCCGCGGCGACAATCAGCAGGATGCCGCGCGGGCAGCGTATGGGAAGGTGATGCAGGTGACCGAGCCGGCCGCGGGGCAGGCGGTGCCGGCCGGGCCGCGCGCCAACATCAGGGCCTCTGCCGCCTATCAGCTTGCCCGGATGGATCTCGCCGCGAAAAATTTCACTGGGGCCGAGAGCTGCGCGCGTACCGCAATCGCCTTGCGCTACGACGGCGTCGGGTATCATTCGACACTCTCCGACAGCCTGAGCGGCCAGGGCCAAGTTGACGAAGCCAAGAGTGAAAACGCGCTCGAACTGCGCCTGCGGCTGGCGCAGCAGCGCGCCAACCTTCCGTGAGAGAATAAGAAGATAACTCACGGTGTGGTTCACTTCTGAATGATTCAGCTTACGGACGCCGGTAAACGCTTCGGCCACAAACTACTCTTCGAAAACCTGAACTGGTTGATCACTCCGCAGGACCGCGTCGGCCTGGTGGGCGGCAACGGCACGGGGAAATCCACCCTGCTGAAGGTGCTGGCCGAAATCGAATCGCTCGATTACGGCAACATCACGCGCGGCAAGGGCGTCAGCGCCGGCTACCTGCCGCAGGACGGGCTGCAGCTGAGCGGCCGCACCGTCTTCGCCGAATGTCTCTCGGTGTTTGACGACGTGCACGCCATGGAGCGCGAGCTGGAAACGCTGACCCATCGCATGAGCGAAATCGATCCGGCGGGTGCCGAGTACGAGCAGGTGAGCGATCGCTTTCACCGCGTGCAGAGCGAGTTCCTGCACCGCGACGGCTACAGCCTGGAGTCGCAGGTGGGCACCGTGCTGACCGGCCTGGGATTTGCCAAAGAAGACTGGCTGCGGCAGACCGAGGAGTTCAGCGGCGGCTGGCAGATGCGCATCTCGCTGGCCAGGCTGCTGCTGGCAAAGCCCAACATGCTGCTGCTCGACGAGCCCACCAATCACCTCGATCTGGAGACGCGCAACTGGCTGGAGGACTATCTCTCCAACTATCCTTACGCGTATGTCCTGATCTCGCACGACCGCTACTTCCTCGACGTGACGGTGAAGAAGATCGTCGAGATATGGAACAAGGGCGTGCACTTCTACAGCGGAAACTACGACAAGTATCTGCGCGACAAGCAGCAGCGCCGCGATTCGCTCTCCGCCGCCTACCGCAATCAGCATGAGCGCATCGAGCAGCTTGAGGCTTTCATCAACCGCTTCCGCGCCCAGGCCACCAAGGCCAAGCAGGTGCAGAGCCGCATCAAGGAACTTGAGAAGATCGTGCGCATCGAAGTGCCCGAGGACGAGAAGACGATTCACTTCACCTTCCCGCAGCCCAAGCCCAGCGGCCGCATCGTCGCCGAGTTCAAAAACGTCAGCAAGAGCTACGGCGAAAAGCATGTGCTGCGCAGTGTGAACTTCACCATCGAGCGCGGCGAACGCATTGCGCTGGTGGGAGTGAACGGCGCGGGCAAATCGACCATGATCAAGTTGCTGGCGCAGACCGAGAGTCCAACCCGCGGCGAGTATGCGCTGGGACACAACGTCGATGTGGATTACTTCGCGCAGGACCAGTACAAGGAACTGGACACCGAAGCCCGCATGCTGGACGACCTGAACACGGTGGCGCCGCGCTCGCAGACCGAGTTGCGCAGCCTGCTCGGCAGCTTCCTCTTCAGCGAAGACGACGTGTTCAAAAAGATCGGCGTGCTCAGCGGCGGCGAGCGCAACCGCTATGCGCTGGCCCGAATGCTGCTGCACCCTTCGAACTTTCTGCTGCTGGACGAGCCGACCAACCACCTCGACCTGCGCGCCAAGGACGTTTTGCTGGAGTCGCTGCAGAAGTTCACCGGCACCTGCGTCTTCGTCTCGCACGACCGCTATTTTATTGACCGTCTGGCGACGCGCGTCTTCGAGGTGGCCGATGGCGCGGTCAACATCTTCCCCGGCAACTATGAGGACTACCTGTGGCGCAAGCAGAATGGCGCACAAGCCTTGGAGGATTCGCTGCGCGCCGGGTTGAAACCAGCGCCGGGCGCGGCGCCCGCCGCCGTGGCCGAGCCGCTGGTCGAGACGGTCATCGAAGCCAGGCGGCGCGTGAATCCGATGAAGCGCAAACAGATGGCCGAGCGGCTGGCCAAGGTAGAGTCCGAGGTGAGCCGCACCGAGGCCATCATCGCTGAATCCGAAGAGGCGCTGGGCCGCTACGTCAGCGCCGAGGAGACGCAACGCCTCTCAGCCTTGCTGGAAGAAAAGCGGCGCAGCCTGCAAGCCCTGGAGAGCGAGTGGGCCGAGCTGAGCGAGGCTCTGGAAGTGACAGATTAAGCGGCGATCGTATGCGCTGCTTCTGCATCGTTCCCGGTCCAGTACAATTTACATCCTCGATGTGAAACGTTATTCATAGAGAGACATTCCACTTCATTTCGGGCCGCTACCTATGGTGTAATTATTTTGGCACCCTTAGACGTTGTGCCCGAAAGCGAGAAACAGATGAGCGGAATGATTTATCAAGATCTGGAATTTTCCGAGCCGGTGGCGTTGCAGGGCTCGGCTCTATCTACTAAGCAGGGACTCTACGCAATCCTTGTTCCTGACATGTCGTTTTTTCCCTGGCCGTATCGCGTGATCTTCTTCGGAGAAGCCGATAGCGTTGCCAAGCACGTCACGCCTAAGCACGCCCAATACAACGAGTGGGTTGGCGAGGCCGCCGGTGCGGAACTTTTCGTCGCCGTCCACAACACGGGCCGGATGACGGCAAAGAAGCGGCAGGCTGCCGCCAATGAGCTCATCAGTGCGTGCTGCAATGAAGCCATGAGCTGCTCGGCCGTTTAGTCACCATTCAAGCGAAGTTTTAGAAGAGCGCATCCCTGGATGACGAGCCCTTGTTGCCCTGTGCGCAAGGGCATCGCCCGGGGAGTTCGCCCTGCTCGCCCTAATGTGCCAACTCCGCTTGCACAAAGCGGGGAAGTTTGTCGGCGTGGGCCAGCATCATGGTCACCTGCCAGCGTTCTGTATCCGACAATATGGCTGCAAAGCCGGGCATGCCGCTCAGCCGGATGCCGTGCGTCACCTTCCAAAAAGTCTCGCCTTCCGGATCGTCGGTTACCATATCGTCGCCCTCCATCAGCTGGGGCGGCGGCGGGAACATCGCTTTGGCGATCGTCGAGTGCGATTGCGGAAGACCGTGGCAGCCCGCGCAGTGGTCTTTGTACACCTTCGCTCCGGCCAACAGATTGGCGTCGTCGAGCGGGAGCGGGTCCTTCTGGTCCTTGGCGTTTCCCAGACTCGCGTGGATCGCCATTTGGGCAACCGTTTCTTCCATAGGCAAGGGAGGTGCGTTTGTCGCCATGGAAAGTTTTCCGCTCCGCACGAAAAAGAAACCGCACGTGAGAAGCATGAATATCGTCAGGAATACGCCGAGAATAAATCCACGCACGTTGTCACAACCTTTCCTCTTGCAAGAGTTCAGATGCGCTTTGCAGCATCTCTGGTTTTCGATTTTTCGTTGGCATGCCGGGTGCTGCTCGAAATTTCCTGCGCTCCCTCGATCTCTATTTGTACGGATAGAAGATGAAGAACAGCAGCGACAATGCCGCCAGCACCCACAGGCCTGCGTGAATTTCGCGGGCTCTGCCTTGCACCAGCTTGCAGAACGGGTAGAGCAGCAGGCCCGCGGTGATGCCAACGGCGATGTTGTAGGTGAAGCACATCAGCGAGACGACGGCGAAGGCCGGAAGCGACTCGGTGTAGTCGGTAAAGTCGATGCGCGCGATGGGCGCCAGCATGAAGAGTCCGACGAGGATAAGCGCGGGCCCATAGGCCTGTGCCGGAATGGCCGTGACGAAGGGCGCCGCAAACGCGGAGAGCGCAAACAGAACGGCCACCACCACGGCGGTCAGCCCGGTGCGTCCGCCCGCCTCAATGCCGGTAGCGGATTCCACAAATGCGCCCGAGGTCGTGGTGCCGAAGATTGGTGAGAGCGCGGTGGCCAGCGCGTCGGCCATCATGGGCCGCTCGATCTGCGGCAGGTTGCCCTGCTCGTCGAGAAAACCGGCGCGGGCCGAAAGGCCGATCAGCGTGCCCATGGTGTCCACAAAGGCCATGATGAAGATGGTGAGGACGACAGGCAGCGCCCGGGGCGAAAGTGCTCCGCGCAGGTCGAGCTGGGCAAAGATCGGCCTGACGCTGGCCGGGGCTCCGAAGAGCGCCTGCGGCCAGGGCGCAACCCGCGCGGCAAAGGCCGCAACCGCCGTAACGACAATGCCAATCAACAACGCGCCGGGAACCTTGCGGATCACCAGCGCAGACATCAGCAGGAAGCCGAAGATGGCCACCAGCACCGGCGCCGAGGTGAGCGCGCCCGCCTTCACCGGCGCGCCCGCAACGCCCAGCTCGACGATGCCCGTCGTGTTCAGTCCGATGAAGGTGAGAAACAGTCCGATGCCCACGGCGAAGCTGTAGCGCAGCGAGGTGGGAATGGATTCCACCAGCCACTGCCGCAGGCGCAACACGGTGAGCACGACGAACGCCAGCCCGGCCAGAAAGATTGCGCCCAGCGCGGTCTGCCAGCGAATGCCCAGGCCAAGGCACACGGTGAAGGCGATGAATGCGTTCTCTCCCATGTAGGGCGCGACGGCGAACGGGCGGTTGGCGTAGAGGCCCATCAGCAGGCAGCCGCACACCGCAGCCAGAATCGTTGCCGTCATCGACGGCCCGGCAGGAATGCCCGCCGTCTTCAGGATCGCCGGATTGACCACCACGATGTAGGACATGGTGGTGAACGTCGTAACGCCGGCGAGCACCTCGCGGCGAATGCTGCTGCCGCGCTCGTCGATCTGGAAAAACTTGCGGAGATGATTCACGGGCTCGTTCTCGTGCAGCAGAGTTCCCGCCAAGCCTACCTTTGTTGGTACGCGCGGTCAATCGGCAATGCAACGTCCAAACCGCAGATGTGGGTACGTGAAGATCGCGCATTTACTGGTTTGCACGATCATTGTTTGCGCGATAACGTGAGAGAGCATGTTTGCCCGCAGAACCCAGTGGAACCTCGCCGCCAACCGCTACTCGCTTGCCGTGGAGCATGCGCGGAGCATGGAAGTAAACGGCGGGCGCAGGCTGCTGGACCTGACGGCATCCAATCCCACCACCGTGGGGCTGCACTTTGAGAGTGAGCGCATTCTGCGCGCGCTGCAGCATCCGCGGGCACTGGAATACGAGCCCGCCTCCAAGGGAATTCTTGCGGCGCGCGAGGCCGTGGCCGCCTATTACGCCGGGTGGGGCGTCGCGCTTTCGGCGGAGCGGATCATTCTTACCGTCAGCACCAGCGAGGCCTACTCCTACTGCTTCCGTCTGCTGTGCGATCCCGGAGACGAGGTGCTGGTGCCGCAGCCCAGCTATCCGCTCTTTGCGTTTCTCGCTGACATTCAAGACGTAAAGCTGGTGCCCTACGAGCTGGTTTACGACCACGGCTGGCAGATTGAATTCGAGTCGCTGCGCCGGGCCATCACGCCGCGCTCGCGGGCCATCATGGTCGTCCATCCTAACAATCCAACGGGCCACTTTACGCGGCGCTGGGAGCTGGAGCGGCTGAACGCGCTGTGCCGAACGCACGAGCTTGCGTTGGTGGCCGACGAGGTCTTCCTCGACTATGGGCTCACGGGCGAGGACTCACCGGCGATGACGGGCTTGCCCCACGACTCTGTCGGTAAGTGCGAGCGATCCACCGCTAAGTTTCGCCTCCAACGATGCCGCGCTTACGTTTACCCTGAGCGGGCTGTCGAAGATCTGCGCGCTGCCGCAGATCAAAGTGGCGTGGATTGCCGCCAGCGGACCGCCTGCGTTGGTGCACGCGGCGCTCGACCGCCTCGACGTGATCGCAGACACCTATCTTTCACCGAATGCTCCGGTGCAGTGGGCGGTTGCCGAACTGCTCGCCACACGCGAGGGCATTCAACGGCAGTTGCGCCAGCGCGTGCAGCGCAACCTGCGCGAACTCGACGCGCAGCTTGCGCAGGCGAAGATGACCACGCGGCTGGAGTTCGACGCCGGATGGTACGCCGTGCTGCGCACTCCATCGACGCGCACCGATGAGGAAACGGCCATCGCGCTGCTGGAGCAGGAATCCGTGCTCATCCATCCCGGCCACTTCTTCGACTTTCCTGGTGCGGGCTATCTCGTCGCAAGCCTCATCGCTCCGGAGGAGGATTTCCGCGAAGGCATCGGGCGGGTGTTGAGGGCGATGGATGGGGAGAGTTGAGTGATTCGTCTCCCACCTTAGCCGCAAAAAGCGCGGCGAAGGTGGGGCACCCGACAGTTCTGTTTTTCAACCTCGAAACTTTGAAACCTTCCCTCCCTGCGACTATCATCACCCTATGATTCACGAGATTCTTGCCGTAGGGCCGCTGCAGTGCAATTGCTCCATCGTGGGCGACGAGGTGTCGCACGAGGCGATGGTGATCGATCCTGGCGCGGATGTTTCCAAGATTCTCGCCATTGTGGCGCGGCATGGGCTGCAGGTGAAGCAGATCGTGGTGACGCATGCGCACCTGGACCACATTGGCGGGGCGATGGAGCTGAAGCGGGCCACCGGCGCGCCGATTCTGCTGAATGAAAACGACGCCGCGCTGGTGGCCATGCTGCCGGTGCAGGCGCAATGGCTGGGCATGAAGAACCCGGGGAAGGTGGAGATCGACGAGAGTCCCAAGAGCGGAGACAAGGTTGTGGCCGGTTCGCTGAGCGGAGAGATTCTGCTGACGCCGGGGCACACCGAGGGTTCGCTGTGCCTCTATTTTGCTCCGGAGAAAAAACTGATTGCCGGCGACACGCTCTTTGCCGGTTCGATTGGGCGCACCGACCTGCCCGGCGGAAGCTACGAGAATATTCTGCGCTCGCTGCACACCACGGTGCTGGATTTGCCCGACGATGTGATCGTGGTTCCCGGCCACGGGCCGCTGACCACCATCGGCGAAGAGCGCGAGGAAAATCCGTATCTGCGGAAGTAGTTCAGAGTCAACTTCCCCACATCTGCCAACTACGGCAGATATGGGGCACCCAGAAGCTTTCTGCCAGGCCATGAAAAATCTCCGCCGCGGCGGAGATTTTCTTGCAGAGCTCGAAGTTCTTGGAAGACGTTACTTGGATGACGGGGTGTTGGTTTTCACCGGCGCGGACTTGCTGTTGTCCAGCACCGAACCGCCGGCGCTGCCGTGGCGGGCGGAGATGACGGCCAGGGTAAACGAGGTGAGCATGAAAATGACCGCGGCCCAGGTGGTCATCTTGGTGAGGATGTTGGCGCCCGCACGCGGTCCGAAGGCCGTCTGGCTGCCCAGTCCTCCGCCGAAGGCTCCCGCCAGGTCGGCGCTGCTGCCGCTTTGCAGTAGAACCACGGCGATAAGGAACAGGCACACAAATACGTGAACGATGGTGACCAGAACGAGAATCATGCTTTTCCTTCCCGGCGGTTACGCACGCCGGACATTTCTTAAGCTTAGAGATGCCTAAGCTCTAAAGTTTTGCCTGCCTGGGACTATTTGGAATGTTCCACTCCGGCGCGAATGGCCGGAAGGGAAGGTTGGTGCGGAAGGCGGGACTTGAACCCGCATGCCTCTCGGCGCCACCCCCTCAAGATGGTGTGTCTGCCAATTCCACCACTTCCGCACTGCTATCGCCCGGCACTGGGCTTTGGGCCCGCGCCGCGGCAATTCGTAAGCTTCCAAAGAGCGTGTACAGAGGCAATTCGAGTATAACAAACTCGGCGCGGAAGGGAAGCCTTAGCACGGTTTCTCGGTTGTTGTGTCTCGCATTCCCAGGTCAGCGCCGCAAAAAGCACGGCGCGGGACCTGGGGCACCCTGCTGTTGTTGCGCCCTACCAATGGACGATTTTGGAGAAGGAGTCCGGCTTGAGGCTGGCGCCGCCGACCAGCGCGCCGTCAATTTCCTCTTGCGAGAGCAGATCGTGGGCGTTCTCCGGCTTGACGCTGCCGCCGTAGAGTATGCGCAACTGCTGCGCATACTCTGCGCCGAAGACGTTGGAAGCCTCCTGACGGATCAGCTGATGGGCCTGGTTGGCCATCTCCGGGGTGGCCGTCAGTCCGGTGCCGATGGCCCAGACCGGCTCGTAGGCGATGGCCATTTTAGCGGCCTTGCGGGCGGAGATGCTGCTGAAGGCGCGCGAACACTGGCGGCGCAGCACGTCCTCGGTGACCCCGGCCTCGCGCTCTTCCTTGACTTCGCCGATGCAGACGATGGGGGCAAGACCGGCCTCCAGCGCCACCTTCAGGCGGCGGTTCACCGTGTCGTCGGTTTCGCCAAAATACTGGCGGCGCTCGGAGTGGCCGAGGATAACCCACTTGCATCCCGCGCCGAGCAGCATTTCGCCGCTGATTTCGCCGGTGAATGCGCCTTCCTTTTCCCAATACATGTTCTGCGCGCCCACTTCGATGCTGGTGCCGGCGGTTTTTTCAACCACCGCGGCGATATCCACAAAGGGCGGGCAGATTACGATCTCGTCGCGGCTGTGTCCGGCCACCAGGGGCGCGAACTCGTTCATGAACTGACGCGACTGCTCAGGGGTCTTATACATCTTCCAATTGGCGGCAATGATCTTCTTGCGGCTCATAGTTGCCTCATGTATGGGTTGATGGATCGATGTGTAAAGGATCGATGGCGTTGAGTTCGAGGGTTTGAAAGCTCCAGCGGGATGCGTTGCGCCGCCGCTGTTCGTCTTTTGCGGCTTGGATAAAGATGGACAGCATCTCGGCGCCGAAGAGCACAAAGCGCGCCTCATGCACGCTGCGCGCACTAGTCAGTTCGTCGATGACGGTTGCCACCGCCAGGGACGCCGCAGCCTCCGGGGGGTATCCGTATACCCCGGTGGAGATCGCGGGAAAGGCCACCGAATGCAGGCCCAGCCGGTCGGCCAGCCGCAGCGAGTTGCGGTAGGCCGAGGCCAGGATGCCGCTCTCGCCCTGCATTCCGTCGCGCCAGACTGGGCCGACGGTGTGAATCACGAAGGCTGCGCGCAGGTTTCCGCCGGTGGTCTGCACCGCTTCGCCGGGAGGCAGGTGCCCGTCGCGGGCGACGATCTTGCGGCACTCCTCCAGGATGGCCGGACCTCCGGCGCGATGAATGGCGCCATCGACGCCGCCGCCGCCCTTCAGGCTGGAGTTGGCCGCGTTGACGATGGCGTCGGTGGACTGCTGCGTGATGTCGCCGGCCTCGAAGAAGATCTGTGCGCCTTCTCCGAGGTCGAGCCGGGTGAGAGTGTTCACGGTTTGTCGGTCAGCGCTTCCACGCCGGGCAGCTTTTTGCCTTCCAAAAATTCGAGCGATGCGCCGCCGCCGGTGGAGATGTGGGTGATCTTATCGGCCACGCCGGCCTTGTGCACGGCCGCCACGCTGTCTCCGCCGCCTACAATCGAAGTCGCTCCGGGGTTGTCGGCCACCGCTTCGGCAATCTTCGTGGTGCCCTTGCTGAACTGGTCGAACTCGAAGACGCCCATGGGGCCGTTCCAGACGATGGTGCGGGCGCGGGAGACCTCTTCGGCAAACAGCTCGATGGTGGCCGGACCGATGTCGAGCGCCATCTGATCGGCGGGAATCGGCTGGCCCTCGGCGATGATGGTGGCCGTGGCCGCCGCGTCAAACTTGCAGGCCACCACGTGGTCCACCGGAAGCAGCAGGCGGACGTGCTTGGCCTTGGCCTCGGCGATCAACTCGCGCGCCAGCTCCACCTTGTCGGCTTCCAGCAGGGATTTTCCAGTCTCCTGGCCCATCGCCTTCAGGAAGGTATAGGCCATGCCGCCGCCGATGATGAGTGCGTTCAGCTTGGGCAGCAGATTGCGGATGACGCCGATCTTGTCGCTGACCTTGGCGCCGCCCAGAATCGCCAGGAAGGGCTTGGCGGGATTCTCCGTCGCCTTGCTCAGATATTCCAGCTCGCGCTCCATCAGCAGCCCGGCGGCGTTCTTGTGCAGAAAGTGGGTTACGCCCTCGGTGCTGGCGTGGGCGCGGTGCGCCGAGCCGAAGGCGTCATTGACGTACATCTGCGCGAGACTAGCCAGCTGCTTGGCAAAGGCCGGATCGTTCTTCTCTTCTTCTGCGTGGTAGCGGACGTTTTCCAGAAGCAGAGTCTGTCCGCGCTCCAGCTGATTGGCCATCTCCTCGGCCTGCATGCCGACGCAGTCAGGCGAGAAGCCGACGTTCTGGCCGCGGCCCATGCGCTCATCGAGCAGGATGCGCAGACGCTCGGCCACCGGCTTGAGGCTGTAGGCGGGATCGGGTTTGCCCTTGGGGCGTCCCAGGTGCGAAACCAGGATCAGCTTGGCGCCGTGGCGCAGAGCGTACTCGATGGTGGGCAGCGTCTCCCGAATGCGCGTGTCATCCGTAACGCGGCCGTTATCGAGGGGAACGTTGAAGTCCACTCTCATCAGAACCCGGTGATTGTTCAATTGCAAATCGCGGATCGAAAGCTTGGCCATGGCGTGCTCACCCGAGCGTGGTTCAAAATCGTCTTGCGAAATCCCTGTGGAGCGAACCCTGTAGTGCGAACTATGCCGCGTGCAATAGGTTGCACGCAATGCAAGCGGGTTCGAGGACTGGTCCCCAAACCCGCTGCCGGTTTACAGGCCCTTTTGGCCGAAGAAGGTGATGAGGTCCCGGACGCGGTTGCTGTAGCCCCACTCGTTGTCGTACCAGGCAAAGGTCTTCACCAGGTTGCCGCCGATCACGCGGGTCAGCTTGGCGTCCAGCGTCGAGGAGCTGGGATCGCCCTTGAAGTCCGAAGAGACCAGCTCAATTTCGGTGTAGGTGAGGTAGCCCTTTAGCGGAGCGGTTTCGCTGGCCTTCTTCAGGGCCGCGTTCACCTCTTCCACGGTGGTGTTGCGGCCGACCACGGTGACCAGGTCCACGGCCGAAACGTTCGGCGTTGGAACGCGCACCGCGAAGCCGTCCAGCTTGCCCTTCAACTCGGGGATGGCCAGGTAGATCGCCTTGGCGGCGCCGGTCGAGGTCGGAATCATCGACAGTGCGGCGGCGCGGGCGCGGCGCAGGTCGGAGTGCGGGAAGTCCAGGATCACCTGATCGTTGGTGTAGCTGTGAATGGTGGTCATGGAGCCGCTGACGATGCCAAAGCTGTCCTGCAGGACCTTGGCCACGGGGGCCAGGCAGTTGGTGGTGCAGCTGGCGTTGGAGATGATGTGGTGATTGGCGGGATCGTACTTGTCATGATTGACGCCGAGCACGATGGTGAGGTCTTCGTTCTTCGCCGGAGCCGAGATGATGACCTTCTTCACGCTGCCGCGCAGATGCTTTTTGGCATCGGCGGCGTCGGTGAAGCGGCCGGTGGATTCCACCACGACCTGCACGCCGAGCGAGTCCCATTCCAGCAGCGCCGGGTCCTTCTGCGCAAAGACCTTGACCTTCTTCCCGTCCACGACGATGGAGTCGCCTTCCGCCCGGATATCCGAACTAAGATTGCCGAGAATCGAGTCGTACTTGAGCAGGTGCGCCAGGGTTGCCGGGCTGGTGAGATCGTTTACGGCGACGATATCGATATTCGAATCGTTAAGGGATGCGCGGAATACATTGCGGCCAATCCGGCCGAAACCATTGATGCCAACTTTAATCGCCATTCTTGCCTCCAGGCATTTTCAGACCCACAGCCGCGGATCGATGGCGCGTTTCGACCGCGCTCATTGCAGCCGGAGGAAATGCTAGCACCGCCTTCTTGGCAGACGCAAACGGTAAGGTGCATTCGGAACAATTCCTTGCCGCCGCCCGCCCGTTTCCGCCGTGCCGTGCCAGCGGCAGGCGAAGGGGAATCGAAGCGGTTAATGACACTTCCAGCGCATTTGGCAGACTGGACTCGCCCCAATTCCGCGGACGTGGTATAAGTCCCATATGCGCAGAGGAATGCGCGATCGCGTGAAGCGTCGCAATCAGAAAAACAAAAACCCGCAGCAGTCCGGAGAACCACAGGGGCCCGCGCCTCTCCAGCCCACATTTCTCGACCGCGAAAGCTGGACCGAGGGCGGCGAAGCTCGCGCGGACGCGCCCCCGGCCGGCCCGCCGCAGCCGGTCTACGAGGCACAGCCCGAAAAAGATCCCTTCGACGCCGAGAGCGCAGGCTCACCGGCAGGCCGCCGCGAGCGTTCACGCCGTCGCGGACGCGGCGGACGTGGACGGAATCGCACCGACCAGCAGCAGAAGGCCGCGCAGGGTGCAAGCGGGCCAGGATTGCCCATTGCTCCCGGCCAGGCCACCGGCGAGGCCGCCGAGATCGACGAACCTGAGACGGGCGCGGAAGCGCCGGAACTCGATGCCGCCGAAGGCGAGCCGCGCAAAGCTGCTCCGCCCAAGGGAAAAAAGGGCGCGGTGGTGCTGGCGATTGGGCTGCCGGGTTCGGGCAAGAGCTCCTGGTTCAAGCGCCACAACATTATTCCTCTCTCCAGCGACCTGGTGCGCGGCCTGCTGTTTGACGATGCGACCGAGCAGCGCTTCCAGGACCTGGTCTTCTCCTCGCTGCGCTCGCTGTTGCGCGCCCGGTTGCTCGCCGGACGGCCGATGAACTTCATCGACGCCACCAACCTGTCGCCCAAAGAGCGGCACAGCTGGATCAAGATGGCCCAGGATTTCGGCTATGAGGCGCATGCGGTGTTCTTCGACGTGCCTACCGAGGTCTGCATGGAGCGCAACCGCAAACGCCTGCGCAACGTGCCCGACGACGTGATGCTGCGCATGGCGCAGAAGCTGCGTCCGCCGAAGTTCGAAGAGGGATTTGCCAAGGTCATCGTGGTCCGCCTCAAGAGCAAGAAGGGCGCGGAAGCCGCGCCTGAGCTGCCGGCAGAGGAAGGTTTCGCGGAGGACATCGGTTCCGAGAGCGGCGGCGCGGATAACATCGGATCGGATAACCCCGGCGAAGATAACACTGGCGAAGAGTAGTACGCCGGGGATTCCTTCAAAAAGAGTTGCAAACGCACAAAAGCGCGGGCTCGATGCCCGCGCTTTTGTGCGTTTGCCGCTACCAGCGGCGCATGATTACCCCGGCCTCAGGAAACCAGCCGGATGCTGCCGTACAACGGTTGCGCCACCGGCAGGCAGATGGTGAAGTGCGTGCCATGGCCGGCCGCGTCCGTGCTGCTGCGGACCTGGATGGAGCCGCCCATTTTCTCCACGATGTTGCGCGAGATC
This sequence comes from uncultured Acidobacteriota bacterium, assembly GCA_963742165.1. Lineage (GTDB taxonomy): Bacteria > Acidobacteriota > Terriglobia > Terriglobales > Acidobacteriaceae > TOLSYN. Next base: position 13,963 of record CAVUKX010000015.1, on the reverse strand, counting down.
CACAAGCCGATGCCGAGCCCCTTCTCGCCCTTGGTGGTCACAAAGGGCTCGAAGATCTCCTCCAGCTTCTCCGGCACGATGCCCGAGCCGGTGTCGGAGAAGATCAGCTTCACATCCTGTCCATCTTCGATGACGTCAAGCGTGATGGTTCCGCCCTGCGGCATGGCGTCAATGGAGTTGGAGAGCAGGTTGGTGAACACCTGGCGCAGTTCGCTGGCATGGACCTCGATCAGCGCCTCGGTCTCATAGTGCTTCTCCACCCGGATGTTTGCCTGATGCAGGGGGCGCTGAAAAGACTCGAGCGAGGTTTCGACCAGTTCGGTGGCTTTGATCCGGACCCGCTCGGAGGAGGTGCGATGCGGCGCCAGCGTCTCCTTGGCAATGCAGGCCAGCCGTTCGACTTCCTTTTTGGCCGACAGGATCAGCGCGCGCGAATCCTCGGTCAGTTCCGCCTGGGCGGCGAGCACGAAGAGAATGTCTCCCAGCGACGCCAGGGGATTGTTGATCTCATGGGCCAGGCTGGCGGCAAGACGTCCGGTGTCAGCCAGCTTTTCGGAGCGGCGCAGCGCTTCCTCCAGCTGCGAGTTCAGCTTCTTGATCTGCGCCTCGGCCTTCTTGCGCTCGGAGACATCGCGGATGGCCGCGGTGACCACCATGCCCTCCGGGGTTTTCATCGGGCTAAGGCTGATCTCCACTGGAAATTCCGAGCCGTCCTTGCGCAGACCGGACAACTCCAGCCCGGCTCCCATGGGACGCAGGCGCGGATCGCCGAAGAAATCATTGCGATGCCCTGGGTGATATTTGCGGTAGCGCTCCGGGATGAGTATTTCAATCTTCTGGCCGATCAGTTCCATGCGCTCGTAGCCGAAGAGACGCTCGCTTTCCTTGTTGATGAGTGCGATGCGGCCTTCGGCATCGATGATTGCCATTCCATCGGGGGCCGATTCCAGTACGCCGCGGAAATACATCTCGCTGCGGCGCACCGCTTCTTCGTCGTGTTTGCGCTGCAGCGCGGCGGCGATGATGTTGGCGACGGAGCGCAGAAAATTCTGGTCATCGGCGCTGAACATGCGGGGGCTGGCACTGTAGGCGCCCAGCACTCCAAACGTGGTATCGGAACCCTGGATGTGAACCGTGATCCCGCTGCGAATGTTGTGCGCCTCCAGCAGCGGGGAGAGCGTGAAGGGCGTCTCCTGGGTGTAGTCCTCGATGACGACCCGGCGCTGGGTCAGAAAGGTGTATCCCGCCTGGAATTCGCGGCTGACCGGAAATGTTGTGAAGCCGACGCTACCCGCCTTCCAGCCGAGCCCGGCGCGCAGCAGGAACTGGTTCTCCGCCGCTTGGAACTGCAGCACCTCGCAGTAGCGCATTTGCAGTACCTGCGCCACCAGCCCCACGGAAACTTCGAGCAGAGCGTCCAATTCGCCGCTTTGCAACGCGAGTTGGCTCAGCTCCGCCAGTGCGGATTGTTGTTTCGTTGTGCTGTCCGTAGGCTCCTCCTGCTCGCGTGGTCCGAGTTCTTCGTCTGACTTATCCGTCATTGAATAGGCTTCTCCACACCCCTGCGATCTATGCTCAGTGGTTATTTGGATGCAGGGAGGGTGGGGAAGGGTGTCAAGAGATATACCTTAGGATGGCTTTTTTGAATTTAAAATTCATATTCAATTCCGGGAGAGGCCCGGAAAGCGACGGAGGAATACTAGCCAGGAACACCGGAACCGCCGCATCCAGCTCCGGTCGCGCATGCTTGCGGCGTTAACCCGCCAGCGAATCGATCCGCCGTGCGACCTGGAAATCCTTGAGCGTGAGGCCGCCGGCGTCATGGGTGGTAAGCGCGAGCGTGACGCGGTTGTAGACAATCCGGATGTCGGGATGATGGCCTTCTTCTTCGGCGATCTCCGCCAGCCGGTTGACGAAGATCATGGCGTCGACGAAGTTCTCAAATGTGAAGAGGCGCTCGATCTGGTCGCCCTGCAGCGTCCAGTGCGGCAATTTCTGCAACTGCTCTGCTACCTGTTGCCTTTCCAGCTTCCCCGCCATTTTGCAACCTCCTTTTGACTAGACCAGCTCTTTGGAAAGATGCTCGCTGCAGAAGAACTGACCCGGCTGCGAGTCGATGTTCCGATGCAGATCCTCCCAAACCGAGGCCGGGATGGAAAGAAAAACGCTGACCACGTTGGGATCGAACTGCCGTCCGGACCAGGTGACGATCTCCTTGCGCGCCTCCTCCACGCCGCGCTTGGGGCGATAGGGGCGGTCGGAGGTGATGGCGTCCAGGGTATCGGCCACGGCGAAGATGCGCGCTCCCAGCGGAATCTCCTCGCCCTTGAGCCCGCGCGGATATCCGCTTCCGTCCCAGTGCTCCTGGTGGGCATAGACGATATCGGCGGCCTCGGTGAGGAAGGTGATCTTCTTCAGGATCTTGTAGCCGAGATAGCTGTGTTCCTTCATCAGGGTGGATTCGTCCAGGGTCAGCCGCCCCGGCTTGCGCAGGATGGCATCGGGGATCGCCATCTTTCCGATGTCGTGCAAAAACGCGCCGCGGGCCAGGGTGCGGATGATCTCCGGACCGAGTCCCATGGCTCGCGCGATCTGGATGGTGTAGGCGGTGACGCGCTTGGAGTGGCCCTGGGTTTCGGCATCTTTCAGGTCGAGCGCATCGCCCAGCGCCTCCAGGGTCACGTCGTAGGAGTGCTCCAGTTCGGCGATGGTATTGCGCAGCTCTTTGGTGCGCTGGTTGACCAGCGATTCCAGGTTGACCTGATAGACGCGGTTCTGGACCCTGAGGCGGTTGGCCTCCAGGGCGCGGCGCACCACGGCCAGCAGTTGTTCGCGCTCGAAGGGTTTCAGCAGGTAGTCATAGGCGCCGTAGCGGATCGCCGCCAGGGCCACGGAGATGTCATGCACGGCGGTGACCATCACCACCGGCAGTTCCTTGTGCTTTACCTTGACCGCCTCCAGCAAGCCGACGCCGTCCATCTCGGGCATCATCAGGTCGGTCAGCACCAGCTGGAAGTTATTGTCATCACCGAGGATAGCGAGCGCCTCGACCCCCGAGCCGGCCTGCTTGCAGTGATACGAGGCGTTCTGCAGCATGGAACAGACTACTTCCCGGATCGCTTCCTCATCATCGACGACCAGGATACGCTCTACCGCCATAAAAGGACTCGTCTCGCTAGAAATAGCAATCCTGCAATCAGGGGCAATTGTAACTGGAAACCGGGCTGCTCGCATATTGAAGATTTCTGACGGATAATCCCGATGGCCCATTAAATCAAAATTAGAGAGTCGCAAGGGATTCGAACGGGAAGATGATGATCCACATTGCGCAGGAACGCGGACTTAGTCTTGCGTCGGTGGCCGCCATCGCAGGCACCGAGCGATGGGGCACCGGCGTCCTTGTGCTGTGGATTCCGGCGCTGGGGATTGCGCTGCTCGGCGGCCTCTACCTCCGGGAGCGCCGCCTGCGGCAGCGGGAACTCACCCGGCACAGGCGGCGACGCGAATCCGAACTGGGCGCGCTCAACGCCTTGGCGGGCATTTTCAGCCGCACCTTCGACCTCGATGAAATTCTTGCGAGCACGGCGCATTGCATCCGCGAGCTCTTTGCCCAGCACTGCGACATCCTGCTCTTCGATGCGGAACGTGGCGGCGTAACCCGAAGCCAGAGTACGCGCGAGCTCCCCGGCCCGCAGCTGCAGGAGCTCGGCTGCATGGTGGAACAGGACCTTAGCGCATACATTCTGCTCGAGCACAGCGAAATCCTGACCGAGCAGAGTCTGCCGCTGCTGCCTCCCGCGGTGCAGTCCTGGATGAGCGGGCGCGGCCATCAGTCTTTTGTGATGGTTGTCCTCTACTCGCACCGCAGACTGATGGGAATACTGTTCCTCAGCAGCCCGGCCAAAAAGCAGTTCAGTACGAGCGATTGCAGTTTTACCGTGGCGATCGCGCGCCAGCTGGGGAATTCGGTGGAGAAGGTGCTGTTTTACGAAGAAACCGAGAATGCCTCGCAAAGCCTGCGCGACACCCAGGAGCAACTGCTGCAAAGCGAGAAGATGTCGGCGGTCGGCCAGTTGATCGCCGGCGTGGCCCACGAACTGAACAATCCGCTGACGGCGATCCTCGGGTATGCGCAGCTGCTGGAAACCGAACCGATCGGGGAACAGGCGCGCGACTATGTGCGCAAGCTCTACTTGCAGACGCGCCGCACCCACCGCGTGGTGCAGAACCTTCTGTCCTTTTCCCGCCAGCGCAAGCCCATCCAATCCCAGGTGGACCTGCGCCGGGTGTTGGACGATAGCCTGGCGCTGCGTGAATTCGACCTGAAGCTGAATGGAATCCAGGTGGAGATCGACCACGATCCCTCGCTTCCGTTCATCATTGGCGACGCCCACCAGCTGGAGCAGGTCTTTCTCAATATCATCAACAACGCAGTGGATTCGATCATGGACATAGGAGCCGGGGGCAGCCTGAAGATCCGCTTCTATTCCGAGGACCACGGCGTGTGCGTCGAATTCCATGACACCGGCACCGGATTGAAGGATCCCGGCAAGATCTTCGACCCGTTTTACACGACCAAGAAGATTGGCAAAGGCAGCGGCCTCGGCTTGTCCATCTGCTACGGGATCGTCAAGGAGCACGGCGGCGACATCTTGGCGTTCAATCATGCACAGGGAGGCGCGGTGCTTCAGCTTAAGCTCCCCATCGGCGGGGCGAAGAAAGTTCCAGAGTAGGCCTTACGGCGAACCTTAACCCGGCGCCCGGACGGTGAAGAAAATACCCGTTCTGGCAACTCCTGTTGGCGGTGATGGCATCTATCTAACTGTTAAGGTCAGGCCAAGTCCAAAACTGCGTTCTCATTGTGGGTATTCATGTACCACTTTGAGCCATCCTTCTTCCCTAGTGCGAATGTCTTAGTATTACGTAAGGTGAACAAATTACCTCCTGCCATGAACAATTGGACTTTTTTGAATCCGTGGAATGACGGATTTAGGGAGAGTTGCCTCCTCTTTTGTGCTTCCGGGCGGGAGTTGGGCCTCCGGATTGCACTTAGTCATGTCGTGTTGGCGCTGCCGATCCGGGGTTAGGCAGCCGGATTGCATCCGCATCGCAGAGCTTTGACCAAAGGGGAACCTCCAGTGCAGAACATATTTCAGGCCGCGTCGCCGGTTGCAATTATACGATGTGTTCCCAGTGCCGCCAGCCAGCGTCAGGAGCAGCGCAAGGCCGTCTACGAGGCGAACCGGCGCCGGGTGTATTCGTTTGCCTTCTGGATGACCGACAGCGAGCCGATGGCCGAGCACATCTCCGAGTGCACCTTTCAGCGGGTATTCCGGGTGTCCGATCAGCCCAGCGACGAGCAGATCGACCGGGCTCTGCTGCGGGAACTGGACAAAGAAGCGTCGGTGGTTCTGGAGCCGCTACAGTTGCAGTGCGAGATGGCGCGCGAGGTGAGCAACGTCCGCCGCAACACCCTGCGAGTGGAACTGGAACGCGCCATCGTGCAACTGCCCTACACCGAGCGCATGATCTTCTGCATGCATGACGGCGACGCCTACGACCACGCCCGCATTGCGCGGACGCTCGGCATCAGCGAGAACGAATCCCGCCAGGGCCTGCATCAGGCGCGGCTGCGCATTCGCGAGCTGGTAAGCGTGAAGGCTGCGGAGGAGTTTGCGGCCTAGCCCACAAGGTTCAAAAGCAACAAGAAACGCCCCATCGAGGGGCGTTTCTGTTGGCTGCGAGTTTCCTGGAGTTCCAGCGTTGGTCCGGGAAAGCGGAAGAATAAATATTTTGCAGTTGCCTGCGGCAAAATAAGGCGTTGACGAAGGCAGCCTTGTGGTATAAAAAGTGTTTCCACAAGCTGCGATCATCAAAATGCAACAGACGTGGCAGATTGAATCTTCGCATCCGGTTGGGCCTTAGATGCTGTATCTTACTTCAGGTCCCCCAGCGCCACCGGGGGAGTGGATTGCCCCGCGATTTTCTATAACTTTAAGAATGCAGAGAGGAACTGATGTCCACCACTACACCGACAAGCCGGGGTCTCGAAGATATTGTCGCAGGCTCTTCTGCTATCTGTTACATCGACGGTAAGAATGGCGTTCTGGCCTATCGCGGGATCGATATTCATGACCTCGCCGATAACGCCACGTTTGAGGAAGTCACCTATCTGCTGTGGCACGGCACGCTGCCCACTCGCAAAGAGCTGGCCGAGTTCAGCCTCCAACTGGTGCGGGAGCGCAAGCTGGACGCCCAGATCATCAGCTTTTTACGGCAGGTTCCCAAGCACGCGCTGCCGATGGATGTGTGCCGCACGATCGTGAGCGCGCTTTCCTTCTTCGATCCCGAAGAGAAGGTGAACACGAAAGAGGCCAACTACAACAAGTCGCAGCGCCTGTTCTCGCAGACCGGCATGATCGTGGCCAGCTACGACCGCATCCGCAAGGGGCTGCCGCTGATTGAGCCGGATCGCTCGCTCTCCTACGCGGGCAACTTCCTGCTGATGTTGAACGGTGTGCGTCCCAGCGAGACCGCGATCCGCGCGCTGGATACTTCGCTGATCCTGACCGCCGACCACGAATGGAACGCCTCCACCTTCGCGGCGCGCGTAACCGCGGCCACGCTGAGCGACATGCATTCGGCGGTAACCAGCGGCATTGGCGCTCTGAAGGGGCCGTTGCACGGCGGCGCCAACGAGGCCGTGATGAAGCTGCTCGAAACCATCAACGAGCGCGGCGCCGACCCGGTGGAATACGTAAAGGGAATGATCGCGCAGAAGATCAAGATTCCAGGCTTCGGCCATCGTGTGTACACCACCGAAGATCCGCGTGCTACGCACCTGCGCCAGATGTCGCGCGACCTGGGCTACTCGAGCGGAAAGCCCAAGTGGTACGACGACTCCAAGGCGATCGAGGAGTACATCAACTCGGAGAAGAAGCTGAATGCCAACGTAGACTTCTACTCTGCGTCGGTCTATCACATGCTCGGCATTGACGTGGATCTGTTCACCCCGCTGTTTGTCATGTCGCGTATGTCGGGCTGGACGGCACACGTAATGGAACAGCTGGCCGACAACCGGCTGATCCGTCCCCGCGCGGACTACATTGGGCCCGCCTATCCGTCGAAGTGGATCCCGATGGACCAGCGCAGCTAAGCAGCGCAAAGCAAAACTGATCGGCCCGGTTGTGCCCCTCTGCCATGCAGAGCGGCGCAGCCGGGCCGTTTGACATTGCCGCAAAGTTTGGGCGGGACCGGGCCCGCAGCGCCCGGCTCAGCGGTGCGGGCGATGGCGGGTGTTGCGGGTGGCGATGCAGCCTGCCACGGCGGCGACGGTGCAGCAGGCGAGAATACATCCGGAGAACAGGTCGCCGCCGCCGAGAACCGCATTGGACGGCAACGCCCCCGAGTAGGCGGTAAAGGCCAAGAGCCCGATGTAGCCGAGGGCGGCAACAAAGAGCACGAGGATCGTCCAGAAGGCGAGCGTGGCGGAGCGTGGCGCACAGGGACGGCGCTCCGGGCGTGGTGGCAGAGCTGGTGACGGCGACGGACTCGGCATCGGTGGCGGCATGGAACCAGACACGAAACATAGGATGCGCGCCAGCGGGAATCGGCAGCACAGAAGCGGAGATAGAATAAGAAGCATGATGTGGCGAATCTATTTTGACAATAACGCGACCACGCCTTTGCTGCCGGAGGTGTTCGAGGCGATGCGTCCCTATCTGCTGGAGAGCTTTGGCAACGCCAGCTCGATCCACCAGCGGGGCCAGCAGGCGCGGGCTGCCGTGGAGGCGGCGCGCGAGCAGGTGGCCGAACTGCTGGGCGCGCGCGCCAGTGAGATTGTGTTTACCGGCGGCGGCACCGAGGGCGACAACCTGGCGCTGTTCGGGCTGGTCGAGGCGGGCGATCATGTGATCAGCTCGACCCTTGAGCATCATGCCGTGCTCAACGGCTGCAAGCGGCTGGAGGAGATGGGCGTCGCCGTTAGCTACGTGCCCTGCGGCGACGATGGAGTGGTGCGCGCCGAGGCGGTGCGCGCCGCCCTGCGTCCGGAGACCCGGCTGATTTCGGTGATGATGGCCAACAACGAGAGCGGCGCGCTGCAGCCGGTGGAAGAGATTGGCGCCATCGCCCGCGAGGCGGATGTGTATTTCCACACCGACGCGGTGCAGGCGGCGGGCAAGGTTCCGATTGACGTGGAGCGGATTGGCTGCGACCTGCTGACGGTGGCGGCGCACAAGATGCACGGACCGCAGGGAGTGGGAGCGCTGTATGTGCGGCGGGCGACGCGGCTGCGTCCCCTGCTGGTGGGCGGACGCCACGAGCGTGGGCGGCGCGCGGGCACGGAAAACCTGGCGGGAATCGTGGGCTTTGGCAAGGCCGCCGAGATGGCGGTGGAATGGTTCTCCGAGGGCGGAGATGTGCTGATGGCCGATTTGCGCGACCGATTGGAGCAGGGCATCTGCTGTGCGGTGAGGGGAACGCGGGTGAATGCCGCCGCGGCTGCGCGCGTTCCCAACACGTCCAACCTGTTGTTCGAAGGCATCGAAGGTGAGGGCTTCGTGATCGCCATGGACCTGAAGGGCATTTCGGTATCCACCGGCGCGGCGTGCTCGTCGGGAGCCACCGAACCTTCGCACGTGCTCACCGCCATGGGCCTGAGCGGGGACGAGGCGCGTGGCTCGATCCGCTTCAGCCTGGGCAAGCAGAATACCGCCGAAGAAGTGGACGAAGTGCTGACCCAGGTCCCCGGCGTGGTGGCCAAGCTGCGGGAGCTGAGCCCGGCGTGGGCGGCGCGGCAGTAGAGCGGTTTCCGGGTGCCGTGTTCTGCCTTCCCAGGTTAGCGCCGCAAAAGGCGCGGCACGGAACCTGGGGCACCCGACATTTGCAGGCGGTTGGATGGGGAGCGACTTGGACGAACAGGCATTAAACCAGGAGAAGACCGTTGCAGTGGCCATGAGCGGCGGGGTGGACTCCTCGACCGTGGCGGCGCTGATGGTGCGCTCCGGCCACAAGGTGATCGGGCTGACGCTGCAGCTATGGAACCAGCGGCGGCTGCCCGATGCGAACCCATCCGGCGAGCCCAAGGCGGGGCGATGCTGCTCGCTCGACGACGTGTACGACGCGCGCTCGGTGGCCACGCGGCTGGGGATTCCGTATTACGTGGTGAACCAGGAGGAGCGGTTCGAGCGCGACGTGGTGCGTCCGTTTGTGGCCGATTACCTCTCGGGACGCACGCCGATTCCGTGCTCGCTGTGCAACAACCACCTCAAGTTCGATCAGCTGCTGCGGACGGCGCGCTCGGTGGGCGCCGACGTGATCGCCACCGGGCACTATGCGCGCAACGAATGGGACGAGGCGCGCGGGCGGTGGATACTGAAGCGTCCTGCGGACAGCGCGAAGGACCAGACGTATTTTCTGTTCGGGCTGACGCAGGAGCAGTTGAGCCGCACGCTGTTTCCGCTGGGCGAAATGTGCAAGCCCGCGGTGCGCGAAGAGGCTCGGCAGCAGGGGCTGACGGTGCTGGCCGACAAGCCCGACTCGCAGGAGATCTGCTTCGTTCCGGGCGGCGATTACAAGGCGTTTCTCGACGCCTACATGGAGGAGCAGGGCGAGCGGCTGCCCGATCTCTCCGGCGAACTGGTGACCGAGGACGGCGAGGTGCTTGGCCGTCACGAGGGCATCCACAACTTTACGATTGGGCAGCGCAAGGGACTGGGCGCGGTTACCGGGGCGATGCCCGGAGGACGCACTGCGCGCGCCGCTGTACGTGGTGGAGATTCGCGGCGACAGCAGGGAAGTGGTGGTGGGCGGCGCGGAGGCGCTGCTGTCGAAGACTCTGCGGGCGAAGGGGATGAATTGGATTTCCATCGCGCGGCTGGATGGGCCGATGCGGGTAGAGGCGAAGATTCGCCATCGGCACGCAGCGGCGGCGGCCACGGTAGAGCCCGTGGGCGAGGACGAAGTGCTCGTCACGTTCGATGAGGCGCAGCGGAGTGTGACTCCGGGGCAGGCCGTGGTGATGTATTGCGGAGACGAGGTGGTGGGCGGCGGGTGGATCGAGTGAAGGTCAGTGGTAGTACTCGGAGCATGAATACTGGCGATGACGACGTGTCCGCGATCAACTTGAAGCCGAGAGGATCGAACTGCACGCTCGTTGAAGATGCGTCGCTCGCCGCATTGGGTTATCGCAGCTGTCGCAGTACGTGACGCGGAGAAGCGGAGCAGTTTGCAGGACGCACGGCTGCATGGACCCACTCAAACGACAGGCCTACAGCTGCCGGTGAAGCGATGCCTTTGGAAGTTTAAGCGAGTGACAGCCTGCCGCCCGAATGCAAAGAAAGTCCACCGCCGTGGAGAACTAGTATCATGAGTAAGTCTATTCCCTAGGTGCGAAGTGGCCAGCGCGCTTCATTTCGGCCGTGAACCTTCACATCCGAAGATCGGCGTCCTGTGGAGAGCTTCCGGAGTCCCTGAGCGGGTGCTTGATTTGCGTCGCAGTCCGTCACCTTGTACTACTACGATGGAAAAGCATCGCGATCCTTTCTCGAAGTAAGCGCGATCAACTTCGCATAGGGCATTCCCGTTTGCCAACGACCCTCCCTACGCACTACGATTTCTCACGCATTTTGCACCGAGCGCGTGAGGCACTGTATGGCATCCGAACTCGAACAGTCGGCCGCACTTACACTCCCATCAAAGCGGCGCGGGGGATGGAGATCTCCTGCAAGGGGTGGGCGCAGGAGGCGGCGCTGCGCATGCTGATGAACAACCTCGATCCCGAGGTGGCCGAGCGTCCGCGCGATCTGGTGGTGTATGGCGGGACGGGCAAGGCGGCGCGCAACTGGGAGTGCTTCGACGCCATCGTGCGAGCGCTGCGCGGGCTGGAGAACGATGAGACGCTGCTGGTGCAGAGCGGCAAGCCGGTGGGCATCTTCCGCACGCATAGCTACGCGCCGCGCGTGCTGCTGTGCAACTCCAACCTGGTGGGGCACTGGAACAACTGGGAAAAGTTCAACGAGCTGGAGCGCGCGGGGCTGATGGCCTATGGGCAGATGACCGCGGGCTCGTGGATCTACATCGGCTCGCAGGGAATTGTGCAGGGGACGTATGAGACGTTTGCGGCAGCGGGTGAGCGCCACTTCCATGCGGGAGATCCGGACGGCGACCTCGCGGGCAAGCTGATCGTCTCCGGCGGCATGGGCGGAATGGGCGGCGCACAACCCTTGGCGGCGACGATGGCTGGCGCGTGCTTCCTTGGCGTCGAGGTCGATCCGGAGCGAATCAAGCGGCGGCTGAAGAGCGGCTATTGCGACTTTATGGTGAACTCGCTGGACGAGGCGCTGCGGATTTTGAAGAACGCGCTGCGCAAAAAGGAGAACGTCTCGGTCGGACTGGTGGGCAATTGCGCGGACGTGATTCCCGAGCTGGCCGAGCGTGGCGTGGTGCCCGATATTCTTACCGATCAGACCTCGGCGCACGATCCGCTGAATGGATATGTGCCGAACGGGATGACGCTGGAGGAGGCGCTGGCGCTGAGGGCGCGCGATCCGCAAGGCGTATGAGCGGCGGGCGCTGGAGTCGATTGCGCGGCACGTGGAGGGGATGCTGCGGCTGCAGAAGATGGGCTCGGTGACGTTTGATTATGGCAACAATATACGGACGTTTGCGTTTCAGCAGGGAGTGAAGGACGCCTACGATTTTCCGGGCTTTGTGCCGGAGTATATACGGCCGCTGTTTTGTGAGGGACGCGGGCCGTTTCGCTGGGTTGCGCTTTCCGGAGCGGCGAAGGACATCGCGGTCACCGACGATCTGGTGCTGGAGCTATTTCCGGAGAATCGCCGGCTGCGGCGCTGGATTGAGCTGGCGCGCACGCGCATTCGCTTTCAGGGATTGCCGGCGCGCATCTGCTGGCTGGGCTATGGCGAGCGGGCGGAGTTCGGGCTGGCCATCAATCGTTTGGTGCAACAAGGAAAAATTCAGGCGCCGGTGGTGATGGGGCGCGATCATCTGGACTGCGGCTCGGTGGCGTCGCCCTATCGCGAGACCGAGAGGATGAAGGACGGCAGCGACGCGGTGGCCGACTGGCCTCTGCTGAATGCGCTGCTGAATACCGCCTCGGGCGCCTCGTGGGTATCCATCCACAACGGCGGTGGCGTGGGCATTGGCTACTCGCAGCACGCCGGGCAGGTGACGGTGGCCGATGGCACCGACGAGATGGCGCGGCGCATCGAACGCGTGCTCACCAACGACCCGGGTACGGGCGTCATCCGGCACGTGGACGCGGGCTACGACGAGGCGAAGCGCTTTGCCGAACGCAAAGGCGTCAAGATTCCGATGGAAGGCAAGTAGGCAGGCGATGATGGCCAGAGGCAGGAGCACGAGCGATAAGGGCACGAGCGACAAGAGAATCAGGGCCGCGGCGCGCGGCCCGGCGGTGCTGCTGCATCGCATCTCGCAACTGGTGACGTTGCGTGCAGAGGCTGGGAGCGCGGGGGTTGGAAGCGCAGCGCGGCGCGGTCGGCAGATGCGCGAGATCGGCGTGCTGAACGATGCGGCGGTGCTGATCGCCGAAGGGCGGATCGTTGCCGTGGGCAGCGGGCCGCAGGTGTTGCGCAATGCGTGGCTCAAGCAGCATCGCGCGGAGGTGATTGAGCTGGATTGCCGCGGCAAGGTGGTGCTGCCCGGCTTTATCGATTCGCATACGCATCCGGCGTTTGTAGGGCCGCGGCTGCTTGACTTTGAGCAGCGCGTGGCGGGCGCAAGCTATGAGGAGATTGCGGCTGCCGGCGGGGGAATCCGCGCCAGCGTGGCGGACGTGCGCGCGGCCAGCGAGGCGAAACTGGCCGATCATGTTTACGCGGCGCTGCGGCAGGCGCAGTCGCAGGGGACAACCACGCTGGAGGCGAAGTCTGGCTACGGGCTGGACGCCGCTTCGGAGATCAAGAGCCTGCGTGCGATTCGACGCGCGGCCCGGCCGTGGACGGGAGCGGTGGTGGCGACGTTTCTGGGAGCGCACGTGGTGCCGCCGGAGTTCGAGAAGAGCCCGCAGCGTTATGTGGAACTGCTCTGCGACGAGCTCATGCCCAGCATTGTGCGGCAAAAGCTGGCGCAGTATGTGGACGTCTTCTGCGAGCGCGGGGCGTTTACGCTGGCGCAGACGAAGCGCATCGTGACGCGCGGCTGCGCGGCTTGGACTGCGCTCGCGGCTGCACGTGGGACAGTTGACGCACACGCCGCTGGCCTCGCTGCTCAAGCTGCATCCGGTTTCGGTGGATCATCTGGATTGCCTGGACGAGGCGGATATGGCGGCGCTGGCGGCCAGCGATGCCGTGGCCACGCTGCTGCCCGGGGCCAATTACTTCCTGGCCGCCAAGCAATATCCGCCGGCGCGCAGACTGATCGACGCGGGCGCGGCGGTGGCGCTGGCAACGGACTACAATCCCGGGACCTCGCCGACCATCAGCATGCCGATGGTGCTCTCGCTGGCGTGCACCCAGATGCGCATGAGCGTGGAGGAGGCGCTGACGGCGGCCTGCATCAACGGCGCCTGCGCGCTGGAGCTGGGCGAGCGCAAGGGAAGCGTGGAGGCCGGCAAAGACGCCGACCTGGCTTTCTTCGAGCTGGACGACTATCGCGAACTGCCCTACTGGTTCGGCGGCAATCATTGTGCGGCGGTGATGATGGCGGGGCGGTTCGCGGATCTCTCCTGAGCCGGAATTGCGCACAGTTTTTGAATGCCGGCCGCGGAATCAGGCAGCAATCGCATTATCCACAGCGGAGCTTTGCCAACCATGGGCAGGCTGCTATAATCAAAGACGTTCCGGGCGGATTCGTGCCTCCGGAGCCCCTTCCGTAAGCACTTTTCCCGGTGCATTCAGGATGGCCAGGTAGCTCAGCTGGTAGAGCAGCGGACTGAAAATCCGCGTGTCGGGGGTTCAACTCCCTCCCTGGCCACCATTCT
>CAVUKX010000014.1:0-6635 GCA_963742165.1 uncultured Acidobacteriota bacterium | reverse complement strand
AAACGCCTGCACTTGTCTCAACAACGATAGAACCGCAACACCGATACGCGCTACCTGCTCCTGGGCGGCGGAACCTTGGCCGGGATCGTCTTTGCCGGGGCGCCGGTAGGGTAGTTAATCAAGCAAGCAAACGGACGGAGGGGTCTCCCCCGCCCCCTATCAAAACTGGTACTCCTCGTGGTACTTCGGCTTGTAAGCTGCTGATAGAGAAGGAATGGCGGAGGGTGAGGGACTCGAAAACCTCTGCGATTGCCGTGAACCGGTTCGCTGCAGGGGCAGCCCCTTTCCTGGAGCCCGAACCGGGCACGCCGCTCTGGGCTGACTGCGCCCCGCCCTCAATTCCCTGCTGGAACGGGTCCACGACTGGGCCGAGGCCAACGACATTGGCTAGGGAATTAGGCGGTTTCTAGTTGCGGTCAGGTTGCGCGGTTTGCCTCATTCTGCCGCATTTTGCCAGGCTAGACCCTGCATATAGAGTTTCAGGGCGACGATTGTCGACTCATAATCCGTAGGTCCGTGGTTCGAGCTCGCCACCGCCATCCTTTGGATCGGTAACGAAAAACGCCGATTGGACAGGAAATCGCACTGCAGCCGCTCGGAGCGGTGACTGCCGGTTGGCCCGTCAGGGATGTGCGGGTGTCCCCGTCTACTCGCGCAGCAACTCTCCGCGTTATCGACCCCATCAACAAATTGAATAGCTACCAACACAATCCACAAGCATCTCTCCAGGGGTAAGCACCTCATCCGTGAAGGGAACCGCTATGAGCCAGCCGGACGCTAGCCCGCACAGAAGCGAGAGCGCACCTGTCTTCGAGAAACCCACGTTCCTGATGTGTTCTCCCAAGCTGTACGACGTGAACTACGTCATCAACCCCTGGATGGCAGGAAACGTCCGTCGCGCCTCACGCAAGCAGGCGGCAGCGCAATGGGAAGATCTGCGTCACGCGTTGAACCAGGTGGCACGGGTGATGCTTGTGGAGCCGCAGCCCGGTTGGCCGGACATGGTTTTCACCGCGAACGCGGGGCTGGTGCGAAAGGGAGTGGTGGCCATAAGCCGGTTCTTTCATCCGGAGCGGCAAGGCGAGGAGTCGCATTTCCGCAAGTGGTTTGATGATCTGGGTTTCAGTGTTTGCGATATGCCATTGGCAACTCCGTTTGAAGGTGAGGGCGATGCCCTGTTTGAGGCAGATGGTTCGCGGCTCTGGGCAGGGCATGGAGTGCGGACAATGCAGTCCAGCCATCGCCATCTGCGGGATTTATGGGGCGTCGAAGTCATTTCGCTGCGGCTTGTTGACCCGCGGTTTTATCACCTTGATACCTGTTTTTGTCCATTGCGGGGCGGATACCTTATGTATTTCCCCGCGGCGTTTGATGCGGAGGCAAATGCAGAGATCGAAATGCGCTATCCGAAAGAACGGCGCATTCCCGTCTGCGAACAGGACGCGCTGCGCTTTGCCTGCAATGCAATCAATGTTGGACGGTGGATTCTATTGAACGAGATCAGCAGCGAGTTGTCCCTGCGGTTGGAAGCGCTCGGCTTCCAGGTCGTGCAAGTGCGGCTGACGGAATTCCTGAAGGCTGGCGGAGCAGCCAAGTGCTTGGCCTTACGCTTGAGCGAAATGGAAGCGACCCACGCGACGAAAGAGAGTCTCTGGGTGCTTTGTCACGCAGCTTTGACGCGGATATCATTATCGTCGTCGCCGTCATCGCCCTCTTCCGGCGTAGCCGGGGTGGGGACGCGGCTTCCGTATAGGATCGTGTCGCCGACGATCTTCAAGGACTCCAGCAGCTCCTCCTCGCCTGGTGCAAAAGCAAACCCCCAACGCAAACCCTGTCCACCGGTTGGGCCGAGCCACTACCGGCATCGTCCTCTTCGCCAAAACACCGCAAGCGGCCTCGAATCTATCAAACTGGAACACACCCAAAATTCAAAAAATCTACCGGGCGCTGGCTCAAAACATTGCACAGCACGACGCCTACGAAATCCTCACACCCATCGGCCTTTACGCCTGAGCGAAGTGGAAGCGACACACGCGACGAGAGAGCCCGCCCATGCGGCGTAAGTGAGCAGGATGGTAGAGGCGTCGCGAATTTCTGGGGCCGTCTCGCGACGCTGGAATGTGCAAGGCATCCATGTAAGAAGTTTCTACATCACAGGTAGGTTCTCGGTTCTAATTTGCCCGCACTCCTTCTCAAGGGCAGGCCGGGCCATGCGCGTTTGCAGGTAAGTTGAGGGCTCATGCACCTGATCACCGCTGCCGTAATGACGGCCTTGCTCGGCCGTAAACAGCAGGTTGGAGAGAATCGGCTACCGAGCTTTGCGGGGGTCATGGAGACAACGCACGTTCTCCCGGGACGGCTGCGCCTCCGCGCGCCGGTGCTCATCGGACAGCACAGGGCGGCTGATCAGCTTCAGCAAAGCCTCGCCCGGCTGGACGGCATTCGCACCGTAGAGGTCAACGCTTTGTCCGGAAGCCTACTCATTCACTTCTCGCCGGATCGCGTCAAGCCTGACATGCTGCTGGGTGCGACGATTCGCCTGCTGGGATTGGAGAAGGAAATCCTGCGCCCGCCGCGCTCTGTCCTCGGAGAGGAAATTCGCCAAGCCGGGGAAGCCCTGAATCGTGCGATCCACCAGCAGAGCGGTGGAGTAACCGATCTGTGGACATCGCTGGACCTGCTGCTGGTGGCGTTGGGGATCCGGCAAATCGCTGCGGGCAACCGGCAGCATGGCTGGACGCTGCTGTATTGGGCATATCGCTCGATGTTCCCCTCGGAACTGAGGCACCCATGAAAGCCGAAGCCCTCGTCCTAGAATTGCAGAGCTGGCTTCTGCGCCCCCGGATCGTTCATCGGCTGCCCGGACGTTTGCGGCTCTACATCCCGGCGCTCAAGCATGTAGATCCTGCGCAGCGGGAGTGGGCCTTGGTGTGGCGTGACCTGTTGGCCAGCCCGGACGAAATCCAAACGGTCCAGGTGAACCTGACAACGGGAAGCGTGTTGATCCGGTACCATGCGGACCAACTTACAGAAAAGGAACTGCTCGCCTTTCTGCGGGCCATCAATCGTCTGGCGCTCCGGCACTGGGAGCGGCTTGCTGCGACTCCGCCCGCGGAAGCTGCCCCATGTGCTGCGGCGGCTGGTCCGCGCCATCCGCGCAGGCACTCGCCACCGTCTGGCGCTCGACGAGAAACTTGAGATATCCGAAGATGTTTGGGCTTAAACGCGACAGAGCGAAGACTTGCCAGATCGTCCATGAGCTTCCTGGGCGAGTGCGCATCTACTGCCCCGGCCTCCGGCACCTGCCCAAGGAGGCCCTGGCGATCGCCACCAGGCTGGGGGCTCTGCCCGGAGTCCGCTCGGCCAAGGTGAGCCCGATCACCGAAAACGTACTGATTCACTTCGACCAGGCAAAGAGCGGCACCCAAGATATCCTCGCTGCCGCACAGTCGACTCTCAACGAGTATTCCCTGACCGTCTTCAAGGCGGAACGGCAGCTGGCCGCACAATCGACAGCGCAGGAACGCCGTCTTCAGGAGGGGTCCGTGGCCGAAATCCTGCCGCGCGTGGTCGCCAGTGCGGTCACGTTGGGATTCAGCGCCATGTCCAAGCGCAAAGTGCCCGCCACCCTTCTTGGCCGCTTCACGACAATGCCCGCTTTGACGAGTCTCTCGCTGGCCCTGCCCATCCTGCGCAGCGGCTGGCGCTCGCTGATGGTCAGCGGCCAGCCCAATGCCGATACGCTCAGTTCTTCGGCCATTGTCGCCAGTCTGCTATCCGGCCGCGACACTGCGGCCCTGACCATCATCGGGTTGGCGGACGTGGCCGAGTTGCTCACCGTTTATACGATGGACCGGACACGGCGTGCGATTCGCGACATGCTTGCGGTGGGCGAGGCTTACGTCTGGAGGCTTGAGAAGGACGGAAGGGAGGTGCAGATCCCGGTCGAGCAGGTGCGGGTCAGCGACCGCATCGTGGTGAAGACCGGCGAAAAGATCAGCGTCGACGGGGCGATCGAAGCGGGTGAAGCGGCGGTTGACCAGGCCTCGATAACCGGCGAGTTCATGCCGATCCACAAGCAGACCGGCGACCCGGTTTTTGCGGGCACGGTGGTCAAGGCCGGCCACCTGACCATAAGAGCGAAGAAGGTTGGCGATGATACGGCCGTGGCACGAATTGTCCATCTGGTGGAGGAAGCGGCGCACCGGAAGGCGACGATTCAGGCCTTTGCCGACCGCTTCTCCGCCCGCTTCATTCCGGTAAACTTTGGCTTGGCCGGGCTCGTCTATCTCGCCACGCGCAGCCCGGAGCGCGCGCTGAACATGCTGATCATCGACTACTCATGCGGAGTGCGGCTTTCCACCGCCACCGCGCTGTCGGCGGCCATCGCCACCGCGGCCCGCAACGGCATCCTGATCAAAGGCAGCAATTACCTGGAAATGCTGGCCGAAGCCGACACCCTCGTTCTGGACAAGACCGGGACCGTGACCGAGGGCCGGCCGCAGGTCGTCTCCGTCATCCCGGTGGCGCCCGGCGTCGCAGAGCGCGAGATGATCGAACTGGCTGCCGCGGCCGAGGAAACTTCGACCCATCCCATCGCAATTGCGTTTGTGGACAAGATGCGACGCAACGGCTGGCCCATCCCAGTACATGGGCCAACCCACGTTAGCGTTGGGCGCGGGGTGCAAACCACCATTGCCGGAGCGTCGCTGCGCGTGGGCAATGCCCTCTTCATGCGCGAGCAGCGGATTGACCTCTCCCGAGCAGAGGAGGCTGCACGGGAGCTGGCTCGGCGCGGAGAGCAGGTGATCTATGTCGCCCGCGACCGCGCCATTCTTGGAGTGATGGGGATCCAGGACACTCTGCGCGAGGACATGAAGAAGTCGCTGAATCGCCTGCGCATGCTGGGCATGGACGATATCGTGCTGCTCACCGGCGACATGGAGCAGCATGCCGAACTTGTAGCCACCAAGATGGCGATGGACCGTTACCATGCGCAGGTTTTGCCGGAGGGCAAATCGGATGTGGTGCTGCGGTTGCAGCAGAAGGGACGGCGCGTGGTGATGGCCGGTGACGGGATCAACGACGCGGCCGCGCTGGCCTGCGCGGATGTGGGCATCGCCATGGGAGGGATGAGGACCGACATTGCCATGGAGGCGGCCGACATTACCATTTCCAGCGACGATCCCCTCATGATTCCTGCCACCATACTGCTCTCGCAGAAGACGATGGGCATCGTCAAGCAGAACTTTGCCACCGCCATTGGGGTGAACACGACGGCCCTGGTGCTGGCTTCGCTCGGCCGGATGCCGGTGGTCTGGGGCGCCGCCATTCATAACGCCACAACGGTGCTAGTGGTGATGAATTCCCTGCGCCTGCTGCTGCACAACATGGAGCATAGCCGATGACCGGCGACCAACAACCTGCCGTTACGATTGAGCACGAACTTCCCGGCCGGTTGCGCATCCGGCTGTCGCACGCCTTGCGAGCAGCCCGAGCGTATGCGGCGCCTGGTGGAGGAGCAT
The DNA here is from genome assembly GCA_963742165.1 of uncultured Acidobacteriota bacterium. Classification (GTDB taxonomy): domain Bacteria; phylum Acidobacteriota; class Terriglobia; order Terriglobales; family Acidobacteriaceae; genus TOLSYN. The sequence continues at coordinate 1,110 of CAVUKX010000014.1, read as the reverse complement.
GCCGGCGTCGGGGAGGTTCGGTATACCGCTATCAGCCGCTCCGTGCTGGTGCGGTATGATCCGAACCACATCTCGACCGAAGAGATCGTCATTCGCATCGCCACGGGGCTGTCCCTGGAACACGACAACGCAGGCATTCGAGTTCTGCGGCGCCCCGCAGCGCGCGAAATGACGGATTCGGCATTCTATTCGGGTGTCGTACTCGTGGCCGCGTTTGTTTTGCGCATCATGGGACAGAACCAGGCCGCCAACAACGCTCTGGATCGCATCGCCGGCCTCACCACGGCGGGGGCGGCTCTGCACCACGGTTGGGTGGAGTATCGCCTGCGCGGCAACTTCGACCCCGAGGTGCTCAGCGTAACCTATCTACTGACCGCAATGCTCGGCGGCAATGCGTTGCCAGCGGCGATCTTCACTTGGATCAGCACCTTCGGCCGGCATTTGGTTCGATTGCCGGCCTCCGGCGTCGAGGTTCGTCCCGCCCAGATCGGCCGCCATGGCGCTTCGCCGCGCTTCGAGGTTGTGGTCGCTCCTGACCCCACACCGCCGGATAAGATGACATTGTTCGGGATGGTACCGACTATGTTGTTCCAGGCGATCACGGGCAGGACGCCGGGACAGCAGAGTATGATCGAGGACATCCGGCGCGTAGCGGAGATGCACGACCAGGTTCTGGAAGGTGTCAGTGGTTTTCAGCGCGGCATCCCGTTGCGCATCCGAGGCGCAACCTACGGCTCCGCCGAACAGTAGAAGTGCAACAGACCAGAAAGGAGCATCAGATTCATGCCGGTCACTTCACAGCATGTCACGGGTTTTGTCGTCGGGCTGGGCGGCGCCGCCGCACTCTTCTACTTCTATAAGATGAATCAGAAAGCAGGTCGATGCCTGGCTGGAGAGCCAGGGAATCCATCTTCCTGGAGGCAGTGCGAACGATTACAGTTCGATGACCCTTGAGGAACTCATTCGCCAAAAGGAAACCTTGGAAGACCTCATCGCCGAGCGCGAATACGCAGCCGAGCAGAAACCTGCAGCCAAGAAGCCCCGCCGCAAGGCAGCGCGGGCCGGCAAGAAGACGGCGCAGCCCAAGGAAGCTACCGCCTGACAGGCTGG
>CAVUKX010000013.1:0-89562 GCA_963742165.1 uncultured Acidobacteriota bacterium | reverse complement strand
CCTGTCCTTCGGTCAGCATCCTGGTCAGCTCATCGCGAATCCGCTCGCAGGAGACCTGGTGGATCTGCGGCGCGAGGCGGCGGATGGCTTCCATGGTTGCGGCGTCGATGGCGTATCCGAAGCGCGCGGCAAAGCGCACGGCACGCAACATGCGCAGCTTGTCCTCTTCGAAGCGCTGCTCCGGCGGGCCGATGGTGCGCACCAGGCCGAGCTCCAGATCGCGCCGGCCTTCGACGTAGTCGAGCAGTTCGCCGTGCGGAGTATTGGGATGCGCGGAGAGTGGATCCAGCAGCAGGCCGTTGATGGTGAAGTCGCGCCGCTCCACGTCATGCTGCGGCGAGGTGGTGTAGCGCACCGAGTCGGGATGGCGGCCGTCGAGATAGGCTCCATCGGAGCGGAAGGTGGCGACCTCGACGTAGCCTTGATCGCTCGAATCTCCCAGCGTTTTCAGCGGCAGCAGCACCACTCCGAACTGCGCGCCGACGGCGTAGGTCTGGGGAAAGATGCGCATGACTTCGCCGGGCGTGGCCGAGGTGGCAACGTCGTAATCGGCGGGCTCGCGGCCCAGCAGCAGATCGCGGACGCATCCGCCCACCCACAGAGCCTGATGGCCGTGGCGGCGGAGAAGCCGGATGGCTGCGAGCGCGGCTTCGCGTTGGGTAGGGCACGGACATATCGCTTCACACCACAGGACATTGTAGATCGCAGGCGGTATTCTCTATGGGTGAGCAATGGTGCGTTGATTCTCGGAATTGAGAGTTCGTGCGACGAGACGGCGGCGGCGCTGGTGCGCGGCGGCGAAGAATTGGTGTCGAGCGTGGTGGCCTCGCAGATCGCGACCCACTCTCCCTACGGCGGCGTGGTGCCGGAGCTGGCCAGCCGGGAGCATCTGCGGAACCTGGTGCCGGTGACCCGCGCGGCTCTCGACAAGGCGGGTTGAGCTATGCCGACGTGGACGCCATCGCGGTGACCAACGGCCCCGGACTGGCGGGCGCGTTGCTCACCGGCGTCAGCTTCGCCAAGTCGCTGGCATGGGCCCTGGACAAGCCGCTGATCGCCGTGAACCACATCGAGGGGCACATCCATGCGGTGCTGCTGGAGTTGCGCCAGCAGGGCAACGGCGCGCTGCGCTTCCCGTGCTGGCGCTGGTGGTGAGCGGGGGACACACCCATCTGTTTCTGGCCGAACAGCGGGAGGGCGGCTGGCTCTACGAAAATGTGGGCCACACCCGCGACGACGCCGCCGGCGAAGCCTTCGACAAGACCGCGAAGCTGCTCGGGCTGGGCTATCCGGGCGGCCCGGTGATCGACCGGCTGGCCAAGTTCGGAGACCCTGCTGCCGTGAAGTTCACCTTTGCCCAGTTGAAGCATGGGGCGCGGCATGAGCCCAAGCGCGCGGGCCGGATCGAGGAGGACCGCAAGCGCTTCGACTTCAGCTACAGCGGCATCAAGACGGCGGTGCTGCGCTACGTAGAGACCAACCGGATGCAGGAGGCGGTTGAGCTCCGCCGCAACGCGCTACTGCAGATCGCCGAGCCCTCCGAGGAGGATTACCGCAGGCTGTGCGACCGGCAGACGCTCGACCTGGTGGCCAGCTTCCAGGCAGCGGTGGTGAGCGACTTGACCCGGCGGACGCTGGCAGCCTGCCGGGAGTATGGGGTACAGACCCTGCTGGTGACCGGCGGCGTGGCCGCCAACAGCGCCCTGCGCACCAGCTTTGAGCAGCACGGGGCTCAAAGCGGAGCGCGGCGGAGTGCAGGTCCACTTCCCTTCGCGCCGGATGTCCACCGATAACGCCGCCATGATCGCCGCGGCGGCTCATTCCAAATGGATCGCAGGGAAGTTCGCGGGACTGGAACTTACCGCGGAGGCCAACCTGCCGCTGCGCTAAAGCATTTTCACAGTTACCCTGATATTTCCAGAGTTGTGCACGTTGGCGTTTTCCTTGGGAGAAAACGCCAATGGAATGTGCGGCTTCGTCATACAGCAACTGTGAAAATGCCTTAGCCGGACTTAGGCCAGAGTGGAATCCAGCGCCTGGCCGAGCTGGGTTTCAATGTCGATGTTTTTGAAGATTACGGCCGCGATGCCGGAGAGCAGGTCGGCGGAGAGGCCGCTGGCACGGCGGCGCGCCGCCAGGACGAGGATGGGCGTATTGGCAAAAACCTCGCGCTGACGGATTCGGGAGATCAATTCCTCGCCGCCCATGCGCGGCATGACTAGGTCGGTGATGATGATGTCGGGCAGGAAATGTTCGAGAATGGTCAGCGCTTCGACCCCGTTGGTAGCCGAATCGACGAAAAAGCCTCGCTCCTCCAGAAAGCGGCAGACGCAGTGGCGAATCAGCATCGAATCGTCTACGACCAGGGCTGTCTTCGGGATGGGTCGAGTCTGCGGCATGGCGGGAACGCGGGGCGATGCCCGCGGAGGCTGAAGCTATTGTATGGCAGTTCCCTTCCCGTGATGGCGCGGCAGGCCCGGCCCGGGTTGGCACACTACGGCGGAGGTTCGAAAGCGGACGAGTTCCCGACCCGGATCAAGCTTCGCCGGAAAAGGAATCCTCGATGTCCATATCCTTGAACTCGCTGCTTTCAAACACCTCGCGGCACTCCAGGCATTCGACAAATTCCGAATCCTCTTCACGGGCAACGATTTGCACCCGGGGATGGCGGCAGGGCTGGTTCATGGGACGATTCACGGACGGCTCGGGGTTGCGCTGAGGCTGCATTGAAGGCATAAAGGGAAATACTCCGCCGGGGCGGTAGGGTTGCGGGTTATTTTGCTGGCCGTCCGGCTGGATGTCAAGGAAGAACGGCGGGAAATTGGACGCGGGATGGGTGGAACCAAGGCCGCAGGCGGTGCATCGCTGGCAGCGCGCTGGCTGGTAAGGCGCAGATACACAAGCGGGAAGAGCCTCGGTGGGTGCATCCGAAAGCGGGAAAAGGGTAGAATCAAGCCGAAGAGCCAGACGGCAGGGCGGAGCTTGCAATGAGACGAATGATCGCAATCGCGTGTGCGCTCGCCATGATCTCCGGCGTGGCCCAGGCACAGGGCTCCGCGCAGGCAACCTCGCCGCAAAAGCCGCACGCGGCGACGAAGAAGAAGAAAACGGCTCCCGCGAAAAGCCCAAGCCCGGTGGCGGCCGTGGCTCCGGCCCAGCCGGTTCCGGCGCGAGCGGTGCCGCCAGTGCCGGCTACGCTGATGAACAGCGCCCCGGTCAATCCCAATGTGACGCTGGCCAACGGGTTACTCACCATCGACGCGCCGAACTCCACCCTGAGCGATGTGCTGAAGGGCGTTCACAATGCGACGGGCGCCGAGGTTGAGGGAGCGTCGCCGAGTGAGCGGGTCGCGGTGCGCCTGGGCCCCGGCGATCCCAGGCAGGTGATCGCGGCTCTGCTGAAGGGTACGCCTTATGACTATTTCATCCTCGGGTCGCAGGAGAAGCCGGGTGTGGTCACCCGCATCGTGCTGACCCAATCCCAAGCGGGAGCCTCGACGCAGAGTGCCACGGCAGGCCGGTCGCAACCCCCCACGCCGCAGCCGCAGGCGAACGATACTTCGGATTCTTCTTCGACCGATGATATGCCCGCGCAGCCGCCCGCCGAGGCCCAGCCAGAGCCGCCGCAGCCGGCTCCGCAGCAGCCGGAGCCGAACTCGCCGAACGGACAGAACGGCCCCAAGACTCCGGAGCAGCTCTTCCGGGAGTTGACGCCGGCTCAAACTGCACCACCGGTGCAACCGGCGGAGCACTAAGTACCAGCAAATCGCTATTTTCTGGAAGTGGAAGAATTCCGCAATGAGAAAGGCTCCGCCAACCGGCGGAGCCTTTCTCATTTGCGATGCGCACCAGGCGCGGCGCATGGTTTCCAGCGAAGTTGCTAATCGCCGCCGGCGGAGGTATGGAAGACTTGCGCGGGTACCCTTTGGACCGATTGCCGGCTGCGGTCGAAGGCATAGAGAATTCCAAAAATAATGGCGTAACCCAGGCCCACCCCGGCAGCGAGCGAGAGCACGATCACGGCGAACATTGCGAGCGACATCATCAGGGATAACACGTTGTACTCTTTTCCTTTGCGCCGGCGATCCAGCAGCCGGTACTTCCATGGTACCGAAAAAGTTCCGAATTTCGGAATTCTTCAGGCCCGTATTCGCCCATGCCGAAGATTGGCCGTGGCGCCTGAAGGGCCTGCAACCAATATGCGGGGGTTTGACCCGGTGCGCTATTGGCAAATAAGATACCTGAGTTGAACTATCTACCTGCTCTTGTAGCCCATCCGTGGCGGTGCGTCCAATTACGAGTGGCCCTGTACTGATTCGGCGCCCTGATTCGGTGCACCAATTCGGTGCTTCAATTCGGCGAACGGGCAGCGGTGTAATTCAACGGGAAGCAATCGACATGGGCATCCGTAACATCACGGTGCGCGGCGCGCGTCAGCATAACCTGAAAAACATCGACGTCGAGATCCCGCGCAACACGCTGACGGTGATCACCGGGCTGAGCGGCTCGGGCAAATCCTCGCTGGCCTTCGACACCATCTACGCGGAGGGACAGCGGCGTTACGTCGAGACCCTCTCGGCCTACGCGCGGCAGTTTCTGGACCAGATGGAGCGGCCCGACGTGGATTCCATCGACGGACTGAGCCCGGCGATCTCCATCGAGCAGAAGACCACCTCGCGCAGTCCCCGCTCCACGGTGGGGACCATCACCGAGATCTACGATTACCTGCGCCTGCTATACAGCTCCATCGGCATCCCCCACTGCCCCAGTTGCGGCAAGGAGATCACCCGCCAGTCGGTGGAGCAGATCAGCGCGCGGGTGATGGATTTGGCCGGGACCGGAGGCGAGCCTCGCGTCATGCTTCTGGCGCCCATCGTGCGCGGACGCAAAGGCGAGTTCACCAAGGAGCTGGAGAAGCTGGCCGCCCACGGATTTACCCGGGCGCGGATCGACGGCGAACTGCGCTCGATTGAAGAAGAGATCAAGCTGGACAAGCGGCGCAATCACACGATTGAAGTGGTGGTGGACCGGCTGCTGGTAAAGGAAGGAATCGAACGGCGCCTGACCAACTCCATCGAAGTGGCCATGAAGCTGGGCTCCGGACTTCTGGTGGTGAGCGTGGTGGGCGGCGAAGAGCACATGTACTCCTCGCGCATGGCCTGCCCGGAGTGCGGCGTGAACGTGGCCCAGCTGGAGCCGCGCTCGTTCAGCTTCAACAGCATGTATGGCGCCTGCGAGGAGTGCAATGGACTGGGATCGAAGTATGACTTCGATCCGGCCAAGGTGATCGTGGACTGGTCCAAGCCTCTGCTGGACGGCGGCTTGGGGCCAGGTTCCGGCTCAGCCGGGCTGCAGGCGATGGTCAAGCGGGCCGCCGAAGAAAAGAAAATCGAGCTGGCAACGCCCTTCGAGCAGCTGCCCGAGGAGCAGCAGAAATTTCTGCTGTATGGCGACCCGTCGCGGCGCGTGCGCTCCGGCTTCAAGGGCATACTCGCCTTCCACAAGCAGGCGCTAGAAGATGTAACCACCGAGGCGTACCGCGAATACCTGATGCAGTACATGTCGGCCACTCCGTGCCCGGTGTGCTTGGGACGCAGGCTGCGTCCGGAGAGCCTGGCGGTGCGGGTGAATGGCATGAGCATCGCCGAGTTTACCGCGCTTCCCATCTCGCGCGCGGTGGAGGCGGCTTCGCAACTGCGGTTGAGTGGGCGGGAGGAAAAGATTGCGGGACGCATCGCGGCCGAGATCCAGGAGCGGCTTGGTTTTTTGAACCACGTAGGGCTGGGATATCTGTCGCTGGACCGCTCGGCGGCGACCTTGAGCGGCGGCGAAGGGCAGCGCATCCGGTTGGCGACGCAGATCGGCTCCAAGCTGCGCGGCGTGCTGTATGTTCTCGACGAGCCCTCCATCGGCCTGCACGCGCGCGACAACGAAAAGCTGCTGCAGTCGCTGGAATCGCTGCGCGACCTGGGCAACACCGTGCTGGTAGTGGAGCACGACGAGGAGACCATCCGCCGCGCCGATTACGTGATCGACCTGGGACCGGGTGCGGGCAAGCTGGGCGGAGAGCTGGTGGCCGCGGGCACTCCCGCGGAGGTAGCCGAAGTCCCCGCATCGCTGACCGGGCAGTATATCTCCGGGCGTAAAACCATTCCGGTGCGCGAGGAGCGGCGGCAGATCAACGGGCAGTCGATCATCGTGCTGGGCGCGAAGGCCAACAACCTCAAAAGCATCGACGCCAGCTTTCCGCTGGGCGTGATGACGGTGGTGACCGGCGTCTCCGGCTCCGGTAAATCGACACTTGTGAATGACATTCTCTACGCCGCGCTGGCGCAGAAGATTTACAAATCTCGGCAGGAGCCGGGCGCGCACAAGTCGATCCAAGGAGTAGAGCAGATCGACAAGGTAATCCGCATCGACCAGTCGCCGATTGGCCGCACACCGCGCTCCAATCCGGCGACCTATACCGGCGTCTTCACCCAGATCCGCGAGCTCTATGCCATGCTGCCCGAGGCGCGCGAGCGGGGATACAAGGCGGGGCGCTTCAGCTTCAACGTGGCGGGCGGACGCTGCGAAGCCTGCCAGGGCGAGGGCGAGCGCTGCATCGAGATGAACTTCCTGCCCGACGTGTACGTGCTCTGCGAGGTGTGCGGCGGCAAGCGCTACAACCGCGAGACGCTGGCGGTGCACTACAAGGGTTACACCATCGCCGACCTGCTCGACACCCCGATCAGCGAGGCTCTGACGGTGCTGGAAAACTTTCCCCAGGCGCGGCAGAAGCTGCAGACGCTGGTGGACGTGGGGCTGGGATACATTCACTTAGGTCAATCTTCGGTGACCCTGAGCGGCGGCGAGGCGCAGCGCATCAAGCTGGCGCGCGAGCTGAGCAAGCGGCAGACCGGGCGCACTCTGTACCTGCTAGACGAGCCGACCACGGGGCTGCACTTTGAAGACGTAAACCGTCTGTTGGAAGTACTGCACCGGCTCACCGACCTGGGCAACAGCATCATCATCATCGAGCACAACCTGGATGTGATTCGCAACGCGGACTGGATCATCGACCTCGGCCCCGAGGGCGGCGAAGATGGCGGAAGAATCGTGGCCCAGGGAACTCCGGAGCAGGTGGTGAAAATCAAGAAGAGCTACACGGGGCAGGCGCTGAGCGCTGTGGCGAATCGATAGGCGCGAAGCCCACATCTGCTGACTGCGGCAGATGTGGGGCACCAGCTCTTTCGGAAACTACAGCGACAAAGACAGGAACAAAAGCAAAGTCAACAGCCCCACTCAAGCCAACGACGGGCTTGGATGGGCCACCCGCCGGAGTACCAAGAGGAGTACTGGTTTCGGGGCTTGGCTGGCGAAATGTGGCATACTCCCAGAGTTGGAACTGCCTGCGCAAACTCTGGGCACCCGCCCGGGCACCCGCAGCTGCTGCACCAGACCGCTCCACCGAGCACACGTTCAATTTAATTGCACTTTACTGAGGAGACTCTGATGAAAAAGATGTACTCGCTTCTATTTGCGGTCCTCGTTGTCGCTGAACTGGTGCCCTTTGCCGCTGGAGGCAACCCGCCACAAGCCGGCAAGATCATCTCTGAGAACTCGGTCAGTTGCGGTAGCAAGAAGGAAGGCAAGAAGAAGGAGACAGATCTTCTTTGCCAGGAATATGTCATGCGAACCCCGACCACCGAGTACCACATCCGGCAACCCAAACCGGATAATCACGCCTTGCTTCCCCCGAACTCAGACATCACCTTCGAGATGGACAAGGACAAGATGAAACTCAAGTTGGGTGGTAAGAAGTACGAGTTCCTCGTGGTCTCCATGGCTGCTGCGCCACCGGAAGACAAGCAGTAAGTTGATAGAGCAGAAAACCGGTGGGTAGGCTGGTGGCCCATGTCTCGCATTGAGTAATAATTGTTCGGTGCCCCATATCTGGCCCTCCTTTGGCCAGATGTGGGAGGCAGGAATTGCGCCTCACAGACGATTTGAGCGGGCCGTCAGATTCACCCACGGCCGCTACTTTGGCTAACCACGCGGAGCAAGAGTCAAACCCATGAACTTGCCGGTAGCATCAGCACCCACATCTGCCAACAGCAGGCAGATATGGGGCACCCTCAAGGGAGAGTGGAGCCGTGGGCCACGAGTCACTTGGTGCGCGCATTAGCTGAGCGTTCCCGCCAGGGTGCGCTTATCGGTCTTACCTGTGACGCTGCGCGGAATCTGCTCGACGATGGAGAAGGCACGCGGGATTTTGTAGTGTCTCCATCAATTCGCGGCATGACGCGCGCAACTCCGCGTCGGTAAGAGTGGCGCCGGGACGAAGCTGCACGAAGGCATGCAGGCGCGCGCCGTGCTTCTCATCGGGCAGGGCGATGACGGCGGATTCTTCCACGCCGTCGATGGTCTCCAGGGCGTTTTCGACCTCGGAGGGATAGACCTTTTCGCCGGAGACCTTCACCAGGTCATCGGCGCGGCCCACAGGAAGAGAAATCCCTCGGCGTCGAGATAGCCTTTGTCGCTGGTGTGGAGCACGCCGTTGCGAATCTTCTGCGCCGTGGCCTGCGCATCGTTCAGGTAGCCGAGCATGACCGAGGGGCCGCTGACGCAGACCTCGCCGATCTCTCCCTGGCCCAGAATCTCATCGTTGTCGCCGCGAATGGTGACCTGGAGATTGGGCAGCGGCCTGCCCACCGAGCCGGGAGCGTTGTCCCACGGCGGACTGAAGGAGACCGCCGGCGACAGCTCGGTGGTGCCGTAGCCCTGCACCAGCGGATAGTGGAAGCGCTCCTGGAATTCCTGCGCGACGCGCTCGGGCAGGCGCTCGGCTCCGGCGACACAGAGCCAGAACGAGCTGGTGTCGACGGGCGTGGGGTCCTTGATGAGCACGCGGTACTGGCCGGGCACGGCGATGAGGCAGGAGACGCGATGTTTTTCGATGAGTTGCAGAATCTGCCGCGGAATGAAGCGCTCCGGCACCACCACTGAGGCTCCCTCGGTCAGCGGCAGCAGCGTGGTCACCGTCAGTCCGTAGGCGTGGAAGAGCGGCAGCACGGCGAGCATGACATGCGATTGGTCGAAGCCGGTGGCCTGCTTGATTCCGTCCATGTTGGCGAGGAAGTTCTGCTCGCTGAGCGCGACGGCCTTGGGTCGTCCGGTAGTTCCCGAGGTGTAGAGCACGGCCGCGGCCGCGGCGGTTGCCGGCTGCGGAGGAAACTGCTCGGGCATCAACTTCAGGAGATGTGTCGCCGATCCAGCATGGCATCCCTATGGCCGCCATGGCGGGCTCGAACTCGGGGCTGGCGATGACCAGTTCGACCCCGGCCTCCATGGCCATGAGTTTGAGCAGCGGCGGCGGCGCCAGGGTGGGCAGCATGGCCACAGTCTTGCCCGCCCATCGGGCTCCTAAAAACAAGGCAGCGAAGTGCGGCGAGTTGGAGTGCAGCAGGGCCACGGTCGGTCCCGGCACTCGCTCGGCAATGCGCCGGGCGACGCTGGCGGCGCGGCGCTCCAGTTCGGTGTAGGAGATGGAGAATTCCGTGCCAATGATGGCGGGCCGATCCGGATAGCGGCTGGCTGCCTCCCGGAAGCGCTGAACGATGGCGCTAGTCTGCATTCGGTGGACTCGCTTGGTAGGTGGTTGTGGTGCTCGATTCCGAGTCAGTGTAGCATGCGGGCGCATGGCGGGTAACGCTGCGCTGCCGGCCGCTGGCGCTAGGAGATCGAGGCAGAAGCGGGAGGCAGGGTGCAGAGCCGGTCGGGCACGGTGGTGGCCTGGGTGAGCGCGCGGGCGACGCGGTTGATCCACTCGGTGGCGGCGTCCTCGGGCTCAACGCCACTGGAGGGTCCAACCTGTGCAATTCCGGCGGTGAGGGTGATGGCAATCGGTTCCAGCACATCGCGCAACCGCCCCACCAGGGCCTCTGTCTCGGGCACGGCCATTTGGGGCAGCAGCAGCGCCACGGTGTCGCGATCGTAGCGGAAGGGCATCGCCTGGTCCTGGGCCAGAGAGCGCAGGGAACGCACCAGTTCGTTGACGGCCGACTCGGTCTGCGCATCGGAGACCAGCGAGGCGACCTGCAGCAGTGCGAGCGTGCTGGAACACTCTCCACCGCCGCGCTGGCGGTTAAGTTCGCCCACCACGGCGTCCAGGTAGGAGGAGCGCTTCAGCAGCCCGGTCTCCAGTTCGGCCACCCCGAGGGTAGAGACAAGGGAGCGCAGACGCGCTCCGTGGACGGCCAGCGCAACCTGATCGGCCAGCGAACGCAGCAGCGCAATATCGTCTGCCGTCCAGCGGCGGCGCACGCCGCACTGCTGCACGATGAGCAAGCCGATGGGCTTGTCTTCGTCGATGAGAGCCAGGACGACGAGCGAGTGGATGTTCAGGCGGGTCAGTTCCTTGCGGATGGGCGCGAGCGGCTCGGAGAGCTGCACGTCGGCGGCGCGGAAGACGGGCTCGGTGGCGGTGAGGCGCTGGCTGAGCGCCAGCAGGCGCACCATGGCGGCGCGCTCGGACTTGGGCACCTCCTGCGAGCAGTACTCCACCACCAGCGAGGGTGGCTTGCCGGGAGTAGCCAGGGCGGCCAGGCAGCGGCTGTATTGCCAGCGCGTGCCGATCTGGTTGACCGCGGTGACCAGCACCTGGCGGGGATCGCTCTGGCGCGCGATGAGGCGGCTGACCTCGGCGGCGCGCGCCACGGATTCGGAGGGACGGCTGCGCTCGCCCGCCTCTTCGCGCAGGGCAGGCAGCGCCAGTCCGGCATTGGCAAAGAGCTGACGCACCCGGGGATCGTCCTGCATCGCGTCGGAGAGGGACAGCTTGAGTTCCTCGATCTTTTGCAGCGCTTTGTCGCGCATTCCATACTGCAGGAAGATCTCAGCCTGCAGAATCAGGTTCTCCAGCACGCGCGGCGCAGGGGTATCCGATGAGTCGTCTTCCTCCGGAGTGACCGCGATGGCCTCCGGCGGATCCAGTCCGAGACGTTTGGCTACCGTCTGCAGCCGCTCCTCCGGAGCGTGTCCGGCGAGCTTCTGCATCCTCTCCCTGTGTTCGGCCTCGTAGGGATCGATATCGACGGCGCGGTCCAGCGCATCCAGGGCCTTGGCATAATTGCCCGCCTCGAAGTAGAGGTCGAAGAGGCGGGCCAGGATCTGCGCATACTCCGCCTCGCGATTGGCGCTGTTATAGAGCTCGGCGAGGTATTCGACGAACGTGATGCTGGGTTTGCACTTCCCCGCCAGCTGCGTCATGTCATACATGAACTCGCCGCGCCGCCCGGCCTTGCGGAAAAACTCTTCCAGGCGGCGGGCCATGGCCAGGGCTCGCTCCACGCGGTCAAGGTCCAGCAGGCCGCCGATGACGGTGTGGATGGCGGAAAGATTGGTGGCGGGGTTGCGCTCGAATAGTCCCCAGACAAAGGGCTCGGCCTCCTCCACGCGTCCCACGGCCAGCAACGCGATGGCGTAGGGCTCGCGCGCCTCCTCCGGACTGGAGGGATAGGTGGCCAGCGGCTTGAGCAACTCGATGGCTTCGGCGTGACGGTTCTTTGCAATCAGGGCGCGTCCAAAGCCAAGGCTGGCCGCCAGATTCTTGGGATCGTTGGCGTAGGCGCGCTCGTAGGCCTCGGAAGGATCCTGGGCCATGCGCTCCAGCATGACGCCGACGTGCACCAGGGCCGTGGCGGCGAGCACGGGCTCATGCAGCGCCTCGGAGATGCGCGCCTGCTCGCGATAATCCTCCAACCTCGGGTCCAGCTTCAACGCCTGGGCGATGCACTCCAGGGCGCGGCGCGGCTCGCTCAGCCGCTGAAACTCCTGGAAGGCTATGCGGTAGGCTTCGGCGGCCTCCTTGCGGCTGGTGTTCTCGCACAGCTCGGCGTAGCGGCGCACCATCTCCGGCTCCAAGGCCTTCATGCGCTGCAACTTGCGGAAGACCACGGCGGAGTTGCCCAGCTGCCGGCTCTCCAACGCCCGGGCGAAGAGGCGGCGGAGCATTTCCGACGCCATGCCCAGCTTTCCGATCGACAGGGCCAGGTCGGCGGCCTTCTGCAGCAGCTCTTCATTTTCGGGCTGCAAGTCGATGGCGGCGCGGAACTCGGCCAGGGCAGCCTCGAACTTGCCCTTCTCCAGGAGCTTTTCAGCGCGGTCGATGAACTTGGAGGCGTCAGCCATGGTTGCTTGCGATTTTATGCTGCAATGCGGTCCGGCGCACATTACGTTGGCCCGGAAAATAAAATGCGCGGGAGTACCTGCCAGGGCACCGGCCAAAAACAGGCGTTGACACTTCGCTTTTTATTCGCCAAACTGTTGAAAATTCCGAGGGTTTGACGAAAGGCCGGGCATGGCTTTGACAAAGCGGCAACGCCAGATTTACGACTTCATCGCTGAGTTCGTGCAGAACAACGGATACTCGCCCTCGTTCGAGGAGATCGGTGCGGCGCTGGGACTCAGCTCGCTGGCAACCGTGCATAAGCATATAAACAACCTGGAGGCGAAAAAGTTGCTGCGCCGCGACTACAACCGCAGCCGCTCCATCGACGTGCTTCCCCTGCCGGAGGGATTGCCCAGCCGCGCCCGCTCGGTGGCCGTAAGCTCGTTCGAGTTGCCGCTGGTGGGGCGCATCGCCGCCGGCAGGCCCATTGAACAGGTGGAGACTCCCGAAACCATCTCCCTCACCGATTTCACCCGCGCCAAAGACGTGTTTGTGCTGCAGGTGATGGGCGAAAGCATGCAGGACGAACACATTGTAAACGGCGACTACGTGCTGGTGGAAAAGACCGCCAGCGCGCACGACGGCGAGATCGTGGTGGCCCTGGTGAACGGCTCGGAGACCACGCTGAAGCGGTTGTACCGCGCCGGGGCGCAGGTCCGGCTGCAGCCCTCCAACGCTGCCATGCAGCCCATCATGGTTCCGGCCGATGCGGTGCAGGTGCAGGGACGGGTGGTCGCAGTGCTGCGCAAGTACTGAGGGCAAACAAGAGACGGAAAAGCCCGGCCGTGGCCGGGCTTGATGGGTAACGCTTCGCTGCCAGCCGCGGGCGCCGGGCTCAGGCGAGCTTTTCGAGCGCCTTTTCGATGGTTTCCTTGGGGACAAAACCGACGATCTGCTCCTGCACCTGTCCGCCTTTGAAGACCAGCAGGGTTGGGATGCCGCGCACGCCATAGCGCTGCGGCGTTGCGGTGTTGCGGTCCACGTCCATCTTGGCAACTTTTACCTTGCCCTGATAGGACTTCGCAATCTCATCCACCACCGGGGCAAGAGCGCGGCAGGGACCGCACCAGGTGGCCCAGAAATCGATCAGCACGGGCTGCTCACTCTTGAGCACTTCCTGATCGAAGTTAGCGTCGGTAACTTCCAGAATTGCATCGCTCGCCATTCTTCCTCCACGTTTCGTTGTACAGAGACTTTTATGCCGCAATTTTTGTGCGGCGTCTTGGATGCCACAAAAAATGGCCGGACAGGATTGCCAAATCGTATCGTATCACTTGAATTCGATGCGCTGGAGGCGCTTTGGACGCAGAAGGAATGCGCAGAGTGGAAAACCGCCCGAAATTGCATGGCTGCGCTCCAATCTCCAGCGCCCCAGTTGCACGCTTTCGCCGGGCGCGGGCAGTCGGGCGTAGCCCTGGCGGCGGCGACTGCCCTTACAATGAGTGGCGGAGGCCTCATGCGCTATCTGATCGCCCTACTTGCCCTGGCCGGACTCATCGTTTCCTGCTTTGCCCTGCGTGAACACTATCGCACCGGGGCGGCGCCATGTGACATCAATGAAAAGTGGGACTGCGGTGTGGTCAACCACAGCCCGTTCGCGGAGCTCGGCGGCATCGTTTCCGTGCTCATCCCGAATGCGTCGAATTTTCTGGAGAATCATCCCGGGCTTGCGAAGCCTGCGAGCATTCCGGTGGCTGTCGTCGGCATCGCGGGATATCTGGCAATCATCGGCTTTGCCCTGGCGCGGCGCTGGTGGATGGTGCTGCTGCTGGCCACCGGAGCGGTTGGCTTTTCGTTCCTGCTGACTTACATCGAGGCGCGGCTTTTGGAGACCTACTGCATCTGGTGCGTGACCTCGGCGGGCATCATCGGCCTCACCGAGATCGCCTCCATCGTCGCCGTGGCGCGAAGGCGCAGATAGCGCACGGGTGATTGCACACGATGTCCCTGCTTGCGGAGTTCGTCAAAGAGGCGGCGGTGGCCGAGGGCTTTTCGCTGGCCGGGATTGCGCCGGCCGCACCGCTCGGCGAACTGGGCTACTTCCCTGCCTGGATCGAGGCCGGATACCACGGCGAGATGGAGTATCTGGCCAAGACCGATAACGCCGGAGAGTTGCGGCGGGCGGCGCTGGCCAACGTCGCTCCGTGGGCGCGTTCAGTGGTGGTCTGCGCGGCCAACTACAACTCGGAGACGCCCTACTCGACCCAGTGCGGCGACCCATCGCGAGGATGGATCTCGCGCTACGCCTTCGTCGAATCCGACTATCACGAGGTGCTGCTGGGGCGGCTGCGGCGCATCGAACAGCGCATGGTGGAACGGATCAACGCAGAACGCGCAGTCGCCGATGGTCCCGCAAGCCCGCGCACCTGGTGCTACGTGGATACCGGCCCGGTGGCCGAGCGCGTGCTGGCGGCGCACTCCGGCGTTGGATGGATTGGAAAGAACGGTTGCGTACTCAATCAACAGCTTGGCTCGTGGCTTTTTCTCGGTGTGATTCTCTGCTCGCATGGGCTGCCGCCCGATCTGCCGGCGGCCGACCGCTGCGGCTCCTGCACGCGCTGCCTGGACGCATGCCCCACCCAGGCGTTGATTGCTCCGCGGCAACTCGACGCGCGGCGCTGCATCTCCTACCTCACCATCGAGCAGCACGGACCGGTGCCGGAGGAGTTGCGCGCCAGGATGGGACGGCATCTGTTCGGCTGCGATATCTGCCAGGATGTTTGCCCGTGGAACCGGCGCGCTCCGGCCTCGGCGGACCCGGCCTTCGCGCCGCGCATCCAACTGGTCAATCCCTCTCTGGAGTGGATTTCAGGTATGAACATGGAAGAGTTCCGGCGCACGTTTCGCGCATCGCCGGTGAAGCGCGCCAAGCTCCGCGGACTGCTGCGCAGCGCCGCCATTGCGATGGGCAACAGCGGAGAGCGAAACTATTTGCCGCGCCTGCGGGAGTTGGCACAGTTGGAAGACCCGGCCGTTGCCGAACACGCGCGCTGGGCGATTGCAAGACTGGAGACGACACCCGATGCCGACGCTGCTGATTGACCAACGCTCCCTCGATCGCAGCCGACGCACGGCCAACCAGGTGTGGCGCAACCGGGTATGGTCGCGCCGCGCGCTGGACTTGCGCGCGCAACTGCTGACGCCGGCGGACGCGGGCGGGCGCGCACTCGTCGTCCACGGACGCACGGTGGACCTGTCGCGCAGCGGAGCCGGCGTCACCGTGACGCACGAGCTGGCGGCGGGCAGCGAGGTCGTGCTCTGCCTGCGTCTGCCCGGCGGCACACTGAGCCTGCGCGCCATCGTCACGCGGCGCTGCGGTTTCCGGGTTGGGCTAGAATTCGTGCAGCCCACGGCCGAGCAGCGCCTGATGCTCTCCGCGCTCTGCCAAAGCTAGCCTTAACAAATTTTTAGGACAAGAAAAAGGCCCTCAGACGGGGAGGGCCTTTTCAAAACAATGAATTCGGAATCTACCCGCGGCTCACATTCTGAGCCTGCAGACCCTTGGGGCCCTTCACACATTCGAACTCGACGGCTTCGCCTTCGTTCAACGTACGATATCCGTTCTCCTGAATCACGGAGTAATGAACAAACACATCTTCACCCGAATTGCGCTGAATGAAGCCATATCCTTTGGCGCCATTGAACCACTTAACTGTGCCTTTTTCCTTCACGTCCGACTCCTTTCACCTGATGCAAAGAAACAGTGTTCATGAATGTGTCAGGAATATCGCAGCTCCACTGCCTGCGACCAGCCCAAAACGCAAATCCGGATTCCAGCATCATTTCAACTCCCCGGGAGGAACGAGGAGGAAAAGAAACTGGAATCCGGACTTGAATACTGTGCTGACTGCCGACTGCACATCTACATATTCCTAAATAACTCAAACGTGTCGCCACCGGTTGGAAACCGGCCAGCACTGCATATGTACCGCAGGTAGCTCTGGATGGCAAGCGAATGTTGCTGGAAGAAATGATTTTCTGCGCAAAAGCGGCGAAAACCGTGAAATTCTGACACTCCGGACATTCCGACCCTATACAGCGCCTATCTTTCGATAGGCGAATAAACTGTGGAGTGCCGCTGATTTCGATAGAATAGAAGCAGCGATCATGACAATCCATTCGACAACTGCCACCGCGGACGGCGCGGCGAGCAGCGGTATTTTTTCCTACGGCAACGACCCGATCGAACAGCTGCGCAGCTCGATGCTGCAGACCTTGCGGCGCAACGGCATGTCCACGTTGAAATACCTGGGCACCACCGAAGTGCACACCTATGCGTTTTCCGTGGCGGCCAACGCCATTCTTTCCTTTATGCCGGCGGCGGTGCTGATGCTGACGGTGAGCCGCAGCGTTCTGCATTCGCGTGCGATGGCGAATGCGGTGCTGGCCATGCTCAAGGCGTTTCTTCCGCTGGACCAGAATACGCAGGGCGCGATTGCAGGCTGGGTGACGAACCAGTCCCGCGGGCACGCGATCGAAGTGTTTTCGCTGGTGATGCTGTTCATCAGCTGCACCGGCGTGTTTGAGCCGCTGGAGGTGGCGCTGAACGCGGTGTGGGGCTTCAAGTCGCGCAACTACCTCATGAACCAGCTGGTCTCGCTGGGACTGGCGCTGGGCTGCGGAGTGCTGGCGTTTGCGTCGGTGGCGGCGACGGCTGGGATCTGGGCTCCGACCACCGAGGCGCAGGTGTGGATGGATGCGCACCTGGGCACGGGAACGTTCCACGCGATGGTGACGTTCCTCAACACCACGTTGCAACAAATTGTTTTGAAGACTTTCGGACTGGTCGCGGCCATCCTGATCTTTTTCCTGATCTACTGGCTGCTGCCGAACGGAAAGATTGCGGCCAAGGCGGTGCTGCCGTCGGCGATCATCACGGGCGTGGCGTTTGAGATTGCGCAGGTGATCTTTATGAAGGTGGTGCCGTGGCTGGACTTCAAGGCGACCTATGGGAACTTCTCCATATCGGTGACTCTGATCTTCTGGGCATTTTTTGTGGGGCTGCTGCTGCTGGGAGGGGCTCATCTTTCGGCGCAGGACGCGAAGACGGCCCAGAAAATGTCGCTGCTGACGCCACGGCCAGAAGAGGAGAAGATTCACGAATAAGGCATGGCGATGGTTGCGCAAAGTCCGGGAACGTATACTGAAACGTCAACAGGCACCCTTCAAGGGTGCCTGTTTCGTTATTGGCGGCAGCGTCGGACAGCGATTCTGCAGCAGGCGGTCTGAACCGCAGTGCCGAAAGAACGATACGTGTGACGGAATTCCACCTTAAGTCTAGTAAAACTGACAGTTGCCAACCTCATCTCAGTCACTGAGTATTCAGCCCAAGCGATTGTCCTGTACTGAATGGTCTGCTGGCTGGTGCACCCGCTCCTTCCGCAGGCCCAAGCCGGATGAGGACCACGCGTGGCCCCTTTCCTGAATGGAGAGAACAAAATGATCAGGATTTTCACGAAACAACTTTTGTCGATGACGCTGTCCTGCCTGCTGGTCGTCGCCGGTATTCCATTGGAAGCTGGAGCTCAGCAAGCCGCGCCGGACGGATATGCAGGGCAAGGCGCGCCACTGAGCGACGCCGACCTGCGGCAACTGGTGGCTCCCATTGCGCTCTACCCGGACGCTCTGGTGGCGCAGATTCTGGCAGGCGCGACGTTTCCTGACCAGATCGCCGACGTGGACGGCTGGCTGCATCAGAACGGAGGCCTCAGCGGATCCACTCTGATGAAAGCCGTGGATGCGCAGCCGTGGGATCCCAGCGTGAAAGCGCTCACCCAATTCCCTTCGGTTCTCGACAATATGGCGAAGAACCTCACTTGGACTTCCTCGCTGGGAGAGGCCTATCACACCCAGGCGGCCCAAGTCATGGGTGCCGTCCAGTTCCTGCGCGCACAGGCCCAGGCTGCCGGCAACTTGAAATCAGGTTCGCAGATCACGGTGGTGCAGCAAGCGCCCAACGTCATCGTGATTCAACCGACCAATCCGCAGGTGGTGTACGTCCCCGCCTACAATCCCGTGGTGGTCTACGGAACAACTTACGTGACTCCCGGCTACAGCGTTGCCGCCGTGACGACCGCTGCCGTGGTCGGGTTCGGGGTCGGCATCGCCGTGGGGGCGATGATGAGCGGTGGATGTTGCTCCTGGGGGTATAGCTCCTGGAACTGTGGCTGGCACGGCAGCACCACGGTGGTGTATCACGGAGGCGCGTACTACGGAAACAACGCCTGGCACGGCGGTTCCTATGGGTCCTCCGGCAGCTACTATGGCGCAAACGGCTCCGCCCATTACAGCAATGGTTATAACCCGTCGACCGGGACTGCTGCACGCGGCGGTACAGTCTCCAACGGCTACGGCAGCGTGAGCGCCGGTCAAGCATACAACACAAGGACCGGGGCTTCTGCCTCGACTGTGCAAGGTTCCAATGCCAATGGCAGCTATGGAGCCTCAGCGGTATCGAAAAACGGCAACACCGCGTACGGCCAGCATCAAACGACGTCTCAAGGAACCACTGGCCAGGCGCACACTACGAATGGCGGCTCGGCCTATGGCGCGTCGGGTAAGTATGGGAACAGCGGTGCGGTGGGTGAGACCGCCAACGGCAACAAGTATGCGACCGCCAATGGCAAAGCCTACAGCAACACTGGAAACGGATGGAGCGAGAAGGGTGGGCAGGAAGCGAAGGGCGGCGGTTCATCGGCATTCAAAAGCGGGGGCGGAGGCTGGGATTCCAGGGCGTCGAGTGCTCGTGGTGCGTCCAGCATGGGCGACAGTGGCGCTTCGGTGGCCGTGGAGGAGGGCGGCGCAGATGAGGCCAACGATGCAATTGCAAACGGGATCAAATTTGGTTAGCCGTGTTGGCGGAGTCTCTTTTCAGCCGATCTTCCGGAGGTCAGTTATGTTGCTCAAGTTCCGCAGAATCGCCCTTGCGTCCTGGTTGCTGCTCCTGGCGCTGATCCTATCCTTGGCCGGCTGCAAAAAGCAGGAGCAGCCGCAGCAGGCGCAGCAGCCTTCGTTCAAAACTTTCGCATCCCCTGAGGACGCTGGCAATGCGCTGCAGGAAGCGGCCAAGTCAGGAGATCAGAATGCTCTGCTGGCGATATTTGGCCCGGATTCGAAAGAGCTGCTCTATTCGGGTGACGCGGTGCAAGACAAGGCTGTGGTCGATCGATTTGCGACGGGCTACCAGGTGATGCACCGCTGGCGCAAAATGGAGGACGGCTCCCAGACTCTGCTGGTAGGAGCTGTCAATTTCCCGTTCCCGATTCCACTGAAACAGAATTCTGCCGGCCAATGGTACTTCGATGAGGCCGCCGGAAAGGATGAGATTCTGGCGCGCCGTATCGGCCGGAATGAGCTGTCGGTAATCCAAGTTTGCGGAGCGCTGGCCGACGCTCAGGCCGATTACTACGCACGCCGTCTTGCGGATGGAAAAACCAAACAATACGCCCTGAAGTTCATCAGTGACTCCGGCAAGCAGAACGGTTTGTACTTTGAGTCACCCGAAGGCCAGCCCAAGAGTCCCCTCGGACCGCTGGCGGCATTTGCCACCCAGGAGGGATACAGCACGAAGCCGGACCAGCACGTGCCTTTTCATGGCTACTTCTTCCGTATGCTGACCCGGCAGGGCAGTCACGCTCCTGGCGGTGCCAAGGACTACATGGTCAACGGGAAAATGTCAGGCGGGTTTGCCTTCGTCGCCTATCCGGCTGAATACCGCAATTCGGGGGTGATGACGTTCATCATCAACCAGAATGGGGTGCTGCTGCAGCAAGACCTTGGGGAGAAGACTGCCGATATTGCAACCGCAATGAGTGAGTTCGATCCGGGCGACGGTTGGACCCCGGTAACCAACTGACGGGTTCCGAAAACATAGACTGGAACGTCAACAGGCACCCCTGAAAGGGTGCCTGTTTCGTTATTTCTGCAACCGTTCCTCGTACGGCCAAAAGTGAGTCGATTGCCGACCGTCAGTCGACCAGTTCGAATTCATCCCTGGCGTGATTGCAGACCGGGCAGTGATCGAGCACGGATTGGGTCGCGGTGAAGCCGCACTCCGGACAGACGTAGTAGGCCGATTTGTGCATCAGCCGGGCGCGCCACTCCGCATCGGGATGCTCCATGTGCTCCAGCATGCTCTGGAAAATCTTCACATGATCTTTCTCGGATTCGAAGGCATAGCGGAAGGTGCGGCGGGCCTTGGGGAGCATCTGCGCCTCGGCTTCGTGCATGAAGGCGGGATACATGTCCTTGACCTCGTAGAGTTCGCCGGCGATGGCCGCTTTCAGGTTCTCGAGGGTGGACTTTACCTCTGAGGTTTCGATGGTGACTTGAGGCGCGCCGCCCATCTTGTGGATGATGCCGGCGTGGTTGGCGGCATGGATTTGCTCGGAGCGCGAGACGGCGCGGAACAGGCACCCGACTTTGAGGAAGCCCTCCAGGTCGGCTTTGACGGCGAAGGCCATGTAGCGGGCCGAGGCGTTGGTTTCTCCGTTGAAGGCAGTGAGAAGATTTTTGAGGGTTTGTTCCTGGTTTTCTACGGCTAAGGTTGACATAAGGACACTCTCCTATGAAAGAACGGCTGCGATTTTAACGCCGTTGCTGGGAGAGGGTTAGCGTTGCGGGCGGCACGGGAAGGATGTGTTCCCGAATTGGGCCAGGTGTGGGGTCGCGGCATCCCCACATTTGCGTCGAACGGCGCGACGCAGATGTGGGCCACCGGGGCTTCCGGTGGCCCAGCGTGCGCTAGGTCTGTACGTTAATCGACCAGTTCGAAATCTTCTCTGCTGTGGGCGCAGACGGGGCAGCGGTCGAAGTCCGCTTTGTCGGTGGTGAAGCCGCACTCCGGGCAGACATAGTAGGCCGCTTTGTTGGAGAGCTTCTGGCAGGTTTTGTCCACGCAGTGCTGGATATGCTCGAGGGCCTTGGCATAGAGACGGGCGTGTTCCTTTTCGGCTTCGAGGGCGAAATGAAAGGTGCGGCGGGCGGCGGAGTTCTTCTGCGCCTCGGCTTCGCGGAGGAAGTCGGGGTACATAACATCGACTTCGTAGAGTTCGCCGGCGATGGCGGCCTTGAGGTTCTCGACCGTGGTGCCGACGCCTTCGGAGTTGATGGCGGCCTCGGGCGTACCGCCGAGTTTGCGGATGACGACGGCGTGGTTGGCGGCGTGGATCTGCTCGGCGCGCGCGGTGGCGCGGAACAGACTGCCGACCTTGAGGTAGCCCTCCTCGTCGGCCTTGACGGCGAAGGCGGCGTAGTGGGCGGCAGCGTTGGATTCCCCGTTGAAGGCGGCGAGAAGGTTCTTGAGCGTTTGCTCGTGGGTGGGAGCGGCAGATGAAGACATGAAAAGTGACCCTCCGGTATGGATGGGGCGATTGTAGCGCATGGGGGCGGGGCGGGGCTGTGACGGGCGGGCGTTTCGATACAAGTACAAGAGCGGATTAGTGCAGGGGTGGAGGGGATTGCTTTCCCACATTTGCGTCGAAAGGCACGACGCAGATGTGGGCCACCCGCCGAAGTGAGTTTCAAAACACGCGCTCGTTTCCTACCTGATCCGCGATTTTGCGGAATCTACCTTTCTCGAAGACGTAATAGGACGTGTGCAGGTATGTACCTCCCGGGTCAGCGCCACTCGCGTCAGAACAGTTGACAACCAGCAAGCGGCTGTCCGCCCGCGTCTGGGCTGCCTCGTCCCATTTACCGCCGGTCACGAAGCCGCAATAAGCCCAAACCTTTTCCACGCCATAGGCGCCGATTCTCCACACTGGGTATGGAAGCGGAAGAATTCTGCCACTTGAGAGATCTACGATCCCACCAGAGAGACAATCGGTACCGCAGCCCCAAGTAGTGACGCGAAAATGCCCGGCAAAATTCGGCGGCATCTGCGCGGCATCTCGAAAGTTTGTCCGGAACATTCGCTCTGCGCGAGATTGAAGTTTGACCGGAGCCGCTACCCCATTCCATTTCTCTTCGACGGAATAGTCCTCGAAACGCGGGAGCTTTTTCTCTTGGGCGTGCGTGCTCTTTTGGGCGACAGCGAAGCAGGAAAGGAGCAGGAGAACGGGAAGGAGCAGACGACGACGCATTAAGGCTTCTCCGGAGTGGACAGGCAAAGTCTATCAAACAGAAGTGAGGCAAAGAGCACATGTAGTAGGCCGGTTGGAAAGCCAGTGTGGCGGCGGAGGAGATTCGGGCTGCGTAGGGGCCCTTCGCTGCGCTCAGGGTGACACGTTAAAAACAAATGCAAAGGCAAAGGCAAGGACAAGGTCAACTACCCCACATCTGCCAACTACGGCAGATATGGGGCACCTGCTGGGTGCCTGCTTAACACCCCACATTCGCCAAAAGAGGGCGGATGTGGACCACCCGGGCGGTTGGTTTGTTAACATCGCTGAATGGGCGGAGATCAGGACGAGCGGGCGCGGCTGGTGGCCGGTGGGGCACTGGAGGGCGAAGAGGGATTCGAACTGAAGCTGCGGCCGCAGCGGCTGCAGGAGTTTATTGGGCAGCCGAAGGTGAAGGAAAACCTGGCGGTGGCCATTGCGGCGGCGCGGGCGCGGGGCGAGGCGCTGGATCATATCCTGCTGTATGGGCCGCCGGGGCTGGGCAAGACGACGCTGGCGACCATTATCGCCAACGAGATGGATGCGGCGTTCCAGCAGACTTCGGGGCCGACGCTGCAGATCAAAGGCGACCTGACGGCGATATTGACCAACGTGCAGGCGCGGCAGGTTCTGTTTGTGGACGAGGTGCACCGGCTGCAGCCGGCGCTGGAAGAGCTGCTGTATTCGGCGCTGGAAGACTGCCGGCTGGACATTATGGTGGGGCAGGGGCCGTCGGCGCGGACGCACTCGTTTGAGATTCCGGCGTTTACGTTTGTGGCGGCGACGACGCGGATCGGGCTGCTGTCGGCTCCGCTGAGGTCGCGGCTGGGGCTGGTGCTGCGGCTGGAGTTTTATTCGCACCAGGATTTGCAGATCATCTTGAACCGCTCGGCGCAGATTTTGAATGTGGGGATTGACGACGAGGCGGCGCTGGAAATTGCGACTCGATGCCGCGGGACACCTCGCGTGGCCAACCGGTTGCTGCGGCGGGTTCGGGATTATGCGCAGGTTCGGGGGACGGGACACATCGACCTGGGGACGGCTCGGGCGGCGCTGGAGATGCTGGAGGTGGACGAGCACGGCTTCGACGAGGTGGACCGGCGGCTGCTGCTGACGATCATCGAGAAATACCAGGGCGGGCCGGTGGGGGTGAATACCCTGGCGGCGGCACTGGCCGAGGAGCCGGACGCGATTGAGGAAATCTACGAGCCGTTCCTCATACAGATTGGATTTTTAGACCGGACTCCGCGGGGACGGGTGGCAACACAGCTGGCGTACCGGCACTTTAAGATCGAGCCTCCGCGGAAGCAGAACACGCTGTTTTAAATCAAAACCTCAATGTTAAGAACAAAGGCGAGATCAACGACTGGGCGATGCGGTGCCTTTCCGCTCACCCATTTTTTGTTGGGTTGGATGTGGAGAAAATCGAATTGCGGCAGAAGTGCCTCTGGGGCGGAGCTGAAGATTGGGGCGGAGCTGGGGTCTTTCGCTGCGCTCAAGATGACACTTTAAAAACAAGAGCAAGACAAGAGCAGATGTGAGGCTCCCGCAGAAACTTACAGGATCGAGACGGGTTGATAGTAGTGCGGCTGGAATCGGGATATCCCGGTGCCGGGATTGCGTTGAACGACTACCGACCCAAGGAGATTTTGAAGTGAGAACTGCAAAATTGTTTTTGATGGCAGCTTGCGCGGTGCTGATGCTGACCGCATTTGCCGCAGCCGACACACCGGGAGCGCATCCCGCTTATCTGCATGCCCTGACCGACCTGCGCCACGCGCGCGCCCACCTGAGCGAGTCGACTCCGAACTGGAAGGTGGACGCCGACGAACAGCGGGCGATTGATGCCATCGACGCGGCGATCCGCGACATTAAGGAAGCCTCCATCGACGACGGCAAGAACCTGAACGACCATCCTCCGGTGGATGAGCACTGGAACCGGACCGACCGTCTGCATCGCGCGCTGGAGTTGCTGGACAAGTCCTACCATGACATCGACCAGCACGAGTCGGACGGCTGGGCACGCGGGCTGAAGCATCGCGCACTACAGGACATTAACGAAGCGAAGAAGGCCGTGCATCACGCGATTGGCGACGAGCACCACGGCGCCTACTGACGAGCGAGAGTTAGCACAAAAAGGGCAGCCCAAGCGGCTGCCCTTTTCATGGTGAAAAATCGACTGACGCCGAACTGCCTCTGGGGCGGCGCGTGCGATTGGAGCGGCGCTGGGATTCCTCAACTTCGTTTCGGAATGACAACTTAACGGCTCTTCTCTACTCTTCTTCCTCCTCTTCCAGGTGGGCGCCGGCGGCTTTGGCGGCGGCGATGATTTTTTCCTGCTGTAGCGCCGGGACGAAGTCGTAGTGGTCCATCTCCATGTTGAAGGAGCCGCGGCCCTGGGTCATGGCAGTGAGGTCGGTGCCATAGGTGAGCATCTCAGACATGGGGGCGTGGGCGCGGATGACGGTGTTGCCGGCCTTGTTGTCCATGCCCTGGATGCGTCCGCGGCGGGAGTTCATGTCTCCCATGATGGCCCCGGCGAACTCGTCGGGGACGGTGATTTCGATCTGCATGACGGGTTCGAGCAGGGCGGGCTTGGCGGCCTCCATGGCTTTTTTGAAGGCGATGCGGCCGGCGGTTTTGAAGCTGAGTTCGTTGGAGTCCACGTCGTGATAGCTGCCGTCGTAGAGGCTGACTTTGAAATCGACGACCGGGTAGCCGGCCAGGAAGCCGCGGGCGGCGGCTTCGAGGATTCCCTTTTCGACGGCGGGGATGAAGTTCTTGGGAATGGCGCCGCCGAAGATGTCATTGACGAACTCGAACTGCGCGCCGCGCGGCAGGGGCGACATGCGGATTTTGCAGTCGCCGAACTGGCCGTGTCCGCCGGACTGCTTTTTGTGGCGGCCCTGCACGTCGGCGGTGCCGCGGATGGTTTCGCGGTAGGGGACCTTGGGCGCCTTGAGGACGACCTCGGTGTGGTAGCGGCGCTTGAGCTTGCTGACGACGACTTCGATGTGCTGCTGGCCGGTGCCGGCGATGAGGAAGTCCTTGGTCTGCGGGTCGCGGAAGAAGCGCAGCATGGCGTCTTCTTCCATCAGCTTGTGCACGCCGACGCCAAGTTTGTCCTCGTCGGCGCGGGTTTTGGGCTCGATGGCGAAGGTGATGGCCGGCTCCGGAAGAGTGATGGAGGCGTACTGAATGGGCGCGGACTTGTCTCCGAGGGAGTCGCCGGTGAGGGTGTCCTTGAGCTTGGCGACGGCGCCGATGTCTCCGGCGGAGAGTTCGGTGACCGGGATGAGCTGCTTGCCCAGGACGGCGGAGATGTGGGCGAACTTTTCCACCGTGCCGCGAGCGTAGTTGGTGACCGAGGCGTCGTTTTTGAGTACGCCGCTGACGACTTTGAAGTAGGAGATGCGTCCGGCGAAGGGATCGCTGACGGTTTTGAAGACGAAGAGCGAGAGCGGCGCGCTGGGAGCGATGGCGCGCTTTGGAGGCTCGGCATCAGGCGAGGCGGGAACGCCGGCGGCGGTTTTGCGCTCGGTGGCCGTGGGAACGAAGTCGATCATGAAGTCGAGGATTTCGTCGCTGCCGATGTTGCCGAGGCCGGAGGCGAACAGGACGGGGAAGAGACGGTCTTCGCGGATGGCGTTGTGGATTCCGGCTGACGATGTGCTCCTCGCCGATGGTTCCGGTGTCGAAGAACTCACTCATGAGCGCGTCATCGCCTTCGGCGACGAGTTCGACGAGGGCTTCATGGGCGGCCTTGGCCTGCTCGGCCATGTTGGCGGGGATGTCTTCGACGCGGGCGCGTCCGTTGCCTCCGATTTCGTAGTAGTAGGCCTTCATCTTGACCAGATCGACGACGCCCTTGAAGGTTTTTTCCGAGCCGATGGGGAGCTGGACGGGGACGACGTTGCGTCCGAAGGTGCTGGTGAGCGACTGCATGACGCGCTCGAAGTCGGCGCGCTCGCGGTCCATGCGGGTGCAGATGACGATGCGAGGCAGGGCGAGCGCATCGGCGAAGTTCCAGACCTTCTGGGTAACCACCTGGACGCCGGAGACGGAATCGACGACGACAAGGGCGGCATCGACGGCGGGCATGGCCAGTTCGGCCTCATGCACGAACATGTTGAAGCCGGGCGTGTCGATGATGTTGAACTTGTCCTTGCTCCACTCGACGGCGGCGAGCGAGGCGGAGATGGTCATCTGGCGGGAGATCTCTTCTTCGTCGTAATCGGTGACGGTGGAGCCGTCATCGACGCGTCCCAGGCGCGGCGTGGTGCCTGCGGTGTAAAGCAGGGCCGAAACAAGCGAGGTTTTGCCAGAGTGAGAGTGGCCTATGACGGCCACGTTGCGGATGTAGTCACCTTCGTAGGTCTTCACTAATGAACTCCCCCGGAGCGTTGATTCGCGTGGTGCAAAAGTAAAGCAGAGCATCGTAGCACAGGGCGAGAGTTGGCTCAATTTTCATCGCGCTGTGACCACGAGGTTGCCTAGGTGTGATACGCGAGAGGAAGGGATTAGGGCGTGGGCGTGGGTCACAGAAGGGTGTGATGCGGAGGGGGAACGGCGGGCGCGCGGTCCACGCTTAGTCACTGCTTCGGTAAATAGGGATCGAACTCGCGTCAGCGAGCCAGCCTTTCAGCGCGCAAATGTAACAGGCCAAGGTGGCTGAAGTGACCTTGGGACGGAGCGGGAGATTTGAGCGGTGTTGGGGTCCTTCGCTTCGCTTGATCTCATAACTACGTTGACTCCGTTCGGCGGTAGTCTGTTTTTCGCGACGTAAGCAGAAAACCGGAGAAGGAGCCAACGATGTTGATTATAGGCTGCGATTTCCATTCCGGTTTTCAGCAGATTGCGATCTTTGACAACCAGACAGGTGAGATACAAGAGAAGAAGCTGCTTCATCCGGAGCGAGGCGGCCGAGTTTTACCGCTCTCTGAGCGAGGCGGTGCGAGTGGGCATGGAGGCGGGTGCGCCGTGCCAGTGGTTCCGGCGGCTGTTGAGCCGAGTGCGGGCACGAGCTTTGGGTTGGCGATGCGGCCCGGATTCGGGCGGCGGAGCCACGCAAGCAGAAGACCGACCGGCGGGACGCCGAGCTGATTCTGAAGCTGATGCTGGAGGAGCAGTTCCCGCGGATCTCGATGCCGTCGGAAGAAGAGCGCGATGTGCGGCAGCTGCTGATGGACCGGCATCACCGGATGCGCGGCGGACCCAGGTGAAGAACCAGTTGCAGGCTCTGGCGCTGAACCAGGGGCTGCAGAAGGGGCGGAAGCTGTGGTCTACGGCGGGGATCCAGCAGCTGCGCCAGCTGCCGATGATGGAGCACGCGGCGCGGCGTCGCGATGAGTTGCTGCGCACGGTGATGGAGCTGGATGCGCAGATTGCGGAGCTGGACGTGCTGGTGCGGCGGCAGGCCGAAGGGCGCGAAGATGCGCGGCGGCTGATGACGCATCCGGGAGTGGGCCGCAGACGGCGTTGGCGATGGTTCTGACGCTGGGCGATGCGGGCCGCTTTGAAACGCCGGCAAGGTGGCCAGCTATCTGGGACTGATTCCGGGCGAGTATAGCTCGGGAAACAAACAGCGGCTGGGTCATATCAGCAAGCAGGGCTCGTCGCTGATGCGGTTTCTGCTGGTGGAGGCCGGACAGACGGCGGTACGCGGCGACGAGCCATTACGCCGCGCTTATGCCAGGCTGGCGGCGAAGAAGAATCGCGCAGTCGCCAAAGTCATGGTGGCGCGGCGGCTGGCGGTGAGGTTGTACTGGATGCTCCGCAGTGAGTGGACGTACGCGGAGCTGGCACGTCATGCGGTAGCCCGGGTCATTCTGTGGCGAGAATAGTACGTCGATCGTTTGTATGGGCAATCCGCCTCCCTCTATGAGCGGGGGAGTTTGAACAGGTGAATCATGGTCCGGTACGGATCGAATATATGGCTGTGCGCTACACCCACTGTATTTGCAACATCCGATTTTTTGAAGAAATCGAAAAAGTCACAAACTCTGGGAAGAAGACAAACGCCAAGGTCAGCGCCGGGTTCTACAACGTGTATAGCAGGATGACACCTTACGAACAAAGGCAAAATCAAAGCAAATGCAAGAGCAGAGTCAACTACCCCACATCTGCCAAAGACGGGCAGATATGGGGCACCACTAGGATCAACTATCCCGCTCGTCTAAAAGAAGGTTGAATGAGGCACCCAAACATTAAGGGCACGGCCGGAGCCGTGCCCTTTGTGGTGCCGAAACAGTTTAGTCGTGGACGCCGTCCATGAAGGCGCGGAGTTTGCGGGAGCGGCTGGGGTGGCGCAGTTTGCGCAGGGCCTTCGCCTCGATCTGGCGGATGCGCTCGCGGGTGACGGCGAAGGACTGGCCGACTTCCTCGAGGGTGTGCTCGCTGCCGTCTTCCAGGCCGAAGCGCATCTTGATGACCTTCTCTTCGCGCGGGGTTAGCGTGCGGAGCACCTGCGAGGTCTGGTCCTTGAGGTTGACGTTGATGACGGCCTCGGCGGGCGAGACGACGGCGCGGTCTTCGATGAAATCTCCGAGGTGGGAATCTTCCTCTTCGCCGATGGGGGTTTCGAGGGAGATGGGCTCCTGGGCGATCTTCAAGACCTTGCGGACCTTGGCGACGGGGATGTCCATGCGGCGGGCAATCTCTTCGCTGGTTGGCTCGCGGCCGAGCTCCTGCACGAGCTGGCGGCTGGTGCGGATCAGCTTGTTGATGGTCTCGATCATGTGCACCGGGATGCGGATGGTGCGGGCCTGATCCGCGATGGCGCGGGTGATGGCCTGGCGAATCCACCAGGTGGCGTAGGTGGAGAACTTGTAGCCGCGGCGGTACTCGAATTTATCCACGGCCTTCATGAGGCCGATGTTGCCCTCCTGGATGAGGTCGAGGAACTGCAGGCCGCGGTTGGTGTACTTTTTGGCGATGGAGACGACGAGGCGCAGGTTGGCCTCGATGAGCTCGCGCTTGGCGTGCTCGGCGTCCATGTCGCCCTGGATGATTTCGCGCTGGGTGCGCTTGAGTTCGGCGAAGACGGCTCCGGCTTCGACCTCGATGCGCTCCATGTCCGTACGCACGGTGCGAACCTGGCGGCGGAGCTCCTTTTTCTGCTCCTCGTTCTTGGTGAACTCGCAGCGCTTTTCGAGGCTGAGAACCTGGCGGTCGAGGGCCTTCATGTTCTCGACGGTTTTGTTGACCCGGTCGATGAGGCGCTTGCGCTCCTGGTTGGTGAAGCGCAGCTTGCGGATGGAGCGGCTGACTTCGACCTGGGCGCGTCCGAGACCCCAGTGCATCTTGCGGTAGTCGCGGATCTTTTTGCGGTCCTTGCCGGGGGCGCCGACCTCGGCCATTTTGGCGGCGAAGGTGAGGCCGCGCTTGTAGTGGCGGGCGAGCTCGTCGATTTTGCCGGTGATGTCCTTGAGGCGGCCCTGCAAAATCTCGTCGGTGATCTCCTCCTCGTCGAAGATCACGACCTCTTTGACGGAGCGGACGCCGCGCTTGAGATCGTCGCCGATGGCGAGGACCTCGCGGATGACGATGGCGGAGCGGGAGAGCGCCTTGAGGACGCGGATCTGGCCGCGCTCGATGCGCTTGGCGATTTCGACCTCGCCCTCGCGGGTGAGCAGCGGGACGGTGCCCATCTCGCGCAGGTACATGCGGACGGGGTCGTTGGTCTTTTCCAGCGCGCCGGGAGTCAGGTCGAGCTCGACATCCTCGGACTCCTCCGCGTCGGGATCGAACTTTTTCTCGGAGGGAAGCTTGGTATCTTCCAGGACGTTGATGCCCTGGTTCCCAATCATTCCGAGCAGGTCGTCGAGATCGTCGGGCGAGTTGATGTCGTTGGGCAGAAGGTCGTTGACCTCGTTGTAGGTGAGGAAGCCCTTTTCCTTGCCGGTGTCGATCAACTTTTGAATATCTTCGTATTTATCGTCGAGAGCCAAGACCTAATCCTTCACTGGCGCCATAGGCAGCCGAAAAAAACTTGCATGGGCGGCGCGTGGCCGCCAAGCAGTCGGAGTACGGCCCAGCGGTCAAAAGTGACCGGGGCAGATGCCGAAACCTTTTTGTTTCAACACATAACGCACGAGAAAGCCCGCTCCGCTACGGGCAAATCGCCATTTGGGCGAGGAGGCACTAAGCCTCTTAGATGCGGAGAGTGGTCCCGCGTTTTGGGACTTTCAGTATTTTTGCAGAGAAACGGGTGGAAAAGCAAGGAGGAAGGGCGGGTCAGGGCAAAAGGGACTAGGATGGATAATCCGCCGCACCGATGATGCCATTGCGTATAGCCGCTATCAATACTTCTTATTGGCCCGCGAGGACGGGGCGCTGCTATCGTGCTGGAATGGCGGCGGAAACCCTGAAGTCCAACTCACGCGGGCTGTTTGAGCGCTACGACACGGGTGGATTCTACGACGAGATGTTTGTGGCCCCGGGCGTGCCGCGTCCCCACTACGCGAAGCTGTTCCAAACCCTGGCCGAGATGGCGCCGGAGCAGTACGACGAGCGGCGCAAGATTGCCGACCTTTCCTTTCTGCTGCAAGGCATTACATTTACGGTATATAGCGACAAATCGGGGGCGGAAAAGCTCTTCCCTTTTGACCTGATTCCACGGATTGTGCCGCACTCGGAGTGGCACCGCATCGAGCGGGGCTTGTCGCAACGGGTCATGGCGCTGAACCTGTTTCTGGCCGACATTTACGGGGAGCAGAGGATTCTGGCGGATCGGCGGGTTCCGCGCTCGCTGATTTATTCCTGCAAGCACTTCCGGCGCGAGATGGTGGGGCTGCAGGTGCCGCGCGGGATCTATGCGCACATCAGCGGGATCGACCTGATCCGGGACTCGAAGACGGGCGAGCATGTGGTGCTGGAAGACAACGTGCGGACGCCGAGCGGGGTTTCCTATGTTCTGGAAAACCGGCTGATTATGACGCGGACGCTGCCGGAGGCCTTCCAGGAATACGGGGTGCTCCCGGTGAACCACTACCCGACGGAGCTGTGCCGCATTCTGCAGAGCCTGTCTCCGCGGGGCGGCTCGGCAGCCGAGGCGGTGCTGCTGACGCCGGGCAGCTACAACAGCGCGTACTTCGAACACAGCTTCCTGGCCCAGCAGATGGGGATCGAGCTGGTGGAAGGCCGCGACCTGATCGTGGACGACAACGTGGTGTACATGAAGACCATCCGCGGGCTGCGGCGGGTGGACGTGATCTACCGCCGGGTGGACGACGACTTCCTGGATCCGCTGGTCTTCCGCAGCGACTCGTTGATGGGAGTTCCGGGGCTGATGGGCGCCTACCGGGCGGGCAATGTGGCGCTTACCAACGCCATCGGAAACGGTGTGGCCGACGACAAGGCGGTGTATGCCTACGTCCCGGATTTTATCCGCTACTACCTGGGCGAGGAGCCCATTCTGGGCTCGGTGGACACCTATCTGTGCTCGCGGCCGTCGGATTTGAGCTACGTGCTGGAGCATTTGCCGGAGCTGGTGGTGAAAGCGGTGGGCGAGAGCGGCGGCTATGGGATGCTGATCGGGCCGGCGTCAGACCATGCGACGGTAGAGGATTTCCGCGAGAAGATCAAGGCCGACCCGAGGAACTACATTGCGCAGCCGCTGGTGGGGTTGTCGCGGGTACCATCCTACGACGCCAACAATTTGAAGTTTGGTGGCCGGCACGTGGATTTGCGCCCCTATTGCCTGTTCGACGGAGAGAGCGTGACGGTGGTTCCGGGCGGGCTGACGCGGGTGGCGCTGCGCGAGGGCTCGGTGGTGGTGAATTCGTCGCAGGGCGGTGGAAGCAAGGACACCTGGGTTCTGAGAGAAGAGGGCTGAGCTATGCTGTCGCGGATCGCAGACTCGCTGTTCTGGCTGGCGCGCTACATGGAGCGGGCCGAGGATACGGCGCGCATTCTGGACGTGAACTATCACATGCTGCTGGAGGAGTCGGAGGAGTTCTACCGGCTGCGCTGGGACCCGCTGCTGGTGATGGCGGGCGAGGAGCCGCGCTTCCGGCAGCTGTATGAGGAAGCCAATGCCAGCACGGTGTTTGAATTCCTGGCTTTCCGGCACGACAACCCGAACTCGATTGTGCAGTGCATCACCAAGGCGCGGGAGAACGCGCGGACCATCCGCGACCAGATTTCGCGGGAGATGTGGGAAGACATCAACGGGCTGTATCACGCGGTGAACGCCTTCGACCATCGGCAGGAGATCGCGGGAGGGCCGCACCGCTTCTGCGACACGGTGAAGTTCGGCAGTCACCGCTTCCACGGCGTGGCCGACGCGACGCTGCCGCACGACGAGGGCTGGCGATTCCTGCAGCTGGGTTGCTTTTTGGAGCGGGCGGAGATGACGACGCGGCTGGTGGATGTGCAGTACCAATACCTGCTGGACTCGCCGCAGTCGATGGGGCCGCCGGACAACCACCAGTGGATGGCGGTGCTGAAATCGGTGGGCGCCTATGAAGCCTATCGGCGCAAATACTACTCGCAGATCAAGCCCGAGCAGGTGGCCGAGATGCTGATTCTGCATCCCGAGCATCCGCGCTCGATTCTGTTCAGCATTAACGTGGTGCAGTATGCGTTGCGGGCGCTGACCGGAACGATGCCGGGGTACTACTCGAACGAGGCGGAGCGGTTGACGGGCAAGCTGCTGGAAGGTCTGCGCTACGACCGGATCGGCGAGATCTTCGATCGTGGACTGCACGGGTATCTGTCCGAGTTGCTGGAGTCCTGCCTGGCGATCGGGCAGAACGTTGCGAGCATCTACTTCTACTACGGGGCGATGGCATGAACCGGTATCACCTGGTGCACATCACGGAATTCAACTACGACGGTCCGGTCTCGGAGAGCTACAACGAGGTGCGTCTGCGTCCGCTGACCGACGACAAGCAGAGCTGCCTGTCGTTTCGGCTGACCACCAAGCCGGCCTCGCAGTCACGCAGCTATCAGGACGCCTTCGGCAACTGGGTTTACACCTTCAACGTGTTGAAGGAGCACCAGGAGTTGAGGATCGAGACTGACTCGGTGGTGCTTCGGCTGGATGTTCCCGAGACGGCGGCGGAGGCGACTCTGGAGCAGGCGGCCGCCGCGCAGGAGGAGTTGCACGACGAGTTCTACGACTACATGGTGGAGAGCACCTACGTTCCGTTGCTGAATGAACTGGATAAGCTGGCGGCTGATGCCGAGGCCAACTGCGACGGGACGGCACTGGGATATGCAGAGGCGGCCTCGCGGCTGATTCACGAACGCTTCCGCTATGTGAAGGGCGCGACCCATGTGCACTCCTCGATTGAAGACGCGCTGCGGGAAGGCGTGGGAGTTTGCCAGGACTTTGCCCATCTGCTGCTGGGCGTGTTGAGAAAACGCGGGCTGCCGGCTCGGTATGTCTCCGGCTACCTGGTTTCCAAGCGGGCGGAGAACCCAAGCTTCGCGATTGAAGAGGTGATCGGCGGACACGCCAGCCATGCGTGGGCTGAGGTGTACATTCCGCGATGCGGCTGGAAGGGACTGGACCCGACGCTGGGCACTTCGGTGGGAGCACGGCACGTGCGCATCGGTTACGGGCGCGACTATGGCGACGTGGCTCCGGTGCGCGGCCTGTACAACGGGCATGCGGGACAGCGGTTGACGGTGGACGTGCAACTGCGTCCGGGCGTGGACACCGAGGGACACGAACAGATGAACGGTTCGGCGGCATATCCGGAAGAAGAAGATACGCTGGACGAGCGTCCCAGCCAGCCGCTGCAACAGCAACAACAGCAGCAGTAAATTTCAAAACCTACCAAAGCCCCACATCCGCCTTCCTTTGGCGAATGTGGGGCTTTGGTCTCTAACTGCGAAACTTTAGATCCAGCCGGAGCGGTAAACGATCCACCAGCTTGCAAAGAGCGCAACAAACGTCTCAGCCACCGCCCATCCAAAGGGCAGGAAATAGCCGAGCAGGCTGAGAAGAGTAAACAATATCCAGAAAATTTTGCGTTCCATGCAGTCCATGTGCCCCTGCTGCCATGATACGGCACCGGGCGCTGCGGCAAAGGGTACGGGCGGTGGTGTCCGGCCGCGCAGGTCACCCGGCTTGCCTTTGGATTCATTGCAGCCGGACGGCAACTCCGCCACGCCAGCAGCTCTCTAATTGCAATGACCAATGGAGGTCGTTATGGCATTGAGAGAATTCAAGCGCAAGCCTTCGGTGGAGCGCCGCAGTTTTTCCAAGCCCGATGAGACACGAAGCTTCGATCTGGGAAAGGTCGATGTGGTATCCCTCGGAGGAACAACCTTTGGCCGCGCCACCCTCGAGCCGGGATGGCGCTGGTCCACCTGCGTGAAACCCATGGCACAGACCCGAAGCTGCGAGGCGCCGCATCTGAATCTGCACATCTCCGGGCGGCTTCACATCGCGATGGACGACGGCACCGAATTCGAATTCGGGCCCGGCGATATCGGAGCCATTGCACCGGGACACGATGCCTGGGTGGTGGGCAATGAGGCGGTGGTGGTCATCGATGTCTCCGGGATGGAGAACTACGCGAAACGGCAGTGAACGCTGGTCAGACGGTAGCGGCGTGGCGCAGGGCGCGATCGACTTCCTGCTTTTCCTGCATGAGGCGGGCGACGGCGGCGGAGTCGTTGTTGTGGGCGGCTTCGGCAATCTGGCGGCGGAGCTCGCGCTGGCGATGTTCGAGCTGGCGGCGGCGCAGAGCTCCGATGGCGCCGTGGAGAAGCTCGGCGCTAAGCGTCTCGTGCTCCTGCATGACGACGGACATGAAGAGCGCGCGGTCGTCGTCGGGGAGCGGGAGGGCCATGAGGTCGGCGCCTTCGGCGAGGGCACCGAGAATGGCATCGATGAGCGACTCGGCGCGCATGCCCTTGTGCAAGTGCTCGGCGCTGAGTGTGTAGTAGGCCTGCTCGGCGGGGTTGTAGACCTGCTCCTGGCCATTGTCATCGGTAAAGGTGAAGGCGAGTTCGCGTCCCGAGGCGAGGGCTTGCAGCAGAATGATCTCGGCTTCGGTGAGCGCCGCCTCGCGGGCGGGCGCGACCTTGGTGGAGGTGCGGGCTCCGGCGACGTGGCGCAGCTCCTGACGCAGGACGGCGGAGTCGATTTGCAATTTCTGCGCAACGTCGGCGGCCAGTTCGTCGCGCACGATGCGGCTGGGGATGCGCTGGATGTGGGGCAGAAGATAGTTGACGGCCTTCTGCTTGCCTTCAGGCGTGCGCGGAAACTGCGACTGGGCGCGCTCGATGAGGTAGGCGAAATATTTGGGCGCGGCCTTCAGCACATCTGCATAGGCCGCGGCTCCTTTGCGGCGAATGAACAGATCGGGATCGTAGCCCTGGTCGAGGGTGACGATGCGGATCTCGAAGTCTTCGGCGACGAGCAGGGCGAGCGAGCGCTCGGCGGCGGCGGCTCCGGCGGTGTCGGGATCGAAGTTGACCACGATTTTCTTGCTGAAGCGGGCGAGCAGGCGGGCCTGCGGCTCGGTGAAGGCGGTGCCGCTGGAGGCGATGACGTTGTGGTATCCGGCGTTGAAGACGGAGATGCAATCCATCTGGCCTTCGACCAGGATGATGTAGTCGAGGCGGCGGATGGATTCCTTGGCAAGGTGAAGATTGAACAGCACGCGCGACTTGCTGTAGATGGGCGTCTCCGGCGAGTTGAGATACTTGGGGCCGGATTTGTCGTCCGTGGCGAGCGTGCGTCCGGTGAAGGCGATGACCTTGCCCGATTCGTTGCAGATGGGAAAGACGATGCGGTTGCGAAATTTGCTGTAGAGCGAAGCTTTCACTCCGGGGGAAGAATCTTGAGGGTGCCCCATCCTATCCTTCTTTTGGATAGGGTGGGGAAGTTGACCTTGCTCTTCCTGCGCGACGTTTCCGGCCGCGGGTGCCTGCTCTTTCCAACTGAATAACCCGCTTTCGCGGAGAGCGTCTTCGTCGGCGAGGGATTTGAGTTTGTCGCGCAGGAGGAAGCCGGATTCGGGGGCGAAGCCGATGCGGAAGCGGGCGATGGCTTCGTCGTCGAGTCCGCGGCCACGGAGATATTCGCGGGCGGAGGCGGCTTCGGGACGGGCGAGCTGCTGCTGGAACCAGAGGCAGGCGGCTTCGTGAAGGTCGAGCAGGAGTCCGCGGGTGCGGGCCTCGCGGGCCTCCTGAGGCGAACTGAACTCGGCCTTGGGAGCGGCAATGCCGAGCTTTTGAGCAACGGCGCGGACGGCTTCGGGAAAGGTGATGTTTTCGATCTTCTGGACGAAGCTGAAGACGTCGCCGGAGACTCCGCAGCCGAAGCAGTGGAAGTACTGGCGGCTGGCGTGGACGGAAAACGATGGCGTCTTTTCGCCATGGAAGGGACAGAGGCCGGAGAAGTTCTGGGCGCCCGATTTGCGCAGCTTGACGTATTCGCCGATGATGCGGACGATGTCGGCCTGCTGCTTGACGATGTAGGCGAAGTCTCCGGGATTGGCCACGATACTATTTTGCCTGATTGAGGCGGTCCACGCCCCACATTCGCTAAAAGAAGGCGGATGTGGGCCACCCGAAGGCGGGCGGTTCATCGTTAACTATCAGCTTAGAAATGGCTATGCTCGACGGGCCTTCTTAGCGGGGCCGGTCTGGCCTGGCACTCTCGCCGTCTGCATCATCGCATGGCGCAGAAGCATATTGGCTTTTGTCTGGTAGCCTTCGCCGTAGCTCTTCAGCCATTCGAGTACATCGGCGTCGAGCCGCATGGTTACCGGTTTCTTCGGTGGCCGATGGAATTTGCCAATCTCGGCTCCGGACCAGTCGATGACCTCGGGCATCTCGGAGAGGTCAATGTCCGCGTCTTTTTTGGCTGCGACTTTTGCGATTTGGAGTTTCTGTTCTTTTGTGAGCTTCTTCATAGGCTTGTTTCTCCCGACCGGTTGCGCTTCGCGCTGAAATGAGCCTGATAATCTCTTCGCCGTCGCGCTCAACAGTGGTGTGGACGACAAAGAGAATCGCTCCAACTCCGATCGCACCCAGGGTGATGTATCGTTCCTCGTCGTCGTGCAACACGTCTCGCTGGGTGAGCGCGAAAGGGTCGGCAAACACCAGTTCGGCGATGTCAAAATCAATGCCGTGCTTTGCAAGGTTTTCGCGGTTCTTCTCGGAGTTCCATTCAAAGGACATGATTTCAACCTGGATATAGTATCACGCGTATACGTACACGTGTACATACCCCCACCACTCCTACACCTTCAACTCAACTTCCGTCGCCCCGGCGCCGCCCTGGTTCTGCGGTGGCTCGGTGACTTCCATGACCTGGGGGTGGTGTTTGAGGTATTCGCGGAGGGCGCGGCGGAGGATGCCCATGCCGGAGCCGTGGACGATGCGGATGTGGGTGAGTCCGGCGAGGAAGGCGCGGTCGAGGAACTTTTCGAGCTCGGCGGTGGCT
Source organism: uncultured Acidobacteriota bacterium (assembly GCA_963742165.1). Classification (GTDB taxonomy): domain Bacteria; phylum Acidobacteriota; class Terriglobia; order Terriglobales; family Acidobacteriaceae; genus TOLSYN. Next base: position 51,839 of record CAVUKX010000013.1, on the reverse strand, counting down.
TCGTCCACGTTGCGGCCGATGACGTTGAGTTCGGCGGGGGCGGTGGCGTCTTCGTCGCGCAGGCGGACGTTGATGCCTTTGCTGCGGGCGGCCTGAACGGGATTGGCGGCGGGACCTGGGTGGCGTCATAGGAGACCACGGCGGCGATGTCGTCGAGGGGGACGCGCATCTTCATGGGGCCGACCTGGACTTCGAGGGCGTCGCCTTCGAGTTTGCGCACCACGCGGCCGCTGCGACCGATGGACTTGAGCTGCACGGTGTCTCCCACGCTGACGCGGGCGACGACGTGGGGCTGGGCGTTGCTGTCTCCACGGTCGGAGCCGGTGGTGTGAGCGACGACGGTTTGATTGAACTGCTCGCGGAATTCGCGGCGGGCTGCGGCAATTTGCCGTTCGGCCTGCTTGCCTAGCTTCTGGGCGGCGGCGCGGTCCTGCACGGTGGCGACGGCCTGGCGGGCGTGGTACTCGAAGTCGCGCAGCAGCGAGTCGAGCTTCTTCTCCATGTCACGGATTTTTTCGCGCTGCTCCTTGAGGCCCTCGGCTTCGAGGCGGCTGCGCTCGCGGGCGACCTCCTGCTCGCGCTGGCGCAGGTGGAGGCGCTCGTTTTCGAGCTGGCGGAGATCGGCGTGCAGGCGGTCGAGGAAGGCGGCGATGTCCTGCGTCTGGGTGCTGAGGCGGCGGCGCGCTTCGGCGATGATTTGCGGATTGAGGCCGATCTGCTGGGCGATGTTGATGCCGGCAGAGGCTCCCGGGACACCGACGCGCAGCTCGTAGGTGGGGGCCAGGGTAGTTTCGTTGAAGCCGACTGCGGCGTTGAGGACCCCTGCGGAGTTGGCGGCGTAGATTTTGAGCGCCGTGTGGTGGGTGGAGATGATGGTGAGCGCCTGCGACTGGCGGAAGTGTTCGGCGATGGCGACGGCGAGGGCGGCACCCTCTTCGGGATCGGTGGCCGAGCCGAGTTCGTCGAGCAGGACCAGCGAGCGAGAGGTGGCGGTGTGGGAGATGAAGTCGATGTTGGTGACGTGGGCGGAGAAGGTGGAGAGGTTCTGCTCGATGGACTGGGAGTCGCCGATGTCGGCCAGGACGGCGTCGCAGATGGGAAGCTGGGCGCGCTCGGCGGGGACGGGGATTCCGGCCTGGGCCATGAGGACGAGCAGGCCTACGGTTTTGAGGCCGACCGTTTTGCCTCCGGTGTTGGGGCCGCTGATGATGAGCTGGCGGTGGGCGGCGTCCATTTCAAGCGTGAGCGGGACGACCGCCTTGCCGCGGGCGCGCAGGTTGCGCTCCATGACGGGATGGCGGGCGGCAATGAGGATGAGGGACGGCTGTTCCCCACATTCGCCAAAAGAAGGCGGATGTGGGCCACCCGTTAATACGCGGGTGCACTGGTACTGCTCGGCGAAGCGGGACTTGGCGAATTGCAGTTCTAGTTCGCGGAGGATTTCTACGGCGAGGAGGATCTCCTCGGATTGCTGGCCGAGGCGGGCGGTCATCTCTACGAGGATGCGGTGGATCTCGCGCTGCTCGTCTTCGAGCAGGCGGACCAGTTCGTTGTTCTGCTCGATGGTTTCCAGAGGCTCGATGAAGACGGTTTGGCCGCTGGAGCTGGCTCCGTGGACGACGCCCTGGACGCGGCGCTTCTGCTCGGCTTTGACGGGGATGACGAAGCGGTCGCCACGGATGGTGACCAGCTCGTCCTGCAGCGTGTTGCCGTCGGAGAGGCGCCGTAGATAGCCGCGCAGCGACTCCTGGATGGTGCGGCGCTGGCGTTCGATTTCGCGGCGGATGGAGGCCAGGGCCGACGAGGCGTGATCGTCGAGCGTGCCGTCGGGCGCAAACTTGTTGGCGAAGTAGCGCAGCAGCGGGGTGAAGTCGGCCAGCCCAGCGCTGAGCTGCTCGACGGCGGGCCAGGGCTCCTTCATCGCGTCGGGCGGATGGGCGGCGGCTTCGCGCCATTCGGCGGCACGATCGACCAGGAGAATGGAGTCGCGGAGTTCGCCGGCATCGAGTGTGGCTCCGCTGATGCGGGCGCGGAGGACGAGCTGGCTGGGATCGGTGAGGCCGCTGAAATCGAAGCGTCCGCCGGAGCGGAGGAAGGCTCGAATTTCGGCGGTGAGTTGCTGCTGGCGCTCGATCCACTCGGCGTCCGAGGTGGGAGCCAGAGAGTCCACCGCCTGGCGGCCCAGCTCGCTCTGGCAGCAGCCGCGTACCATCTCGCGGAGGCGGTCGAACTCAAGCGCGGCGGCGCTGGTGTGCAGGAGCGGAGCGGGCATACGACCCATTATCGCAGAGAGGACAGACGAAGATGAGTGTCATCTTGAGCGGAGCGAAGGCCCCCAGCACCGCTCAAATACCCCGTGTCGCTCCATAGGCACTTCCGCCAACCGCCTGATCACAAAATGCTAGGCCAGGTGGGAGTCGTCGTGGGCGATACGCCGTTCGTTCTCCGGAGCGCGGGCTGGTGTGTCGGCGGGAGCGTTCTCCGGGAGCAGGTCGTGGATGGATTCGAGCCAGAGCATTTGGGCGTGGAAGAGCTCGCCGAAAGTGCGCGAGGCGATGGTCATGACCTCGTCGAGGGAGGGGCGCAGCCCGGTTTCGAATTCGATGGAGGTGACCGGCTTGGCGAGGCCGCAGGGAACGATGAGCTGGAAGAAATCGAGCGGCGTGGTGACGTTGAGCGCGAAGCCGTGGGAGGTGACTCCGCGGGCGATGTGGACGCCGATGGCTGCAATTTTGCGCTCGGGATAAGGGCCGTTAATTCCCCCGGCACTGATTTCAAACCCATTGCCGCCAGCGGGACTTCTTCCCACCTTATCCGCGCACAAATCGCGCGTCGAAGGTGGGGCACCCGGCATTTCCGAGACTGGATGTTCCCCACATTCGCCAAAAGAGGGCGGATGTGGGCCACCCTCGGCGTTTCCCAGGGCATCGAGCTTCGCAGCCGGGTACGCGGCAAAAGATGCCGCTCCGGCCGCGGGCGCTCGGTAATCTCGTCCTAGCTCGCGCTGGTTGAGGCGCGGCGGCGGAGTGGGATAGGTCCAGACGCCGGTGAGGTTGCAGATGCGCTGGGTCTCGATGCGGTAGTGGGCGCAAGTGCGCATGAGTACCTCTTCGAGCAGGCGGACGTAGGCGATGACTCCGAGTTTGGGAGCAAAGCCGCGCAGGTCGAAGATGGGGTAGGCGACAAGCTGTCCGGGGCCGTGGAAGGTGACATCGCCGCCGCGGTTGATCTCGTGCACCTCGACGCCGCGGGAGGCGAGCAGCTCGCGCGGGGCGACGATGTTGGCCGCACGCGCGTTGCGTCCCAGGGTGATGACCGGCGGATGCTCGACGAAGAGCAGGACGTTGGGAATGCGTCCTTGCTGGCGCAGCTCGACCAGTGTTTCCTGCAGGCGCAGAGCGGTCGAGTAATCGCAGTGGCCGAGATTGAGGACGCAGATCAAGTTTCAAGGATACAAGGTTTCAAAGCTTCAAAGTTAGAGCCTCGCTAGAAGATGAACTTGGCCGCCAGTTGCATCAGGCGCGGAGGCATGGCGTTGACGATCTGGCCGAAGGTGCCGCTGCTGATGTTTCCATCGACGGCGCTGGCGCCGAAGAACTGGGCGTGATTGAAGACGTTGAAGACCTCGAGGCGGAGCTGCAGCGTTTGGCCGGGATGCAGCGCAACCTCTTTTTGCAGCGACATGTCGAAGTTCTCCAGACCGGGGCCGGAGAAGAAACGGCGCGGGATATTGTTCGGGGTACCCGGCGCGGGAACGCTGAACAGAGCGGTGTTGAAGGCCGCGATGTTGCTGCGGGGGTTGTGGTTGAGTTGCAGTTTGCCGGGCGTAAAGTACGGCGTGTCAACCCCGTTGTTGTTGATGCCGTTGGGACTGGTGCCGAGCAGCGAGCTATCCGTGTTGTTGAGCAGGGTGACGGGCAGGCCGGTGGAAAAATGCGTGATGCCGGAGATCTCCCAGCCCTTCGTCCAGCGGTTGGAGGCGCGCAAGAGGCTCTCGAACGGAATGCGGTAGTTGTAGCTGACCACGAAGTTCTGCCGGATATCGAAGGACGACAGGCCATAGCTGATCGCAGGATCGACCGGATTGATCTCTTCGCCCAGGTTTGAGGAGTTGTCCATGGACTTGCCGTAGGTGTATCCGGCCGCGATGACCAACCTTCCACTGGTGTGGCGCAGGCTGAGCTGAAGGGAGTTGTAGTTGGACTTCCCGATGGTCTTCTGGAGAGTGTCGCTGCCGAAATTGTTGCCCAAGGGGCCACGCGATCCGTTCTCCGCAAAGGGGCCGCAGCCGGGAGTTTGCAGGCAAAGGGCTGGAATACCGGGGTTGGCTTCTTCCATGACAAGCAGGCGATGGCCCTGCGCGCCCACGTAGCTGATGCTGAACACCGTGTTCGATCCAAGCTGGCGCTCGATCGACAGCATGTATTCCTCGACGTAGGGGATGCGGTTGCTGGTGGCATAGCCGGGGATACCGGTGATGGGCACGTATTGCGACCAATTCACGTTCGGGTTGGGATTGCTGGCGCGTTGCCCCATGCTGGGCAAGTGCGACGGGGAACGGCTGTCCCGAAAACTGCCCGTTGGACGCGGTGATGAAGGGCGTGGCAAACAGCGGCGGCGCGGGACTGGAATAGGTGATTCCGAAAGGCGCGTTGCCGGCAAGGATTCCGGCCGAGAGCGCCTCGATCGCCGTGTAATACATGCCATAGCCGGCGCGAATGCTGGTGTTGCCGGGCCCACCCATGAGGTCTCCGAGGAACGTGCCTTTGGCAGCCTGCGGCGAATAGGCCAGGCCGATGCGCGGTGCGAAATCCAGGTTCCCTGGAGGCGCAAGCGTACGGGAGACACCCGGATCGCCGGGAAAGAGAATGCCTGCGGGCGCGCCGGGAAAAACGACCGACTGCTTGCCGACGACGAAGGTGGAGAGGCCATTATTTTTCTCATACCAGGGCTCGATGCGGTCCCAGCGCAGACCATAGTTCAACGTGAGATCGGAGCGCATGCGCCAGCTATCCTGCGCGAACAGGCCCCAGTATTTGCTGCGCGGGTAGAACGGCTCCAACTGGCTCTGGTTGTACTGGCTCGGCAAGCCCAGAAGGAAATCGGCAAAGTCGTTGCCCGTGTCGCTGCCCGTGAAGATAAAGTTTCCGTTGAATTGCGCAATGGGGTTGGTGTTGATCTGGTCGTAGTGGAATTCCACGCCGAACTTGAGGGTGTGGAGGCCCACGACTTTGGAGAAGTTATCGATGATTTGGAAGGTGTTGTTGACCTGCTTCAGCTCCTGCGAGTTTGTCCCAATGGAGAAGGAGTTGAAGATGATGTTCTCAACCGCCTGGCCGCGGGGATCGAGCGGCACGATGCCGGGGCAGTTCGGGGTTGTCCCATTGCACACCACAAAGCCTTGCGACGCCAGGCTCACGCCGAGGCCGCCGACGGGTTTGCCAAGGTCGTTAGAGTCGCGCATGTAGCTGAAGTGAAACTCATTGACGGCCGTGGAGCCCAGCGTCTTGGTGTCTCCCAGGCTGAGCAGTTGAGCGCGGCCGAAGTACATTGCGTTGAAGCCCGGCACGCTGGCCCCACTTTGCGCAACGGGATAGGGATTGTTATAGGTGAAGTCGTCGAAAAAATAGTAGGCGTCGAGCCGTCCCAAGCGGCTTTCGTAATCCATGCGGACGCGATGCCTTGTCGTCGCGCAATGTGAGGTTCTGTGCGACGAGGTGGTGAAGGTGTTGGGGCCATCGTTGGGCAGGGGAATGTATTGCAGAACAGATTCTTCGCGGGCGCGGACCACGTGGATGGCGGGATCACGAAATCGGGAAAGATGCCGGCGCGCTCCTGCAGGGATGGAACCGGAATGAGGCCGGTGTCGATTCCTTGCGTGGTTCGCGTGCCTTGATAGTCGGTGAAGAAGAACGCCTTGTTGCTGCGGATCGGCCCGCCCAGGGTGCCGCCGAACTGGTTCTGGTCAAAGCTGCCGCGGGTGGGAGAAAAATAGTTGCGCGCATCGAGGGCGGTGTTGCGCAGGAATTCGAATGCGTCGCCGTGCAACTGGTTGGTGCCGGATTTGGTGACGACGTTGATCTGTCCGCCGCTGTGGCCTCCGTACTCGGCGTCGAAGTTGCTGGTGAGGATGCGGAACTCGGCGATGGAGTCGAGGTTGGGAATGATGGCCGCGCCGGAGTTGACATCTTCTTCCACATCGCTGCCGTTGACGATGAAGGCATTGGAGAACTCGCGCTGGCCGTTGATGGAGATGGTCCCGGGATTCAGGCCGCCGGAGGGCGACAGCGCGCTGACGCCGACATCCTGCTGCGTGCTGGCGGTGAGCGAACTGGCGGGAACAACGCCCGGCTGCAGGGCAAGCAGATCGGTGTAGCTGCGGCCGTTCAAGGGCACGGCGGACATCTGGGCGCTGCCGATGACCTCGCCCATCTGGGTGCTCGAGGTTTCCACCTGCACCGTGTTTTCGCTCACCGTGATCGACTGCTCCTGTTGGGCGATCTCCAATACAACGTCAACGATGAGCGCGCTGTTGGCATCGAGGGTGATGCCGGTTCGCTGGTAGGCTTTGAAGCCGGGTTTTTCGATGGCGATGGTGTAGCGGCCGATGGGAAGGTCGGGAAAAGAGTAGAAGCCGCTGGCGTTGGTGGTGAGCTGCTGCAGGACCCCGGTGTCAATGTCGGTGGCCGTTACGGCAGCGTCGGCGACGACGGCGCTGCTGGCATCTTTCACCGTTCCGGAGACGGTGCCGCCGGTCCCGGCCCAGGAATCGACGGCGAGCAGGAGAATCCACGCCAGAAGAGCGAGTGAGCCAAGACGCCGCGGCAGCGCAGCGGAGATGGATCGGCGAAGCTGAGCGGAACGTGCGAGGTTCACTGCGGGAGTCTCCGGCGTGACGAAATGGAAATGAAATTGAATTTCATTTCCATTTCGCAATTATATCTCTGCCTGCTCTGCCCTGCAATGCTTGCCCATCTCTGAAGTCTCTCCGCCGCGCCCGCTTAGAAGGTGAACTTTGCCGCTAATTGCACCAGGCGCGGAGGCATGGCGTTGATGATTTGTCCGAACCCTGCGTTACCAGTGCTGCTGATGTTTCCGTTGACGGCGGCCGCACCGAAGAACTGAGAATGGTTGAAGACGTTAAACGCCTCCAACCGGAACAGCAACATTTTGCCGCCGCGCAGCGCGACCTCCTTCTGCAGCGCCATGTCGAAATTCTCCAGGCCGGGGCCGTAGAAGAAACGGCGCGGGACATTGCCCAGCGAGCCAAGACCGACAGGACAGGGTTGGGTGCTGTTGAAAAATGTTGAGCCCGGGACACAGAAGAGCGAAGTGTTGAAGGCCATGGCGTTCCCGAGCGGGTTGTGGTTTATCTTCAGGTCGCCGGGCGTGAAGTAAGGCGTATCGATGGTGTTGTTGTTGATGCCGTTGGGGAAGGTGCCGAGCAGCGAACTGTCCGTGTTGTTGTAGAGGGTGACCGGCAGGCCGGTGGAAAAGCGCGTGATGCCGGAGATTGACCAGCCGGTAGTCCAGCCATTCTGCTTTCCAGTCAAACGATCGAAGGGCAGCTGATAGCGATAGCTGAGGACGAAGTTGTGGCGGAGGTCGAAGGCAGAGATGGCCTTGGACTGGTGGCCGCGCCAAGGGGCTTGGGATAGCCGGGCACGGAGATAACAGGATAGACGGGCTCGGAGAGGCTGGAGGAGTCGTCCAGCGACTTGCCGTAGGTGTAGGCGGCCATCAGTTCCAGCGACCGGGTGGTGTGGCGCAGGGTGGCTTCGAAAGAGTTGTAGTTGGAGAAGCCGATGGTCTTCTGGTAGGTGATGGCGCCGAAGGATGACGGGAACGGCCCTCTGGCGGCAGCTTCATTAAAGGGTCCGCAGACCGAGGGGCCCAGGCTGAGGCACTTCGCGGGGTCGCCGGGATTGGCCGAGGTGAGCACCAGCAAATGATGCGCCTGCGAGCCGACATAGGCCAGTTTGAGGACGGTGTCGGGCGTCAGTTCGCGCTCGAAGGCGAGGTTGTAGCTTTCGGTGTAAGGCGAGGTGTTGCGGTAGTAGAAGGCCGGGTCGCCGGTGATGGGCGTGTAATTGGCCCAGTTGACGGTGTTGTTGGGATGGCTGGGCGAGGCTCCAAATGTGGGGATGGGCGAAGGAAACGGCTGCGTGCCGCTGGCGCTGCTGGCCGAGGCGAATGGCGTGTTGAACAAGGGAAGTCCGCCGGTGCTGTCGTAGTCGTATCCATAGGGCGGGTTGGCGCTCATGATGCCCGCCGAAAGGCCTTCAAACGCGGAGTAGAAGATGCCAAACGCACCGTGGATACTGCTTTTGCCGGAGGAGCCGAACAGTTCGCGGAGGAAACCGCTATCCCCGCCCGGCGCATAGGTAAAGCCGAGGCGCGGGGAAAAGTTGGTCCACTTGGTGGGCGCCAGGGTGTCGGGAATCCCACGGTCGCCCGGAAAGACGATTCCGGCGGGCGCGCCCGGATAGACCTGCGACTGCTGACCCAGGACGAAGGTCTGGAGCTGGTTGTACTTCTCGCGCCAGGGCGGAAGAACATCCCAGCGCACGCCGTAGTTGAGGACGAGATTGGGACGCGCTTGCCAGCTATCCTGCGCGTAGACGCCGATGTATTTGTTGCGGATGTAGAATGAGCTGGCATCGCCCTGCTCGTAGCTGCTGGCCACGCCGAGGAGGAAGTCGGCGAAGTCCACGCCGGTCTCGGTTCCCTGGAAGAGGAACGATCCGTTGTTGATCGAATTGGAGTGGATGTTGACCTGATCGAGGTGGAGATCGGCACCCACGTTGAGGGTATGGTGGCCGATGATATGAGTGAGATTGTCGCTCCACTGATAGGTATTGTTGGCCTGGGTTTCCCCGGTGACATCGACGCCGATGGTGAAGTTGGTGAAAGCAATATTCTCGATGCCTTCAATGCTGGGGTCGAGGGGAACGATGCCGAGGCACGCCGGTGTACTCTGCCCGCTGCACGTTTTCGGAGACTCGGTGAAGCCCTGCGTGGACAGCTTTGTGCCGACGCCGCCCTGCGGCTTGCCGATCACGTTGGAGTCGCGCATGTAGCTGAAGTGCGCCTCGTTGACGGTGCGGTCGCCGAAAGCCTTGGTCAAGCCGAGGCTGAGCAGCTGGGCGCGTCCGTTGGAGAGAGCATTGAAGCCCGGTACGTTGGCTCCGCCCTGCGCCGTGGGGTAGGGATTGTTCAGGTTGTACTGGTCGATGAAGTAGTAGGCCGACAAAGCTCCAAAGCCCGTGTTGAGGTCGAAGCGCGCGCCGCCTTTGTCGTCGCCGACGGTCTCATTCTGCGCGGCGGAGGAAAAGGTGCTGGGGCCGACGTTGGGCAGGGGAATGTAGGCGGGATGCAAAGTCGTGTTCAGCAGGTACTGGGCCGGCGACGACCAGATGGATTGAGGGATGACGCCGCTGGGAAAAACCTGGGAAAACGGCTCGCCGACCGTGACGGTCTGGCCGAGTTTCGTCGAAAGTATGCTGGCCAGGTTAGCCCCGCTTACGTTGCCGGTGAGCAGGTTCGCGTTGGTATTGGGATCAATGAAATTGCCGCTGAGTTCCGCTAGGCTGGGCACGGCGATGTTGCCGGTCTCCTGGCCCTGCGTCATGCGGGTGCCCTGGTAGTCGAGGAAGAAGAACGCTTTGTCTTTGCGGATGGGGCCGCCCAGGGTTCCGCCGAACTGATTGCGATTGTAGGCGGCGCGCGTGGGATCGAAGTAGCCGCGCGAATCGAGATTGGTGTTGCGCAGAAACTCGAAGGCGTCGCCATGGAGTTTGTCGCCTCCGGATTTGGTGTTGGCGATCACCTGGCCGCCGGCGAAGTTTCCGTACTCGGCATCGAAGTTGCTGGTGAGCACCTTGAAGTCCTGGATGGAATCGAGGTTGGGGATGATGGCGGTTCCGTTGTTGAAGTCCTCTTCGACATCGGCGCCGTTGACGCTGAACCCGTTGCTGGTTTCCCGCTGTCCGGCCACGGAGAGATTGCCGGGGTTGAGATCGCCCGAGGGCGGAGCCTGGGCGCAGCCGGACATGACCACGGCATTGGGCTGCGCTGAACTGGCGGGAATGACGCCGGGCTGGATGGCCAGCAGATCGGTAAAGCTGCGGCCATTCAAGGGCACGGAGGTCATCTTGGTGGCCGTGATGGTTTCGCCCACCTGCGAGGTTGTGGTGTCAATGGTGGGCACCTCCTCGGTGACGTTCACCGACTCGCTTTGCTCTTGCAGCGGCAACTGGATGTCGAGCGGGAGGTCCGCGCCGGCAGCCAGATCGACACCCTGGCGCTTGACCGTCTGGAAGCCTGTCTCGCTGCACTCGATCTGGTAGCGGCCCGCGGGCAAGGCGAGCGAATAGGTGCCATCTGGCCCGGTGACGGCCTCAAGTTCGGCGCCGCTGGCAGCGTTGTGAGCGCGCACCTTGGCTCCGTTGACGACGGCGCCGGAAGGATCGGTGACCGTGCCATGGAGGACGCCGGAGTCTTCGGCCGCGGCCAGTTGCAGCGCCGTGAAGGCCAAGAGGAAAAGCATAAGAACGGATCGGCAGAGTTTAGAAGAACGGCGATGGTTCACTGCAGGAACTCCGGGACGCAATAGTATGGAAATGAAATTGAATTTCAATTCCATGATTATACATATTTCGCCCTCCCCTGCCTGTGATTGCTGTCACAGCACGGGGTGCGGTGGGGACATCGCTGGATGTGTCGCAGGCACACAAATGGGCCGCGATGGTTAGCGGCCCATTGGCTTGATAGGAACTTACGAGGCGTAACTTGCGAGACTTAACTCGCGAGGCTACCCCAGCAGCCTGGCGGCTTCCTTGGCGAAGTAGGTGAGGATGATGGAGGCTCCGGCGCGCTGAATGCTCAAGAGGGATTCAAGCATGACGCGGTCGTGGTCGATCCAGTTGTTCTGGGCGGCGGCCTTGATCATGGCGTATTCGCCGCTGACCTGGTAGGCGCCGAGCGGGACATCGAACCTCATGCGGGCTTCGGCGATGACGTCGAGGTAGGAGATGGCGGGCTTGACCATGATCATGTCGGCGCCCTCCTCAAGGTCGAGCTCGATTTCGCGCATGGCCTCGCGGGCGTTGGCCGGGTCCATCTGGTAGCTACGGCGGTCGCCGAAGGACGGAGCCGAGTCGGCAGCCTCGCGGAAGGGTCCGTAGAAGCCGCTGGCGAACTTGGCGGCGTAGCTCATGATGGGCGTATTCTCGTAGCCGTGGGCGTCGAGCGCGGTGCGCAGCGCCTCGATGCGGCCATCCATCATGTCCGAGGGGGCGATGATGTCAATGCCGGCTTTGGCCTGGGAGACAGCGGTTTTGGCCAGGAGGTCGAGCGAGACATCGTTGACGATCTCGTACTCGGTCTCGGGAGTGGCTCCGTTCACCTTTTTGACCACGCCGCAGTGGCCGTGCGACATGTACTCGCACAGGCAGACGTCTCCCATGATGACCAGGTTAGGGACGGCGGCCTTGATGGCGCGGGCCGCGCGCTGCACAATGCCGTCTTCCGCCCAGGCTCCGGTGGCGATTTCGTCTTTCTCCTCCGGCAGGCCGAAGAGAATGATGGCCGGGACGCCGAGGGCATAGATCTCGCGGCATTCCTTGACCGCCTCATCGACCGAGAGGTTCGAGACCCCGGGCATGGAGCCGACCGGCTTGCGGATGCCTTCGCCGGGACAGATGAAAAGAGGATAGACGAAGCCGGCGGGAGTGAGCCGGGTTTCGCGGACGAAAGAACGCAGAGCTTCGGTGCGGCGCATGCGGCGCTGACGATTGATGGGAAAGGCCATGACTCTGAAAGTATAGTCCCGCGACCGGATGGGCGGGAAGTGATGCCGGTCACAGTGAAGCAATTGCGCCGGGCGGGACGACGCCATGGTTTCGTGGCACAATTCCTTGCATGGATTTTGAAGACGGGAGCTCCGAGTTGGTGCCCCTGGCGCAGTTCGGCTCCGAGCAGGAGTTTCTGGTGGCGCGGGGACTGCTGGAAGCAGCGGGAATCGAGTGCTTCTGCTCGAATTTGAACTTCAGCCGCATGACCGGCATCTACAACGGGATGGCGGGAGGAATCACGGTGCGGGTGCGGCGGGAAGAACTGGACGACGCGCGGGCGATTCTGAACGATCCGGGAAAACCGTATCTGGTTCGGTGAGGCTAGAGGTGGTCTCATAAATCGGTCTTGAGAGGGCACGACTTGTTTGGAAGGGGCATGACTTGTTTTGAAAGGGCACGACTTCAGTCGTGCCGCAAGAAAGGCTCATTTCACGCGGCTTTAGCCGCTGAGGGAAAATCCCTTCAGACGCCTCAAGCCATTTATGAAACCGCTTCCAATGCGGTGAACCCGATTCGATGAAAGGCATAGACTGCTGCGATGAGCCACGAACGCCGTTTTAATCCCAAGAGCCTGGACAGATTGGAAGCGCCCGAGCGCGGCCGGCAGTTTCCGGTGGACGCCATTCTGGATGCCGCCGGAGTTTGCGGCATGCTGAACGTGGCCGACATCGGCGCCGGGAGCGGCTACTTTACTCTGCCGCTGGGCCACCGCGCGGCTCCTGGCAAAGTGTACGCAGTCGATCCCTCGACGGAGTTGCTGGGGGTGCTGCGCGGCAAACTGGCCTCCGACGGCGCGCCGGCTAACGTGGACCTGCTGGTCGGCGAAGCGGAGGCGACCGGACTGGCGGAGGCTGGGTGCGACCTGATTTTTCTCTCCGGCGTGTGGCATGAGATCGACAGCCATGAGCAGGCGCTGCGCGAGTTTTCGCGGATCGCGGCGCCCAACGCCAAGCTGGCAATCGTGGACTGGAGCCCGGAGGCGAGCATTCCCCCAGGACCGCCCATGGCGCATCGCATTGCGCGCAGTGCGGTGGAGCAGAGCCTGGAACAGAGCGGCTGGGCCGTGGTCAAAAGCGACGTGGTGAGCGACTGGACCTACATCGTGGTGGGACAACGCTAGGCTCGGGCGGATGGGGCCGGCAGAACGCGTTTATAATTGTGGGCTGTCCTTGGAATCGCAACATTTATACAGGAAACATTAATTCAGCAATCGTGCGGAAGGAAGATCATGCCGACTGAAGTCGTTATGCCTCAGATGGGCGAATCCATCTTTGAAGGCACCATCACCAAGTGGCTCAAGCAACCCGGCGACAAGATCACGCGGGATGAGCCATTGTTTGAAATTTCCACCGACAAAGTCGATGCCGAAATTCCCGCGCCCGTTTCCGGCGTGCTGCGGGAGATTAAGGCCGAGGTGGGAAAGACGGTGCAGGTCAACGCCGTGGTAGCGGTGATCGACGAGTCGGAGGATTCGGCGACGGCTTCCGGCGAAAGCTCCAAAGCCTCCGAGCCATCGGCTGCGCCTGCCATCGGCGAAGCGGCTCCGTCCGGCAACGGCGCAAAGAGCACGCCAGAGGCCGGCGGAGCTTCGACCGATGTGGTCATGCCGCAGATGGGCGAATCGATCTTCGAGGGAACGATCACCAAGTGGCTCAAACAGGTGGGCGACCAGGTAACCCGCGACGAGCCCCTGTTTGAGATCTCAACCGATAAGGTGGACGCCGAAATTCCTGCGCCGGCTTCCGGCGTGTTGACGGCGATCAAGGCCGAGACCGGCACCACGGTGCAGGTGAACAGCGTAGTCGCGGTGATCGGCGCTGCGGGCAGCGGCTCCGGCGGCCGCAGCTGTTTCGGCCCCGGCGGCCGCGGCTGAGTGCGCCTCCCGCACCGGCGCGCGAGAAGGAAGCAGTGCCGGGCGAGGAGGTTCGCAGCTCTCCGCTGGTACGCAAACTGGCTGCCGAACACAACGTGGACCTGCATCAGGTCTCCGGCAGCGGAAGCGGTGGACGCATCACCAAGGATGACATTCTGTCTTTTGTGGAGCGCGCCAAGACCGCACCCCCGGCGCCTCCGGCCGCGGTTCAACCGGTTGCCGCGGCACCGGCTGCGGCGTCGCCCAAGCCTTTCGCGGGCACGCCCGGCAAAGTAGAGCCGATGTCGGTCATGCGCAAGAAGATTGCCGAGCACATGATCGCCTCGCGACGCACCAGCGCTCACGTGCATACCGTCTTCGACGTGGACATGACGCGCATCGTGCGGCTGCGGGAGAAGAACAAAGCCCGCTTCCAGGAATCTACGGGCCTCAAGCTGACCTACACGCCGTTTTTCATTCGCGCGGTCGCGCAGGGCTTGCGCGCCTGGCCCATCATGAATGCCTCGGTGGAGGGCGAGAACATCCACTACAAGCGCGATATAAATATCGGCATTGCCGTAGCGCTTGACTGGGGATTGCTGGTTCCGGTGATTCAGCACGCCGACGAGTTGAGCTTCGTTGGACTGCAGCGGGCGCTGAACGATCTGGGTGAGCGCGCGCGCAGCAAGAAACTGAAGCCGGAGGAGGTCTCGGGCGGTACGTTCACCATTACGAACCCGGGAATTTTCGGCGCAAGCTTCGGGCTCCCGATCATCAATCAGCCGCAGGTCGCAATCCTCGACATCGGCGCAATCGTGAAGAAGCCGGTCGTACTCACCGACAAGGAAGGCAATGACACGATCGCCATCCGCTCGATGATGACCACGGCCATCGGCTTCGACCACCGCGTGGTGGATGGAGCGGTCGCCGACCAATTCATGCAGGTTGTAAAGTCGGTCCTCGAAAACTGGAGCGAGGCGGTCTAGAGCAGTTCCTGAGTTGGTATACACCGATATTGCTCATGCCTCTGAGCTGTCATTCCGAGCCACGCGAGGAATCCCTGCACGCTCCAAATCTCCCACGAAGCTGCAGAGCTTCTTCGGCTCGAACTGCTTCTGACGTTTACACCTTCTGCGGAAGCGGTCTAGGGTTTTGGATTTGTTCTTTCGCGGCGGGCTCCGGTTCGCCGTTTTCTCGCTTAAACCAAAAATCGGCGGCAGACCCGAAGGTCTGCCGCCAGTATCAGGAGTCGTAATTGCCTTGCCTCTGCCTCGCCTTCGCCCAAACAGCCGCCAGAAACTTATTCCGCCATTGCCTTCACCTCGCCCAACACCGCCTGTAGTTTCTCCGCGTACTTCGGATCCGTAGCCCAGTGTTTTGCAATCTCCCGGATAAACTCTGCTTCATTTCCGCGCGCCTGGCGTGCGGACGCATAGCATGCGCTTCGCAGCAGAATCCCGTCGCGGCACCGGATGCAGTCCAGCAGCGACGGATACTTCGCAAACTCGGCCTCGACCGTGATTCGTTCTCCATGCTCGCATTCTTCCGTGCTCATCTGAATGCGCTCGTGTGCTCCGTGCGCTTTGATCCCGAAAAAGTTGTTCGCCTCCAGGGAAAGTTTCGACTGCCCCCAGTTGCTCTCCAACGCAGCCTGAGCAACGGTCACCATCGCAGGCATTCCGCTTCGCTCCGAACTGCGTAACGCCGCCGCGTGTGCCTGTTGCACAAACTCTTGTTTGGTCATTAGTGATGCATCGCCCTCACCGAGTCCAATGCCAGGTGCACGATGGTCAGCAGGATTCCCAACGCAAAGCCCAGCCCTGCGGTGCGCTGCAGTGCTGCTTCGTGCTTCTGGATTCTGGTCTCGAGTTCCTGTATCTTTCCCTCGTTGCCGTTGCCCACAATCCACCGCATATGGGTTTTCAACTCACCGAGGTCTCTCAGCACGCGTTCTTCAAAATTTGTCATGGTTACACCACCAGGTTCAGAACCGACGAATACGGTGAGTACTGCGGCGGAGTGCTTGCGTCGTACTGCCGGAGATAGAACGCCTGCGTCACTCCCGCGACCGGCAACGTAATGGTCCGGCTGTTATAACGGCCAACCAGATTGCGGCTCACCGTCGTCCCCCATCCCCAATCTCCTTCCGTGCGCACCTCGATGCCACCGCCCGCTACCGGAGCCATGCCCGCGTCCATGGTGAGCGAGGTCGCGCTCCAGGAAGTAATGCGCGCATCGGGAAGTCCCGATGGACGCGCCGCAACGTTGTCCTGAAGGTTGCTGGAAACCACCGTAATAAGCCCATTGTGCTTGGTGCGCACAAACTGCATCGTCATCGGCTGCGCCGCGTCATTGGCAAACTTCAAGGTAATTACCGCATATTCGTCGGAAAGATTCTGGAAGCCGATTTCGACCTCGCGCACGATGACTGCGCAACTCAATCCAAACGAAGGTGCGGAGATGTTCCACTGCTCGCCGGGTTGCACATCGTTTGCGCCCTGCGGAAGCGAGCCAACCCATGCCTGGTACTCGCCGCTGTACCCGGCCTGGGTCAGATCGTCCAACAAGGCTCGCGCGGCCTGCTCGCAATCCAGCGAGGTTCGCGGCGGCGGCCACGTAACGTGGGCCACCATCGAACGCAATCCGTTGTCTTCGCTGTTGGCCATTGCCTGCACGCTTTGCGGATCCAGCACGTTGCCGCAGGCCAGCGCCTCGGTGCGGTAGAATATTTCGATCTGCTCATTCAGTACCGGCTCGCTGGCGGCAGTGAAGTGCAACTCGTCGGATGACAGATAGCACTCCGCGCCCGCCGTCACGTCGCCGATCACGCGGGTTCGCCAAGCCTGCCCCGGCCGCGCCGATTGCACCCAGACGGCCCCCAGGTTAGACGCGTTGGCAGAACCCAGAGTGCAGGTGAGGTTCAGTCCCCACAGCGGTTCGTAATCCGCAAATGCAGGCACGTTCTGCAAGGTCCCGTCGTAGATCACAACCTGCGCGCCACTGCTGGTGGAAGCGTTCGTTGGATCGATGGCGCGCATGGTCAACACCACATGCGTCGTTCCCGTCCACACCTCCGACGTGCGGGCATTCGCGCCATTGCAAATGCTGCTTGCATACACCTGTCCGGCGCGAATCGGCTCCGGATGAAACACCAGGGTGCGAAACTCATATAGCAGATTCGCCGCGAGCTGGCCCACCGGGGCACTCATCACTCCGTTAATCACCGGACAGATGTTTCCCCCGGTCAGCATGACTCCGGCGATACAGAAATTTACCGCAAAACCCCCGCTGAACAGCGCGCCCACCAGCCCTTGTCCGCTCACGTAGCGGATGCCGGTCTGCTCCAGCAGGGTCAACCCGCCGATCTCGATCCGGTCGCGGAATCGCAGTGCCACCGGTCCCGCGCAGGCCACGCCGCCGCTGGTGAACGTAGGCGGCGTCGCCGGAAGGTCGTTCACCCACTTGGTGGGATCCAGCGTGGGCCCAACAAAATCATCCTCCACCAAAACGGTGGTCTTTGATTTGAACGCCGTTTCCGTCAGGTAAAAGGACTCCTCGAGTCCGGTCGCGGTAATACAATCGCGCCAATACATCGCCGGCTCGGTCTCGCCAATCACGGTGATCTCATTCGCCACCGGCGCCCCCACGGCCAGCTTCAGCGACTGCCGCGAAAATCCTGGATCGCTATCGCTAAGCGTGCGTGTCACCGCGCCCGCGGGCGCCATCGTCAGGGCACCGTTGGCGGAGGTCAACACGGAGCGCGCGGCGTTGGCCACCTGTACGGCGGCGGTGCTCCAAAGCTCGCCGTCCTCCACCGTGATGCTTCCGGTTTCGGCAATGCCCTGCACAGCGGACACGTTATAGGCCGCGTTCTCCTCCAGCGTCAGCGCCGTCACTGCTTCACCCGCCGAGTAGCCGCCCATCGCCACGTGTTCGCTCAACGCTCGACGGTCCAGCGCGCAGAGTTCTCCCCGGGCAATCAACGCCGCGCGAAAAACCGGCTTCCCCATCGCCTCCCCTGAGAACTCAAGCTGTGGCGCATCTTCCAGATATCCGCTGAACCACAACGCTCCCGTGTCGCGATAGAGACGCACCTTGCTTGCGGCGGACACAGCAATGTTTGCGCCCTGGCCGGCAAGCCACGCCGTCAGCACCGGCGGTTGGTTTAGTTTCCGCACGATTTTCGGCGGCGCTTCGGCATCGAGCAGCGCGCTGTAATCCGTCTCTCCTGCGCCATTCAAATTGTCGATCGTTAATTTCATCTCGCCTCTCGCTCAAAACTCTCTTTGTGACACCTGCGCGCAATGTAAAAGGGGCGAATGCTTCGCCCCTCTAGAGCAATTCCGGAAAGCTGTACCCCGCAACAACAGTCGGGTGCCCCAGGTTCCGTGCCGCGCTTTTTGCGGCGCTAACCTGGGAGTGCAGGACCCATCAACCCGGCACCCGCACTATAGGTGGTCCCATAACTCGACCTGAAAGGGCACGACTTCAGTCGTGCCGCAAGAAAGACTCATTTCACGCGGCTTTAGCCGCTGAGGGAGAGCCTTTCAGACGCCTCAAGCTGTTGATGAGACCGCTTCTAGTACACCGGCATCCCCGCAGCCGGAACATAGCAGCGATAGCACACCACGCTCTGCCCGTCGTTCGCATCGGTCGAAGCCATGGCCTCGAACTCGGCGTGCAGCAGCGTCGTGCTTACTCCGCTCGCCACATCCACCACCGTCTCTGCCGCTGGAGACGCCGCCTGCAACCGCGGATAATAGAAGAGAACCTGGCCGCCGCTGGCCACTTCCAGGGCAAACAGCGCCGACCATTCCTGCAGAAAACTGTCTCCGTCGCGGTCCACGAACGCCACTACCTTCTGCACCCGCGCGCCGCTTGCCGGAGTTCCACCCAGCAGCGGCGAACTGAGTTGTAACCCTGTCGCCGTAATGGCCGAAATGCATCCCACGTTGTAGCTCGCCCGGCGTACCCCATCAACGTCCAGCGGCGAACCCGCACTCGCCACGCCTCCTGTAATCCCCGTGCCCAGGTCCGTGGAGCCGGCGGCGTAGTCCACATCCACCACGACCAACTCTCCCACCTGGTAGTTGCCCAGCACCGAAGGGTCCACCAGAATGAGAGACGCGGTAGAATTCGCCAGCACCGGTTGTCCGGGCACCGCAGCTCCACCCGAGGCCCTCGGCTGTGTGCCGGTACTCGCCAGCACATTCATATGCTGCGAGCCTGCTGCCAGCGCCATCTGCAACTTGCCCCACTCGCAAAAGTCCAGGCTCACCCGCGCGTCCACCGATTTCAAAAACTGCGTCTGCGCCACTCCCGCCGCGCCGGCCCTCACCATTCCAAGGGCCGACTTGTTCACCCGCTTAAAGTTGCGCACCAGTCCCAACGGCACCCACGGCGACAACGGAGCCTGCAGGTTAAAGCTCACCGACGGATCGAACAGCGTCCCGGTCTCCGTCACCCGGTTGACCGGTGCGAAGTAGGCGTGCACTTTTCCGAAATACTCCTGCATTCCGGCTCGTTCCATCACACAACCTCCGGGAAGTAGAACAACCGCAACTTGGCCGTCCGCTGTAGGATTCCGTCCACTTCAGCCGAAGCCGTCATCACCGGCAGCGTCCAGAAGATGTTGCACCCCAGCGCGGCAGGCGGAGTTTGCGTGTAGTCGGACTCCGCTGCATTGCGCGGCTCGCACACCCGCAGCAGTTCAACATCCATGGCGGTCACAATGCGCCCGCGGTCGGTTCGCAACATATCGTCCGTGCCTTTGCTGCCATAACTCACCATGCAATCCACATACATCAGCGGACTGTCCGGCGAAACCCGGCCCGCGCCCTCCCAACTCAACAGGAAGGTTTCCAGAAACGTATTCGCCGCCACCGGAGTTTCATTCTCCACCGCCATCACCGCCGGACGCGCGGCGCCGTCCAGCGTCACCGTCCGCGCCGGATTCACCACCGCGAGCCTGTCGGCCAGGGTTCTCACAAAGCTATCTTTCGCCGCCTGCATTTACGCCTCGATTTCCAGTTCGTACAGCAGTTCCGCGCCGCCGAACCATTTCACTGTCACCGCCACAATGCGGTACTCGGTTCCGCCTGCCCGCAGCATCGCGGTCTCCAGGGCTTGCTTGGCGGCGATTTCTCCCGTGTCGATTGCGCCCGCACCGCTCAGCGCTTTCTGCACCGTGCCCTGGGTCATCCTTGCCAGCAGAGTTTTTCCATTCGCCGTTGCCTGCAGCAGAACCGGCTCCATCTCCACTTCGTTTACCAGCGGGACAATCAGCCCCAGTCCGGTCTGCTCCGTCGCCGTAATCGGTTGCGGCACCAGCAAGCACGCGCTGCCCGCGCCCAGCGTGCGCAGCATCGCCAACGCTGCCCGTTCCAACCCGACTGCCTCGCCGCTCATGACGAAAGCCTCTGTGCCACATACGGAGCCAGCAACCGCCGCACATCCGCGTCCACCAGCGAATCGGCAAAGTACTGCACATACATGGTGTCGATTTTTTGCTTGGACACATTCAGCGCCGGAGTCGCCAGCGCATTCTTCACCAGCTTGGCGCACGCTTGCTGTACCGCCTCCGGAACCGCGCTGTACCCGGCCGTATAAGTGACTTCCAGATCGCGCAACGCCGGCGCCAGCAGTCCGCAGCACACCATCACCTCGCCGCTCTGCAAGTCCAGATCGAGTGCATTCACGGGCACGCTGAACCACGTGTTCGGCGTGGTAAACGCCTGTGCCACCTCGGCGGCCAACGCCGCCTCTCCGGCCCAGTCGCCAACGTTTCCGGTGTACCGTCCCCGCGCCTGCACAATGGGTGACGTAGCTCCAGTCGCGGTGGCGAGCGGAAGATAGGACAGCCTCACCGTCCGCGACCGCCCCACCCGGAATCGTTCCATGTACTGTGCAATGCCGAATCCCTGCCTCCGGCAATGCGCGTCAATCAAGTCCGACGCTGCGGTCACCAGGCTGTCCGGCGTCGTCGCCTCCAGCCCAAATAACTCGTATTCATCCGCTGTCAGGTATGCCATCTTCCGCTCTTCTCCCATTCCATCGCCGCATCCAAACCTGGGCGGAGCGGGGAGCCTCGATGTGATCTCATCAACCGGTTTTGAAAGGGCACGACTTTAGTCGTGCCGCAAGAAAGGCTCATTTCACGCGGCTTTAGCCGCTGAGGGAAAGCCCTTCAGGCACCTCATGAGACCACTTCGTTTCCCCACGGCTCCCCACTCCCGCCGCCAAACCTACGATTAGCGGTCCACGTTCACCAGGGCGTGGGCGTATCCAGCGCCCTTCACCACCACCGCGCCGAACTTCACCACCATCAACTGGCGAGCCAGCGTGCCGGTCAATCCAAGCTGAAACACGCGCGGATTGGCATCGGTCAGCCAGTGATACTCAATCAGATCCTCGGTGACGATGTAGGCCGGAAGCACCGCCGAGCCACTGCCCGGAGTACCCGAGTACGGCAGCGCCCACTCCGGAATCAACGGAAGTTCGCCCGCCTGGGTCGACAGCGTCTTCACCGTCAATCCGCCCTCCACCTTCGTGGTCGAGAGGACGATGTTGAACTCGCTCTTCATCTCGCGGTCGATCAGGTCCAGCAGCACCGGATTGGCGTAGATCGCCGTGGGCCGAACCTCATAGTTCGAGTTCGACACCATCGACGCAATCTGCGACTTCAGCCCGTCCACAATGCTCTGCGAAGTGGTGACCGTGGAGACGTTGCCGCCGCCATTGATCTGTGCCGCCGCACCGAAATATTGCAGCGTGGTCGGAGTGCTCAGCGAAGTGTCGTTGCCGTTCCACAGCGCAACGTCGTGCGTGCGCATCACACCGCTCACCGAGTCGGTCAGATCCTTCGCCTGCAGGAAAGCAAACTGCTCCTGCTGGTTCCCCACTTCCATATCGAACAGGTTGTAGTTGATCTGCGACACCAGCGCCTTCAGCGGCACCGAGCGTTCCACCCGGGTCGGCGAGTTCACCGTCGCCACCATATTGCGCGGGTCCACAAACCCGTTGGCGGCGGTCGGCGAAGCAATCGAGGTCTCCTCGAAGAAGCGCGACGGATGCCCCGTGGCCGGAACGTTCTTGATGCGCTGTCCGAAGGCGCCACGGCGCCGGACAATGTCAAAAATCTCCGTCTGGTACCGTTCGACCTCGATTGCGCCCGGTCCCATAAAGTCTGCTGCGGCGTGCAAATCCACAAATTGCGTATTCATTCTCTGTTTTCCTTCTCTGCCGGACCCATTCGCCCGGCTTCGTTATTCCGTCGCACCTTCCGTGCCCCGGTTGTTCAAACTTTTTCCGCCCATCTACCAGGCGGGGTTGTGCGCGCGAGCTTGCTAGAGGTGGTCTCATAAACCGGCTTTGAAAGGGCACGACTTCAGTCGTGCCGCAAGAAAGGCTCCTTTCACGCGGCTTTAGCCGCTGTGGAAAAATCCCTTCAGGTGCATCAATCCGTTTATGTGACCGCTTGCTACGCGATCATTCCTGCCCGTGCCAGCTCGGCCTTCACCGCAATGCGCTGCTCGATACTCAGCGCTCCCAGAGCCCGGTCCAGAGTTCCCGGCTCAATCTGCACGCCCTCGCCTACGCCGCTCTTGGCCAGCAGCGTGTTCACCGCCGCAGGCAGAGTCTTGCGCCCGGTCCGTTGCCGCAGTTCGCGATTCTCCTGGCTCAACCGGCTCACCTGCTCTGCCTGCGCGCCGGCGGATACCTCTGCCTCATCGCTTTTTTTCTCTGCCGGTTTCTCCACCGTGGCAATAATGCGGTCGATCTTCTGATTCAGCG
This sequence comes from uncultured Acidobacteriota bacterium, assembly GCA_963742165.1. Classification (GTDB taxonomy): domain Bacteria; phylum Acidobacteriota; class Terriglobia; order Terriglobales; family Acidobacteriaceae; genus TOLSYN. The sequence continues at coordinate 29,339 of CAVUKX010000013.1, read as the reverse complement.
CCTCGTACTGCGCCTCCAGCTTGCCGATCACCCGCTCCAGTGCCTGTGCCGCGCTGCCCAGCTGCGCCGCGCACTCCGCCATCGGATCCTTCTGCCCTTCGTCCTTCTTGTCTTCCATCTTTCCTCCCAATAGAAAAGCCGGCGGTCGCCGGCGTGATCTCTGCTGTTCCCTCGACCTGTTGCGGGTGCCCCATTCAAGCCCTCTGTTGGCTTGAGTGGGTCCGTTGACCTTGCCTTTGTCTTTGCTTTTAATCTTGACGCCTTGAAACCCGCCCTTAAACCAGTTCCATGCTCGTCCCTTCGTAGGCGGCCTTTTCCCGCAGCAGCACCGCCGCTCCGGTAAACTTGAAATCCGTAGCCACCCACACCGGCGCCTCCGTATCCACCACTCGCACGTCGGCGATCTCGTAACTCATGCCCAGCTCGCCCCTGCGCCGCCCCATCTCAACCACCACCTCAGGAAAATCCCGTTCAAACAGATACCCGGCAACGTCGAGACGCTGCGTCTTCCCCACCGCGGGCCGCAAGTCCGCCGAAGTAATGATCCCCACCTTTCTCTGCGCATCGTGACGGTCCAGCTCCGGCGCATAATCCACGGCCATCCCCAGCAGAGAAGGCAGCGCCCGTTCCGTCGCCTGCGCCGTCAGCATCACCTTGTGTCCCCGCGCCCCGCTCGGAGCCCGGTCCGACGGCGCATCGGCCATCGTCAGCACCCCGCGAAATCCTCGCCGGTTGGGATGACCCTCCACCTTCGGCATGGCCAGTGCCATCGCCTCCCATTGCATCCTCATTCGCCCCCCAGTCCACTGTCGTCCAAAGGCTGCCAGCCCCGCGACGCCCTTGCTTCGTTCACCGTCAGCACCTTGCAGTTCAGCAGAATCTGATCGATCTGCGCCTGCTCCAGGGGATCGGTGGCATCCAGATCCAGGAAGACGAATTCCAAATCGTCCCAGCCCAGCCGCTTGGCAAACGCATCGCGCGTGATGTGCTCGGCCAGCAGCCGCGCCGTCGGCACAATCGCCGTACGAAACGCCGACTGCGCCAGCTGCTGCGCCGTCGAGTAGTTCACATCCGCCTCCACCCCCAGAAACAGCGGCGGCAAATCGAAGGCGCTGGCGATCACCCGGATCAGAAACTCCTGCCAGTTCAGCCGCAGATCCGCATCCGTGCCTGCCCCAAAGCGCAGCACCTCCGGCTTGTTCTCCGCGGTCAGTATCGGAACCCGCCCCGTTCCCTCGATGTCGTCCTGCCACCAGCGAATCAGCCGCTCATGCTGCCCCGGGTCCAGGTCCTGCATCCACAGCGCATACTGCACCACCGAGTTGCTCGCCAGCTTGGCGGCAAAGCGATGCGCCCCCAGAAACTCGTGAATCGTCTCGAACGCCACCTCCAGCCGCCCCAGCCCGAAGGGCGTATAGCTGCGCGTGTTCAGCCTGATATAAGACAGCTCGTTGTCGTTCAGCTCAACCCTGTTTCCCGTTCCCAGCAGCGACGTGACCTGCACATAGCGCGGCGCATCCGGCTCGCCGTTCCAGTCCGCCCGTATCTGGATCGTTGCCCCGTCCACCGGATACAGCGCCAGCGGCTTTTGCCCATCCCCGGTCAGCCGCAGCTCCACCGCGCCATATCCGCCCACAATGATGTCCTCCAGCACCTGCTCCACAAACGAGCGGAAGGAATCATCCGGATTGGGCTGCTCCAGCGTCTCGGTCAGCACCTGGATGCGCCCCTGCATCTCCTCGTCCAGCACCCTCCCGCGCCTCGGCTGGATGCGCCAGTTCATTCCCGCCACCCGGTCCTTGATGGTGTTGATGGCCTTGCGCGCAATCGGCGTTTCGGCGAAGCGCCGCAGCGCCTCGGGCGTTTTCTTGGGCAGCAGCTCCGCCCTCACGCCAGGCGCTCCAAATGTCTGCAGAACCAACGGCAGCGGAGCGGTCTTGCGCTTTTGCGCCGGGCCCAGATTCCCTCCCAGCACCCGCACTCCCGCCCGCCGCACCGGCTCCCAAATCTTCTCCGCTATCTTCATCTGCTCCCCCGCGCCGGGTCCTCCCCGCGCCAATTAAAAAAGGACGCCGCGGCGTCCCCTGAAAACCCTTGATTTTGTTGATCCCTGAAAACCGCCGGCTGACTGACGGGTGCCCCACCTTCGACGCGCGGCCTTTTGCGCGGCTAAGGTGGGAAGCAACGCCCTTCCCCTATCGGCCCTTGCTCCTGCTCCTGACCTTGCAACCTTGAAACTTTGAAACCTTGAAACCTGCCTCTCTACTGCAGCCCCATCTTCTGCCTCACACTGAGCGCGATCCTTGGCAGCTCCGCCGTGGCCGCCACCATGATCCCGCTAGCGGTCAGCGTCTCCAGCGCAAACATCGTCACATCGTCTTCGCGGTCCAGCTCGCTTTCCACAATCGCGGTCAGCGCCGTCTCCGCCTGCTCGGCCCGCAGCACGCCTTCGCGCAGTCTCGGAAAGCTGAACGCCAGCACCTTGGCCGCGTTCGCATCGGCCTCCAGAGACACCGCCTGGTACATATGCACCATCCCATTCGGCCGGTACGCCGCGTCGATCTTCAGCGGATCGCCGCGATGGGTGTACTCGCTGGCCGCAACGTTGTGCCGCATCAGTCCCCACACCCCCTGCCGTTCGAACTCCCCGCGCATGGTCTGGAAGATCTGCATCCTCCCGCCCGCCAGCTCGCCCACCGCGCTTGGCCCGCTCCAGATACATCTCCGCCAGCCGCCCAATCTCCTCCTGCGGAGAGTCCGCCAGCACCGCCTTGCTGGGCGTCAGCCGGATCGCATTCGAGAAGCTGTCTTCCATCCGCTTCAGCAGCCACTCCTGGCTGCTGGCGCCCTCCAGCATGCGCTGCTTGATCTCCTGCTCCAGCCCTTCCAGCATCTCCACGTCGGCGTCCGGATCCAGGCACCGCACCCGCTTCCAGTCCTTTGTAAAGCGCACGTCGGCCCAGCCGCCGCCGCTCTCATACAGCACCACGCCCACGTTCACGAACTCGTCCTTCACCGCGTCCGGCACATACCGCAGCAGCAGGAACTCGCATTTTCGCCGCTCTTTCATCCTCGTACCTGGTCCATCCACCGCAAATCCTACACCTCTTCTACCTCAATCCCGCGCCTCTTGACACCCTCACTGCACCACATCCCTCCACTTTGGGAATGGCTCCCGGCTCGACTTCCGGAACTCCAGGATCAGCTCCGCCACCCGCGTTCGCCTTCGACACAAGGTTTCCACCAGCCGCTCCATCTCGCAGCTCTCCCCGTACCACGCCGTCGGAACCTCCTCCGCGCAGCGCCACATCGTCGGCTCGTCCATGCTCTCGATGTTGCCCAGCCACGGTTGAAAGCTCTCCCAGCCCGTCACCTCGCGATACACGTCATTGCGGGCATACGTCCCCCGCAGCGGCGAATCCGGAAACGTCCACTCCCCCGCATTGAAGCAATAGCCCTGGTCGATGAACGAGACCGTGAACTTGCGCTCCCGGCTCTTCTTCCAGAAAGCCGCCTGCCGCCCATTGGCGTTGCAGGTCCATTTATCCAATGCCAGAATCCCCGCGAACGCACCCAGGTTCCTCACCCGGTCCAGCAGATGCTCCGGCAGGTAGTCGTAAATCTGCCCCTCCATCGGCGGAATCACCAGGCGCGAGCCAAACTGCAGCCCCGGCGTGCACGCCTTCGAGCCATGCGCCAGCTCGAAGCGCAGCTCCGGCGTATGTTCGATCAGCCACGAATCCACCTCGACCACTTCGGTCGCCGGCACCGGCAACCCCGCCGCCTGCGCCAGCCGCGTTGCCACCATCTCGTTGGCCAGCACCCGCGTATGCTGCGGATTGTCCTGGAACTTCACCACGTAAAAATGGCCGTCCGAGCAGCGCATCAAGTGACTCTGCGCCCCGCCCCGCATCCGCCTCACATGCTGCACCGCCGCCACCGCCAAACCTGCCCTCCGAAAGCTTCCCAACCAGAGTTATACTCTACCCTGCTGCCTCATCCTACCCTTGAGAATGTCATCTTGAGCGCTATCCTTGAGAGTGTCATCTTGAGCGCAGCGAAAGCCCCCAGCACTGCTCGATTCTCCCGCGCCCTCCCAAGCTTTTCCACCAGCAATTCGATTCTTCCCAGCTGCCGAGTCGAGAAAATGCCGGGTGCCCCACCTTCGCGCCGTGTCTCTCGGCGCTAAGGTGGGAAGCAATGCCCTGCACCCTGCCAGGCTTGGCCGTTGCTCTTCTTTTCTTGCGTGGTCTACGCCTTCTTGCAGGTGCCCCATATCTGCCGCAGTCAGCAGATGTGGGGTCTTTGCTTGTGCCCCCACCCGCCGCTAAGCCTCCGTCGCAGCCGCTCGCGAGCGAAGCCGAGGCGCTTGATACCCCGCCTCCCGCACCGCCAGCGCCATGGCCATCGCCATGATCGCGTCATCGTGCGAGCCTTCCGCCGCCGCGATTCTTCCGTCGGCATGACGCACAAAGCTCCTGCACTCCTCCAGCAGCCGCAGGCTCTGGAACAGCTCCGGGTGGGCCACCAGCATGGCTCCAAACCTCTCCAGCATCGTCGGACGCGTCAGCACCGTCGTCGACCACCCCGCACACTGAGGAGAGCGCGGATCGGCATAGATCGCCTCGTACTGCTCCACCCGTTCCAGCATGGCCAGCACCGCGTGCCCATGATTGTTGCGCTCCACCACCAGCAGCCCGCCGTTGTATTCCCGTCCCAGCCGGGCCGCCTGCGACGCCAACTCCTCCGGCGTGTAGTGCCCGTACAACTCGGCGCACTGCAAGCCGCTAGCCTGGTCGATCACCTGCACGCACGCATAATCGCCGCCCGTGCCGCCGCCTGCCGCGTCCACCCCCAGAATGTACTCGCGACCCCGCGCCGGAGGCAGCCACACCCGGATGCGTCCGTTCTCTCTCTCCTCCACGGCCGCCTGCAGTTGCTGCATCCGCGCCTCGATCTTCGCCGTGTCATACACCGCTGCGCCGTTGGCCAGGAAGCAAGTCGCCGGGTCCTCGGCGAATTCCTCCACCGCGCGTTGGCCAAAGTCGATCCGCGTCTGCCGCCGGAAGGCGATCTGTTCCCGAACGAGTCCCACGCTCTCCATCAGCCTTTGCTCCTCGGCGCTCAACTCCTCCGCCAGCAGCTCTTTCCCCGCCCTGCCGTCGATGCGGTATCCCGCATCCATCCACCAGGGAAAGAAGTGCTGCACGTAGCCCGTCTCGCCCGCCCTCTGCCACTCGCGGTAAAAGCACCCGCCCATTCCGTTGGCGGTGGATTCCAGCACAATCTCCCCATCGGGTGGCACGGCGGCCCGCAGCGAAGCCAGAACCTCTGGCCGCGTTCGCTCCCCACCGTGCCACCTCCGAGCAGTGCAGGTTCTGGATCGTCAGTCCCCGTCCGGCGTTCGCGTCTCCAGCTGTTTCCACGCGATACTCGCTGTCCAGCTCCGGAAACACCAGCTGCCTCCGGTTCGACTTCGATCTCTGCAGCGCTCCGCGTTGCAGGTCCTGGGGCAGGTTCTCCACGAACCGGTGCACCATGCGGAAGATCTCCTCCGCCGCCTCCTGCGTCTGCGCTACCTGCACCGTCAAAGTGCCGGGCCGTGTCATTGTGCTCAGGAAGAATCTCGCCGCCACCCACGTCGAGATTCCCATCTGCCTCGCCTTCAGCACAATGTTCTTCGGCCCGCACCTCAACTCGAATTCCCTCTGGGCCGCGTTGCTCTCCAGCTTCACCAGCCGCCCCTGCTTGTCGCGCACGCGCAGCAAACTCGCCGCCAGCACCTCGCGATAGCTTCTTCGACCTAGCCGTTTATCCAGTCTCTTGCCCAGCGCCATCAAGGCCTCCAGGTCCAAACCCCTGGAGGCCTCCGCCGACCTCTTTTTATTCACGCCCACCTCGGTCACTTCCACTTCCAGAGGTGGCCTCATAAGCCGTTTTGAAAGGGCACGACTTCAGTCGTGCCGCAAGAGAGGCTCTTTTCATGCGGCTTTAGCCGCTGAGGGAAAAGCCCTTCAGGTGCCCCAATCAATTTATGAGACCGCCTCTAGAGCAATCCAAACAGCTGTATCCCGCAACAACAGCTCGGGTGCCCCAGGTTCCGCGCCGCTTTTTTTTGCGGCGCTAACCTGGGAAAGCAGGACACATCAACCCGGCAACCGCCTTACAGCCCTGCCACCACGCTCTGCACCGCCCCGATACCGGTATCCACTGCCGCGGCTGCCGCGCTCGCGGTACCTGCGTTCGACGGGCTGAGCTGCCCCGCCACCTGGGCCGCGTCGGCTGCCGCCGTAGTGGCTGCCGCGGCCTTGCTGCTCTTGGCTTTCGTGATGATCGCCTCCACGTCCTCAATCAGTTCCGGTGCCAGAATCAAAAGCTTTTCCAGAAATCCCAGAACGCCGGAAACCTTCGCCGTGCTCGATGCCGTTGCCATCTTTTTCTCCTTCTTCAGTTTGGAATTACTTGTCGCCTTCCACCTTCTGCAGTGCCTGCTTCTCTTCCGCCTGCAGTATCTCTGCCGGTACCGCGATCAACAGCTTCTTGCACAGCGGAGACATTCTGAACAATCCCAGCAGCACCAGGGACGCAGCCACCAGCCCGGTTGCAAATCCCGTGGCCAGCGACCCGGTCTTCAGTGCCACCGTTCCGCTGAAAAAACACAGCGTCACCGTAAAACTCAGCCCCATCGTGAACAGAAGCTTCAACCAGACCGACACCGCGTTCTGTTGCAGCTTCCCCAGAACAAACTGCGCCAACGCTCCAAACGGATCCATCAGGCGTCCTTCGAGAGGAAGGCAAACACCGCCATCCCCACGCAAACCAGCAGGTGCCTGGAGTCAAGATTGCCGGCATTCGCCCAGGCATACGCCCCCGCCGAAAGAGCGCCCGCAATCGTCGTCTTGTAGTTCGTCGTTTTCACCATCGAAGTGTTGTCAGCCGAAGTAAAAGCTTCCACAGTGCTATCCTTTCGTCTCTAGCGGGAAACCATGGAGCCTGCGCCATGACAGGTGGCCCACATCCGCGCCGCTTTTGCGCGAATGTGGGGAGGCAGTCTGCATCAACCTGGCAACTGCCCTCTTCCGATGGAACCACCAACCCCAATTTCCCGGCCGCAAAATGGGAAAGGCCACCCATGCCGCAGGTGGCCAACTCCGTCCCCGTCCATTTGTTTTTCCGCCGCCCTTGCGCGTGCGCTTTCTCAGGTCGATGCCTACCAGAACCGTCGGGTGCCCCAGGTTCCGCGCCGCTTTTTTTGCGGCGCTAACCTGGGATAGCAACCCACCACAGCCCTGGAAGTGGTCTCATCAACCGATTTTGAAAGCGCACGCCCTGTCCTGAAAGCGCACGCCCTTGTTTTGAAAGGGCACGACTTCAGTCGTGCCACAAGAAAGTCTTATCTCACGCGGCTTCAGCCGCTGAGGGAAATCCCTTCAGACGCCTCAAGCCGCTTATGAGACCGTTCTTAGGGTATGCACTGGTAATCCACCGTCACCGTGGCCGACGCAACGGAGCTCCCCGCCGTAATCGCAAACGCCGTGGTCGTCGGCTGGCCCTCGCCAATCCCAAAGAACGCTGTCCCGCCGTTCTGCGTCACCCGGCACAGCCCCGGAGCAGCCGCCAGAGCAGCCGAGAAGTTCACGGTCGCAATGGTTCCCGTCGTAGCCGTGCCGCCCACAACGGTCAGTTCCCCGCGTGTATTCGTACAGGTGTAGCCGCTCGCGCAAGCCACCGAAGTAACGTTCGTCCCCGCCGTAAAGGTCGGCGTGCCATTGGGCAGATTCAACCCCGCTTGCAGCGACACCGTCCCCGTCCATCCCGCAGGAGGCTGAATCGTCGCCGCCGAGGTCATCGCCGTGGTGTCCATCGTCGCGTCATAGCTGGTATTGCCCGCCTTCAGCTTCCAGCCGTGATTGCTGGAATTTTCCACCCACAAGCCCTTCCCGCCCGTGGTCGTAGACGATCCATTCTTAATCTGAAAATACACATCGGCGGAGCTTCCGTTAGACGAAGGCACCGTGCTCAACCAGTAATCCTCGTTCCCCGCCGCGGTTCCGTTCCACGTCCTCGTTCGAAACGCCAGGACGCTTGAGGAAATCTGAGATGAGGCGTTAGCGTCCGATGTGGAGTTGGGCGTGAAGTATTCCGCACCTTGATAGTAAGTCTGCGGACAGAACATCGAACTGTAGGAGGCCGTCTGAAGCGAGCTCGACCCGTAACAGAAAGACGTTCCCGATGAGCCGCTGGAGAAGATCGTTTCCGCGTAGCTCACAGGTTGCGCCGCAAATACATTTGCCATCAGATTCAACGGCGCAAACGTATGCCCCGCACATGCCGAGCCATTGCAGTAGAAGGTTTCTCCGTTCGGCATACTGGCCGTGGACCCCGTAAGATTCTGCGGATTCCAGTTCCACATCATGCTGGGCGTCACACTCGCTTGATTCAGCGGAATGACTGTCGTCGGCTTAATCGAAGTCGAGAAAGCCGCAAACAACTTGTTGTGTCCGCAGTCATTCGGATGCACGCCCACACCGGTACTCGCTGGACAGTTCTGAGCCGCCGTCCCCGTCATATCAAGATACGGGTCCATCGAATCGTAAACGTCCACGAACTTCACCGGGAGCCCATCGCCTACCAGCAGCGTGCTCACTCCGAGTGCGTATCCGTTGTAGGCAACCACGTTCGATGAGTTGGCGTTGAGGTAATTGGGAATCACGCCGCCCATATACACATTCGGCCCCAGCGGTCCCCGTATGCGATTGGTCGGAGGGAAGCCGAATCCAATCATTCCCACCGGATTGCCCGAAGAACCGCTCGCACTCACCGCGCAGCTATGCGATCCATTGGACAATCCCGCGAATCGCGCCATTCCCGCCGTAGTCGTCCCAACATTGCGCGGCGCATTCGACTGATACTGCGCGCTCAGTGTTGAGTTGCCCGTGATCGTATCCGTCTGCGTCACCCCGTCCACCGTTACGCTGAAGCTCCCCGTCGACGAACCGTAGAGGTAGTACCACAGATACAGCACGCCCTTCGGCCCAACGTAGCAATTTGAATCTGTGAGCGTCGATGAGCCGGTGGTCGTCAATCCATGCGCGTCCGCAAACGTGCTGTCCGCCGTCCACGTTGCGCCTGCCTGCGTCACCAGGCTGCTGTTGTTCGCCATCACCTTATTCGTGCTTGACAAGGCCAGCCACGCCGCCGCTCCTCCCTCAAACTGGGTAAACGACACCTTGTTCACCGAGGTCGGCGACGTGTAGAACGTTGCGTCATTCACGCCGTAGAGCATGGTCTGGGCCGGGACGCCCGAATCCCCGGGTGCCGCATACTGCAGCACGCGGTAAATCCCGTCCGCCACCGAATCGCCGGAGTACCCATGCGTCGTGGTAGCTCCCCCGCAAACCCGCGTAGTAAGCAGGTTGGCATACGAGTTGGCCGTCACTGTCGCTCCCACGCCGGCCGTAATGCTGTCGCCATACAACACGCAGCCTGTCGAGGTCGCATGCGATCCGTCGCTGTCCAGTACACCGCCGTTTGAGGTGATGTCTTGTCCATACGACGCGTTCAGGTCCGCAATGCCCAACGTCACGTTTCCGCTCAGGGCATGACCATTGACCGTGGTACTTGTCGCCACAGCTCCGAGGTTGGTGATCGCGGCCGACGGGCTCGCAACATCGCTCAGATTATTGCCCTTGTTCAGCGGAGTAAAACCCAGAGCCGTTTCTACGTTGGCTGCCGTCGAAGCCACCACTTGCCCGCCGCTGTTGCTGCCCAGCACCGCCGCTGAAGCCGGCACCGAGCCGCCGTTGACGGTCGTCGCGTTTCCAATACCCGCAACCGCCGTTGCCACGAAGGCATCGGTCGCCAGTTTGGCGCTGTTGTCACCCGCTGTCTGTGTCGTTGCCGTGGTTCCGTTCGGCAAGCCCGGTGTGCCACTCAGATTTCCGGCCGTGCCCGTCGTATTCTGGTTCAGGGTCGGAATATCTGTTGCAACAATCGTGTGCCCCGCAATCGCCGTTCCGTTCGCCGCGTAATACCCGAACTGTCCCGCCGTGCCCGAGCCCACCGCACCCGATCCGGAACCGCTCGAGAAGGTGCACGTCCCGGCCGAGCAGGACACTCCCGATCCGGTAAAAGTAAACGCTCCCGCCGCTCCGTTGATGCTGCTCACGCCGCCGCCCGCATACTGCGGGACGTTGAGCACTCCGCCGCTCAGCGTGGCCGCCCCACTCGTCCCGGTCGTCGTCAGCGACGTAATCGGTAGCGTCGGCGTGCCATTCACCTGGTAGCTGCCCGAGCCGTTCACATTAAAACTGCCATCGCTCTGCACCACACCCGCCGCGCCACGATACAGGTTCGTGTCCGAGCCCCACATCATCTTCAGCGCCGGGTTGATTGCCAGCACGTTTGCCGGCATATTCGGCGGAACATAGCCATGCAGCAACCACTGCCGCCAACGGGCAATCTCCGCATCCCACTGCGCCGTCGTCATGCTGGAAGGCTTCGCCGAAATTGGTATGTACATAAAGAACGGCTGCCAGATGCGTATTCCAAACCCAGCCGTGTCGGGAGACTTCAACTGCATGATGAAGTTGGACGGGGAAATGACCGTGTTCGACGTGATCTTGTTGGCTGAGACAATCGGGTGCCACCAGTCCCCAAAATAGGGCGAGGTGTAGCTGTTCGGATAGAAATAACTCCGCGGGCTGTTGTCGAAGTTGGCCCCGGTCGGCCCCGCCACTGTATACATCGAACTTGCCGAGAATGTGCATGGTGTAACGTTATTCACCCCAGGCATACACCACACACCGGAGAGGATCCAATCGCCCACATGCGGGGTCGTCGAATAGTTTAAAACGTTGACTGTCCCGTCATTTCCTGTCGTCGTCGTTACCAACTCGCCTGCGGTGGCCGTTCCATCCGGCGCCTCAATCCCGGTATTCACCGTGCAACCGGAGCACGACCACGATGCCGGGTTGGTGGTCACATTCTGGGTGGCATAGGGAATCAGTTGCGGCCCCATGCTCGCGCCCTCATTGCGCGATTCGGCCTCCAGAGTAATGCCGTCATTCAACACGCCCACGTGCGCCAGGTAGCGCGGCAGTGCGGCCGATCCGGTGTTGTAGTCGAGCCCATTGATATTCACCGTCCCGCCGTAGTACGGGTTCGTGATGCAGTCGTTCAGTTCGGCGGCGTGCAGCGTGTTGATGTTGACTCCGCCCGCCGCAAGCGGATCGGTGTAGCCGATCAGGCAGTTCGAATAAAGATTGAAGTTGTCCTGCAAGGTCACGCTGTTCAGCGTGATCGGGTAATTCACTCCCAGGTAGCGCGAGTCTATGGTGATGCCGAGTCCCGAAGGCTGCTCGATGAGTACGTTGTTCAGGCTGAAACCGCCGACCTCCCCGGCAAAGCCGGTCTGGTCATTGGTGTCGATCTTGATGCCGCCGCCGATGGTCGTTCCGCCTTCAATCGAGTCCCACGTGGCCGAAGGCGAGTTGGAAGTGGTATTGGCATCCGCCGACGAGGTCAGGTGAATTCCATAGGGGTAGCTTTGCTGCCCGCACGCGGTGCCGCAGCCGTGTCCTGCCGAGGGAAAAAAGCTCGAATTCTCGATGCGCCAGTAAGCCGTGCTGGACAGTTCCAGCGGCTCGGACGCGATGTAGTTCTCAGCCTGCGAAGAGACGCCATCCAACAGAACCGAGGCGTTGTTGTTGAAGTAGAAGCCCGCTCCATAGTTCTGCGCCACGCCAAGACCCTGGAAATAGTGCGCGTTGTAGTCATGCGAGCCAGGCATCACCCCTACCGCGCCAAAGCTGGCCGTCGCTGGATGGGCGTGGGCAAACTGCGCCGTAACCGTGGTGCCGCTATTGGCGGAAATCAACACGGTCTCGAAGGTGTCATCGTTAAATCCGGTCACCGTGCCGCCGGTAGTCGATCCAGCCGCCCAGATCGTCGCCGTGGCCGCTGCTCCGCTTCCGGCGCCGCCGCTAAATGCAACGGTCGGCGCGGAGGTACAGCCCACACCTTGATTGCTCAAGGTAACGCCCGTCACCGCGCCGCCAGAAACCGTCGCGGTTCCAGACGTACCCGCGCACCCCCCGCCGCTGAACGACACTGCCGGCGCCGTCGTGTATCCGCTTCCGCCATTGTTGATACTGATGCTCTTTACGCCGTTGTCCTGCCACGTCATCACGCCCGCGTAATAGTCGGAACTCAGCAGGATCGGCGTGATATTAAAGCTGCTGTCGGCCACCCCGGCAATCGTAGGGACGGTTCCGGTCGGAATTCGGCACTCATTGGACCCAAGCGTTGCGGTGACAAATCCAGCGGAACTTCGGGTCAGGCTGGCGATATTGCAGCTCGTGTTTTCCGCCACGGTGATCGCGGTTCCAACCGCAAGCTGTGCCACCGTGCTCGATCCACCCATGGTTGGAGTGAACGTCGCGGTGATCGGCGCGCTCCCGCTAATCGCCGTACCTAAACTTCCATAGACCTGCGGAGCGATCACCAGGCAGTTCGGTCCGCGCGCCACAAACAGGCCCGCACCCGCTGCGCCGTCGCACATCCACGATGCAAAATCCGGCACCACCAGGGTCGTGCCCACCTTCAAAATTCCCTGCTGCTTGTACTGGATGCCCGTCCGGTTGCCCGCACAGGCATTTTGGTTGGCTTGCGGCAGCACGCCATTCGCCAGGTAGCAACCGCTCCCGCTGCAGGGCAAAAACACCACGCCCGAAGTCGTACACGCCTGCGCGGTCGCCGCTGCCAGAGCCGGGCCAATGTCGGTCGCCCCATCGATCACCGCACCAAACGCCCGGATATCCACCACCGGAGAACTCGCGGTGACGCTGCTCTGCAGATCCAAACTGCCCGGCGTGGTGAGCGCATTGATTCCACTTTTGTACAACAGCGTGTCCACGTAGTCGCGGCTCACAAACTGCGCGGCCACCGACTGCGGAACCACCTTCGCCCGCAGCGCCGCCACCGTCGTCGTCGCAACCGCCGGCACAACCCATTGCTCTTCGCTCGTCGTTCCGTCGTCCAACTTGAGAAACACCCGGTAATAGCTACCCGACGGACTCGCACCCGTATCCGGAATCAGCGGAATTGAAATACCGCCGCCGCTGCCAATCGTCTCCGTCAGCGAGCCTGCCTCCACCGCCTCGCCTGCGCTGGTCGTAAAGCCATTCCAGCGAATCGTAATCGTGCCCTGCGCCGCGCTGCCGTCGGCACGGTACAGAGTGTCCTGTACCAGCGTCCTCGCCGGCTCCGCCTTGGCCCCCGCCGCGCACAGCAGAATCGCCGCCCACACCAAAATCAAAAGCCGCCCGGATGGGCGGCTCAAATTTCCCTCTGCTCTCGTATTCATGCTCGTCTCTCGCCATCCTTTCGGCTGCTTCCTGCTCCGCCTCGCGTTGCCGCATAACTCTTCAAAAAATCTTCCACGCTGCGCACGTACACCTCGGCAAAGTCCACTACATACCGCTTGGTCTGGATCAAATGCTTTGCCTCCTCCAGCGAATACCCCGTCGCGCACAGCACGGCCAGCGCCATCATCGGAGCCCGGTGTATTCCGGCCGCGCAGTGGACAAACAACTTCGCCTCCGGATCTTCCAGCGCCGCGATCGCAAAACGCACGCCCCGCTCAAACATCGCCGGGCTCTTGGGCATAAAATCGTCGTCCACCGGATTCCACAGCACTTCCACTCCCACCCGTTGGCCCAGTGGCGTATCGTCAAATTCAATCTGCATGTCGATCACGTGCGTCACCCCGGCCTGGGCCACTTCGGCCATCCGCTCCTCCACCCAGATTCCGCCGCCGACCGCAACCCGGTCCGTCACCCACGTCATGTCCATCCGCGCACTCGCCTTGTTCGCTTCCCTGCCCTACGGCTCGCCTGCAACCTGCGGCCGCTCCTGGGTCAAGCTCTCCTGCTCCGCTTCGTCCATCCGTTCCAGCACCAGCTTCGCCCAGGGCTCGCCGCTGTCGGCGATCTCCGCATCCTCGCCAAACATATGTTTTGCGCCGGTCATCTCCAGCAGTGTCTTGGCGTGCGTGCAGCTTCCCTGCTTGGCCTTCGCCACCATCGCTTCCACAATCGCCGGAACCGACCCCTTCATCGTCTGCTTGGCAACTTCAAATGGATCCCAAGCGCCCCCGGCCGGAGTAGACGTAATCTTCTTCGTCCTCGTGCTGGCCTTCGCACTCGTGCTCACACCATTCTTGCTCGCCGCGCTTTTCTTGCTTGCTGTCTTCTTGCTTGCCGTTTTCTTGCTTGCTGTCTTCTTGCTTGCCGCTTTCCTATCTGCAATCTTTTTGTTGGCGGCCTTCACCGGCTTCGTCTTCTTGCCCGCCGCTTCTGCCTCAACCGCTTTTTCCTGCCGGTTGCCCCGTTGCTTGCCCGCCTCCAACTTCGGCTTCTTCTTGGATGCCACCGCCACCACCTCGCTCCCAACCTCTTATCTTCAGAATATCAATTTCACCCCCCTCATCCCCTCACCTGGCACACAAACTCTATTCTCCGTGCTATCAACCACTTGATGCGTCTTTGGAACTTTTCCGCTCTTGACAGCTAATTTCCCGTGCCCGATTTCCGCGGGGTGGCCCAAATCAGCGCCGCGCCTTCCGGCGCAAATGTGGGGATTCTCAGGTCTCGGACGAAATATGCGCCACGCGCCCAACCACGTAGTTCGCAAAGGTCTCGCCCTTGCCCAGTTGTATGTATCCCAAGCCACACTCCTGGTTCTCCGGACGCAGCGTCAGCTGGCTGCCTTGCAACTCCACATAGCGCACCTGCCAGTTCGGCCCGCTCTTCACCACGTACACATTCGGCTCATGCCGCCGGTAGCTCTGCAGTGAATTGTAGTGGCGGTCGATCAGCAGCATCGCGCCCTGCCCCAGTCGCGGACGCATGGCCGCTCCCGAGGCCTTATCTGCCTTGAGCAGCACGAACCGCTGCCAGTTCCCGCGCTCGCTGGCCATCTCCGCACGCATCCGCCGCAAAAAGGTCTTCTTGAAGCGCAGAAATTCCATAATCTCGCCCGACCCGAAGTCGCTCTGCAACAGCGCGCACGGCTCCACCACCGGAACCGAATCGAATCCCGCATCGCCGCCTTCGGTCATCTTCCGATGCGCATCCGGCATCAGGTCCTGAACCTCCAACCGCATCACTTCCATCACGCGGTCCATCGACTCGATGCTCAAGCCCCTGCGGCCGTTCAGAAAGTTGGAAACATGGGCCTGCTGAAATCCGGCGCGGTTGGCCAGTTCCGTCCCGGTCAACTCGCCGGCGGCAATGCGTTCACGCACCAGGATCCGCAATCGATTCTGCAAATCTGAAATCAACATGACCTCACCGCCTGCAATGAATGATGTATAGCTTTAAGAAATAAATAAAACTTTTGTAACAACTCTAAGCAATAATTCCGTTGACACTGCCCCCGCTTCCGCTCCATCATTCACCCACCATTCAATTGGAAATGGTTTAGAAGGGGTGGCATGGAAGAGGGCTGTGTTCCACACGATTCCGCATTTATCGAGTTTCGCCGCAAGGTTCGCAACTCCGAACTGCTAACGCTAGTTGTCAGCAAACTTCTTAAGGAGACACGTTTCACCGGGCGTCTGAGCGTCGTCATACAGAACGGCACCATTCTCAAGTCCGGCTACGAGGAAGGCTACTTTACCCGCAGGGACGAGCCCCGGCTTACGTGACTCTGATTACAACCAAAACCAAATATTGAGCTACGGCAATCCCACTGGGGAGCGCCGCACAAGTTCGCCGAGAAACAGGCCTTCGAAAATAAATCGAGCCCTGTCGCCGGCATCTTCGCATGGCTTGCCGGGAGTCCGTCTCCCGCAACCTCTGCGGCCTTGCCGCCGGCAGGGCTTTCGTTTCGAAAAAAGGGTGAAAACCAAATGAGTGCAAAATTCGAATCTATTCGTCCGCAAAGTATGGAACTGAAGTATTGCGAGCGCTGCGGCAACATCTGGCTGCGCCGCTCCGGCAGCGAACGCGCACTGTGCGCACCGTGCACCAGCGCGGAAGCCGCCACTCGCCTCGACGGTTCGGTCTCCTTTCTGGGCCTCTGGGCCCGTCTGCGTGCGGAGGTGCAGGCATGAGCGGCTCTCCGGCAAAATCCATCTTGCACCTTGTCTCCGGCAATCGCCAGCAGCCCTCGCGCGAAACCCTGCCCGCCTATCGACCGTACACCCGGGCGCTGCTGCGCCGCTACTTCCGCATGGCGGTCGATATAGGCCGTCTGCCCAGCATACTCGGAGGGCTCTGCTTCCGCGCCCGCGTCAGCTCTTACAAGCTGCACACCTTCGAGGACGCCGTGATCTTCGTCTACGACATGGAGCGGGTCTTCGACCGCATCCAACGTCCGTGGATGGAGATCATCGCCGGCGTCGTCCTGCTCGAGTACAGCGTTCCGGAAGCGGCGCTGCGCCTCGGCATTACCGTGCAACGCGCCGAGCGCCGCTATGCCGCCGCACTCGACTCGCTTTCCGCCGCTCTGCTCGAGGTCGGCTTGCTCCGCCCCGTCTTCACTTCCGCTGAAGGCGATAACCCAAACCCGTCCCTCCGCTCGGCGGAAGGCCTTCCTCCTAAAAAACCGCCGGTCTCGGCCAGAATCGAAGCCCGGGCACCGCTGCCTCACCAGGCCTCGATTACTGAAACACGTTAACCGCGAAATAGTTGACCGGGGAAAAGGTGCGGACATCTCGCCTCTGCGCCTCCCCGGTTATTCCGGAAGTCAAAGTCACGCAATCTCGATGCTTATCTGTTATTATCGGCACCGCGGCGCCGTTCTTGAAGGCGCCGCGGTGCTTTTCAATTCAGCCCCGGAGAATTCCCGTGAGCGATTCCCCTGTCACTCCCATCCCACCCGCTTCCCCGTTGCGCAGCGACGAGGAGATTGCACTTGAGATGATGAAATTCGTCGCCACCACCACTGGCTTCGGCCGCACTGGAACCCCTGGCGCCGGCTTCCAGGGTGGTACCGTCTCGCGTGCTGAAGACTATGCCAAACATCTCATCGACCTCTACGGACAGTGCCTCGACGCGGTCCGTTCCAAGCGCTAGAACACTCCACCTGGCTCACTAACCTCCTGGCTCGCTCGCCGGATGTGTTGTGCTGGGGCATTGTGCTATGTTCAGCTCCAATCGGTTCCCGCGCAACTACCAAATCGGAGAGACGAACCGCGCACGACAAACCGGACGTATCCGCGCTTGCATGAAAACCTCTTCGAAGAAACCACTATCCCGATCACGCTCTGGAACTGGCCCTTGGCCAACCATGGACCGCCGGGGGCAGACGGCCAGCCAGCTCAGGTTAGCCAGAAGTATATATATTTCCGACCTTGCGCAACTATGAATGATTCAGTAAATACGGATTGATTCAGTAGATACGCGTCTTCTACCGATTGACCCTTGGGTAAATCGTTCGTAGAGTTGAGACAGGAACCTCCTTCGGGGACTTTCACCGGACGCGGATCGCACAAACGAATGACTTTTCTTGATCGCAGTAGCCTGCCGCTTTGCCTGCTTACCCTCCTGCTCGTCACCCCTGGCTACACCCAGCAGGCGGGGGCACCCACCCTGCCCGCGCCGCAAACCACCGCGCCGTATCTGCCCGCGCCACGCCCTGGAGCCATGCCGGGCCAGGCCGCTCCGCCGGTGGAAACCGTGGATCAGCTGATCGCGCGCGCCGAAGCCGAGTGTGCGCGCGGCCAGGCAAACTATGCAGCCGGCCATCTGGAGGCGGCCAAGGATAACTTCGATGCGGCCTTCAATCTGCTGCTGCGTGGGCCGGTCAGCCTGCAGAACGACGAGCGGCTGCAGGCCGAGTTCGACAAGGTTGTAGAGGCGACGCACCAACTGGAGTTGCAGGCGCTCAAAGTCGGCGACGGATTTACCGAGCAACGCTTCGAACCGGCGCCCATCGACGAGGTCAATAACATCACCTTTCCGGTCGATCCCACGATCAAGGCCAAGGCGCAAGCCGAACTGGCAAGCACCCACAGCGATCTTCCGCTCATGCTGACCGATCCGGTTGCCAGCTACATCAACTACTTCTCCTCCCGCGGACACGGCACCATCGAGCGCGCGCTGACCCGTCGCGGACGCTACAGCGACATGATCTCCCGCGTCTTCCGCCAGGAGGGCGTGCCGCAGGACCTGATGTTCCTGGCGCAGGCCGAATCAGGCTTTCAGCCCCTGGCGCTGTCGCGCATGGGAGCCCGCGGCATGTGGCAGTTTATGCCATGGGACGGCCAGCACGCGGGACTGCAGCGCAACTGGTGGGTGGACGAACGCCAGGACCCGGAGAAAGCCACGCGCGCCGCCGCCCGCCTGCTCAAGGATCTTTTCGGCCAGTTCGGCGACTGGTATCTTGCCATGGCCGCCTACAACTCCGGGCCGGGCACGGTGCAGCGCGCCGTGCAGCGAACCGGCTACGCCGACTTCTGGGAGCTCTACCGGCGCGACGTGCTGCCCCAGGAGACGCGCAACTATGTGCCCATCATCCTGGCCATGACCATCATGGCGAAAAATCCCTCGCAGTATGGGCTCGATCATATTCCGATCGATGCGCCCGCCGCCTCCGATACGGTGCGCATTCACTACCCGATCGATCTGCGGCTGGTCGCCGAATGTATCGACTCTTCGACGGCGGTGCTGCAGGAGTTGAACCCCAGCCTGCTGCGCATGACCACCCCCAAGGACATGGATTTCGATCTGCACCTGCCCGTGGGAGCGGCCGAAAAATTCAACCAGACGGTCGCGGCAATCCCCGAGGACATGCGGGTGTACTGGCGATACCACCGGGTGGAGAGCGGCGAGACGCTGAGTGAGATTGCGCGCCGCTACCACACCACGGCCAGCTCCATCGCCGAGGCCAACAACCTGCGGGAGGACGACCTGGCCAAGGACAGCAGGCTTATCATTCCCGTCTCTCCGGCAAAATCCGCCCCCGTCGAGGTGGAAGGCAGCGAACCCCGCGTGCAGCGCTTCAGCACGCAGCCTACGCATTACAAGGTCCACCGCGGAGACACGATTTCGTCGGTCGCCGACGAGTTCGGAATCTCTGCCGACAAGCTTCGCCAATGGAACCATTGCAAAGGCAACGTGCTGCCCGCGGGACGGACTTTGACGATCTTCAAGCCGTCCTCGGAAGCCACCGTGAAGCAGCCGGAGGGCTCCGGCAATCACGGGCGGGGCCGGACGGGAGCGTCCCATACCGATTCGCAACACGCCCTGCACGCCCCGGCGAAAGGAACCGGCAAGGGAAACAGCCGAAGCCAGGCCGGGGAAAAAGCCGCGCCCGCGGAAGAAAAATCGAAGGGGGATGATTCCGCAAAACAGAAGGCGGCTGATTCCTCCAAAGCCGCGACAGACAGAAAGCCAAAGCACCGCCAGCAAGGTTGAATTCCCGGAATCGAAGCGGTGACGGCAATGGAATGCTTCATTCCATTGCATCGTAAACAAGGCTGAGTTATTGTGGTCGGGTGCGAGGGCGTGAACGTTGTGCGAGCGACGTGCATGCGTTGGCCATGAAAGCGGCAGAAGTCCTGTTGTAACTGTGCTCCGCAGTCCGCGGGCGCGGAGCGGCAAAGATACCAGGAGGAGACATGACGTTCGACGAGACTCTTTACGGTCGCAGCAGTGATGATGGGGATGAATTCGGCGAAAACGAAACCTTCGACGACATAATTGACGACGAAGAAGAAGAGGAACTGGAAGACGAAGAGGAAGAGGCGGAAGAACAGGAACTAGGCCATGCGGAAGATGAAACCATCGCTCCGTCCGCCAGCCGGGCTCAGCGCGACGAAGAAGAGGAGCCACTAGCCCAGCCCGCCCCTGCGCCCAGGAAGCCGGCCAAGAAGGCCGCCAGGAAACCCGCTGCCAAAAAGGCCGCTGCCAAGAAACCCGCTGCCAAAAAAGCCGCCGTAAAGGCCGTGGCTAAAAAGGCCGTCAAGAAAGCGGCCAAGAAGGCTGCCGTGAAGAGCGTGGCAAAGAAGGCCGCCAAGAAGGCTCCGAAAAAGGCTGCCAAGAAAGAGTCTAAACCCGCCAAGAAGGCCAGTAAGAAAGCAGTCAATAAGGCCCTGAAGGCGGTTAAGAAAGATCAGAAGCTGGCCAAGAAAGTCGACAAGAAGAAGGCTCCCAAAAAGCCTGAAAAGAAGGCCAAAGCGGTAAAAGCCAAGAAGGCAAGAAGGGCAAGAAGGGCAAAAAGTAATCGGCCCGGAGTTCCACTCACGGCCGCGGAGCAATCCGCGGCCGTTGTCGTTGGTTGCCCCGATACAAGCAAACGCCCCGGGCTGGTTGCAGCCGCGGGGCGTCCTGTTTAGGAACCGCTGCGCGCTAGGCTGCCGCGGCGGCGGCTTTCGGCTCCTGTTTGGTGAGTTGTTCGATGGCACGGCGAAGTTGTTCGTCGGGCTGATCCTTTTTAGGTTCAGCTTTCTCCGTCTCGTCGGGAACGATGTCGGAATCCTCCGGCGCGATGAAATCGTCCGTCTTGTCGGCCACCAGAACGTTGGGAGTGATGGCGGCGTCTTCAATCGCCTTGCCGGCCGGGGTGTAGTACTTCGCGATGGAGAGGATCAGCGCGCCGCCGTCCTGCAGGTCGATGGTCTTCTGAATGGAGCCGGCTCCGTAGGTCTTGTCGCCCAGAACGTCGCCGCGCGCATTACCCAGAATCGCACCGGCCACGAGTTCAGCCGGACCGGCGGTGGACTTGTTGACGATCACCACCAGGGGCAAGTTGGTGATTGCCTTGGCAGGGTCGGCGGTAAAATTCTGGCGCGGATACTTCTGGCCTTCCACGTAGGCGATCTGGCCATGATCCAGAAAGAGGTTTGCCGTGGAGACGCCCTCGGCCATCTCGCCGTCGCCGGAGTTGCGGAGGTCCAGAATCAGCCGTTTTGCGCCGTTTTTCTGCAGATCGCGAATCCGCGCGGCGATTTCCTGAGTACGGCCGCTGGGAAAGCCCTCCGGGCGAATGTAGCCGATCTGGCTCTCCAGCATTTTAGAGGAGACCGGCGGATACTTCACGACTTCGCGGGTTATGGAAACCTTCTCAGGCTGCGCCTTGGTGGGGCGCACGACGCTGAGATCGATCACCGAGCCAACCGGGCCGCCCATGCAGTCCGTCGAGTTCGGCCACCGACATTTCGCGCGTGGTTTTCTCGCTCACGGCTTCGATGATGTCGCCGGCCACCAAGCCTGCCTTGTCGGCCGGGCCGCCCGGCACCACCGAGACCACGTTGCCGTAGCCGAAACGCTTGGAAACCGCCGCTCCAATGCCCGCGGCGGGCGTGCCAAACTGCTTGTAACGCTTGTATTCCTCCGGGCTCAGGTAGCTGGAGTTGGGATCGAGCGCCTCCAGCAGTCCGTGCAGGGCTCCGTTGCTGACTTGCGAGATATTCGGATCTTCGACGTAGTCGGAGCGGATGCGCGACAGTACTTCGCTGTAGACGCTAAGCTGGCGATAAGCGCCATCATCGTTGTTTCCGGCTTTCACCCCGACGGCACCCGCAACGGCGAAGCCCAGGATTACGAACGACAATAGGAGGAGAGTGGTTTTTACGCTTTTTGACATGGACCCTTCAAAAGCCAGCCGGCACTGAGAGTCATTATACGGCGGAAGTGCCATGGTCGCCGTAACCCGACTCTCGTTTGTTTAGACGCAAGCGCGATCCATTAAGGTTAAAATGATTTTTCCCGGTTTGCGATCAGGGTCTGGATGGCCCGGCGCGGCGGAATTTGCGGAATCGGGCTCAGAGAAGCAGATTGCCGAGGAGGGACTCTTCCCGACACCCCGAAATGGCACGGCTCCGGCGGAGACGCCAGCCCTGCATTCCGATCAGGCATCGGCGGCATCTAAAAGAAGCACGGGACCTCTGAAGATTTCGCTACGGAAAGTTTTACGACGGCTCGACTTGGCCCGGCGGCGCACGGCATTATTAGAGAGGTGCGCATCCTGGTTTCTACCCGGAAATCCTAGAATACCCACGCATCGCCTGGCAGCGCGCCGGAGCAGAAAGGCAACTCAAACTTCATGTCGGCAAATGTGCAGCAGCTTGAATCCACCAAAACCTCGGCGCTCGATCAACTTTGCGTAAACACCATTCGCACCCTCTCCATCGACGCCGTGCAGAAGGCGAACAGCGGACATCCGGGCGCCCCGATGGGCCTGGCCCCGGTGGCCTATGTGCTGTGGGACCGCATCCTGCGCTTCAGCCCGGCCAATCCGCACTGGCCGAACCGCGATCGCGTGTTGCTCTCGGCCGGGCACGCCTCCATGCTGCTCTACTCCATGCTGCACCTGACCGGCTATGACCTTCCCCTTTCCGAGATCGAACGCTTCCGCCAGTTGGGCTCGAAATGCCCGGGGCATCCGGAGTTCCGCATTACGCCCGGAGTGGAGACGACGACCGGACCGCTGGGACAGGGGATCGCGAACTCGGTGGGCATGGCCATTGCGGAGCGCTGGCTGGCGGCCCACTTCAACCAGGCCGAGGACAAGATCGTCGATTACCGCGTGTATGCAATCTGCTCCGACGGCGACATGATGGAAGGGATCTCGCACGAGTCGGCGGCGCTGGCGGGCCATCTGAAGCTCTCCAACCTGATCTGGCTCTACGATTACAACCACATCAGCCTGGACGGGCCCACGTCGCTTTCCTACAGCGACGACGTGGAATCGCGCTTCAAGGGCTACCACTGGAATGTGCTGACCGTGGAGGACGCCAACGACCTGGAGGCGGTGGACGCGGCAATCCGCGCAGCCCAGGCGGAGACCGAACGGCCCACGCTGATCATCGTGCACAGCCACATCGGCTACGGCGCGCCCCACAAGCAGGATACGAACGCAGCGCACGGCGAACCACTGGGCGTGGAAGAGGTCAAGGCCGCCAAGCGCTTCTACGGCTGGCCGGAGGACGCGCAGTTCCTGATTCCCGAGTCGGCTGGCGCACACCTGGGCGAGGCCGTGGAGCGCGGCAAGAAGCTGGAAGCCGATTGGGGTGCCAAGTTGGCGGCCTGGGCGCAGAAGAATCCTGAGCTGGCGAAACAGTGGGAGGCGATGACCTCCGGCAAACTGCCCCAGGGCTGGGACAAGGATGTACCGGTGTTTCCGGCCGACGCCAAGGGCATTGCCACGCGCGAATCGGGCTACAAGGTGATGAACTCGATCGCCAAGAATGTGCCTTGGATGATTGGCGGCTCGGCCGATCTGGCTACTTCCAACAAGACCAAGATTGACAACGACACGGACTTCGCCCCCGGCAGCTACGGCGGACGCATCCTGCACTTTGGCGTGCGCGAGATGGGGATGGGGGGAATGCTGAACGGGATCGCCGCCAGCGGCCTGCGCGCTTTCGGCGGAACCTTCATGGTGTTCAGCGACTACATGCGCGGGGCCGTGCGCCTGGCCTCAATCATGGAACTGCCGGTGACCTACGTCTTTACCCATGACTCGATTGCCGTGGGCGAAGATGGACCGACGCACGAACCGGTGGAGCATGTCATGTCCCTGCGCCTGATCCCGCATATGCGGCTGATCCGTCCGGCGGACGCGAACGAGACCGCCATGGCTTGGAAGCTGGCGATGGAGAGCACGATGCATCCGGTGGCATTGGCCCTGACGCGGCAAGCCGTCCCAACCTTTGACCGCTCCAAATATGCCAGCGCCGAAGGCGTTCGCCGCGGTGCCTACACCTTTAGCGATGTGACCGGAACCCCGGATGTGATCCTGATCGGCACCGGAAGCGAGTTGCAACTGGCGGTGGAGGCGCAGGAAAAGCTGGCGGCCGAAGGCGTGAAGGCGCGCGTGGTGAGCATGCCCTGCTGGGATCTGTTCGAGGAGCAAAGCGCCGAGTACAGGGAGAGCGTGTTGCCCGGCGCGGTGCGGGCGCGCGTGGCCGTGGAAGCCGGACGCTCGCTTGGCTGGGAGCGCTACGTGGGGCTGGACGGACGGATCGTGGGACAAGACCAGTTCGGCGCTTCGGCTCCGGCAAAAGATGTGTTCAAACACTTTGGCTTTACCGTGGAGAACGTGGTGGCGCACGCCAGGGAATCGATTGCGGCGGCGCGGAGCGCGGGAGGAAAGTAAATGAAAGTTGCCGTTGCGGCCGACCATGCGGGCTCGCTCTTGCTGACGCCTGTGCTGGAGGAAGTACGAAGCCTGGGGCACGAAGCCTTGGATCTTGGCACCCACGACGCCGTAACGCCGGACGACTACCCGGACAGAGCCGCCGATATTGCGGCGGCTCTGACAGAAGGGCGAGCCGAGCGCGGAATTCTCATCTGCGGCAGCGGCGTGGGAGCTTCGGTTTCAGCCAACAAGGTGCGCGGCATCCGTGCCGCGCTCTGCCATGACACCTATTCGGCGCATCAGGGAGTGGAGCACGACCAGATGAACGTGCTCTGCCTGGGATCGCGGGTGATTGGCGTCGAACTGGCCAAGGAACTGGTGCGCGCCTTCCTGGGCGCCAGCATCAGCAACGAACCAAGGCATCTGCGGCGGGTAGGAAAGATTGCCGCCATGGAATCAAAGTTCTGCAGCAATTCCGCAGAAGGCTAGACCGAAGCCGTTCATCAAGTCGAGAAGTGCCGAGGACATGGATGACTGGTTGAAAAGCTTGAGACAGCGCGGAAGATTTGAGCAGTGCTGGGGTCTTTCGCTACGCTCAAGATGACACCTCAAACCAAGAGCAAGAGCAACGGCAAGAGCAAGACGTTGAACAACCAAGGAGATGAGTGATGGCCAGCAATCCTTTAGCCCAGTTGAGCACGTTGGGACAGAGCCCGTGGTACGACCAGATGACGCGGTCGCTGGTCTCCCAGGGCACCCTGAAAAAGATGATCGAAGAAGACGGGCTCCGGGGATTGACCTCGAACCCGACGATCTTCGAGAAGGCGATTTCCGGCAGCAAGGATTATGAAGACGCGCTGCGCCAATTAGTGGGCGACGGTGCTGGGCCGTCGGAGATTTACGATGCCCTGGTGGTGGGAGATATTGCCAGCGCAGCCGACGTCTTTCTTCCGGTGTATCAGCGCACCAACGGCGAGGACGGCTTCGTAAGCATCGAGGTGTCTCCGCTGCTGGCCGCAGGACACGGCCGGCACGGTGAAGGAAGCCATGCGCCTGCACGCAAAACTGGCGCGTCCCAACGTGCTGATTAAAGTTCCGGCAACCCCCGAGGGACTGCCCGCCATCGAGCAGTTGATCTCGGAAGGCATCAGCGTGAACGTGACTCTGATCTTCTCGGTGGAGGTGTACGCGCAGGTGGCCGAGGCCTACATCAAGGGGCTGGAGAAGCGCATGGCCAAGGGCGGCGCGCTGGATCGCGTAGCGTCGGTGGCCAGCTTCTTCGTCAGCCGCATCGATACGGCGGTGGACAAGAAACTGGAGGAGATTGCCAAGGCCGGGCGCTCCGAAGCCGCCGGACTGATCGGAAAGGCCGCAATCGCCAATGCCAAGCTGGCGTACGCCAAGTTCCAGCAGCTATTCAGCGGAGCGCGCTGGGAGAAGCTGGCCGCGGCCGGCGCCCGGGTGCAGCGCCCGCTGTGGGCCTCGACGGGCACCAAGAATCCAAAGTATTCCGACGTGATGTACATCGACACCCTGATTGGACCGCACACGGTCAACACCATGCCGCCGGTGACCTATGACGCTTTCCGCGACCACGGCACGCCGCAGGTGACCATTACCGGACGGTCTGCCGGAAGCGCAGCAAGTGTTTGGCGAACTGAAACAGTTGGGAGTCGATTTCACGGCCGTGACCCAGGAGTTGACCGAGGCGGGCGTGAAGAGCTTCTCGGATTCCTACAACACCTTGATGGCGGTGATCGAACGGCGGCGGCTCGAGGTCGCTCACGTCTAGAGGCGGTCTCATAAACCGGCTTTGAAAGGGCACGACTTCAGTCGTGCCGCTAGAGGCACTCATTTCACGCGGCTTCAGCCGCTGAGGGAAAGTCCCTCGGGAGCCGCAAGCCGTTTATGAGACCGCTTCTATAAACTCTGTTGCAACAAGCAACTCTGAGCCGGACGACCGGCGCGGCCTGGGGATTGCGCCGAATTGTTGACTCCCGAAGCGGCGTTCGCGCATCAAAAAACTGATCCTTTCCGCCAACCTCAGCACAGGACAAGGTCCACACATGAGCACAGTGATTCCCGCGACTCCGACCTCGCCCACCGAAGTGCAGCCGCTCCCTGTGGCAGAGCCCTGCATATTGATTATCTTTGGCGGCTCCGGCGACCTGACGCGACGCAAACTGTTGCCCGCGGTCTTCGACCTGACCTCCGCAGGCAGCCTGGCGCGCGGCTTCGATATTGTCGGCGTAGGTCTGCCGGCCATGCAGGATGACGAGTTCCGCGCCAGCATGCGGCAGTCGGTTGAAATTTCCAACGAGGCGCGCACTTTTAACGAGGAGAACTGGCGGACATTTGCCGGGAAGTTGAATTATCTCTCCGGCGATCTGGACGCGGACGACACCTACACGCAACTTGCCAAGCGACTGGAGGCGATGCGCTCGGCAGGAGCCAGCGGCAATCATCTGTTTTACCTCTCCGTGCCGGCCTCCATCGCTCCCAAGGTAATCGCCGGCCTGGGCAAAGCCGGGCTCAACCACAATGGAAACGGGTGGGCGCGCGTGGTGGTGGAAAAGCCCTTTGGCCGCGATCTGGAGAGCGCGCGATCGCTGAACAAAGCGGTGTTGAGCGTCTTTGAAGAAGCTTCGGTGTATCGCATTGACCACTATCTCGGCAAGGAAACGGTGCAGAATATCCTTATGTTCCGCTTCGGCAACTCGCTGTTCGAGCCTCTATGGAACCGCAACTACATCGACTATGTCGAGATTACGGCAGCCGAGCCGATGGGCGTGGAGAACCGGGCAAAATTCTATGAGGAGACGGGCGCTCTGCGGGACATGGTCGCCAACCATCTTCTGCAACTGCTCTCACTGACCGCGATGGAGCCGCCCTTCAGCATGGAAGCCGACGCGGTCCGCGAACAGAAGGTGCAAGTGCTGAAGGCGATCCGCCCGATGACCGTGGAGGAGGTGGCGCGGCGCACCGTGCGCGGACAGTACGGCCCTGGGGTGATGGAAGGCAGCATGGTACGCGGCTACCGTCAGGAACCGGGCGTGGCGGAAGATTCGATGGAGGAAACATTTGTGGCGCTGGAGTTGCGCGTGGAAAACTGGCGCTGGTCGGGCGTGCCATTTTTCATTCGAAC
Source organism: uncultured Acidobacteriota bacterium (assembly GCA_963742165.1). Lineage (GTDB taxonomy): Bacteria > Acidobacteriota > Terriglobia > Terriglobales > Acidobacteriaceae > TOLSYN. The sequence continues at coordinate 2,104 of CAVUKX010000013.1, read as the reverse complement.
AGGCAAGCGCCTGGCCGAGCACATGACGGAGATTCAAGTGCACTTCAAGCCCACTCCGGAGGCGCTGTTCGGCGACCACCAGCAACGTCAGCCCGAGCCAAACGTCATCACCATCCGGATTCAGCCCGACGAAGGCATCGCCATTTCCTTTGGCGCCAAGCAGCCGGGACTGGGAATGAACGGCATCACGGTGAAAGCCGATTTCAGCTACCGCGACGCCTTTGGAATGGCGACTCCCGTGGCCTATGAGACTCTGCTGCTGGACGTGATGATGGGCGACGCAACCCTGTTCACCCGCGGCGACGAGGTCGAAGCCGAATGGCGCATCGTAACCCCGATTGAGCAAGCCTGGGCGCAGTTGCCCAAACCGCAGTTTCCCAATTACGCGGCCGGCAGCGAGGGGCCGGAGATCGCCGGCGCTCTCATGGGGGGCGAGCGGGCGCTGGAACCAGTTGCGAAGGCCCACACGCTAGCACCGGTCACCGGGATCAGGAAACCAACCAGCGTTGTCTCAGGTTAATCGGCTGCAAAAAGCGGGCCATCTGCGCGCAACTATTCCGGAGGGAATAGAACGCTTCGCCATGGGTTTCTCGTCTCTTGGTATAGGTGGACCACATGCGATGGGAATGGAGGCGGCCGCGGTGGAGTGCGACCGCGAAATTGACTGCCTGCCTGCTGGTGTTCTTTGTATTTGTCCTGCCCGCAAATGCCTACTCCGTGCTGACTCATGAAGAGTTGGTCGACCTGGTATGGGACGACAGCATCCGGCCACTGCTGCTGAGCCGCTATCCGCAGACGACTCCCGAGGAACTGCGCGAGGCGCACGCCTATGCCTATGGCGGTTCGGTGCTGCAGGACATGGGCTACTATCCCTTTGGGAATCACCTGTTCAGCGATTTGACGCACTATGCCCGAACCGGCGACTTCGAGAAGAACCTGTTTCTCGAATCAACCAATGTCAATGAATTGGCCTTTGCGGCGGGAACTCTGGCGCACTACGTTTCCGACATTCACGGCCACCCTTTTATCAACCGCTCCGTGCCAATCGAATATCCCAAGCTGCGCAGCGAGTTTGGCCCCGTGGTGACCTATGACGAAGGGCGAATCGAGCACCTGCGGACCGAGTTCGGCTTCGACGTGCTGCAAGTAGCCCGGCATCGCTATGCACCCCAGAGCTACCACGACTTTATCGATTTCAAAGTGGCCAAGGAGCAACTGGAACGGGCCTTCCTCCGGACCTACGGAATCCCGCTGAATTCCGTGCTGACGCACGAAGACCTCGCAATCGGAACCTACCGGCGGGCCGTGAGCAAGGTCATTCCCGAGATGACGAAGGTTGCTCTGGCGAGCCGCGGGAAGCAAATGGCCAAGGAGATTCCGGACTTCAACCGCAAGCTGTTTCTCTATCACCTCTCACGCGCCGACTATGAGAAGTCATGGGGCCGCGACTATTCCAAGCCGGGACCGGGCGCCCGCATCCTGGCGTTTCTGTTGCGCTTTGTTCCCAAAGTTGGCCCCTTCCGCGGGCTCTCCTATAAGGATCCAACGCCGCAGACCGAAGACCTCTATATGGAGAGTGTGAATCAGACGATTACGGCGTTGCGCGCCGAGGTGAATCGGGTGCGGCAGGGCGAGGTGGAATTTGCGGCGGTTGACCTGGACACCGGAGCGCCAACCCGCGCAGGTGAATACAATCTGGGCGATCAGACGTATCGTGAACTGGTGCGGCGCCTGAAAAAGGACAACTTTGCCCACACGGACGCCGATCTGCAGCAGGCGCTGCTCCACTACTTCGCCGATTTCCAACCGCAGCTGAAAACTTCCGCCGAGAGCAGACAGTGGGCCGAGGATAAGTCCGCGCTGAGTTCGCTGCAGACACTGCCGCTTTCTAACGAACCGCGGGATGACCGGAAGGAGAAGTTTGACACTGCACCCAAGGCTCCATAAAATCAAAGTTGTCGGTCGCAGTTCGATCGTATCGTGTTTGCCTCCCCGCAGCAGCGGGACCCCTCCGGCAGACATCCCGTGGCGGCGTAGCTCAGCCGGTTAGAGCGACGGTCTCATAATCCGTAGGTCCGTGGTTCGAGTCCACGCGCCGCCACCA
>CAVUKX010000012.1:0-44829 GCA_963742165.1 uncultured Acidobacteriota bacterium | reverse complement strand
AAACATGATCCGCTAAGACCCGCTAAATCAGCGGGTTATATTTTTGCTCACAAAAGCACTGGCGCTCTCCTCAACTAGCACGAGGGATGAAGCCCGGAACGCCGGTTTTCACCACAGCATTCAGTCTCTGTCTGGTCTGAATTCGATTAATTTCGTCAAGCGCGTCTTCCGGAAGGGGAGAGATGTCGAAATTCTCTCTCGCGTGGGCCGCAGTTCTGGCCGTAGTAATCAAAGCCGTGCCGCGCTGCACCGCCCAAGCCAGCATCACCTGCGCCGGAGTCTTTCCGACTCGCGCGGCGATGGCCAAAATGGCCGGATCTTCGAGCGGGCCCGGCTTCATCCCGTGACCTAATGGTGCGAAAGCCAAAAACACGACTCCCTTCTGTTTGCAGAATTCCAATAGCTCCGTTTCCGGCAGATACGGATGGGCTTCTACCTGGACCACGGCGGGCTTGATTCTGGCAGATTCATAGATGGGCTTCAGTTCGTTTAAGCCGACGTCCGAGAGTCCGATGGCCCGGCACTTGCCATGATCCACGAGACGCTCCATCGCTTTCCAGGTGTCGAGCAAAGTGACGTCGTGGTCGTACAGGACATTGCCGTTTGGATCTCGCGGATCCTGGTCGTCTCCCGGTTGAAACGCAAATGGAGTGTGAATGAGATAGAGATCCAGATACTTGAGCCCGAGTCTGTCCAGGCTCGCCTCAAAGGCCGGCTCGACGCGCTCGGGCCGGTGATTGGAGTTCCACAGCTTTGTGGTGACAAAAATGTCTTCGCGAGCGATCCCTCCAGCGGCAAGTCCTGCCTGCAACGCCCTGCCTACCTCGCGCTCGTTCCCGTATCGTTCCGCGCAATCGAAGTGTCGGAATCCGGCTTCCAATGCGCCTCGGGTCGCAGTGACCGTAACGGCTGCGTCGGGAATCAAGGTGCCAAAACCGAGTGCGGGCATATGGCCGGCTCCTTGATTGAGTGGAATCCTCGTCATCCGCAGGTCAAAAGATTCAATCATGGCGATACACCTCCAGGCAGGTTTGCGTCCGGTAACGGATTCAAACATTAGATGCCGGGCGCCGCAGACTGGGGGGCCAACTCATGATGAGCAGAACGCAGAACTGAATTGTCCCTGTTGATGTGGATTGCTCAAAAAGACCGCTCATGGGAATGAGACTGTCGACGGCACGCGGCGATTCCCGGCACGTCCTTCAACTCCGCCGCCAGGTCTCGTCCTCGGCCTCCGCGCGCATCGCGCAAATCCGGACTGTGCCACCCCGGCGAAGGTACCTCCTCCGCCGGGGTGATCTCCACTCCCTAGGTCCCCACCAGCTACTGCTATTTCGCCGTGACCACCAGCGAACCCGTCGTAGAGAACTGCACCTGGACGGTTTGACTGAGCGTGGTGCCGTCGGTTGTGTCTTTCGCCGTGTAGGTGACCGTCTCGGCATGCGTGTCCTGTCCTACCGTGAAGGTCACCACGCCGCTGGCGCTGGACGGGCCACTGGCCGCAGAGATCGTCGAGTGGGTGCCGCCGTTCGCCGTCAGCGTTACCGTCTTGCCGCTCACCGGGTTGCTGTTCGCATCCAGCAGCGTGACTGTGATCGTCGCGACCGACGAACCGTTGTTCTTGACGTTGGTCGAGCTGGTGGTCACCGTGGAGACGGTTGCGCTCACCGCACCCGCCGTGATGGTGAAGGGGTTGCTCACCACGGTTCCCGCCGTTTTGTCGACCGTCGAGCCAGTCGCAGTCAGCGTATAACCCGCGCCCGACTTATTGATCGACAGCCCGGTAAAGGTAGCCACTCCGGTACTGGTGTTGACCGCTACCGTCAACGTCCCGCTCAGCGTTCCTCCGGGACCGGCATTGTTCTGGATTGCCAGCGTTACGTTCTGGGCCGTGCCCGTTACCGTGTTGCCGCCGGCATCCTGCAGGGTGACCGCCGGTTGCGTGGTCCAGGCTGTGGCGGCGGTGCCGCCGCCAGGTTGCGTAGTGAACGCCAACTGCGCTGCCGCGCCCACCGTGATGTTGAAGGCGCTGCTCACCACGGTTCCCGCCGTGGTGTCGACCGTCGAGCCGGTCGCCGTCAGCGTGTAACCGGTGCCCGACTTATTGATCGACAACCCGGTGAAGGTAGCCACTCCGGTACTGGTATTGACCGCAGCCGTCAACGTCCCGCTCAGCGCCCCTCCGGGGCCGGCATTGTTCTGGATTGCCAGCGTTACGTTCTGCGCCGTACCTGTTACCGTGTTGCCGCCGGCATCCTCCAGGGTGACAGTCGGCTGCGTGGTCCAGGCCGTTCCGCCGGTGCCGCCGCCAGGTTGCGCCGTGAAGACCAACTGCGCCGCCGCGCCCACCGTGATGTTGAAGGGGTTGCTGGTGGCGGTGGTGAGCCCGGTGCTGGTTGCAGTCAGGGTGTCGTTGGTCCCAGATAGGTTGATCTTGCAACCCGCAAACGTGGCTACGCCGGCGGTTGCGTTCAGCGGATTGGTTGTGCAGGTCAGAGCGCCGTTGCCGGTGCCGATCGCCAGCTTGATCGACGCAGCGCTGGATACGGTATTACCGCCGGCGTCTTCTACTGTCACCACCGGTTGCGTGGTCCAGACCGTTCCGCCGGTGCCGCCGCCAGGTTGCGTAGTGAAGACCATCTGCGTCGCGGCGCCCACCGTGATGTTGAAGGCGCTGCTCACCACGGTTCCCGCCGTGGTGTTGACCGTCGAGCCGGTCGCCGTCAGCGTGTAACCGGTGCCCGACTTATTGATCGACAGCCCGCTGAAGGTAGCCAAACCGGTACTGGTATTGACCGCTGCCGTCAACGTCCCGCTCAGCGCCCCTCCGGGGCCGGCATTGTTCTGGATTGCCAGCGTTACGTTCTGCGCCGTACCTGTTACCGTGTTGCCGCCGGCATCCTGCAGGGTAACTGTCGGCTGCGTGGTCCAGGCCGTTCCGCCGGTGCCGCCGCCAGGTTGCGCCGTGAAAGCCAACTGCGCCGCCGCGCCCACCGTGACGTTGAAGGTGCCGCTGGTAGCGGTGGTGAGGCCAGTGCTGGCTGCAGTCAGGGTGTCGCCGGTCCCGAGTTTGTTAATCTTGCAACCCGTGAACGTGGCTACGCCAGCGGTTGCAGACAGCGGATTGCTGGTGCAGGTCAGGGTGCCGCTGCCGATGCCGATGGCCAGCGTGATGGAGGCTGTACTGCCATTCACCGTGTCACCGATCGCGTCTTCCACGGTTACCACCGGCTGCAACGCCCAGGCCGTTCCGCCGGTGCCGCCGCCCGGCTGCGTGGTGAAGACCAACTTCGTCGCCGGGCCCGGCGTGGCCGTGACGGTTTCGGTTACTTGCGCCGCTGCGGCGAAGTCGACATTGCCAACCTGGTTGAAGTTCACCGTGCAGCTTACGGACCCGCTCGTCATCGTGTAGGTCGCGCCGCTGTTGGTGCATCCGCCGGAGGAGGTGTACGCAACGGTCAGTCCGGAGGTGGCGGTTGCGGCCACGGTGAACTGGCTGTTGTAGGCGGCGCTTGCAGGAGCCGCGCTGGTCACCGTGATGGTCTGGCTGGCCATCGTCGCCGTGACGGTTTCGGTCACAGGCGTCGCCGCGCTGTAATCGGTGTTGCCCGCCTGGCTGAGAATGACCGAACAGGCCGTGGTCGGACTCGTCATCGTGTAGGTTGCGCCGCTGTTGGTGCACCCACCGGAGGAGGTGTAGGCAACCGGCAATCCGGAGCTGGCGCTTCCGGCCACCGTGAACTGGCCGTTGTAGGCGGCGGTCGCGGGAGCCGGGGTGCCCACCGTAATGGTCTGGCTGGCGGTCGTCGCGCTTACCGTGGCCGGCGCCGAGATCGTGCTGTTGTAGTTGGCGTCCGCTGCCATCGTAGCGGTCACCGAGCAGGTGCCGCTGCTGCTGGTCATCGAAACTAGGCCGCTGCTGACACCCACGGAGCAGGCACCTGAGGACCCAAACGTCAAAGCACCGGTGCCGGAGCCTCCCGAGGTTCCAACCGTGAAGGTCGCCCCGTAGGCCTGTGCCGTGGTTGGCATGCCTGTTACCGTCAGCGTCGCCTGGTTGGCCTTGGTTGGGCCGAGCACCGCTGCGACGATGGCCCACGGATCGGTGTTCAAAAGCGTCCAGGTCATGGTGGGGTTCATGGACGTGCTCTGACTGGTGGCGCCCTGGACGTAGCCGTAGGCACCGGTGACAGTGTCCACCGCGTCGGTGAGTGGCGTGTTCCCCGACGTGATCAGGTAGCCGGGTGAGTTGCCGGCAGACCTGGGTGTCGCCACGTTGTCAAATACAAGGTCGCCGACCGCAGTCGCGACCGGGCCCACGCTCGCAAGGGTAGAGCCGGTCTGCCCATTATTGCTGGAGTTTGTACCACCGGCGGCAACAGTCGTCACGCCAGAGTATACGGCCGAGCCTCCCACGATCACCGTGGAGTTGTTGGTGGTGACCGTGATGCTGGCGGTACTGGCGGTTGGATTGAGTAAATACCAAACTTCACTGCGCAGGTAGATTGGAGTACCCGTGGCGCCGGTGCCGCATGACCCCGTTCCGTTATCGGCAATGGCACCGAGGCAGACGAGCGCCTGCGAGCCAAAGGTCACACCTGTCACGTAGGTATTGCCCCCGGCGCCGCCGGTCGCGGTATCGGCTCGGAACGATACCCCGACCATCAGGACCTGGTTGGACCCGGAGCCGACGGTCTGCGACCAGGCCAGGGTGGGAGCCGACGTACTACTCGTTGCGCCCTGGGTTGGGCTCGGGCTGCCTGCCCACTCGGTCACCGTGAGCGTAAAGCTCTGGGTGGCGATGGGCGAAACACTGTTGCTCGCAGTAATGGTGATTGGATAGGAGCCAGCCGGAGCCGCCGGCGTGCCGCTCAGAATGCCGGCCGAACTCAGGGTTACGCCGCTGGGCAGCGCACCCGCGGTCACGCTGAAGGCCGGCGCAGGATAGCCGGTCGCCGTTGCTGTAAAGCTGCCAGCAGACCCCACCGTGAATGTCGTGTTGTTGGCGCTGGTGATGGCTGGCGCCTGGTTCACCGTCAGCGTAAAGGCCTGGGTGCCGTTGGGCGTAATGCCGTTGCTCGCCGTGATGGTAATGGCATAAGTGCCGCCAGTGCCCGCTGCAGGCGTCCCGCTCAGTACACCGGCTGAACTCAGGGTCACGCCGCTGGGCAAGGTCCCGGCCGTGACGCTATAAGTCATGGACACCGGGTAGCCGCTGGCCGTTGCCGTGAAGCTGCCCGCAGTTCCTACCGTGAAGGTTGTGTTATTGGCGCTGGCAAAGGCTGGGGATTGGCTCACCGTCAGAGTAAAGGCCTGGGTGCCGTTGGGCGAAGTACCGTTGCTCGCGGTGATGGTAATGGCGTAAGTGCCGCCCGTGCCCGCCGCGGGCGTCCCGCTCAATACACCGGCTGAGCTCAGGGTCACCCCGCTGGGCAGCGTACCCGCGGTTACGCTGAAGGTCGGCGCAGGATAGCCGCTCGCCGTCGCTGTAAAGCTGCCCGCAGCTCCCACCGTGAATGTTGTGTTATTGGCACTGGTTATGGCCGGCGCCTGGCCTACCGTCAGCGTAAAGGCCTGGGTGCCGTTGGGCGAAGTCCCGTTGCTCGCGGTGATGGTAACGGTATAAGTGCCACCGGTGCCCGCCGCGGGCGTCCCGCTCAGTACACCTGCCGAACTCAGGGTCACGCCGCTTGGCAAGGTGCCGGCCGTGACGCTATAGGTCATGGATGCCGGGTAGCCGCTGGCCGTTACCGTAAAGCTGCCCGCAGTTCCTACCGTGAAGGTTGTGTTATTGGCGCTGGTAAAGGCTGGCGCCTGGTTCACCGTCAGCGTAAAGGTCTGGGTGCCGTTGGGCGAAGTACCGTTGCTCGCCGTGATGGTGATGGCGTAAGTGCCGCCGGTGCCCGCCGCTGGCGTGCCGCTCAGTACACCGGCTGAGCTCAGGGTCACGCCGCTTGGCAAAGTGCCAGCCGTGACGCTATAGGTCATCGATGCCGGGTAGCCGCTGGCCGTTACCGTAAAGCTGCCTGCAGTTCCTACCGTGAACGCGGTGCTGCTCGCGCTTGTGATGGCTGGCGCTTGGTTCACCGTCAGCGTGAAGGCCTGGGTGCCATTGGGTGTAATCCCATTGCTCGCGGTGATGGTAATGGCATAAGTGCCACCCGTGCCCGCCGCGGGCGTCCCGCTCAGTACACCCGCTGAGCTCAGGGTCACCCCGCTGGGCAAGGTGCCGGCCGTGACGCTATAAGTCATGGAGGCCGGGTAGCCGCTGGCCGTTACCGTAAAGCTGCCCGCAGTTCCTACCGTGAACGCGGTGTTATTAGCGCTGGTAAAGGCTGGCGCCTGGTTCACCGTCTGTGCAAGGGTACCGCTGCTGCTGATGAAATTGCTGTCGCCGGAGTAGCAGGCCAGAATCGTGTCGGACCCTCCCGCCAGAGTAGTGGTGGTGACCGAGGCGGAGCCCCCGCTCAACGTTTGCGAGCTCCCGATCTGGGTGCTGGCGCCCAATGCCCCGCAGGTAGCACCGCTGGCTTCGTTGTAGAAACTCACGGTGCCGGTTGCTCCAGTGCCCGTCACCGCAGCCTTGAAACTAAGCGATGCGCCATAGGTAGACGGGCTCGTACCGGCGGTTAACGTTACGGCCGTTGTGGACCCGGCCTTTGCGGCGGCCACGCTTTCGGTCACTTGCGTCGCCGCGGCGTAATTGGAATTGCCCGCCTGATTGAAGATGACTGAACAGGCCGTGGTCGAACTCGTCATCGTGTATGCCGAACCGCTGTTCGTGCATCCGCCTGACGAAGTGTAGGCAACTGCCTGCCCGGAACTTGCGGTAGCCGCCACCGTGAACTGGCTGTTGTATGCGGCGGTTGAAGGAGCTGCGGTGGTGACCGTGATAGCCTGCGTGGCCGTGGTCGCCGAAACCGTCGCCGCCGCCGAAGTTGTGCTGGCGTAGTTACCGTCCGAGGCCTTGGTCGCCGTCACCGAGCAGGTGCCCGTGCCGCTGGTCATCGAAACCAGGCCGCTCGCCGAGTTCACCGAGCAGGCGCCCGTCGACGCGAAGCTAACCAAGCCCGTGCCAGAGCCGCCCGATATGCCAACCGTGAACGTCGCCCCGAAGGCTTGCGCCGTCGTCGGCATGCCCGTAACGTTCAGCGCTGCCTGCGCGGCCGTGGTGGCCGAAACCGTCGCCGCCGCCGAAGTCGCGCTGGCGTAGTTGCCGTCCGAGGCCTTGGCCGCCGTCACCGAGCAGGTGCCCGTGCCGCTGGTCATCGACACCAGGCCGCTCGCCGAGTTCACCGAGCAGGCACCCGTCGACGCGAAGCTAACCAAGCCCGTGCCAGAGCCGCCCGATATGCCAACCGTAAACGTCGCGCCGTAGGACTTGCGCCGTCGTCGGCATGCCCGTAACGTTCAGCGCTGGCCTGCGTGGCCGTCGTGGCCGAAACCGTCGCCGCCGCCGAGGTCGCGCTGGCGTAGTTGCCGTCCGAGGCCTTGGCCGCCGTCACCGAGCAGGTCCCCGTGCCGCTGGTCATCGAAACCAGGCCGCTCGCCGAGTTCACCGAGCAGGCGCCCGTCGACGCGAAGCTAACCAAGCCCGTGCCAGAGCCGCCCGATATGCCAACCGTGAACGTCGCCCCGTAGGCTTGCGCCGTCGTCGGCATCCCCGTAACGTTCATCGCTGCCTGCGTGGCCGTCGTCGCCGAAACCGTCGCCGCCGCCGAAGTCGCGCTGGCGTAGTTGCCATCCGAGGCCTTGGCCGCCGTCACCGAGCAGGTGCCCGTGCCGCTGGTCATCGACACCAGGCCGCTCGCCGAGTTCACCGAGCAGGCGCCCGTCGACGCAAAGCTAACCAAGCCCGTGCCAGAGCCGCCCGATAGTACCAACCGTGAACGTCGCCCCGAAGGCTTGCGCCGTCGTCGGCATGCCCGTAACGTTCAGCGCTGCCTGCGTGGCCGTCGTCGCCGTGACGGTCTCCGTCACTTGCGACGCGGCGTTGTAACTGTTGTTGCCGGCCTGGTTGAAGAGGACGGAGCAGGCCGTGGTCGCACTGGTCATCGTGTAGGTCGCGCCGCTGTTCGTGCATCCACCGGAGGAAGTGTAGGCAACTGCAAGCCCGGAACTGGCGGTTGCGGCCACCGTAAACTGGCCGTTGTATGCGGCGCTTACAGGAGCCGGCGTGCCCACCGCGATGGTCTGCGAAGCCGGGTTGATGGTCAGTGAGACGGTCGCGGTGGCCGTGGCGTAGTCAATAAGATCGGTGGGCGTGAATGTGACCGAAAGCGTCTGCGAACCAGCCGTGAGCACCGCGCCCGCTGCCGGGGTGTAGACGAATGCTCCCGCGACGCCGCCGCTGCTCGCGTCCAACTGCGTGCCGCTCAGAGCCGTGCCGTAGCTGATCGCCGCCGGAGCTGTCCAAGTGAGCGTCGGCGTCGCCTGGGTCACCGTCAACGTGCCGCCGACAAACTGGAAGGTGTAATTGGATGCAGCGAGAGTGCCTTGGCTGCAGTTAATGGGATAGCCTGCCACGGGACTGGTGGTAGTCGCCGCCGTCGAGCACAGGGCCGCGCCGCCGACCACCGAAGAGGGATCGCTGTTTACCAAACCGGTGATCTGGTAGGTGAAGGTGGGGTTATTCGCCCCATAGCTGCGCGATAGGCTATCAGCCGTCACAGTCAGTGCCGCCGGGTTCACATTGATGGTGGCCGACGCCGAATTGCTGGCGTACGTATTGGAGTCGTCCGGCGTGAAGGTCGCCGTCAGGTTCATGGGGCCCACCGGAAGAATGGTGCCCGCCACGGGAGCGTAAACGAAGGTTCCGCTGACCGGATTGCCATTGCCGTCGCTGGCCGTGGCATTCAACTGCGGGCTTCCGAGTGCGGTGCCGTAGACAATGTCCGCGGGGTTCGGCCAGCTGATCACCGGCACGATCAGGTTCACCGTCTCCTGCACCGCGACCGTCGAACTGCTGCCGACGTAATCGCCATCGCTATCCACGAAGTTGGCCGAGATGCTGTGCGGGCCGGCGGCCAGCGACGAGGTGGTGTAGGTAGCCGTGAAGGGCGCGGTGGCCGACAACGTGCCGGTACCGATCTGGAGTCCTCCGTCCAAGAACTCGACGGTGCCCGCCGGGGGCTGCGTGCCGGAGGCCGGCGGCGCAGGTGTCACGGTCGCCGTGAAGGTCACCGGCTGGCCAACGTTCACGCTCATGCCCGAGGTCGCCAGCGTCACGGAGGTGCTGTCCGCCGTGACCCCGTGGGACACCGGCGCGGAAGTGTCGCCCAGATAATAGGTGTCGCCGCTGTAAACCGCGTACACGCTATGCGGGCCTGGGGTCAGAGTTGCCGTCTGGAACTGGACCGGCGAAGTGCAGGACGCGCCATTGAGCACCACCGGAGAGCCGGAGGCCGAGCCGTCCACGTAAAACTGTACCTGCCCGGTGGGGCATGGCGAGGTCGCCATGGAGAGTTCGAAATACACCGTATAGCCGTAGGTGGAGGGCTCAGGCATACCCGTCAGGAGCGCCAGGCTGAGTGCCGGGCTCAACTGGTTGATGGTCAGCGTTTCGATGTCCTGACCAATATAGTTGGGATCGACGACGCTGGCCGCCACCTGGTAGCTGCCTGGATTGGTCGGCGCGGTCGTGCTCGGTCCGTAGCTCGTCCCGTTGATACCGGTGTAGCTGAAGGTGAGGGTGAGGCCAGTCGGCACGGTCGAGACGGTCGCCGGCTCGGGCGCGCCGCTGTAGGTTTGCGTCAGATTGCTTAGGGTGACCACCGCGGTTGCCTGGATCGCGCCTACGGTTGCCGCCGCCGAAGTCGTGCTCGTGTAGTTCGAGTCCGAAGCCTTGGTCGCCGTCACCGAGCAGGTGCCCGAGCCGCTGGTCATCGTCACCGTCGCGCCCGTGTTCGAGCAGGCGCCCGTCGCCGCAAACGTCACCGATCCGGTGCCCGAGCCGCCCGTCGAGCCAACCGTGAAGTTCGTCCCGTAGGCTTGCGCCGTCACCGGTACGCCCGTCACCGCGAGCGCCGCCTGGCCGGCCAGTGTTGGAGTTGTCGTGCTGGTCACGCTGAAAGCCGCGGAGTAGCTGCTGTTGCCGGCCTGCGAGTAAGTGACCGTGCAGGCTGCACTGCCGCTGGTCATGGTGAAGGTGGCACCGCTGTTGGTGCAGCCTCCCGAGGAACGGTAGCTCACGGCCAGGCCCGAGCTCGCCGTCGCGGCCACCATGAACTGGCTGTTGTAGGCTGCACTCGCCGGAGCTGCAGCCGTCACGCTAATCGTCTGAATAGCCGGGTTCACAGTCAGGTTCGTCGTGCCGGTCGCGTTGTTATAAGACGTGGTGTTGGTTGGCGTAAAACTGACGGAGAGCGTCTGCGTGCCGGCGGCCAGCACCGTGCCTGCCGGGGGATTGTAGGTGAACGTACCCGCAACGCTCGCCGTGGCGTTCAACTGCGTCGCGCTCAGAGGCGTGCCGTAGGGGACAGGCGCAGGCGCAGCCCACGTAATGACCGGCGTAGTTTTGACGACGGCGGTGACGGAAAGAGTAAGCGAGCTCGAATTCGACGTCAGGAAGTTTGTGTCGCCGCCGTAAGAAGCGCTGATCGTGTGCGACCCGACGCTCAAAGTATTGGTGCTGAAAACAGCCTGACCCGAGCCAACGGTCCCTGTTCCGATGACGGTGGATCCATCCTTGAATGTCATCGTTCCAGTCGGTGTGTAATTCCCAACCGTACTGGGGGATATAGCAGCCGTAACCTGAACTGTCGTCCCAGACGCCACCTTGACACCGGGGGAGACGGTGAGCGTAACCTTCGACGTAATCTGAGCTCCCGTTAGAACGACTGGGCTCGACTCGCTGGCGGCATTGACACCGCTGCCTTTGTAATTGGCAATCACATTGTGAGAGCCAGGCCCTAGGACCGTCATCGAGCTTGTCAGTACCGTCGATGAGGATTGTTCCAGCGCAACGTTTACACCCATTGCGGTATACGGATAGGACTCCAAGGCAACCGGGGTGATCAAATCCGGCCATCCATCCCCGTTGAAATCCCCAATCGAAATTGGGTTGCCGCTCCCACCTGCATTCACCATCAAGGTGAATGTTCCGGTTCCGCTGCCGAGGTAAACTCCACCGCCGACAAGGAGATCGACAATTCCGTCACCGTTGAAGTCTGCGGTGGCCATTCCGTATCCACTCGCTCCGCCTGAGACGGTGCTTTTGAGGTTGAACGAACCAGTACCTGTACCTAGTTCAATTAACGCCTCGCTCATGTTGCCCACGGCAAGGTCGGGGATGCCGTCTCGATTGAAATCGCCCACAACCAACGTGGATGGATTGATTGAGACGCTGGTGGTCGGGCCGGCGGTGAACGTTCCGTTCCCGTTGCCCAGTAACATCGTCACGGACTGAGCGGACTGATTTGCGATCGCCAGATCCATAATCCCGTTGAGGGTGAAGTTGGCCGCTACGATGCTCTCTGGCCCGTTTCCGGTCGCCACCGGCGCCTGGGCGGTAAAAGTGCCGTCGCCATTGCCCAGCAAAATTGCGACGGTATTGGCCGCGTTATCGATGACTGCAAGATCCGGGATGCCGTCGCCGTTAAAATCCGCAATCGTGAAGTCGTATGCATAGTTGCTGGCGGCCACCGGAGAGGACTTGAGAGTGAAGGTTCCATCGCCGTTGCCGAGATAAATAGAGACTGTATTGTCTGAATTCAGAATTGCAAGATCGAGATTGCCGTCGCCGTTAAAATCCGCGACGTGTATGCCCATGGAAGAGGCGCCCGCTGCAGGCGTGGTGGTGAGCGTGGACGCAAGCGTGAAGGTTCCGTCGCCGTTGCCGAGAAAACATTGCGCCGTGTTGGTAGCGTTGCTGGCTACGGCAAAATCCAGGTTGCCGTCGTTGTTGAAGTCACCCGCCACCGTGTAGAAGGACCCGCTGACCACCGTCCCGCCCACCGGTGTCATCGTGCTAAAGCCGTTGGCCGCGACGGGCAGCGATGACGTCGTAAGACTGTAGTTGTCGTTGCTGGTATCAAGGTACGCCACGGTTCCGGCAATGGCAGTGGTGGGGGAACCAGCCACTGTGGTTTGAACCTCATTGAGCCCACTGTACCCGAGATAATTCGAATAAATGATGGAAGCCGTAGTTGGCAGAGTCCCGCTTAGAACTTGAAGAGCATTGAGCGATGATGAGCTTGCCGAATATAAATTGGTGCCTTGGAATACCGCCTGAATCCTGTGATTGCCGTAGGATAGCGGCTTGGACAATGTGGCGCTGCCGCTCCGGGTCAGCCAGATACTGCCGATCAGCGAGCTATCCTCACAGTAGGTGGCCGTCTCCATATCGCAGAACTTCACCAGTCCGGCCGTTAAAGGAGTCCCGTTCGATGTCACTGTGGCTGTAAATGTCAGGACGGTGCCTGTCGAAACCGACGCACCCGGCGCCACGCTCAACGTAGTCACCGTGGGACTGGCCGCAGCCCACACGGGAGCGCAGACAACCAGCATCATTGCAAGCACGGTCAACCAGATTGCGAAGGAATTGAATCTAAGCTTCGCGAGAGCGCGGGCAGATTGGCCCTGAGAAGAAACCACAGAACTTACAGTTGACAAGGCACTTTCTCCATCATTTCGCATGACGCCAGAGAACAAACAAATCCAGAGACACTGGAAACAGAAGCAGGGCTGTCCTTCGACGCCTGCCAATGACGCGATACAAGCCGTCAATTCCTCATTCAGCTCTGGATTTGTTGATTGTACCGATCTGAAACTGAATCGCAAGATCCAATCTGGATTCTGTACCGAAATGGATACACTTCCGTAATGTTACGGGCGCGAATGGGTAATGTAGGGCAGTTCCAGGCGGGATCGACCTATACACGTTTCGACTGCTGTGCGCGGCTGAAGCGGAGGCAAGCCAGCCGGCAGGAGCCGGGTAAGACGCGGTGGGAGAGAACTTATTGTTTTTATTTCAATCGAGTTTGAATGGAGCAACCGGCATGATCAAGCCAGTGTTTGGCACGTCTGAGGTGAAGCGGTGACATTGGAACAAGACAGAGGAACAAGACAGGCATTGAACGACTGCTGCGCTGTGAGCCCTCGCACCAGTCTTGGGCCCGGCATCGAGAAACTCCGGGCCGGCGAGCTTAGCTGGGGAGATGGAAGGTCAGCTGCCGTTGCGAGGCGATGGCGACGCCATTGATCTTGGCGGGAACGAAAATCCAGCTGCGCAGCGTCTCCACAATCGACTGCTCTACTCCGTTCCCCACGCCCTGCACCACCTTGGCAAAGACGATCTCGCCCCGCTCGTCGATCATCACTTCCATCACCACATCTTTTCCGCGCGCCGCCTCGGGAACCTGGCCATGCAGAATCGGAGGGTCGGGCGTAAAGACCGGGAGGGCCGCCTTCATCATATGGTGCATGCCCGCGAAGCTGCTCATGGCGTTCATTCCCCACGCAGGAAACGGCGCCAGGGCCTGTCCATCGCCGTCGGCAGAACCGTCGGCGGTGGCTCCATCGGGTGCGGCCTGGGCGGTCTCAGCCTGCGCAACCTGAGTCTGCGCAACCGCGGCCGGGGCAACCGGGGCTGGAGTAATGGCGGCTGGCGCCGGCTTGGTCTCCGGCTTTATCTGGGCGATCTCCGGCGCGGGCTTGGCCACGGCGGGAGCAAGCGGAGCGGACTCCTTAGAAAAATAGATCGGCGTCACCTCGGAAGCAGGCACCGCGCTGGAGCGCAGATACGCGCCGGTGCCCGGCGGCGGAGGCAGGCAGCACAGGACTGCGAGCGCCGCAAATTGCAGGCACAAAGAGGCAAGAAACGTGACCGGTGTCTTAATGGTTGGCTCGGGGGTTAGCTCTGTGAACATACGGCTCGCTGCGAAAGTCAGCCCCTCGAACACGATGCGAAAAGCTTCGCATCCGCAAAGGCTGAGACTGGATTTGCGAGCAATTATACCATTATTCTCCCCTCATTTTTGAATTCCGGAATCTTAGTTCCACCCGCATTTTTCTTAGCCGGAACGGATACTTTCGATGCATGGCACGCAGGCCGTTATGCCCGGCGGTTGACGAAGCTGACTCCACAGGTTCACACTTGCCCCATGGATGACAAACGCCGCGAACAACTGCTGCAACGCAAGGATGAGTTGTTGAACAATCCCACGGGACTGAATGCCGCGGAAACCCGGCGCCTGGACGCTGAAGACCGCGTCACCATGTGCACGCGGGCAAAGAACACGCCTGGTTTTCCCCGGCCTCTTGCCTCCGAGGTCGAGGCCGCGGAACGCGATCTGGCGGAAGCGACCCAGGAGTGCGACCGCATCCATGAAGAATTGCGAAATATTGATCAAGAGCTAGGCGTGCTCTGATTCGAGCTTTCGGCGATTATTGCCGGGCGAGCCTGTAGAGAAACCGGCTAGGTTGCTGGCCGTTTCGGCGGCGAGATACAATCGCGCACATGCGTGAAGTCGTGGTCTATTCGCGGCCCGGATGCCATCTGTGCGACGTGGTGAAAGACACCCTGCGCAGCCTGGAGAATCGCGGCACCTTCCAGTGGCGCGAAGTGAACATCGACGAAGACGCGGAGCTGCGCCGCCAGTATTGGGACCAGATTCCGGTGGTCTTCGTGGACGGGCGCAAGGCGTTTAAATATCACATGAAGGAAAGCGACTTCCTCCGTCGCCTCGACGGGTAAGCCGCCGACACTACGGCCGGTCCGCGGCCTCGCGCAAGCGGCGCGCCTCGTAGGCACGCAGATGGGCGCAGGCCGTGCGCAGCGTGGGCGCGGGGATGTCCTGGGCTTCGCCGCGGAGCAGCAGGTCGGCCATCATGTGCTCGACCTCCACCGGCGCGCCCCGTTCGATATCGCGGAACATCGACGCCACCATCGGCGAGCCCTCGCGGGTGAGCACGTCGCGGCTTCGCTCCAGCGGTTCCGTACGCGGCGCATAGCCATGGCCGGCGGCGATGGCCGCGCACTCGTCCAGCAACGCAACCGTGAACCCGGCGGCACCGGAGGCGACGATGTCTCCAACGGTCGCGCGCATCAGACAGGTGATGCCCGCCAGGGCCGCGATGAAGACCCACTTCTCCCACATCTCCTGAAGGATGCACTCGCTGAGCCGCGACTGGAAGCTGGCACGCGCAAATACCTCGGCAACGGCCTCGACGCGCGGACTCAACGATCCGTCCCGTTCTCCAAATGCCAGCGTGTCCAGGGTGTTGAAGTGCGTCACCCGGCCGCCGGTCTCAAGCGTGGTGGAGATCATGCACAATCCGCCGAGCACGTGCGCGGGGCCAAAACGCGCATCGAGAAGATCCAGATGCCGCATGCCGTTCAGCAGAGGAAGGATGAGCGTCTGCGGCCCCACGGCTGGGGCAACGTCGTTGATCGCGCCATCGAGATCGTAAGCCTTGGAACTGAGCAGAATCAGATCGAAGGCTTCGCGGAGGTCCGCCGCCAGCACCGTGGGCGGATTCGGGATGGCAACGTCGCCGTTGGGGCTGCGGATCTCCAGTCCCCAGGTCGCCAGTTCGGCGGCCCTGCGCGCGCGGACCAGGAACGTGACATCCTGCCCGGCCTCAAGCAGACGTCCGCCAAAGTAACCGCCGATGGCTCCGGCACCAACCACAAGGATGCGCATGCAGAACTCCTGATGGAAAACCAACGGTTTTATGATTGCGCCGAAACGTCGAAAGATGCAATTCCGGATGCCTGAGCCTATGGCGGTTGCCGGGTTGCTGGGTCCTACTTTCCCAGGTTAGCGCCGCAAGAAACGCGGCGCGGAACCTGGGGCACCCGACGGTCGTTCAGGGATACAGCTTTTCGGAAATTGTTTTAGCCTCGCCTACACGCGAACGTTGCTATACGTGCACATGAAAGAGGCAGTCGAGGAGAAACAGAACTGCGACGCCCACAAACAGCAGCAACGGCATGCGGATTCCCGGCTCGCGATTGACCTCGGGCACAATGTCGGAGGCGGCGACATAGATGGTCACTCCGGCCGAAACCGGCAGGCCGATGGCGACGCCGTTGCGGATCAGCACCATGATCAGCACTCCCACCAAAGTTGCGGCGCCCAGGACGATGGAGGAGGAAAACGCACTCATCGAACTGCGCCCGCTGGCCAGCATGACGGACGATACCGTGAAGCCCTCGGGAACCTTGTGCAGGAAGATGGCGAGGAAAACAATCCACCCCAGCCAGCTCGAAACCAGAAAGCCGGACGCAATCGCGATGCCGTCAAAAAACGAGTGGATCACCAGGCCGAGCAGCACCGTGTTGCTCTTGTGATGATTGAGGAACTCGTCGTGATGCACCTCCTCGCCAAAGTGGAAGTGGCCGCTCACCACGTGCTCGCAGAAGTGGATGATGAGGTATCCCAGCAGCACCAGGAAGCCCGCGCGCGGCGCATCGTGCGCGTCCAGTTGCACGCTGGCCGGCACCATTTCGGTGATCGCGGTGGCCAGCATGAATCCTGCGCCCAGCGCCATGAAATATTTCAAATAGCGCTGTTCCCAGTCGCGATGGGCCAGCAGCGCGCCTCCAGCGATGTTGGCCACCCCGGCGGTAAAACCTAGAAGAATGCTCAGTGCGATGGGATGCATCGGCTAGCCGCTATGCCGGATGTGAAGTATGTCGCCGTCCTGCACGATGTAGTCCTTGCCTTCCAGCCGCAGCTTGCCGGCGGCGCGCGCGGCGGCCTCGGAGCCGAGTTCGAGCAAGGTGTCCCAGTGTACGGTTTCAGCACGGATGAAGTGCTTCTGCAGGTCGGTGTGGATCGCTCCGGCGGCGTCCTGTGCGCGGGTATGTTTTTCGATGGTCCAGGCGCGGCACTCGTCTTCGCCCACGGTGAAAAAAGAGATCAGGCCGAGCAGTTCGTAGCTCTTGCGGATGAGCCGCGTTAGTCCGCTCTCGGTCAGTCCGTAGCTGCCCAAAAATTCGGCGGCCTCTTCGTCGCTCATGTCGGCCAGCTCCGCTTCCACCTTGCCGCAGATGGCGCTGACGCCGGTATTTGGCTTGGCTGCGTAGGCCGCAAGCCCGTACTTATCCTCCGCCGCTTCCAGATCGACTCCGAGCGTGGTGCTCTCGCTGATGTTGAGCACGTAGAGAATCGGTTTCTCGGAGAGGAACATGAAGCCGCGCACCACCTTCTTCTCCTCCTTGGTCATCTCCATCTCGCGCAGCGGCCGCTCGGTTTCCAGAAACGCCTTGGCCCTCTGCAACAGTTCGTTCTCTTTTTCCAGCTCGGGAGTCTTCTTCTTGAGCAGGTCTTTCTTCATGCGCTCCAGCCGCGACTCCACCTGCCCCAGATCGCTCACCATCAGGTCGAACTCAACGTTGGAAATATCGCGGATCGGATCGATCGAGCCCGCCGCGTGCGGAATGGAGTCGTCGGCAAACACGCGCACCACATGCACCAGCGCATCCACGCCGCGCAGGTTGGAGAGGTACGCGGTCTCTTTCAGTGCCTCCTGCCCAATGGCGCCGCAGTCGGCGAACTCCACCTGCGCATGCACCAGCTTGCGCGGATTGCACTGCGCCGCCAGCCGGTCCAGCCGGTCGTCCGGCACGGTAGCAATGCCGATGTGCGCCTCGCGCGGGTTGTTGCTGCGATGAGAAATGTCGGCGCGCGTAAGAATCTTGAACAGCGAGGTCTTGCCCACCTGGGGCAGACCGATGATTCCAGTCTTCATAGGGATCTTCGTCGATTCCGTTTCGCAGGAAAACTCGTCCTCTAGCATGATAAACGACGGAGGGGGTTACGGCGCATCGATGGCCTGGCGCGATTCAATCCCGTCGGACCAGGCTGGAAGATGAGCGCGATACACGGGCGGAGAGCCGGGACAGCGACCTGTGATCTAAAGCGGAGCCGGGTGAGGTGTCCTGCTTTCCCAGGTTAGCTCCGCAAAAAACGCGGCGCGGAACCTGGGGCACCCGCCGGTGGTTGCGGGATATGGCGTTTAATACCTCCGCGGGCTAGTCTCCTGCTCGCGCACCACCAGGTACAGCAACCCAAGCCCGAGCAAGAACACCGAGCCTTCGAGTTTGGTGGACCACTGGTGCATGCGGTTGAACTCCACGCGGCGCGGGTCGTCCACCGAGACGTTGTCGATCACGCCGATGCTGTCGCGCAGCTTCAGCATGCGGCGCTCCAGGCCAAAGTGAAGATAGAGGGTGATGGCCATCATGGCGAAGAGCAGAAAATCGCGCGCGTGGAAGATCGACGCGCCTCCCTGCAACATCGCCATCAGCACGCAGGTCAAAAGAAAGATGAGGGCGCAGCCCAGGCCGACCCAGTGCAGGGTGGAAAGCGAACGGCCTACCACCAGTCCGGCCAGCGCGCGGGTGGGCAGCACGGCAAACAGAATCGGCGCCTCCACGGCGGCGAAGAAGAAAATGGAGCCGGTCCATAGGGTCAGCGACAGCAAGCGGATGAAGCGCAAAAAGGTCAAAGGAGTGCCTCCGGCAAAAGAACGATGCTACAGCGGCACGGGTACGCTGTCCACCACTTCGCGCAGAATCTGCTCGGAGTGGTCGGCGCGTTTGAGGGTGGAAGCATAGCGGGCATTGACCACGAGGCGGTGCGCAAAGGTGGGCACAATCAGCTTCTTGAAGTCATCCGGAATGCAGAAGTTGCGGCCTTCCAGAAACGCCATGGCCTGCGCCGCGTGATAGAGCATCAGCGAACCGCGCGGCGAAACTCCCAGCGACAGCTGCTCGTGGGTGCGGGTGCGCTCCACGATGGCCAGCGCATACTCGATCAGCGAATCCTCCACGCTGACCAGTGAGACTTCGTCCTGCAGCGCGATGACCTCCGGCGCAGAGAGCACCGGGCTCAGCTCGTCCAGCCGCGCGGCGCCGGCGTTGCCTCGCAGAATCTCGCGTTCGCTGCCCGCCTCCGGATACCCCATGCGGGCGCGGATCAGGAAGCGGTCCAGCTGCGACTCCGGCAAAGGATACGTTCCGTGGTGCTCCACCGGGTTCTGCGTGGCGACCACCAGAAACGGATTGGGCAGTTGATGCGAATATCCATCCACCGTCACCTGGCGCTCGTTCATCGCCTCCAGCAGCGCGGACTGCGTTTTGGGCGTGGTGCGGTTGATCTCGTCGGCCAGCAGGATGTTGGTAAAAATCGGGCCGCGCTTGAACTCGAAGCGCTCTTCGACGGCCGAATACATCGAGATTCCGAGCACGTCGCTGGGCAGCATGTCGCTGGTAAACTGCACCCGGCGGAACTCGCAATCGATGCTGCGGGCCAGGGCGTGCGCCAGGGTGGTCTTGCCCACGCCGGGAACGCCTTCAATCAGCAGATGTCCGCGGGCGAGAATGGCGACCAGCGCAAGCCGGACTACCTCATCGTTGCCGCGGACCACCGAGCGCAGTACGCGCTCCAGTTCCGCTGCGCGTTGAAGCGTGGAGCCCGGTGCTTGCGAGGAACCCTGTGCTTGCGACATTGTGTAGATTGTATCCGCTGTGTCCGGGAAGGCAATACCCCAAACGCATGCCGAAAGTAACTTCCGGCCACCGCAGGTCAGTAACTTTCGGGCCGCATTCCGGTCAGCCGGGCTATGCGCTCGGCGGTCGGCGGATGGGTGGAAAACAGGTTGCCGACGCCGAAGCCGCCCAGCAGCGGCGCAATGATGTACATGTGGGCCGTGGCGGGCGAGGCGCGCAGCGGAACCCGCGCCGCATAGCTTTCCATCTTGCGCAGGGCGCTGGCCAGCGCCCCGGGATTGCCCGTAAAGTGCGCGCCCGGTGGCGTCCGCCTGGTATTCGCGCGAGCGCGAAACCGCCATCTGGATGAGCATGGCAGCAATGGGGGCGACGATCATCATGGCGATTGCCGCCAGCGGACCGCCATCGCGATCGCGGTCGCGTCCGCCGCCTCCGAACATGGCGGCCCATCCGGCCATGCGGGCCAGGATGGTGACGGCTCCGGCAAAGGTCGCGGCGATGGAGCTGATGAGGATGTCGCGGTTGCGGACATGGCCCAGCTCGTGCGCCAGTACGCCTTCCAGCTCGTCGTCGCTCAGCAGGTTGAGAATGCCGGCAGTGACGGCCACCGAGGCGTGCTCGGGGTTCCGTCCGGTGGCAAAGGCGTTGGGCGAATCGGTGGGGATGACGAAGATCTTGGGCATGGGCAGGCCGGTCTTGGCGCACAGCCGCTCCACGATCTGGTAGACGCGGGGGAGTTCCTCGCGTGTAACCGCCTGCGCACCGCTGGACAGAATGGCGATCTTGTCGCTGTAAAAATAGGAGATGAAGTTCATCGCCCCGGCCAGACAGAAGGCCATGATCGCGCCGTTCTGGCCTCCAATGGCCTGCCCGACGAGGACCAGAAACACGGTCATCGCGGTCAGCAGGAATGCGGTCTTGAGATTGTTCGCCATAGCTATGTAGATGCTATCGCATGGTGGAACGACGCGCCACCGGGGCAGGCAGAGAAGATCCAGTACGCAGGATAGGAGTCCGTGGGCAGCGCGGGCGGGTTAGCCCGCACTGCCGGAAAGACTAAGACGAGGGTTGCGATGTCCTGCCCTCCCACCTTAGCCGCAAAAACGGCGGCGAAGGTGGGGCACCCGTCAGTTTTAGTGCGTCAACCGAGGAGCGCACTAGCTCTTCGAACGGGCCAGGGCGCGTTGCAGAGTCTGCTCCAGCGCGGCGCGGGCCTTCTCGTACTCCTGCCTGCGAGAGCTTGCCCTGCTGATGTTCGACCTCGAGAGTGAACATCTCTTCCTTCAACGCGGTGAGCAGTAGATTGCTCGGGGCTGGCGACTCGGCTGCGGCTGGCAGCGAAGCGGCCGGCGCGGGATTTACGGCCGAAGTCGCGGCATATGCCGCTACCGGCGGAGCCGTCACGGCCGTCTGCGGCGCGTCCTGCAAGGTGCGCTCGTGGGTCCAGATGCCGCCGCCGATCAGCACGGCGACCAGCGCGGCAAGGATGAACCAGCGATATTTCGCCAGTCCGTCGGGACCGTCTTCCGGACGACCCAGTCCGCCGCCGGGGCCGCTGGTGGCGGTGCGGCCATTCGACGAGGGCGGTGGCGCGGCAGAGGCGTCCTGCGAATCCGTCTCGTCCGGAAACACTCCGTTGCCCGCGATCGAGTAGCTCAGGTCTGATCCGGCCTGCGCCTGCAAACTCACCTGGACGTTGGTGCCGGGCTGGTTGGTCATCGCCTGGATACTGCTTGGCGTCTTTGGGCGTAAAGCTCATGCTGGAGGGCATGAGCACCACAAAGTGCTCAAAGTCGCGGGTGAACTGCGGAGAAAACGAGGCCTGTCCGCTGTACGGCAGATGATAGTTGACCTGCAAACGGCTCTCGCCCGGCTTGAGGGCAAACGAAAACGCGTAATGATTCTTCGTCCCCGTGGGCTTGGCTTCCACCGTAATGGGCTGGCCGTTGGGGGCCTGGGCGTGGACTTCGTCAATGGCCGCGCCGTCAGGCAGCACAAATTCAAAAGTCGCCGGCGCTGCCAGGGTGCGGGGCGGAGTGCTGTCGTTGTTCACGGCAAACATCTCGACCGCCTGCAGGGTGCTGCCCTGGGTCTGCAGACGCACCACGTCGGCCGAGCCCTTGATGCCCTGCAGCGACGAAACGGCGTCATAGACGCTCAGATCGATGCTGCTGGTTCCCGGCGTAATCATTTTGAAATAGTTGACGCCGCTGCGCTCGGCACGCACCAGCCGCGGCCCACGCGCTGCCGGAGCCTCGACCGTAAACTGCCCCTTTGCGTCGGACTTGGCGGTGGCCACCTCGGCCATGCCGCCCATGGGATCGACCAGGGTGACGGTGACTCCCGCGGCGGGCTTGCCGGTGGTGCCATTGGTCACCGTGCCGGTGATGGGGTCGCCCAAGGCAGCAGCAGCCAGGGCAAGAACGAAGATCAGCGTGAAGACGAAACGAGTCCGGCGCATCAGGCGGTCACCCCACTGCGGCTGCCGCTTTCGTGCTCCAGCTCTTCAATCTCGGCCAGCAGGTTGGCAGCCTCCTGCTCCATCGAGTCGCGCATGGAGACGTAATCGGCATCGCTCAGCTTGCCTGCCTTGTATTCAAAGTTCAGATCGCGCAGGTTCTCAAACGTCTGGTCCTTGCGTTCGTACAGGTACGCCACCCGCGTCTTCTCCACAAAGCGCTCGGTAGTGGCAGGCTTGAAGATGTAGAAGAAGATCGCAACCGTAAAGATGACCGCGGCAAACAGCAGGGAGCTTTTGCCGGTGGCGTCCGGATGGCTGGAATCGGTTGGCACTTGCATTTGCAGCAGTAGTAGCAGATTCAAATTCAAAGACTCGTCTCCTCGTGGACACGGCGGCGGAATTCATCCATCTCGGGGTTGGTCGTGCCAGGCGCGCTGGGCGGCGGATTCTTGGCGGTGCCGCGCTTCCAGGCAACCACGACTAGGGCAACCGCAATCAAGCCGGCAAAAAAGATGACTACCGGCATGATCCAGGCGACCCGGTTGAAGCCCGTGGTGGTCGGGGCAGAGAGCACGGTGGGCCCGTACTTGGTGACAAAGCCGGCCAGAATCACCTGGTCGGAGTCGCCTCGATCCATGGCGGCCCTCAGCTCCTTGCGCATCTGCTCGGAGCTGGAGCAGCCCACGTGGTTGCACTCCAGCATCACCTGCCCGCAGCCGCACTGGCACATCAGGGCGTGACCCAGGCGGTCGAAGCGCTTACCCCCCGGATCGTTGTCACCGCTGGCTCCCATCAGCAGCAGCGCGCTGAGCAGGATGAGACCGATGGCCAGACGGTGAATGGTTTTGCGCGCTGCGGGCATCAGTCGGTTCCGGCCTCCACCGTCGTGCGGCTCTCCGTCGCATCCTCTATCCGCGCAGCGGGCTGCGCGGGAGGCTGGGCAGGCTTGGATGGCGGAGGCGGCATATTGGGTACCAGGGCGAGCAGAGTGCCGATCAGCATCAGGTGCGCTCCCGCCCAGATCCACCACACCAGGGGATTGAGATGGGCCTTGATGATGGGATGGCCGTTCTCGGGGTTCTTTCCCGTGTACACCAGGTAGAGATCTTCGGCAATGGTCGAGCGGTTGGCGACGATGGTGGCCGGCTGTCCGCTGGCTTTGTAGAAGCGCTGCTCGGGATACATGGTGGTCACCAGCTTGCCATTCTTATACACGTCCAGAATGGCCCACTCGCTGGAGTAATTCGGCTTGTCGTCCTGGGTGTAGGAGCGGCAGAGCAAGGTGTACGGGCCAATGGCCATCTTGTCGCCAAAGGCCAGCTCCTGCTCGTTGTTCTGGTAGAAGGCGGCGCCGGCAAAGCCGATCATGACCACGACGACGCCGATGTGCACCACGTAGCCGCCGTAACGGCGCGTGTTGCGCCGGGTCAGCAGATACATTCCCTTCAGAATGTTGGTGTTTCCCTTGCGCGAAATCACCAGTCCGCCGCGGATGAACTCGCTGCCGATGGTGGCGGCAACCAGCACCGAAAGCGTGATTGCCATCAGCGAGTAGAAGTAGCTGACGTCGATCCACGGCTTCATGCCCCGGAAGACCAGAACTACGGCGAACAGGAGCGCGATCACCACCGGAATCTGGAAGTTCTTGCGCAGGCTGTCCAGCGAGGTCTTGCGCCAGGCCAGCAGAGGACCCAGAGCGGTCAGCAGCAGCAGGCAGAGCGCAATCGGGATGTTGACCTTATTGAAGAACGGCGGCCCCACGGTAACCTTGTGTCCGGTGACCCACTCGCTCAGCACCGGAAACAGCGTGCCCCACAGCACCGCGAAGGTGGCCACCAGCAGCAGCACGTTGTTGAACAGGAAGCTGGACTCGCGCGAAACCAGCGACTCAAGCTTGTGCTCGCTCTTCAGGCAGCTGCGGTTGCGTACATAGAAGAAGCAGCAGGTGGCAAAGACCAGCGCCATGAATACGACAAAATAGGTGCCGATGTCGGACTCGGCAAAGGCGTGCACCGAACTGACCACACCGGAGCGGGTCAGGAAGGTTCCAAAGATGGCCAGCAGGAAGGTGGAAAAGATCAGCCACATGTTCCACGACTTCATCATGCCGCGCTTCTCCTGCATCATCACCGAGTGCAGGAAGGCGGTGCCGGTCAGCCAGGGCAGCAGCGAGGCGTTCTCCACCGGGTCCCATCCCCACCAGCCGCCCCAGCCCAGTACGCGGTAAGCCCAGTAGGAGCCGAGAAAGATGCCGCAGGTCAGGAAGGCCCAGCCCACCATCGTCCAGCGGCGTGTAATGTGAATCCACTTCTCGCCCGGATACTTCATGATGAGCGCGGCCAGCGCAAAGCAGAACGGCACGGTCATCCCGACATAGCCCAGATACAGCATCGGCGGATGGATGACCATCTCGGGATACTGCAGCAGCGGATTCAGGCCGTTGCCATCGGCGGGAATCGTGCCGGTCATCAGCGCGAAGGGATGCGCGGCAAAGTTCACCAGGCACAGAAAGAAGATCTGCACCGCGCTGATGACCACCGAGGCGTGCGCCACCAGCCGCGTGTCCACTTTGTGCCGCAGGCGCAGCACCAGCCCGTAGGTGGCCAGCAGCCAGCACCAGAACAGCAGCGAGCCCTCTTGTCCGGACCACAGAGCGGCAAACTTATAAGGCCCCGGCAAGGCCCGGTTGGAGTGATGGAGGATGTAGGCAACGGAAAAGTCGTTGGCGAACGCTACATAGACCAGCACAGCGGAGGCCGCTGTAACCGCCAGAAAGATCGCGATACCGGCGCGGCGCGCAGTTTCGCTTAGGCGATCATCTTTGGAAACGATGCCTAGGAGTCCGGCGATGAACGCATAGACGCTTAAGGCGAGGGCGAGCAGGAGTGTAAAGCTTCCAATTTGTGGCATGGCGAGGTGTTATAAATCTGGAGTCATTGTGCATGATTTCCATCAGAGGTGCAAGACGGTTACCCAATTCGCACAAAAATAGCTAAGCACAATTCCAGGATCGCGTTCAGGACTAGGTTATTTTTGCCGAAAGGACTAAGGCCAGCGACAGGGTGCGGCAAACGTCTTCCGGCGGCATTCTACCTGTAGAAACTCTCTAAGAATCCGGCTCCACCTTCTAATCTTTCTCCAGAGTTCGCCACCGCGAACTCTTTTTTATTGCGCGAGAAGACGCTCGATCACCGCGATGAATTCATGCGGAGGCAGCGGCTTGAAGCAGAAGGTCACATCCAGACCCTCGTACTCGGGCTCCACGCCGGGCATTCCCGTCAGCACCACCACCGGCAAGGTGGGCGCGGTCAGGCGCATCTGGCGCACCAGCTCAGCGCCGCTGCATCCGGGGAGATTGTGGTCGGTGATCACGAGGCCGATCTCGCTGCCCTTGTCGCGCAAACAGGAAAGAGCGGTTGCGGCGTCGTTGGCGAGGCTGGAGACGATTCCCGCGTTGCGCAGAATGATCTCGCGGATGCGCAGTTGGCTGGGGTCGTCGTCCACCATCAGTACCTGAGACATGGAGACCTATCTATATTTAGACCGCACTTCCAGTTCGGCTCGATGCCAGTCGGCCTCATGGGAGCCGTGATTTCCACCGCGCTCGCAGTAAAGTTCGTAGGCGCGCCGGCGAATCTCTTCATAGAGTTCAGCCGCCGAGGGCTGCGCCCGGTGCGCGGCATTGCCAGCCGACCCAGGCATGGCTGCGGCAGCGGCGAGTTTTACGGCCGCGGGCTTGCCGACCGCCGCCGGTTTGGCAGCAGCCTGCTTGGCAGGACTCTTTTTTGCCGCGGTTTTCTTGGGTGCGGACTTCTCCGAAGAGTTCTTCTCTTTAGCCATTTCTCGTCACGGTCTCCTGAGTATCCCAAGGAACTGCCGGGACTCCGGCAGAGGCCTTGGGGGAATTCTACAACGCGAGACCCCCCAGGGATGTGACGCAACGGCGAATTTGAACCTTAGTATCTAAAATGGTTCGCTATCTTAAAACGTTACCCGGCTGGGCTGCCGGCAGGATTCAATCGCCTCACGCAGGGCCGTCTGCAGGCGCTGCGCCGACTCGGCATCGCCATCAAACTGCAAGGCAAAGCTATCCACCCGCTTCTGGCTTGCGGTGCCGCAGTCGGTCACGATTCCATTGGCGGATTTCTGGCTGCAGGTCGTGGTCGAGAAAATGCATTGGCTCCGGTCGCTGCATGGCAGTTGCAGCCAGTGCTTCTGCAGCTCGATCCCTGAGGGATCCAGCGCGCCCAGGGAGAAGCTGACGCTCTCCACCCGTACGGTG
Organism: uncultured Acidobacteriota bacterium; assembly: GCA_963742165.1. Taxonomy (GTDB): domain Bacteria; phylum Acidobacteriota; class Terriglobia; order Terriglobales; family Acidobacteriaceae; genus TOLSYN. The sequence continues at coordinate 18,627 of CAVUKX010000012.1, read as the reverse complement.
GGATCGGCCAGGTTGTTGGTGGCGCGCACGGAAAATTGCGCGCGGCAATTTTCCACCTTCTCCAACCGCGTGCTCCAGTGGAGCACCTCGTTCCCCATCACGCGCTCGCCATGGCCTTCGAGCTCGCTCTCAATGGCCGCCACGGTCTTGACCGACGCGTGGGGGGCATCCTCTACCGGTTGCGCCAGGCTCAGACCCGTGAACGACAGTAGAACCGCAGTTAGGATCGAAAACTTCATGAGAGATGTCCTCCTGGCACGCTGGAGGCAGACTACCGGACAAGCAGAATTGGCGAAAGTTACACCAGGAGATTGGCCTTTAGTCACGTTATTACGAGGTACTGCCTAAAGTTCGGACTCTGCGCTTCGCGTAAAAGGCACGCAGGACGTATGATGGAGGGAGTGCAAAACAATAGAACCCTGCAAAGTCACCCACTCGAGGCGGGATACATGCCGCACGGCTCAACCACCAAGGAGCTTCCGATGAATCACGAGCCAGGCCCGTACGTGGTTTCGATCCAGGCCCAGCCGTTCCGCAAAAAAACGCGATACTACTGGACGATCTCCTCGGAACAGACTCCCGATTTCCTGGTTTCCTGGGGCCACGCCGAAACTCAGGCGCTTGCCGAGACCGAAGCCGGCAACGAGGTGAGGGATCTGCTCTCCGGGCTGACGCAAGGCGGGCGGGTCGTTCCTTGCTCACCCCACCACGCCTTCAATCACCGCTGGTAAGCCCCTGCCGGCCGCCCGGGCCGGGCTTTACTCGACCGCCTGTTTGGCGGTATATCCTTCGCGCGTAAGCACCTGGTATTTCACCGCTTTGCCCTTCTCATTCTTCAGCACCAGCGGCTGGTCCGTGCCCGGTTGCACCAGTTGCACCTTCAGCCTGCGGTAGCTGCCATCCAGTTTGGGGTTGGTGGGGCGGTAGCCGAGCGTGTACTGGTTGCGCACGGTGGAGCCGATCTTGCGGAAGTCCTCCGGCAGCTCGGCCTCAAAGCGCGGACTGAACCAGCATCCGCCGGTCATCTTGGCAAAGGCGCTCATCTGCTTGTCGGCCTGCCCAAAGTCCGTATTTTGGATGGACGTCCCCAGTGCGGGAGGCGCCTCCATGGTTTGCCGCGACAGGAAACCGGTGCTGATGGTGTAGATGGTCACGTTCCGCGTGTCTTGGATCTTCTTCAAAAGCTTGTCGAAGGTGATTTTGCTCAAGGTATCCACGCCGCTGCCGATCAGGATGACCTCCTTGCGGCCCTCCACGCGGTCCAGCCGGTCCAGGGTGTCATAGAGCGCGTCATACAGGTTGGTGTCGCTATCGCCGGGCATGCGCAGGCCGTCGAGCGCCGAGTAAATCGCCTGCTTGTCGGAGGTGAAGTCCACCAGGACCGACTGCTTCGCGTCATAGCTGATCACCGAGACGTAGTCGTCCTTCTGCATCTGGCCGGTAAACGCATAGGAGGCGCGCAGCGCGTCATAGAGAAACTGGCGGCGGCTGGCCTGAAAGGCCGGGGTCGAGGCGAACTCCACCAGCAGCACCGCGGTGTAGCCCGCCTTGGTCAGCCCAAAGCTCTGGATGGGCTGCTCCACGTTGTCCTCCCACAGGCGGAACTGCTCCTTCTGCAGTCCGGGAATGAACTCGCCTTCCCTGGTCAGCACCATCGCGTCCAGCGAGATCATCGGCGCCTGCACGTCGATCGAGGACGCAGGCGTCCCTTTGGTGGGCTTGGCTGATTGGCCAGATGCGTCGGGCTCGGCCGAGCCACTGCTCTGCGCCGGGGCCACCGGGCAGAAGGCCGCCAGACAGAAGAACAGAAGCGGCAGCCAGAACCGATTGCGGCATGCGGCGCGGGCTGTAGGCATGTGGATTGCGGGCATGGCGCAGGCTTTCCCGTTCAACTCCTGTAGAGTCTCTGGCTACTATAGATGCGCTCTGTTTCCAGATCGCGCTCGGGCAGGCACGGCTATTTCCTCTCCCGAAACATTATTCGACGGGTGCCCCAGAGTTGGCGAATTTCCAACTCTGGGGCTTTAGTAGGCGGCCTGCATTCCCACATTTGCCAACAGAGGGCAAATATGGGCCACCCGCGCTGCCTCTATAATCCATCCATGCGCTTTGAGCTGTTCATCGCCGCCCGCTATCTTCGCGCCAAGCGCCGCCAGGCGGTGATTGGAGTCATCACCACAATTTCCGTGATCGGCGTTGCCGCCGGAGTCGCCTCGCTCATCATCGCCCTGGCCATCAACAACGGCTTCCGCCAGGACCTGCAGGAGCGGCTGCTCGGCTCCAGCTCGCACGTCAACCTGATGCGGGTGGAAAACGACGGCATCCACGACTGGAGCGGGCTCAAGCAGCGGCTGGAAAAGCTTCCCCACGTCAAAGCCGCCGCCCCGGCCATCTACGAGCAGGTGCTGATCTCACGCGGCGCGCGCGCCGGTGGCGCGGTGCTCAAGGGCATCGTCCCGGCCGACGAGCGCAAAGTGACGGCCCTGCTGCAGTCGGTGCAGGCAGGCAGCGCCCAACCGCTGGAGCAGGCCGAAGATCGCGCACGGCAGGCCGCTGCGCCTGCGGCCGGCAGCGCAGCGTTACCCGACCGGGCGTCCGCGACCGGCAGCGCAGCGTTACCCGACCGAGCGCCCGCGGCCGGCAGCGTAGCGTTACCCGACCGAGCGTCCGCGGCCGGCAGCGCAGCGTTACCCGACTCTGCGGCGGCCGATCCGTCCTCGCTGGAGGGCGCAGCCGAGCGCATCGCGGCGATGCCGCCGATTGTGCTGGGCAAGGATCTGGCGGAAACGTTGGGCGCAGGCGTGGGTTCGGTGGTTCTGGTCACCAGCCCGCAAGGTGAGCTGACGCCCTTTGGCATGGTGCCGCGCTACATGCGGTTCAAGGTAGTGGGAATCTTCCAATCGGGCTTCTACGATTACGACTCGACGTGGGCGCTCTGCTCGCTATCGGACTCGCAGAAGCTATTCAGCCTGGGCGACATCGCCAGCGTGCTGGAGTTCAAGGTGGACGACATCTACCGCGCTCCGGCGATCGGCGACGAGATCGAGGCCGCCGCCGGCAAAGGCTTCCAGACCACCAACTGGATGGAGCAGAACCGCGCGCTCTTCCGCGCCCTGCGGCTGGAGCGGGTCGTCACGTTCATCACCATCGGGCTGATCGTCTTTGTGGCCGCGCTGAACATCCTGATCTCGCTGATCATGATGGTGATGGAGAAGACGCGCGACATCGCGGTGCTGGTCTCGATGGGCGCGCGCCGCCGGCAGGTGCGCCGGATCTTCATCTGGCAGGGATTGCTGATCGGCATGGTTGGGACGGCGCTGGGCCTGGTGGCGGGCTACACGGTGGCGATCCTAGCGGGACACTACCACTGGATCCGGCTCTCGGCGGAAGTGTACGCCATGGACTATGTGCCGTTTGTGCCGCGCGCGACCGACGCGGTGCTGGTTGCTGCCGTCTCGCTGGCCATCAGCTTTATTGCCACCGTGTATCCGTCGCAGTCGGCGGCGCGCGTGCTGCCGGCCGAGGCTCTGCGCTACGAGTAGGCGGGCAGAAACGGGGTGACTGACCGCGCCTCCACCCGCTAGGCGGGTAACGCTGCGCTGCCGGTCGCGGACGCCAGGGTTTTATTGGAACTTAGGAAAATGCTCCGGGATTAGGCGAAGATTTCAGCAGCAAACCGCTGCGTTTTGCAACACGCAGCGTGGTCTAATGGATGGCGCAGGCGGGCTCTGTGACCGGGTTCTCAAGATGCTCTAAAATGGGGATCTAGCGGGCAGGCAAAATTGCACCAAGGAGAGCGAAAGGTGCATCCAATGGAGAAGCACGAGATCCTCCGAGTTGAGGGTCTCCGCAAGGTCTATCGTTCGGGCACCACGGACCTTGTGCTCTTTGACAACCTGTCTTTCCAGGTAGATTCCGGCGAGATGCTGGCGATTGTGGGCCAGAGCGGCGCGGGCAAGAGTTCCCTTCTGCACATTTTGGGTGCATTGGATTCGGCCAGCGCGGGCGAGGTGTACTTCTCCCAGACTCGTTTGAGTACGCTCTCCGAGGAAGCTGCCGCCGAGTTCCGCAACCGGCAAGTGGGCTATGTGTGGCAGTTCCATTACCTGCTGCCGGAGTTTACGGCGCTGGAGAATGTGGCCATGCCGCTCTATCTGCGGGGCGAAAGCCGGCGCAAGGCGGAGGCGGAAGCCGCACGGTGGCTGGATGAAGTGGGACTGGCCGACCGCGGACATCATCGCTCCGGCGAGTTGAGCGGAGGCGAGCAGCAGAGGGTTTCCCTGGCGCGGGCGCTGGTGACCGCTCCCCGAATGCTGCTGGCGGACGAGCCGACCGGGGACCTGGATCAGCGCACAGCGGAGTCGGTCTTCGAGTTAATCTCGCGACTGCACGCTGCCTACCAGCTCACGTCGATTCTGGTGACGCACAATCTTGGATTTGCCCGCCGCTGCGGACGCATTCTTTCGTTGTCGGGTGGAACGGTGACCGAGGTAGCGCCAGAGTCTTTATCGGCCTCTTAGGGTTGATTCTCTTAGCTTCGCCGCCGAATTAATGGCATAGTGGGCGTGAGGCATGAAAGAGTGGAATTCGCGAACCGGACGGTTGGAATTTTGCCGTCAGTTTGGCGTTGGGAAAGATGGGATGTGGCACTTTTGATTACCGCTGGCGTTTAAGGCCAGTCGGTGGGGATTCGGATTCGAATCCTTTTGCGGTTCCCGGGGGAGGGGTACTCCGGTGAAACCAGAGGCGAGGCTGGAGGAGGGTTTCCCGTCACCGGTAATGGCCGGGGCGGAGGAGCCAGGAGAGCGAAAATGTTTGAACGGTACACCGAAAAAGCAAGGCGTGTGATCTTTTTTGCACGATATGAAGCCAGCCAGTTCGGCTCTCCGTATATTGAAACGGAGCACCTGCTGCTCGGTCTGCTGCGCGAAGATAAAGCGCTGACCAACCGCTTCCTTCGCCAGCATTCGTCGGTGGACTCAATTCGCAAGCAAATCGAAGCTCATACCACGATCCGCGAAAAGGTTTCCACCAGCGTCGATCTGCCCCTGAGCAACGAATGCAAGCGGGTGCTCGCCTATGCCTCCGAAGAAGCCGAGCGCCTGAGCCACAAGCACATTGGCACCGAGCACTTGCTGCTGGGACTGCTGCGCGAGGAGAAGTGCTTCGCCGCCGAGATCCTGGCCGAGCGCGGGCTGAAGCTGGCCGCCATCCGCGAAGAGCTGCAGCGCAGCACGCAGGAGAAAGTTCAGCAGCAGCCGCAGCGCGCCGCCAACCGCGAGTCCTCGCTGCTGGCCGAGTTCTCGCGCGACCTGACCCAGGCCGCGATGGAGAACCAGCTCGACCCGCTGGTGGGCCGCGATGGCGAGGTGGACCGCACCATTCAGATTCTGTGCCGCCGCACCAAGAACAATCCGGTGCTGATCGGCGAGCCCGGCGTGGGCAAGACGGCGATTGTGGAAGGCCTGGCGCAGCGCATCGCCGACGGCGAAGTGCCGTCGTTTTTGGCCGACAAGCGGGTGCTCGCCCTGGACCTCTCGCTGATTGTTGCGGGAACCAAGTACCGCGGGCAGTTTGAAGAGCGGCTCAAGACGATCATGAAGGAACTGATCGAGAACCAGAATTCGATCATCTTCATTGACGAGCTGCACACCCTGGTGGGCGCTGGCTCGGCCGAGGGATCGCTCGACGCGGCCAACATTCTGAAGCCGGCGCTGTCGCGCGGCGAGATTCAGTGCATCGGCGCCACCACGCCGGGCGAATACCGCAAGTCGATCGAGAAGGACCGTTCGCTCGAACGCCGCTTCCAGTCGGTCAAGGTGCCGCCGCCGAATGAGGTGGACTCGGTGAAGATCCTGATGGGGATCAAGGACCGCTACGAAAAGTTCCACGCGGTCAGCTACACCGACGAGTCGATCAACTTCGCGGTCTCGCACTCCAACCGCTATATCCCGGACCGCTTCCTGCCGGACAAGGCGATCGATCTGATCGACGAGGCCGGAGCGCGCGTCAAGCTGCGCCAGTCGGCTCTGCCGGAAGAGATCACCGAGGTGCAGAAGCGCATCAAGTTCATCGTTCACCGCATGGAAAACGCCATTGCGAACCATGAATTCGAAAAGGCGCGCTTCTATTCGGACGAAGAACGCAAGGAGCGCGAAAACCTGCGCATTCTGCGCGAAAAGTTCCACCTGGATGAGAGCTCGACCGGCATTGTGCAGCGCGAGGACATCGAAGAAGTAGTCTCCCGCTGGACCGGGGTTCCGGTGGCGGCAATCAAGGAAGAAGAGTCGCAGAAGCTGCTGCGCATCGAAGAAGAGCTGCACAAGCGGGTGATCTCGCAGGAGAAGGCGATCAGCGCTCTGGCGCGCGCCATCCGCCGCTCGCGCGCGGGATTGAAGAATCCGGCGCGTCCCATCGGTTCCTTCCTCTTCCTGGGCCCGACGGGCGTGGGCAAGACGGAGGCGGCCAGAACGCTGGCGCAGTTCATGTTCGGCAGCGAGAAGAGCCTGATCCGCTTCGACATGTCGGAGTACATGGAAAAGCATTCGGTCAGCAAGCTGATCGGCTCGCCGCCTGGCTATGTTGGCTATGAAGAGGGCGGGCAGCTGACCGAGCGGGTGAAGCGCGCACCGTATTCGGTGGTGTTGCTGGACGAGATCGAGAAGGCGCACCCGGATGTGTTCAACATTCTGTTGCAGGTGTTTGAGGACGGCCAGCTGACCGATGGGTTGGGCAACACGGTCGACTTCAAGAACGTCATCCTCATCATGACCTCCAACATCGGCGCGCGGCACATGGTAAAGCGCGAAGGTCTCGGCTTCTCTTCGAACAAGGAAGAGAACATCAGCGACAAGGTTGAGGAGATGGTGAAGAGCGAGGTCAAAAAGACCTTCAATCCCGAGTTCCTCAACCGCGTCGATGAGGTCGTGATCTTCAATGCCCTCAGCGAGCATGACCTGATTCAGATCGTGGAGCTGATGGTGACGCAGCTGAATCACAACCTGGCGCAGAGAGCGATTACCGTCACGGTGACCGAAGATGCGCGCAAGTGGATTCTGGAGAAGACCATCACCGACCGCAGCTACGGAGCGCGTCCGCTGCGCAGGGCCCTGCAAAAGTATGTCGAGGACCCGCTGTCGGAGGCGCTGATCCAGGGCAGCATCAAGAACCGTCCCGCGTTTGTCGAGGTCTATCTCGACAACAACCAGCTTTTCTATCGCGAAGTGGGCGAGGAGAAGACGGACGGAGCGCTGCTCTGCAACTAGCCTCGATTGCCTGATAACAGGGGACGCCGCCGGGATACCGGCGGCGTTTCTATTGGCCGCCGAAAATTGAACCTTCCCCACACCCTGACTCATCCATTCCGTATGCAACTGCTAGTCTATTCGGCCCCCTGGTGCGCGGACTGCCGCGTCGCCAAACGTTTTCTCGACAAACACAAGATCCCCTACCAGGAGATCGACATCGAAGTTACCCCCGGCGCTGCCGCCGAGGTCATCCGCAATACCGGCAAGCGCGCCATTCCGCAATTTGTGGTCGATGGCAAATGGGTGCAGCCGTACCTGCCCGGCAAAGGATTTCTCTACGAAGAGATGAGCCAGCTACTTGGCGTGACGGAAAGCTAAAGAATCCCCGGCTTTCATCCGATAAAGCCTCTAAGACCGGTTGACTTCGACGCCGGGAAGATAAAGACTCCTCCTGATTGGCCGGGGCACCCCCGGCCGCTTTTTTTTGTCCGCAGCAAGCGTGCCGGCAGGTTTGCGGAATCCGGCATTCCCCTCCGGCATTGTCCTTCGACCGTTGTTACAATAGGAAGTTCCGCGCTGCCTGACAGCCTGCCGAGGTTGCCGGGTTGATGTGTTCTGCTTTTCCAGGTTAGCGCCGCAAGAAACGCGGGGCTTCGCAGCCGGGTACGCGACAAATACCGCCGCTCCGGCCGCGGGCGCCCGGCGGCACCCTGGGGCACCCGTCAGAGGTTGCGAGATATAGCTTTTCAATTGCTCGAAGGAGTTTGCCTTGATCGCTCGTTATACCCGCCCGGAGATGGGTCAGATCTGGAGTGACGAAAACAAGTTCCGCACCTGGTTGCAGGTTGAAGTTGCCGCCAGCGAAACCCTGGCCGAGGCGGGGATTGTCCCCAAGTCCGCCGCCCGGGCCATCCGCGTAAAAGGCGCGGCCTTTGAAGTCGCGCGCATTCACCAGGTGGAAGCCGAGGTGAAACATGACGTCATTGCGTTCACCACGGCGGTGGCGGAAAAGGTCGGTCCCGAGTCGCGCTGGCTGCACTACGGATTGACCTCGAATGACGTGGTGGACACGGCGCAGGCGCTGCTGGTGCAGCAGGCTTCGGTGGTGCTGCGCGCCGACATTGAGAAGCTGATCGTGGTGCTGCAGCGGCGCGCGCTGGAGTTCCAGCACACCCCGCAGATTGGGCGCACCCACGGCGTCCATGCCGAGCCGATCACCTTCGGGCTGAAAATTGCCAACTGGTTCAGCGAGATGCAGCGCAACCTGGAGCGCTTCGACTTTGCCACCGAGCAGATGCGCGTGGGCAAGCTGAGCGGCGCGGTGGGCAACGGCGCGCACCTCGATCCGAAATACGAGGAGCTGATCTGCGAGCGCCTGGGCCTTGCGCCCGCCGCGGTCTCCTCGCAGGTGATTCAGCGCGACCGGCACGCATTCTACGTCGCAACGCTGGCGGTGGTTGCCTGCACGCTGGATAAGATCGCCACCGAAGTCCGCCACCTGCAGAAAACCGAAGTCCGCGAGGCCGAAGAGTTCTTTAGCGAAAAACAGAAAGGCTCCTCGGCGATGCCGCACAAGCGGAACCCGGTGACCTGCGAGCAGATCTCCGGCCTGTCGCGAGTGATCCGGGGCAACGTGCAGCCGGCGTTTGAAAATGTTGCGCTGTGGCACGAGCGCGACATCTCCCACTCGTCGGTGGAGCGCGTGATTCTGCCCGACTCCACCATTCTGCTCGACTATCTTCTGTCCAAAACCACCAGCCTGGTGGACACGCTGCTGGTTTATCCCGAGCGCATGCTGCGCAATCTGCACTCGACCGGCGGACTGGTTTTCAGCGGGCAACTTCTGCTGGACCTGGTGGAGGCCGGGGTGCTGCGCGAGGACGCCTACCGCATCGTGCAGCGCAACGCAATGCAGGCCTGGCGCGAGGAGAAAAACTTCCGCGAGCTCATCTTCGCCGATCCGGAGATCACCTCCAGGGTGGAGAAAAAAACGCTGGAGCGCGCCTTCGATTTGAATCGCCAGCTGCGGAGCGTGGGCACGATCTTCAAACGCGTTTTTCCCAAGGTGAAATCTGCGTCCAATGCGAGGCGCGGTTCATCTACAACCAAGGCAGCATCCAAGGCAAAGAAGCGTGGCTAGACCGGTTCCGCAGAAGATGTAAACCGTCAGAGACACTTCGAGCCGAAGAAGCTCTCCGGCTTAATCGGAGATTTGCACCGTGCTGTCATTCCTCGCGTGGCTCGGAATGACAGCTCATAGGCATAGGCATGAGCAGCACCGGTGTATAGCAACGGAGGAACTACTCCAGTGAGATTCCACCGGCTATGTGCGCATTAACAGACGCACAAGGCAGGCAATCGGCAGTAAGATATTCGCTCCATGACGCCCATACTTGACGCCATTCACTCGCCCGCGGACGTAAAGCGCTTGTCGCTGAGCGAGCTGACGCGGCTTGCGGAGGAGATTCGCGGCGAGCTGATCACGGTGCTGTCGCGCACCGGGGGGCATCTTGGCCCCAACCTCGGCGTGGTGGAGCTGACAATTGCCATGCACTACGTCTTCGAGACCCCGCGCGACCACTTTTTGTTCGACGTAAGCCACCAGGCGTACGTGCACAAACTGCTGACCGGGCGGCGCGATCGCTTCTCAACCATCCGCACGCCGGGCGGGCTGAACGGCTTTATGCTGCGCACCGAGAGCGAACACGACTGCTACGGCGCGGGACACGCGGGTACGGCGCTCTCGGCCGCGCTGGGCATTGCAGTGGCGCGCGACAAGCTGGGAGGCCGAGAGCACGTGGTGGCGCTGGCCGGAGACGCCGCCTTCACCTGCGGCATCACCCACGAAGCGCTCAACAACGTCAGCACGCAGACCAAGCGGCTGATCATCGTGCTGAACGACAACAAGTGGTCGATCGACAAAAACGTGGGCGCTGTTGCCAGCTACTTCAACAAGATCGTCACCACTCCGCAGTACCACCGGCTGTATGAGCGCGCGGCCAAGCTGGTGGAAAAAGTGGGCGGAAAATCGGCGGCACAGGTGGCGCGCAAGGCCGAAGAGGCCGCCAAGTTCATGCTGGTGCCCTCGGTGATCTTCGAGGAGTTCGGCCTGAAATATTATGGGCCGGTCGATGGGCATGATATCGCCGAGCTGATCCGCACCTTCCAGTTTCTAAAGACGCTGGACCGGCCGGTGGTGCTGCACGTAATGACGCAGAAAGGGCGCGGCTTTGAGCCCGCCGAAGAGAAGCAGAAAAAGTTTCACGGCCTGGGGCCCTACGATCCGGAGACGGGCGAAACCGCGCCGCTGGGCCAGCGCACCTACTCGGAGGTGTTTGCCGACTCGGTGGCCAAACTCGCCACCGGCAACCCCCGCGTCGTCGCCATCACGGCGGCCATGCCGAATGGCACCGCGCTGGACCGCTTCCGCGCCGTGCATCCCGACAAGTATTACGACGTTGGCATCGCAGAAGAGCATGCCGTGCTGTTTGCGGCCGGCATGGCGACCCAGGGCCTGAAACCGTTCGTGGCCATCTACTCCACCTTTTTGCAGCGCGGCTTCGACCCCATCGTGCACGACGTTTGCCTGCAGAATCTGCCGGTCGTCTTCTGCATGGACCGGGGCGGCCTGAGCGGAGACGACGGCCCCACGCACCACGGGCTGTTCGATATCAGCTACCTGCGCGGCATCCCCAACATCGTGCACATGGACCCCAAGGACGAGGACGAACTGGCCGACATGCTGTACACGGCGATGCTGCATGAGGGCCCATCGGCGGTGCGCTATCCGCGCGGGGTTGGGCCGGGCGTGGAGGTGAAAGCGCAGCCTGCGGCGATCCCCATTGGCAAGGCCGAAGTGTTGCAGCACAGCGGCCACGACCGGGTTGCGATCTTCTCCCTTGGCGCGATGCTGCCGCTGGCTCGCGAGGTCGCCTCTGCGCTGGCCTCGGAGGGCGTGGCTGCGGCGGTGATCAACGCGCGCTTCGCCAAGCCGCTCGACACTGCGATGATCGCGCAGTATGGACGCAGCGCGGAGGTTTTGCTGACGCTGGAGGACCACGCGCTGGCGGGGGGCTTTGGCAGCGCGGTGCTGGAAGAGCTGAGCCGCCTGGGATTGAGCACGCCGGTCATCCGCATCGGCTGGCCCGACCAGTTCATCGAGCACGGCAAGCCGGACGAGCTGCGCAAAAAGTATGGCCTGACGGCCGCAGCGGCGCTGGCTCAGCTCCGGCAGCACCTCGGCATCACGGTCTAGGTTGCAATCCAACCAGGCGGTAACAAACCTTCCTCTTCAGACCTATAACTCCCGATGCACTCTTCAGGAAAACTGCGTTTGCGGGGAGTGTCGCTTTCTTCCTCGGCCAGCGAGCGTTGAAGCAAGCAGTACTCTCGCCTGGTTACTTTCGATACTTGCGTGTCAAATATTTCTTTAAGCATACTACTTGCACTCTGGGACCCGTTAGCGAAAGTGGAGGCGGGAGTGAAAATATTAAGCAAGGTTCTTGATGTTAACAAGGAACTGTGGCTGCTGTTGTCTATGTTTGCGATTGCCGCAGTTCTCAACTTTGTATTGGCCTCTCACCGGGTACTTCTTGGCTTCTATGGCCTGCCCGTCCTGTTTTCCGCCTATTTTTATGGCCGCCGCCATGCGGTGATGACCGCGATTGCCAGCGGCCTGATCGTCCTTGGCGTTTTTCAGCTCAACCCATACGTTCTACAGGAACACGTGAACCCGTTTCAGAAATGGCTGGATTTTGTAATCTGGGCCGGCATTCTTATCATCACCGCCTACGGAATGGGCACCCTGCACGAACACAAGACAAAGCAGATGCTTGAGCTTCGCGAAACCTACGATGGCGTGCTCATGATTTTGTGCCATTTTGTTTCCAAGGACAACTTTACCCAGAATCATTCCTACCGTGTCTCTGTCTATGCACAGCAGATCGCGCAGGAAATGGGACTTGCGGCACCGATGGTCGAGGATATTCGGGCCGCTGGTCTGCTTCACGACATTGGCAAGCTTGAAGTCAGCCGCCAGGTTCTCTACAAGAGCGCCAAGCTCACGGACGATGAGCGTACCGAGATCAATCAGCATGTGAACCGGGGTGGGGAGCTTGTGGACATGGCTAGAGGCTCCTTGCGGCGTGTGTTGCCCATCGTGCTGGCGCATCATGACCGCTTCAGCGACCCGGACTCCAATCACCCAACCGGGCTGAAAATCCCGCTGGGTGCTCGCATCATCTCCGTTGCCGATGTCTACGACGCGCTCACCAGTGATCGCCCCTACCGCAAGGCGCTGCCTCTTTATGAAGCACGGGACTACATCGTAAAAAAGGCGGGCACCGAGTTTGATCCGGCGGTTGTGGACGCATTTACCCTCTCATTCAATCGAGGCCTTCTCGAAGTGCCTGAGTTGATGGTATAGGCAGGAAAGGAGCCTGTTATGAGTGGGGATACTGGGAGAGGGGCAGGAAACTCGGCGGAAACAGGCAATTACTCTGATCGAAGGCGATCCTCGCGTTTCGATTTTGACGCCAGTTTGGTTGTACGCCCCAACAAGAATGCCAGCGGTAGTATTCAGGGCCGCATGATTGACCTGAGTTGCGGGGGCATTCGGGCGATGATTGCCGCGGAACTACTGATAGGGGATCGTCTTGAACTGGAGTTTCGGCTACCCTATACGTCCGCAGTTGTGCGGCCGATCGCGGTCGTCCGCAGCCGGAAACATTACCAGTATGGTCTAGAGTTCATGCTCGTGGTCGCTGCCGACAGGGAGAAGATCGATCAAACCTGTGTTGTTCTGGGCCTGCTCGGGTGAAACAGGTTTACATTTCGTACGATCTGCGGCGGACAGCTTAACTCTGTCCGGAGAAGCGCGCTAAAACCGAAACGCCCTGCTGCAAAAGCGGCAGGGCGTTTCGGTTTTCATCCAGCGGATTATTTGTGGTCCAGCAGACCGGAGGCCGCGGCATCGCGGCGGGCGGCGCGTCCCACCTTGGCCGCCTGCGCAGAGGTAAAGTCGGGTCCGTATTTCTCCAGCAAGACCGGCACCAGCGCGCCCTCGGCTTCCTTGACGAAGGTCATCACACCTTCGTCGTTGAGGTCAACGCGGATAAAATCTCCGAGCTTGATCTGCGCGGTCGCCACCAGGTTGGCCAGCGGAAACACCAGGTTCTTCTCGATAGAACGTTTGAGGTGACGCGCCCCATACTTGGGATCGGTTCCCTCCTCCAGCAGCAGCGACTTGACGCGCGGGGTGCAGCTGAAGACGAACTGGTTGTTGCCGTTGGTCTGCAGGATGCGCTGCTGCACCAGTCCCAGCTCGATGTCCAGAATCTTCTCCAGATGCTCGGGCCGCAAGGTTTTGAAGACCACGATCTTATCGATGCGGTTCATAAACTCGGGCGAGAACTTCCGCCGGGCTGCATCGGTGGCGGTGCGGTTCATTTTGCTGTCGATCTTGCCGTCGATCACGGCCTGCGGCTGGGCAAATCCCATGTGGCCGTTGAGCAGCTCGTTCATCTCCCCGGCGCCGAGGTTGGAGGTGAGAATAATCAGGCATTGGGAGAGATCGACGCGGCGGTTGTCGCCGAGGGTCAGCGTGGCCTTGTCGAGAATTCCCAGCAGGAGCTGCCAGAGCGCGTCGCTGGCCTTCTCGATCTCGTCAAACAGGAGCAGCGAGAGCTTGAGGCGGTCGGTGTGCCACTGGTTGAGCGCCTCCTGGGTGAGCAGGGGATGGGTCTCGCGGTGTCCGAGATAGCCTGGGGGCGAGCCGATAAGTTTGGCGATCTCGTGGGAGTGCTGGAACTCGGCGCAATCGATTTTGACGATGGCGCGCGGGTCTCCGAAGAGGGCCTCGGCGACTGCCTCCACCACGCGGGTCTTGCCCGAGCCGGTGGGCCCCAGGAAGAGAAGATTGCCGACCGGACGGCCGGGAGGGTTCAGACCTGCCAGAAACATCTGGTAGATCTCGGTAACCTTCTCGATCGCGTCATCCTGGCCGACAATCTTGCGCCGGAGGGAGTTGTCAAAATCCTGGGCATCGCTGGAGCGGCGGGAGGGATCGAGGATCGCATTGAGTCCGGTTTTCATAGGCCTTGCTCTGTACATCTTTCGGCACAGCCTCCTGCGAGAGAAGACGGCTCGTGGCATAAACGACAAAAGCCCTGCGGTTTCAGCAACTTTGCAGACCCCCTGCGCATGGGAATGGCCCTCCATGCTCACCCCGTTCACTCGTTGCAGGTGTTAGATGCAGCCGCATGAAAAAAGAACGAAAGAGTTACACAGAACATTCGATGCATCGCTTCCCGGACCCCACGGGTTCCCATAGAAGCAACATTTTTTCCCAAACTCAGGCGATCTACTCAGCTTATGCGGCCGTGAAGCGTGGTAGTATCCGGCTCAAATTGAGAGTTGGATCGCCATCATGTCCCGGAAGTCTGTTTCCCTGTCGGTTCTCGGCTTTGCCGCGGTTTTGCTTGCGGTTTTTGTGGTTTTTGCAAAGCTTCCCATCCCCGCCCGCGCGGTTCCGGCACCGGCCAGCGCGGCGCCGCTTGCGGCTCCTCCGCCGGACGTGAACCGGCCGCCCACGGCGGCACACCGGTGCGCACGGCACCTCCTGGGAGAGCGCTGCATACGGTGACCAAGGGAGAAAGTGCCCGGCATCGTGCATCATTACCTGCCGCTGAGCCGGTTTATGACCGGCAGCGAGTTGGAGCAGGCGATCCGCTCGGCGAATCCGGAACTCAAAGGGATCTGGCCCAAGCCGGGCATCCAGATCGTGATCCCCAACTACCAGGAAAATTGGACGGAGAAACCGGTGCCGGTCTCGAGGAACTTCGAGGTCCGGGCGGTTTACCTGACGGGCACCATGGCCGGCAGCGCCAAGGGGCTGGAGATCGTACGCACCTTGCGCCGGGCCGGCGGAACAGCGTGGTCTTCGATATTAAGGACTCGGATGGCTCGGTGAGCGTGCCGACCGGATTGCCGCTGGCGCCGGAGCAGAAAAGCTATCCCATCCGCAACCTGCCGAAGTTCATCGCCTATCTCCATGGACAAGGCCTGCACGCCATCGCGCGCATTGCGATCTTCCGCGACGAGATGCTGGTGACCGGGCATCCGGAGTTGGCGGTGCAGTCGCGCAGCCATGGGGGAGCATGGCGGGAAAACGGCAAGCTGGTCTGGACCGACCCCTCCAACGCGAAGGTCTGGGACTACGACATTGGCCTGGCCAAGTTTGCGGCGGAGCACGGCGCCGACGAGATTCAGTTCGACTATGTGCGCTTTCCGCGGAAGGCGACCAGAAGACGCGAAGTTCCGCTTTGAGGCCGAGCATCCGGAGTGGCATCGCAGCGATGTCATCGTCAGCTTTCTGAAGCAAGCGCAAGCGGAACTCAAGCCGTCGGGCGTGTTGTTTTCGCTGGATGTCTTTGGCGTCATGGCCTGGCAGCGGCCCATCGATCTCTCGCACACCGGGCAGGACATTCCGCAGATGGCGAAGTATTGCGACGTATGTCCCCGATGATCTATCCCTCGCACTTCTTCGGCATGGACGGCTACACGACCCGGGCGATGCGCCGGAGCATTTCATCGGCGAGTCGATGGCGCGCTTCCAGAAGGTGACGGCCGGCAGCGGCGTGGTGCTGCGTCCGTGGCTGCAGGCCTTTGGCTGGAAGACGAAGAGCTACTCTCCGGAGTACATCCGCATTCAGGTAGCGGTCTCGCACGCCAATGGCGGCAACGGCTTCTTGTTCTGGAACGCGAACAACGACTACAGCAAGCCGTATGCGGCCATGCCGGAGATGCGCCAGGACCAGGCAAAATACTTCCGCGGCGACGAGTTAAGGGCGACAAGGACGCATCGGCGGGCTCCAAAAGCGGCGTGAGAAACAATTAGAGCGGTTCCCGATTGGCTGTGTGCTCTCCCAGGTTAGCGCCCCAACTGCTGGGCGCGGAACCTGGGGCACCCGTCAGTTCGCGTATTGCATCAACGGAAGAAGCGCCACGGATGCGTGCATTTCAGGAATTGAAGGCGCCGCGGCCGATTTGCACTCCGGCAGACAACGCATATAATGAGCAGGCCCGCCATGTCTTGCGACTGTGCTCCTGTCCAATACGCGCTGGTAGCTGACGTACGAAGCGAGCTTGGAGAGTTTGTGGAGGAGTTACGCCGCGAACTCCATCCGGCGCACGCACATCTACCGACTCACATCTCGGTCCCGCCGCCCCGGCCCCTGCACGGCTCGGAAGCCGACGCCATGTCCATGCTGCAGAGCCTGAGCGCCACGGTTGCGCCCTTCCAGGTGGAACTGGCAGAGGTGGCCAGCTTTTTGCCGACCACGCCGACGGTGTTCATCCGGCTGTGTCACGCCGGCTACAAACTGCGCGAGCTGCACGACCTGCTGAACCGCGTCCTCGGCCTTCAACGAACCCCTTCCCTACATGCCGCACGTTACGGTGGCCAAACTGGATGACAACGAGCGCGCCGCCGAGGTGCTGCGGACCAGCAAAGAGCGCTGGGAGCAGTTCCACGGATCGCACTCATCAACGTGGAGCGGCTTACCTTTGTGCGCGGCAACGCCCACACCTGGCGAGATCTGACCGAAATGACCCTGTCGGCCAGCCCCAGGTAAGCGAGCCCCACAGCCTCTCCGGCTCCTTCCGCACGAGTGGACATGACCATTCCGCACCTTGTCAATCCTCGCCGCTCAACGCTTAATGGTGGAAGCGCGGCGCTCGATGGAATGCGCCACTCAATTCCCCTCCCCGGTCACAGAGCCGCGCCAATCATCTCGGCGGGAGGCGTCGCGAAGAGGTCATGATGCAAATGTCGTTTATGGGCCGGATACCTGGGAACGGTACTCTCCGCTGCTGGCGGATTTTGGGACGCCCATCGTCTGCTGCGATACGGCAGAGCATCGGATTTTGGAGCTGGCGCAGGGGCGGGCGGCGTTCTACGAAAAGAACCTGGAAGAAATCATCCGGCGTAACGTGCGGGCCGGACGGCTGACCTACTCGTGCGAGATCGAGACGCAGGTGGGCGCTCGCAGGTGATCTACCTTGCCCAGGACAATCCCGCGGAAACCGAAGCGATTGCTCTAAGGCTGGCGGCAGCGGCACAGCCCGGAGCCGTGCTGCTGCTGTGCCCCCCGGCGCCGGTGGGCACGGTTACGCGCATTGCGCGCAAGGTCAGCGCACTGGGCTACGACCTGGCGGTGGCGCGCATCCGGTCTCGCTGACCGAGGGCTGCGCGGTGGAGGACTTCAACTGGCCCGACCGGCTTTTGTTCGGGACCAGAAGTCCACAGGCAGTGGCCACGCTGAAGCTGATCTATCGTCCGCTGGTGATGCGGGGCACGCCGGTGATTGTGACTAATCCGAGACCGCCGAACTGGTGCGCGAGGCGGCCACGGCATTCCTGGCCACCAAGATTTCTTTATTAACGAGATGGCGCGCTGTGCGAAGTAGTGAATGCCGACGCGCTGGACCTTTCCCTGGCGCTGGGGCTGGACAAACGCATTGCGCCACGCTGCCTGCAGGCCGGAGTGGGCCTGGGCGGCAACTTTGTGGAGAGCGACATATCCAGCCTGACGGCACTGGCGCAGCGCAAGGGAGTGGAGCTGCGGATGCTTCCGCGGCCCAGACCGTGAGCCAGGAGCACGCCCAGCGCACCATGCGCAAGATCGCCGAAGTGATTCCGACTTGCAGGGCAAGCGTGTCGGGCTGCTGGGCCTGGCCGGTGAAGCCGCATACCAGTTCCCTGGCGGGCTCGGCGTCGGTGGCGCTGGCGCGGCAACTGGTGGAATGCGGCGCAGAAGCGCGCGCCTATGATCCGTTCGCAATGCCGCACGCGGGCCGCGAATTGGAGCAGTGGTGTCCTCGCCATACGGCTTACGTGGCCGCCGAAGGAGCGGAGGCGCTGATTCTGGCCACGGGATGGCCCGAGTTCCGCAGCCTGGACTTTGTCCGGATGAAGACCTTGCTGAGCCGTCCGCCGATTTGGATACCAAGTACATGCTCGACAGCGACCGGCTTCGGGGAATCGGTTTTGAGTACATGGGCATCGGGAGAGCGCAGGATAAGCCTGATCGATGGACCGCCGGCATGACAATCGAGACGGCGCGGAGCATCATGACGCTGCAAGACTGGCCCGGAGTAATCCGGGCCTTTTTCGTTAGTCGGGTTTCAGCTGTAAGGTTCGGCGCCCACCTCTCCCTCTCCTGGCGTCTGGTTTCCACAATGGGTTGCCGAGGCCAAGCCGGCGAGCTGGACGTCGTCGCTATAATCGATTTCGGTTCCATGGTGGGTATAGTTCAATGGTGGAACGCCGGTCCGCGGCACCGGACGGTGTGGGTTCGAGTCCCACTACCCACCCCAACCGA
>CAVUKX010000011.1:0-185019 GCA_963742165.1 uncultured Acidobacteriota bacterium | reverse complement strand
CATCTCCCCGGAATCCGGCTGAACGGTTTCTTCCTCCAGCAGTTCGATGGTCTTGTCATCTACTTCAATTATCACCCCAGAAAAGGTTAGTGGTTGTCCGATGTTCAATCCGTGAGTGAACCATGCCACGCTAAACCAGGGACTGGATTTTCTTTTAGTCGGTGTTACAAACTTGCGATACGTTGTCAGAAATAATACGATCTCTACACCATGCTGCCTGAAAAGCTGCTGCCTCGCTTTTGTTTCCAAAGCAGTGATTGGAAGCGATAGCGCAAAGGCTTACCGAGTTTATAGCACCTTTTCAGAAACTCCAGCTTGAGGCTGTCTGGAGGATTGGTAACAATCACATCACAGTTGCGCTTCGAAACCAAGAAGTCGTTCCCGGTTTTAATATCGCTGCCCTCCACTTGGTAACCGTGCTCCCGCAAGCCAGCGACTAAATTACCTTCACCCATTGGCTCTTTTCCAAATCTTCCATTCCGGTTTCAGATACGGGAATAAAGGCTCCAGTGCGAATGCGGGCGTTTGAAAATCGTCCGCACCCGAAGCGCTACAGTGGCAGCATTGTGGTGCCACGGCACGTACTGGCTTCGGAATCTTCGGGAACGGCTGCGGGATCAACCTGTTCCTCTTTGGCATCGATCAGTCCGACATTTGGCATCCACTGTGTCGTTGTCGGCGTCGGCAGGGAGCGTCTCGCGAGTTGAAACTTTCACACACTCAGGGATACCTCAGTTTGCTTCCGCCATTGGCCAACGTTCCTGAAGTGGACGTTCTCGACCTTCTTCAGCTTGTGGCCTGCCTTTTGCGCTTCCGAGCGAACGCTTCCGGTTCAAGCGTGCGGGCGACATCCTCCCTGACGACGCGATATTCCTTTTCCTGGTCGTGGAAGACGACGTGTTCCTTTCCCCACGCTCCATCATTCCATTCCTGAACCTTCCTCCGGTGCTATGTATTCCCCGACCCCTGTGCATTTGCAGAGGACCGGTTTTTCGTTAGCCTTCGTACCCGGTTCCGCATTTCCAGGTAATCCCTGGCATTATCCGACGGTCACGCCCGCTGAACGTGACAGTTGCTTTTACATGGGTCACGTTGATGCGCTCATTAGCGAACTGGTGGGCAACATTACGGAGGTGATCCGTCAGCAGTTTGCTTGCTTATCCCGGTCGGGCTCGGCGGAAAGGGCGACTTTCAGATGGTCAGCCTGCTGCGCAAATGGGTCTACGGGCGTCGGTGCTGGTATATCGGGCGGTACAGCCAGGAACCGCAGGCTCAGGGGTTGCAGGTCGCGTTTGGGCGCGGGAATCGTCACTTTTCCAGTTTCCGCAGTTTCCGGCGTATACACCACCAACTCACCAGTCATGGGTGATGGAAGGAGCACGGCTCGATCATTCGCAACTTCCGGTACAGAGTCTTTGGCTCCGGGAGGAGCTGCTGCGGCGAAGTGGCCACGAACCGCTTCACGTTACGAACTTCAGGCCCGTTGCGCTGCTGAATCAGCCCGGCCTGTTCAGCTTCCTGTATCCGCTCCGCTGCCCGCTTATAAGGAAGATGGAGCGCCTCTGCGACCTGCTGAATGCGCACTGCCTCCCCGGTCATTCCCATCAGGCCACGGATGCACTGGGCCGTATCCAGAGTCTGCTCTCCTTCGTGGTGCAGTGACTCCGAGATCACGCTGTCGAACGAAATGTAGGCTATCGCGAAATCCGCGAAGCTTACCTCTAACCTGTCTGGATGTTCCTTCTGCTGGAAGGAGCGCAGCAGCGCCACGGTGCGGCAAGCTTGGCAGAATGCAGGGAAGTAACGGCGGAGGCGTACGTCGTGTCCGGCATCGACCATGGCATCCGCCACTGCATCGAACCACGTCGGCAAGATGATGTCGATGCCGGTGCGCACGGCCAGCAACTCCTGAACCTTCCGCCATGCGGCAATCTCTTCCTCCGAGAGTGGCTCCGGTTGGCGGAAGAATCCTTTCATGATTTCTTTGGTCTGCTCCGGGCTGTCGTCCATAGAGGGAGATGTGCCGGGTCTCGTCATCAATCTCCAAACGGTCTTTCGTGGTGGTAGACAGTGCGGCAATAGGCCCTCTGGCCTCGAACTTCTCCGTCGTGGAGTGTTCGCTTCCCTTTTTCCGCACGGTAACGAGTCGGACAAGCTTGCCCTCGCTGATTAGCAGCCGGACAGGATGCACCGAACCACTCGCTTGATTTTGTTCTTGGACATAGACGATTTTGTTCGTAAAGCTATCGGCGGAATATTGCCACGCATTTTCGGATGCGCTCGTGATTTCGATGAAACTGTCCGCCGGAAATAACCCGAGCACCCGGTCAACAAGAGTGTTCTTGCCCGTGGAACTGTGGCCTTTCACAAACGCGTTAAGTGGTCGCGGCAGGAGCCGCGATGTACCAAGCAGGTACAGGACCAGCGCGTTCTTCTTCTCCCACCAGTCCCATCCGCTGGAGAGCACCCAGGCACTGCGTAAAGAAGGTCGGAGACATCAACAGGCGCTCTGCTGCCAATGAAGCTGCATCGCTCGGCTCAGTAGGCCCCTCTGTCCCCGGCTGGAAACTGCGGAAACTGGAAAACTGATCAGGGGGCAGGGCTGATGGCGCGTTGGATGAAGTAGCGGGGTGCGCGTTCGCGCCCAGCGTGACACCTCCGGCCTCGGAATATGGTTGGGATCGCTGAGCGTGGCCGTGGGAGTCGGGGCGACGTGCTCCACCCCTGTGGCCGCTGCTTCCGCGCCCGCAATCGCTGGAGCGGTTTTGGCCGCACCATTATCTTGCGTTGCAGCGGCCTGCGGCCGGCTGGCAACAAGCGCCTCGGTTTCCGGCTGGAAACTGCGGGAGTTGGAAAATTGATCCGAGGACGTGGCCTCGGTCGAGCCTTCGGCCCTGGAAAGATGGTTGGGATTGTTCTGCGCGGCTGTGGGAGTCGGGGTGACGGCCCCGTCCCGGTGATCATTGCTTCTGCGCCTGCCGCAGTCGGAGTGGTTCCGACCGTGGCATCATCTGGCGATTTTGGGTGCCGAACCTTTGCGGATGTTGACCGCACGGTAGTCTCCCTCGGGCAAACACCAGCAAGTGCCAGTGCGCGCCAGAGGGGGAACAAGAACAACGAGGCCGAGGCCTCAACACCACCCTCAATATGAAATTGCCTTACTCCAACTTCGATGCCGCAATTCTTGAGTTTGGTTCACGGTCGCGCAAGGTTTTCTGGATTGGCGGGGCCTTGTGCCGCCGGGTACACCATCGTCAATAAAAACGGCATTTCCGGCACAGAGCGGTGTTGGGCAGGAGTTCATGCGGAGGCATGTGGCGGGCGGGCTATGAGAATTGTCGATTCTTCCGGCACCCTCATGTAGGGTGCTGCATGGAACCGAAATGTAACTAAATACTCAAGGTGGTGTGAGGCGTCCAGCCTCCTTGTTCCCCTTGGCAATCCACCGCAAAAGAGCGGTGCTGCCAAGGGAAGGGTATGTGCGTAAAACGCACCTTGATGTAGAGTCACCGGTAGGTCAAATTGATCTTTTCCGAGGCGACTGCCTCGTTGAAATGGCTAAAATACCCGATGCTTCCGTAGATATGGTGATGGCGGATTTGCCTTATGGAACCACTGCTTGCAAGTGGGATGTAAGGATTCCATTTGAGCCGCTATGGGAGCACTACCACCGTATCTGTAAGCCCAACGCAGCGATGGTGTTTACTTCCATGCAGCCGTTCTCCAGTCTCCTAATTACCAGCAACTTGAAGGAGTTTAGATATGTTTGGCATTGGAATAAGAGAAGTAAATCAGGATTTCTAAATGTGAAAAAACAACCGTTGCGAGTGGCGGAAGATATAGCGGTTTTCTATCGGCAGCAGTGCGTCTATAACCCGCAAATGGTAGCGGGTGTTAAACCCCACGCAAGAGGATGGGGAGGAAACACGGACTTACGGTCAGTTTAACCCCTGCTATGGTAAGTTCAAGAAAAGAACAATTATGTCTGATGTCTACTACCCCACTAACTTACTTGAGTTTGTTAGAGATTACCGTGAGGCTAAACACCCCACCCAGAAGCCCATAGCCCTTATTGAGTATCTTATCCGTACTTATACCAATGAAGGCGATACCGTCTTGGACAATGTGATGGGCTCCGGCACCACCGGAGTAGCCTGCGTCAATCTCAATCGTAACTTCATCGGGATTGAGCTGGACGAGGGTTACTTTAAGATCGCGGAAGAAAGGATACACCGAAACGGTTAAGCAGCCCGTGGTGCAAGTCTGGATTCGTAAGCAACAGCTTCTGAAGAATCCACAGGGTTTGTTTGTAGAATCGGCGCATGGCGATGGGCACGCGCAAGGGTCGGGAGAAGCAAGAGGATTTATGGATTGCGCACACGGAACTGGCGACGGCTCCGGGGCATCCGTTCTACCAGAAGCTGAACGAGTTATTGGAATCGGAGCGCTTCGACGAGTTTGTTGAAGGGCGGTGCGCGAAGTTTTATGCCGCCAAGTACGGGCGGCCTTCGCTGACGCCGGGGATTTACTTCCGGTCATTACTGATCGGCTATTTCGAAGGCATCGAGGCGGAGCGCGGGATTGCTTGGCGACTGGCGGATTCGCTGGCACTGCGGCGTTTTGTGGGTATTGCGCTGGATGAGTACACGCCGGATCACTCGACGATTTCCCGCACGCGACGGTTGATCGATCTGGACACGCATCGCGAAGTCTTCGGCTGGGTGCTGGGCGTGCTGGCCGATCGTGGGCTGCTGAAGGGCAAGCGGGTGGCGATCGACGCGACGACGCTGGAGGCCAACGCGGCGATGCGTTCGATTGTGCGGCGCGACACGGGCGACAGCTACGATGAGTTTCTGAGCGGTCTGGCGAAGGCCTCGGGCATCGAGACGCCGACGCGCGAGGACTTGGCGCAGTTGGATCGCAAGCGTAAGAAGCGCACCTCCAACAAGGATTGGAAGAGTCCTGCGGACGCGGATGCGCGGATTGCGAAGATGAAGGATGGACGTACGCACTTGGCGCACAAGGCCGAGCACGCCGTTGATCTGGACACCGGCGCGGTGGTGGCGGTGACGCTGCAAGGCGCCGACAAGGGTGACACGACGACACTGCACGAGACGTTGTGCGAGGCCGGAATGACGGTGGCGGAGTTGGCCGGACGCGAAGCGGAGTTGCGGCCCGACGATGCGCCGAAAGTGAACGTCAACGGGATCGAAGAACTGGTCGCCGACAAGGGCTACCACAGCGGCGCGGTGGTGACGCGAGTCAAAAGATATAAGGTGCGCAGCTACATTCCGGAGAAGAAGCAGAAGGGACGGCGTCGCTGGCAGGACAAGGCCGAAGAGCAGGAGGCGGTATATCAGAACCGGCGGCGGGTGCGCGGCCGTCACGGCAAAAGCCTGCTGCGCAAGCGCGGTGAACTCGTCGAGCGCAGCTTCGCGCATTGCTATGAGACCGGCGGCATGAGGCGAACCTATCTGCGCGGACACCACAACATTCTGAAGCGGCAGTTGATCCACGTAGGCGGATTCAACTTGAGCTTGGTAATGCGCAAGATGTTGGGAGCGGGGACGCCGCGAGAGCTGAGAAATCGCTTCGCTGGCCATATAATGCGTGTCTTTTTGCGGCTCTTGCACCGGAAAAGGCAGAGCCCGCTTCCTCGCGGACGTATCGCCCGACAGGCTGGCCACTACTTCGCAAAATCGCGTACCCAGCTACGCCGCTCGTCCTACAGAAAATCAGCTACTTGCACCACGGGCTGTTAGGGGCGTTTTCCAGTAACCCGGCGCTGGTGGTTGGTATCGTGGATGCCCCGGAGGAGCCGCAAACAACCTACCCCGTCACCATTACCGCCAGCGGTGGCCCGGAGGCAAGCCCTGCCCGCTGGCGTCATGGCCAAAACAGAAAAAGCCCCCGGTCTTGGGGGCTCGCTCTATTATTTATTCCGATTGCGATCTGCGAACTTGCAGCGGTAGCGCCGCTGGCTCAGCCGGAGGATCATTACCATCTCAGAAGGCCGGAGTTCCCGTTACTGTGACAGCGCCCTCGTTGTCTAAAATGACCGGCCCCTTTCTCGGCACATTGCTCCTGGTGGGGGTGGGCTCTTCTTTTTCTCCCTTGTTCATCTCCGCAACCAGCACTTCCTTTTCCACGGCGCGAAGATAAGACCAAATGCTTTCTGAGTCTTCATCGTGACCCAGCAACACCTTGACGGTGGAGAAGTCGTAGCCACAGCCCCCAAGCCACTTGGGTCGCAGCCAGTCGGTCGCCCGCGTTGCCCGAAAGGTCTTTAAGTCGAAATGGCCGATGCCTGCTCTTTTCGCAATCGTTTGAAGCTTATCCCAGATGTGCGTATCTGGTCGTCCAGTTTCAGTGCAGAAGACCAGTGGAGATTTCGGATGCGACGGATCGTTGATGTGAGCTACTATTTTCTCCATCAAATCCTTCGAGATCGGAACCTCTCGTTCAGAGTTGGCTTTGGCTTTGTAATCGTAAAGGATTTTTCCGTCATTGCCGTAGCGGGTCTTGGACTGCACACGGAGCATCTGCCGGTCCACCAGAACATCATCTTGTTCAAGGTAGATCAACTCTTCTTTTCGGAACGCTGGCTCGTAGAGCGTGCGGTAGCGCAAGCGTTCATGGGGCTTGCATACTTTAAGGAGTCCATCAAGCTGTGCTTTGGAGTAGATTTTTACCGGGCCGTTCGGTTTCATTTTCCCCAAGTCAGATTTCTTGATGGGGCCACTCCCATTGGGGAGACCGAGCGTAATCTTAATGAATTGATTTACGCGCATGACCTTCCAGCTTGCGGTAAGTCTGTCATTGCCGGTCTTCCCGGAATTCCTCTTTTCATTGCCATTCTTGATGAGCCAGTTCTTGAATTCCATTAGGTGGTCGTGGTCAATTTCGTCTACAAACCGCCGCTTCGTCCACCGCTCGAATTGGCGAAGCGCCTGTCTGTGCGCCTTCAGCGTGTCCGGGTGTTTAGACACTTCTATGCTCTGCAATCGTTTATCGATTGCGTCGGCAATGGATTTCCTCTCTTTTTTCTTTTTTAGAGGATCGGGGCGCTCAAAGCCATCGGCGGCGTCTTCCAGGTGCCTTTCCTTGGCGTGTGCAGCTTTGACTGCGCCTTCGAGAGATTTTTCTTTGAGTTTCTGCTCCCGCTTGTTCCCGCGCTCCGTCCAGACCAAGTAGAACTTGCCCTGGCGCTGGGCTTCGGCGGGGTTCAATTTACCTTCGGGGATCGTAAGCTTGGGAGTCCAGCACCAGAGGCCGTCAGCGTTCTTGATTCGTTCTCTGATGCTAACTGTGATGTTTGCCATACCCTGCAATACTCACTTTCAGGGCACAGCACCGATTCTTTGGGACGAAATTGGGACACGTCCTGAGGTGAACTAACAACCTCTGTAAAATGAATGATTTAGAGAGGAGTGGTAGCGCTACCGGGAATCGAACCCGGGTTTTAAGATTGAGAATCTCACGTCCTAACCCCTAGACGATAGCGCCACGAGAGCCAACTTCAATATAACAAAACCAACTTGCAACGCCAAGCTTGCACCGGCTATACCCACCAGCTCAGGCGTGCCACAACGCGCAATTCTATTCGCCTTCATCCGGATGCAGGCCGATGTTGCTCTCGCCGGCCGCTTTCTTTTCCTGATACTTCTGCACCCAGGCTTCCCAGCTCTTGCCCGCCGCGGTGTCGCGTCCGGTGAAGGCCAGGGCGGCAATCTCCGCGTAGGCGATCTCGAGGCGCTGCGGGCTGTCCTGGGGAAGGACGCGCACGAAGGAATCGGCCAGCGAAGTGCCCGTGCGCCGATCGAAGAGGTAGCCAACGACCGTCTCGCCGCTCTTTAGCGTCAGAGTCACGTCGCCGCGATAGTCGAAAGCCTGCTCCAGAGCCTGGCGCAGCTCCTGCTCATCGGCCAGCTCGGGAACCCATCCCTGCAGTGTCTCCCTGGTCAACGCTTCCTCCACGCTCATCGGCTGGCCTGCGCAATGGTTTCGGGCGACTCGATCTGGACGCCAGGAGATTCGATCTGGACGTTATCGATCTGAACCAGCGGCTCGCCATGGCTTGCCGGTGTTGCAGACTCCAGCTTGGCCAGCGCCTCGGCGTCCGGGTAGGTGGAGAGCATGCCTTTTACGGTGGCCAGCATTCCATCCAGTGAGCCGAAGGTGTGGTTGACCGCCGAAGGTTCAAAGCCGCAATGCACCATGCAATTGGCGCAGCGCGGATTGCCGCTCTTGCCGCCGTACTCTGCCCACGCGGTCTGCTCCATGAGTTCCTGGAAGGTGTCCGTGTAGCCATCCTGCAGCAGGTAGCAGGGCTTCTGCCAGCCAAATAGAGTGTAGGTCGGAATGCCCCACGGCGTGCATTCGTAGTCGCGCCGGCCCATCAGGAATTCAAAAAACAGCGGGGTGGCGTTGAAGCGCCAGCTGCGCTTGCGGTTGCTCAGAATCTGGCGGAAGAGCTCGCGCGTGCCCTGCTTGCCGAGGAAGTGCGACTGGTCGGGCGCCTTGTCATAGCTATAGCCGGGCGAGAGCATCATGCTCTCCACGCCCAGCTCCATCATGTCGTCGAAGAAACGCCGCATGCTGGCCGGGTCCGCGCCGTCGAACAGGGTGGAGTTGGTGGTCACGCGGAAGCCCTTGGCGATGGCCTCGCGCATGGCGTCCACCGCAATGTCATAGGTGCCTTCGCGGCACACCGCAAAGTCGTGGTGGTCGCGCTCGCCATCCAGATGCACGGTGAAGGTGAAGAACTTGCTCGGCTTGAACAGGTGCATCTTCTCTTTGAGCAGCAGGGCGTTGGTGCACAGATAGACGTACTTGCCGCGCGCGATCAGGCCCTCGACGATCTCGCCGATCTGGGGATGCAGCAGAGGCTCGCCGCCGGGAATATTGACGATGGGAGCGCCGGCTTCCTCGACCGCGCGGAAACACTCCTCCGGCGTCATCTGGCGCTTGAGCACGTGCGCCGGATACTGCACCTTGCCGCAGCCCGCGCAGGCCAGGTTGCAGCGGAACAGCACCTCGAGCATCACCACCAGAGGGTAGCGCTGCCGCCCCTGAAGCCGGTTCTTGAGCACATAACTGCTCACCGCCCACATTTGAGAGACCGGAACTGCCATGGAAACATACCCCTCTTTGCTTTGTTACATTCTACGCGATTTGATGCCCCGTGGCCGTCAGAGGTCTTCCGGATGGTAAATCCGGGATTGAATGCCCTAAAACCTGACTTGAACGGGCTAACTCGAAGGGCGAACAGTGCCTGCATGTTGTGGCGCAGCATCTCGGTGACGATGGCCGACTCCTCCTCGCCAAACGACTTCCATCCGGTGTTGCGCAGCACCGAGGCGCGATCCACGCGGGGAAACTTCACCATGGCAAGGATGGCCATGAACTGGATGCGGGTTTCGGGAGCATCGGCCGGACGGTTGGTGAGGCGCGAGACATACTCGAAGCCCACCTCGAGCAGGGGCAAAAACTTGGTGTGCAGAATCTCAAAGGCCCCGGTGGGATCGAACTGCTCGCGGTAGATGAACTGTCCCCAGGATCGCGGCGTATCGGTGCCGAGCATGATTCCGGCGAACTCCACGATCAGCTCGGTGAAGTTGCGCAGCGTCTCCTGGTGCGTCAGCCCCTTTTGCTGCAGCGCCAGCCGGGCCTGCTCGCAGGCCGGGGCAAAGCGCTCGGCTATGTTGGAGCCGATGTACTCGGCGGCCGCGTGATAGAGCCCCAGCTTGCTGCCGAAGTAGTAGGGAATCGAGACCAGGTTGGCCTGCGCCTGTTTCACAATCGCCCGCGTGCTTGCGCCTTCATAGCCCAGCTCGGAGAAGACCTCGACGGCGACTTCGATCAGCCGCTGGCGGGTCCGCTCGCTGCGGTCCTGGCAGGTCGAGCGCAGGGTAGAGCACATTGTCTTCGCCGGGTTCGTCATTTTTTTACCTTTCGGCGGCCTTTGCGTTTGACATTTAAATCATCCGTATGATTTCTTAATGATGGTACCTCAAGTTTCCGAGAGATTCAATCATGCAAGTCAGGCAATTATTTGGCGGGTTGCTTATTGGCCTGTTGGCGCTACCCGCCGGTGCCCAGCAGCTGAGCGGCAGCGCTACCCCGGTGGCCGTGCCCCAGTCGCTCGATCAGCTGCTCCAGGAAGGGAATAAGAGTCCGTTTTCCGGCAGTGTTCCCAGCGCGGAGCCCCAGGCCGGAACCCTCGACCTCACCGTTCAGGACGCCATCGACCGCGGCCTCAAGTACAACCTGGGCATCGTGCTCAGCACCCAGAACTCGGCTGCGGCGCGGGCCGAGCATCTCAAGCAGCTCAGCGACCTGCTGCCCCAGCTCAACGGCAGCTTGCGCGAGGGCTATGCCAAGGTCAACCTGGAGGCCGAAGGCCTGGACTTAAAGGTCTTTAATGTTCCCGGCCTTGGCAACTCCGTCGCGTTCGGCAACTCCGAAGCGCGCGTCTCGGCCACCGAGGATCTGGTGGATTTCCACGCCCTTGAGAACACTCGCGCCGCTACGGCCGGTGTCCGCGCCGCCGGGTTCACCTACAACTCCGCCAGGGAGACCGTGACCCTGGCCGTCGCCGCCAGCTATCTGTTCGTCATCTCCGCCGAAAGCCAGGTGGAGGCCGCAACCGCCGAGCTGAAGACCGCCGAAAGTCTCTACCAGCTGGCGCAGGACCGCGAGAGCGCCGGGATGAACCCTGAAATCGACACTCTCCGCGCCCGTGTCGAGGCGCAGGTGCGCCGCCAGAATCTGATCGAGGCCAACAATATTCTGGCCAAGCAGCGCATTGCGCTGACCCGCGTCCTCGGACTGCCTTTGCATCAGCAAATCCGGCTGGCCACCCGCGTCCCTTACAGGCCGCTGACCCCGCTTGCGGAAGCAGAAGAGTACCAGCATGCCCTTGCCGCGCGTCCCGACTACCTGGCCGCCGAGCAGCAGGTGAAGGCCGCCGAGCTGCGCCGCAAGGCGGCCGAAGCCCAGCGCCTGCCATCGCTCGGCCTCAGCGGAGACTACGGCGTCATTGGCACCCGTCCCGACAACGCCTTCCCCACCTGGACCGTCAACGCCGTGCTCAGGGTTCCTATCTTCGAGGGCGGCAGGATCGAGGCTGACATTCGTAAAGCCGATGCCGATCTGCAGCAGGCCAAGGCGCAGCGCGACGACCTCAAGGGCCGCATCGAGCAGGATATCGCCGACGCCATGCTCGATGTTGCCACCGCAGGCGAGCAGGTCGAAGTGGCCAAATCAACCCTCGACTACGCGCAGCAGACCCTCACCCAGTCGCAGGACCGCTTCTCCGCCGGCGTCACCAATAACATCGAGGTCATCCAGGCGCAGGAAGCCGTCGCCAACGCCAACCAGCAACTCATCGGGAGCCTGTTCTCTCACAACCTCGCCAAGGTGCTGCTGGCGCGCGCCGTTGGCACCGCCGAGAAATCCGTGCGCCAGGCACTCGAAGAAGATTCTGCTTCTCCGGAAGCTGCTCCCGCCGGACCTGGCTCAGCCGGACCTGGCACAGCCGAATCCGGCTCAAACGCATCGGGCGCTTCCGCACCGGCGAAATAGATTTCACCCGAAGGTTTCAAAGTTTCAAGGTTTCAGGGTTTCAAGGTTAAGAGCAAAAGCTCAATGGATCACCGAAGAGGTACACGCCAGGGGTTTCAACTTTGAAACTTTGAAACCTTGAAACTTTGAAACCTGAGTAGAAGAAACCTGGGTAGAAGAATTTTTGGAGAACGGAATGGCCAACGAAGAAAGCAACAAACCCTCGGCTGCGGCCGCCCGCGAAAAGGGAATCCTGAAGCGCAATCCCTGGCTTGCCATGCTGCTGCGCGCACTGGTCGTGCTGCTGCTGATCGGCACCGCTGTGTTCTGGTGGCAGAGCCGCAGGTTCGAAGACACCGACGATGCCGAAGTAGATGGCCACATTGATCCCATCAGCGCCCGCGTCAGCGGACACGTGGCCAAGGTCAACGTGGAGGAGGGCCAGTTCGTCAAGGCCGGAACCGTGCTGGTGGAGATCGACGACAGCGACTACCGGGTAGCCGTGGATCGTGCGCGTGGCGATTACATGGACGCCGCTGCCTCGTCCGAGGCCGCGCAACTCGGCGTTCCCATCTCCCAGGTAGGTTCCAGCAGCCAGATTCACTCCGCGCAAGCGGATGTTCTCAATGCCGAGGCCGGAGTTACCGCCGCCGATCGCCAGGTCGAAGAGGCCCAGGCTCGTCTGGTCGAAGCCGAGGCCAACGCCAGGACCGCCAACCTCGACAAGGCGCGCTACCAAACCCTGGTCGGCAAAAAAGAAGTCTCCCAGCAGCAGTATGACCAGGCGGAGGCTGCCGCCACCTCGGCCAACGCCACCGTGACTGCCGCCAACGCGGAGGTGCGCTCCAGCCAGGAGGTGGTCAAGCAGGCCAAGGCGCGCCTGGAGCAGTCACAGGCCGCCCTCACCAACGCCCAGATCTCTCCCAAGCAGATCTCCGCTACCCAGGCCCGGGCCCGCGCCGGAGAAGGCAACGCCGAAAAACTCCATGCCTCGCTCGAACAGGCGGAGCTGAACCTGGGCTACACCCGCGTGGTTGCACCGGCCGATGGCATCGTCGGCAGCCGCAATGTGCAGCTCGGCCAGAACGTCCAGGTCGGCCAGGAGATGCTGACCATCGTCCCACTGAAAGAGATCTGGGTGACCGCCGATTTCAAGGAAACCCAGTTGGAGCACATGCGAGCCGGCCAGCATGTCGAAATTGAAGTGGACGCCCTGGGCGGACAGAAGTTCGGCGGCACGGTCACCAGCATCGGCGGAGCCACCGGCGCCAAGTTCAGCCTGCTGCCTCCGGAAAACGCCACCGGAAACTACGTCAAGGTGGTGCAGCGCGTGCCGGTCCGCATCGACTTCGATAACCGCCAAAGCGCCGACTTCAATCAGGACGGCAGACTCCGTCCCGGTCTCTCGGTGGTTCCCAGCGTGAGGGTTCGGTGAGCACTGGTTCGACTCCCCCGGTGAGCCCGCGCTGGCGGCCGAGCCACAACCCGTGGGCCGTGGCCATGACGGTCACGCTGGCGACCTTCATGGAGGTGCTGGACACCTCCATCGCCAACGTCGCCCTGCCGCACATCGCCGGATCGCTCTCCGCCGGGCAGGATGAATCCACCTGGGTGCTCACCAGCTATCTGGTTTCCAACGCCATCGTCCTGCCCATCTCGGCCTGGATGAGCGACCGCTTTGGCCGCAAGCGCTTTTATATGACCTGCGTGCTGCTGTTCACCATCAGCTCGCTGTTCTGCGGACTCTCGACCACTCTGCCCATGCTGATCTTTTTCCGCATCCTGCAGGGCGCAGGCGGCGGCGGATTAGGTCCCAGCGAACAGGCCATCCTGGCCGACACCTTTCCGCCCGAGAAGCAGGGGATGGGCTTTGCCATGTATGGCATGGCCGTGGTGCTGGCTCCCGCCATCGGCCCCACCCTCGGCGGCTACATTACGGACAACTATTCCTGGCACTGGATCTTTTTCATCAACGTGCCATTCGGCCTTTTGTCTCTCTATCTCAGCAACCGCATGGTCGAAGACCCGCCCTGGATCACCGATTCCATCGAGCGCGCCAAACACACCCCGGTCGATTACATGGGCCTGGGCCTCATCGCCGTGGGCCTGGGAGCTCTGCAGGTGGTGTTGGACAAGGGCCAGCGCGAGGACTGGCTCGCCTCGCACTTCATCCAGGTCTTCACCGCCGCCACCGTCATCGGCTTGGTGTCGTTCATTATCTGGGAGATGCGTGAGCCGAATCCGGTGCTGAACCTGCGTCTGCTCAAAAACCGCAACCTCGCCGTCAGCAACCTGCTGATGTTCACACTCGGTGCCGTTCTCTATGGCACCACCGTGCTCATCCCGCAGTTTCTGCAAACCGTGCTGGGATACACCGCGCAACTGGCCGGCGAGGCTCTCTCTCCCGGCGGCTTCGTCATCATGGCGATGATGCCCATCGCCGGGACGCTGATTTCGCGCGTCGATGCGCGCAAGCTCATCACCTTCGGATTTATTGCCCTGGCCGTCTCCACCTTCCACATCAGTTCGCTCTATCTGGGCATCGACTTCAGAACCGCCATGCTGTATCGCGTCTACCAGTCGATTGGCCTGGCGTTCCTCTTCGTTCCCATCAATACCATCTGTTACGTCGGCATCCCGCAGGAGCAGAACAACCAGGTCTCGGCCATGATCAACCTGATGCGCAATCTGGGCGGCAGCTTTGGAATTTCCTTTGTCACCACCATGATTGCCCGCCGCTCCCAGGTGCACCAGACGTATCTGGCGGCCCACGTCTCCAACTCCAATACCATGCAGGACGCGCTGCAGGGAATGAGCGCGCAGTTTGCCACCCGCTTTGGCTCCGGCCCCAATGCCATGCAGCACGCCTACGCCGCCATCTACGAAGGCGTGCAGCAGCAGGCCGCCGTGCTCGCCTACAAAGACACCGTGGTGGCCATGACCACACTCATCGTTCTGGTGATGCCGCTGGTGCTGCTCGCCCGCAAACAGAAGCGGGGAGAGGTGCACGCCGGCCACTAGAGTGGTCTCATACCGGTTTTGAAAGGGCACGATCGGTTTTGAAAGGGCACGACTTCAGTCGTGCCGCAAGAAGGGCCCTTTTCACGTGGCTTTAGCCGCTGAGGGAAAGCCGGGTGCCCCACCTTCCGACGCGCTGTCTTCGCGCGGCTAAGGTGGGAAGCAAGGCCCTTCACCTCTGCGCGCCTTTACCGTTGCTGTCGCCGTTGATCGCCCCATTCCAGCTACTCACTTTTTATTCATCCCTCCCCGGTAACCCTTTTCGTTGTCTTCCGTCTAACTCAACAGATGGGCCGGGTCATTTGTAAAGCTTTTGTAAAGAAAAGGGTTCCACCCGCTTTTGATGGAACTTTGACAGAGGGCTGAAGGCAATTCAAGAGGTAGGGGAATCATGATTCGCCCAGGGAGTTGCGGAATGTTGAATGAAATCGGGATCGAAACTTCGCAGATAAACGGTCTCAACTTGGTCTGCGCGGATGAGAACGAATCGCACACCAAGCCCTCCAGCCAGATAACGGTGGGAAGGAATCTTTTTGCCAGTGGTGTTCTTCGCCCCGGCTCGCAGCTGTTTACCAGCCCTCTTTCGCTGCGCTATTCGCTGCAGGATCAATATAAGATTCGCACCGAGCGCGGCCACTACACCATCTCGCCCACCACCTTTATGGTGCTCAACGAGGCGCAGAGCGGCGAGATCACCGTGGAGCCGCATGCCTCGCCTCGCGCCATCACCCTGGTCTTCGATCAGCAGTACATGTCCGAGGTCGCACGCAGCTTCAGCGCCCCGCTGACCTCCTCGCTGGACATCGATCACGACGGTGCCGCCGTCCGCTTTCCCGAGTGCATTCAGCACGATACGGCCTTTGAGATTGGCCCCAAACTGCGCGCCCTGAGCACGGCCTGCCTGCGCGGCGACTCCGCCGCCAGCATCGGCGACAAGTTTCGCGCCGTCAGCGAATGCGTGGTGCTGGTCTTCAGCGCCGCCAGTCGCCAGATCGATTCCATTGACAGCGTGCGCCCCGGAACCCGCGCCGAACTCTACCGCCGCATCCAGCGCGCCTACGTCTGCATCCAGGACGCCTACAACGAAGATCTCTGCCTGGAAAAGATCGCCCGCGTGGCCTGCATGTCGCCGCACCATTTCCATCGCGTCTTCAGTCAGGTGTATGGAATCACCCCGCTGCGCGCCCTGGCCGACCGCCGCATGCAGATGGCGCGCCGCCTGCTGGAAACCACCGACACGCCGGTTTCGGCCATCTGCCGCGCCGTGGGATACCACAGCGCGCCGACGTTCTCCAATCTTTTCCGTGCCAAGTTCGGCCTGCCGCCATCGCTTTTGCAGCAGCGCAGCCGCCGGATTCGGATGCAGTAGCAAACAACCTCCTGATTCAAACTTCTCCCATGCCGGCAGCGATGCCGGCACCTTTTTTTTGCCTTTGCTTTTCTCGTCTTGCTGTTGCCTTTGCTGCTGTTGTCTTTGCTGCTGTTGCCTTTGGCTTTTCCTGCTTCTTTTAAGCTGTCATCCCGTCAAACGAAGTGAGGGACCCCAGCACAGCGCAAATATGCAATGCCGTCTCTGAGGCACTTCAACATTTGCCTTTTGCCGTTGCCCTTCAACCTTCCCCTCCGCTCCTTGCACTTCAGATTCCCTCGCGATCGGCCGATATATTCTTTGCAAGCAATTGGCCACTAGCCGTAGGCGGATTCATTCTCATGACCATTCATACCGAAACCGCATCGCCTTACCTCACCGCCCTCGATTGCGACCATGCCCTGAATCATGCCGGTGGCGACCCGGAGCTATTGATGCAGCTCTGCCGCACGTTTCTCGGTGAACTTCCCCGCTGCATCGAGCGTTTGGACTGCGCCATCGCGGCGCGCGATCATCAGCTTGCCGGACGCGCCTTGCTGCAGTTGCAGAGCTGCATCATGATCTTTGGCGCGGGCCACGCCGCCATTACCGCGGAGATGCTGGAGATTGCCATTCGCAACCGCCGCTCCCGCCAGTTGCGGAGCGAGTGGAAGCGGCTGCAGGCCCAACTCCAGCACCTCGTCCCGCAGGTGCAGCGCCTCATGCTGGAAATGTCCACTCCCCGCACACTCGTCCAATAACCCGCGGCGCGCGTAGGATTTGCGGCTCCGGCAGTGCGGGACTATGATCCTGCGCATGTACTATCTGCTCAAAACCGAGCCAACTGTCTATTCCTTCCAGCAGCTTCAGCAAGACCGGCAAACCGTCTGGGATGGCGTCACCAATCCGCAGGCAGTGAAAAATCTGCGCGAAATGCACCAGGGAGACAAGCTCGTCATCTACCACACCGGCGATGAGCGCCGCGTTGCCGGCTCGGCGCAGGTGCTTTCCGTCGAGGCTTCCAATCCCAAAATCCCCATCGTCACCATCGCCGCCGGCAAGCCCATTGGGCATCCTGCGGCGCTGGCTGACATCAAACGGAGTGCGTTATTCACCGATTCGCCGCTGGTGCGCCAGGCACGTCTCTCCGTCGTGCCGCTTACCGATGTGCAGTACAAGGCGTTGCTCTCCGGCGAATTATGAGACGTTTTTCGAAAGGACAGTCCATGAACCTACTTAGTACGAACCAGCACGGGAGCAGCCTTCGCATCTGCCTGTCGATCTCCCTTGCCATCGCCATGATGAGTGCGGGAGCCTTTGCCAAGCAGCAAGCCAAAGTCGTCAACCTGACCGACGCAGGTGGAAACAGCGTCGGAAGCGTCACCATCCGCCCGTATAAGGAGGGTGTCAAACTCCAACTCGACCTCAAGAATCTTTCTCCCGGCCCGCACGCGATCCACTTCCATCAGACCCCCAGCTGCGTGGCTCCGGACTTCAAATCCGCCGGAGGACACTTCAATCCAACCGGCGCGCATCACGGTATAAACAATCCGCTTACGCCTCATCCCCACGCCGGAGACATGGACAACATCACGGTCGGAGCCGATGGAACCTCGCACCAGAGCGTTCTCGACCCGCGCGTGACCCTGGCGCCTGACGTGCCCAACTCCTTGTTCGCCAACGGCGGCACCGCGATCGTGATCCACGCCAAGGCCGACGACATGATGAGCGATCCGGCGGGCAATGCCGGCGACCGCATCGCATGCGGCGTGATTGCCCCGTAATGCCGGCAAGCTGATCGAGGATTCAAATATTTTGCGTTGTGCTGCAGTTTTGTCTTTCCAAATGTCTAGTCTCGTGGCATGCTTTCGTCACTGTCCCGGGACTAGACACTTCCTTTACCCGGGCTTGGGGCTGTTTACCTACAATTTTAGTTTGCGCATTGCCTTGGTTAGTCAGGGGCGTTTGTACTCCTGTGTCTTAGGTCGCCGGAATCCTTTTCTCCGGCGCAGATCGTCAAGTTACTTGGGCCATGTTTTCAATTTAAAGATTCATCCGGGCCGACAACTGGGCCGAACGGAGACCAAGCCATGACCAACACCACGATCGACCTTCACGCCAATATGTTCCTTCACACCATGTTTCGTGAGAGAGGCTGGGCCAATCCGAGCCAGGTCCCTGTCGAAACCGAAATCTCCGGGCCCGCTCTGTTGGAATCGCTTCAGATCCCCAGCGATCAGGTGGGTGCAATCTTCGTTAACGGGAAGGCCTATCGGGCCGAGGAAGCCGTGATTCATCCCGGCGACCGCGTTGCGCTCTTCTCTCCCAGCGCTCCCATGTTCGTATTTCTTAGCTTCCGCGACCACTCGTACAGCCTCGGCAGCTAATCGCCCGCGGCACAAGGATCGACTCTCTTGGCCGGGCCGCCCAGATTCACAACCGCTACCCTATTTGCCGCAACCGGCAGATCGGGAGCGGTTGTCTTGCGTTGGGCAGCATTTTGTGCCGGGCCTTCCCGGCTGCGCAGACCCGCGGGTGACCGCCATCACGTTCGCTCTGCCGCTCTATCACTGACGCGGGGATTCCCCGGTGCTACTCTTTCCGCAATGAGGATAGGCTGGAAGCGATGGCTTCCAAGGAGTGGCAATGGATCGTAAGACCATACCCGCCAACCATGCCTTGCTGTTTCCCTTCGGAGATGAGCAGGGACAAGCGCCGAACGCCGTTTGCAACCGGGAATCCCAGGAACTGTCCAGCTTGGGCATGGACCGCGCGCTGGGGATGCAGAAAGCATCGCTTGCCGCCGCCGTCCGCCTGCAGTCCGATGTGATCGATAGCTTCAAGACCGCCTCCTGGTGTACGTCCGAGCTTGCCGAGTGGCTCGACGGGATGGCCGATGCCTTTGCCACCTGCATGGAATTGCAGATGACCTTGTTCAACCTGATGGGAACGCAGATCAACCGCAGCATTGCCAGCCTCCCCGGCATGAACCCGGAAATGGCCGCGGAGGTGGTCGAGCGCAGTATGGATATCGCCCTGGCACCGCACAAAAAGGCGTAGTGAATGCGTATTTTTCTGCCGCACGGGTGCCCCATGTCAGCCGTCCTTTGGCCAATGTGAGGTAGTCGGTCTTGCCATTGCCTCCGCCCCTAAATTGCCTCCGCCCCTAAGTTGTCATCTTGAGCGCAGCGAAAGATCCCAGCAGCGTCCAAATATCCCGCGCCGCCGCAGAGGCATTTCTGCCGCGCTTTTCCCGCCCCCGAACACCCCGAATCTTCCCCCACTCCGCACCCTGTCAAGCGGTTTTTCTTTCCCATCCCTCCCAACCATCTCATTCCACGCCACATAGAGATCTCCCCCAGCCGAGGGGTTCCCCTTCCAGATTTGCTATCCTGAAAGTAAGAAGCCCGGAATGCAGGATGTAACTATCCTGTTTTCAAATTTTTACCGGGAAATATAGGAGGGGTACCCCGCGCCTTGTGCGCGGCTTTTTTTATGCCTAGAAAAACCAGAAACTGCGGACACATTCTCATCAACGGCGAGCTGTGCAACGCCATTCCTCTGCGCGATTCCAACTTCTGTTACTGGCATCACAAAGCGCGCGCCCGCCGGCGCCGTCACGAGCGCATCGGCGGCCCCATCAGCATGGAAGCCAACTCCGGCCTCGAACTGCCTCTGCTCGAAGACTCCAACGCCATCCAGGTCACCATTCAGGAGATCATGCAGGCCATCCTCGACCGCCGCATTGACAACAAGCGCGCCGGTCTTCTCCTCTATTCGCTCCAACTCGCCAGCTCCAACATCCGCAACCTCACGCCGCTCCCCGCCGACAGCGCCCAGATCGCTCGGATCGGCGACGAAGACGAGCAAGTCTTCAATGACACCATCGGCGCTGACCAGCGCGACGAGCTTTGCCCCCACGACTGCCTCGATTGTCTGGAGTCCGATTGCCAAGGCCGCACCGACCCGCCCGCAGCGCCCGCGGCCGGCAGCGAAGCGTTATCCGTCGGTGCGCCTGCCGCGCCCAAAATCCCTCCCGCCTCGGCACGTCTTGGCGCGACTTGTTTTGAAAAGGCGTGAACTGTTTTGACAGGGCATGAACTGTTCTGAAAAGGCGTGAACTGTTTTGACAGGGCATGAACTGTTCTGAAAAGGTATGAACTGTTTTGAAAGGGCATGACTTCAGTCATGCCACAAGAAAGGCTCATTTCACGCGGCTTTAGCCGCTGAGGGAAAATCCCCTCAGACGTCTCAAGCCATTTATGAGACGGCTCTGCCGCGGCGCGCGCCGCAGCTTTCCTCCAGGCCTCACGGCAACCTCCACGCGGACTCGTATACAATCCAGCGGTGTGGCAACGCGAGTCGAGATCGAACGCATTCCAGGCGCTTTGGCTGTGCGCCGCGCTGCTCGCGTCGCTGGCGGCTGCATTGGGCCAGCAAGCGCCTGCGGCCCAGGCGCCCGCGGCCCAGGCGCCTGCGGCCGGCAGCGCAGCGTTACCCGGCGCGGCCCCATCCCAGACTCCACAGACGCAGATACAAGTGAATTTCCTCAATACCTGCCGCCCAGCTCCGTCCGATGCGGAAGCCATGGGCCGCGCGCTGGCGCTGGTGAAGGAGAATCCGCAGTTTTCCTCTGACTTCGAGATCTCGCGCGGTGTTACCACGCTGACCGAGGCCGAGGCGCGTGCCGCGGGAGCGCCTGCCGGCGCCGCGGACACGCCATCGGCCTGGGTGCGAATCCAGCGCGAGTTTCCCGAGAAGGCGCCGCTGACCATCGTGCAATATTCGCTGAGCGTGGAGGCGGGCGAGGCCAGCGAGTCGCTGGCCCTGCATCTGCGCGATAGCCGCGAGGTGCTGCAGATATGGATCTCCGACGCGGTGAAGGGAAGTGCGGCGCAGGCAGTCAAGGCGGACACACCTCCGGAGCGCATCCGCATTGAGCGCTTCGGCAAAGCTTCGATTGTGCTGGCCCGCTGCGGCGGCATCGATCAGTCGGCCTACGAACCCCTGTTCCAGACGGCAGGGGAGATTCTGCAGAAGTACCGGACGGCGATGGCGGTGAAGGCCGTGGTGCCCGCCGAGTTGGCCCGCCTGCCGGGGGTGGAAAAATCCGGGGGCAACGCGGTTCGAAGCAAACAGACCAAAGGGAAAGGGCCCGGAGGCAAAGAGTCGAAAGCCGCGGGCGCGAATCCATGACAGCATAGGTGTGGTCTGCACAGGTTCCGGCGTTCCACAGCCGTAGCGTAATTGGGCTAAGACATAGCCGCGCCAAAGGCGCAGCTTACATGAGGAAGACGAGAGAGGACGATGGCAGAGGAAATTCGTAACGTAGTCATTATGGGTTCGGGATGCAGTGGGCTGACGGCGGCGATTTATGCGGGCAGGGCCAATCTTACGCCGCTGCTGCTGGAGGGACATGAGCCCGGCGGCCAGCTCTCCATGACGACGCTGGTGGAAAACTTCCCCGGCTGGCCAGATGGAATTCAGGGGCCGGCGCTGATCGAGAACATGCGCAAGCAGGCGGAGCGCTTTGGGACCGAGTTCCGGATGGGCCACGTGATGGCTGCCGATCTGTCGCAGCGTCCCTTCGTGCTCACCGTTGGCAAAGAGCAGATCCGTACCCGCGCGCTCATCATCGCCAGCGGGGCCAGTGCGCGCTGGCTGGGACTGCCCAGCGAGAGGGCGCTGATCGGCCACGGAGTTTCCTCCTGCGCCACCTGCGATGGTTTCTTCTTTAGCGGCAAGGAGATTACGGTGATCGGCGGCGGCGACTCGGCGATGGAAGAGGCGCTGTTCCTCACCCGCTTCGCCAGCAAGGTCACGCTTATCCATCGCCGCGACGCCTTCCGCGCCAGCAAGATCATGCTGGACCGCGCCCGGGCCCACGACAAG
Organism: uncultured Acidobacteriota bacterium; assembly: GCA_963742165.1. Classification (GTDB taxonomy): domain Bacteria; phylum Acidobacteriota; class Terriglobia; order Terriglobales; family Acidobacteriaceae; genus TOLSYN. Next base: position 163,196 of record CAVUKX010000011.1, on the reverse strand, counting down.
ATTCACTTTATGACCGACACCGTGGTGGAAGAGGTGATGGACGTGTCGGCCAAGGAAGTGACCGCCCTGAAGCTGCGCAACCTGCTGACCGGCAAGGTGTGGGATTTCCCCACCAGCGCGATGTTCCTGGGCATTGGACACACGCCCAACGCGTCCATGTTCCACGGCGCGCTGGAGAGCGACGAGGACGGCTACCTGAAGACGCGCGACTACGTGCACACCGGGGTTCCCGGGGTGTATGCCTGCGGCGACGTGGCCGACCGGCGCTACCGGCAGGCCATCACCGCCTCTGGCACCGGATGCATGGCGGCCATCGAGGTGGAACGGTACTTGGAGGCAGAGGGACTATGAGGCAGGATGTTGCGTCTTTCGAGGAAACGCCGGAGACGCTCGCATTGCTGAAGATTCTGGCGCTGGGCAATCAGGAAGTGGCTGCCGGCAAAGTTAAGCCAGTGGCGGACGTGGCGGCCCGTCTGCGTGCGAAGAGAGCAAACCGATGATGGCTGGATCAGCTTGCTCACCGATGTGCGGAGCGTGATAGTGAGTGCCCTGGCCTGTTTGCGACAGACAGGTGGCCCCAGTATTGCAGCGGTGGCAAGGGTTCATGGTCAAATATGGATTTGCGAGCGGCAAGCGCAAGCCGCTTTCGCGCCACTCGGATTGTTGGCCTGAGTCTTGGCCTGATTGTTGATTAATCGCCAAGCCGCTCACTATCTGTGGTGAAGGAACAGTCATGCTGCGCTCGTTGTTGATTGCGATGTCGGAGAGCCGCCGCCTTCGTTCCTTGGCGGAGAGGTCCGCGCTCGGGCAGAGGCTTTCCAGGCGCTTCGTGGCCGGTGTTGCGGTGGAGGACCTGCTGCGGGAAGCGGCGGCGATGAACCGGGCGGGCGTGCGCGTGGCGGTGGACTATCTGGGCGAAAACGTCGGCAGCCGCGAGGACGCGCTGCGCGTCGAGGCGCGCTACCACCAGCTGCTCGACGAGATCGCGCGGCGCAGGCTGGACGCCAACGTGAGCCTGAAGCTGACCCATCTGGGGCTGGACGTGGATGAGTCCATGGCGCGCAGGACGGTGGCAGGGCTGCTCGATCACGCCATCGCCGTCGGCAGCTTTCTGCGCGTGGACATGGAAGGCTCGGCCTACACCGAGAGGACTCTGCAACTGGTGCGCGAGCTGCATCGCAGGCCGGGAGCGGCGGGCCACATCGGCACCGTGCTGCAGGCGTATTTGTATCGCACCGAGGAAGACGCGCGGCTGCTGTGCGCGGAGGGAATCCGCATCCGGCTGTGCAAGGGAGCCTACCAGGAGCCCGCCTCGATTGCCTATCCACGCAAGCAGGATGTGGACGCCAACTATCTCCGCGTGGCCAAGCAGATTCTGGCCAGCGGCTTGTTTCACGGCCTGGCCACCCACGACGAGAAGCTCATCGGCGCGATCCAGCAGTGGACTGAGCAGGAAGGCATCCCAAAGACGGCGTTTGAGTTCCAAATGCTGCATGGGGTGCGGCGCGACCTGCAACTGAAGCTGGCGAATGCAGGGTGGGGCGTGCGCTGTTATGTGCCGTTCGGCACGGAGTGGTTTCCCTACTTCATGCGGCGTCTGGCGGAGCGTCCGGCAAACGTGTGGTTCGTGGTGAAAAGCTGCTGGAAGGATTAGATGCCTCTCATAAGCCGGTTTTGAAAAGGGACGACCCAGTTTTAAAAGGCACGACCCAGTTTTGAAAGGGCACGACTTCAGTGCCGCAAGAAATGCTCATTTCACGCGGCTTTAGCCGCTGAGGGAAAAGCCCTTCAGGCGCCTCAAGCCATGGATGAGACCGCTTCTGGAGAGAAGCGCGTTTTGCAGTTTGAAAAAGAATGGCGTAGAGTAATTTCTCGCAAGGGGGGCTCGCAATGAAGATCAGTGCTCGCAACACACTGGCAGGAAGCGTAAGCAAGGTGGCCAAGGGCGCGGTGAATGGCGAAGTAGATATCACTCTGGAGGGCGGCGACAAGGTGGTGGCAATCATCACCAATGATGGCATAGCCGCTCTCGGGCTGAAAGAAGGGATGCATGCGTATGCCATCCTGAAGTCCAGCTGGGTGATTCTGGGCAAAGGGCTCGATCCGAAAAAGATCAGCGCGCGCAACGTGCTGCGGGGCAAGGTGGTCCGGGTGGACGAAGGCGCGGTGAATAACGAGATCGTGCTGAAGCTGGCCGGAGGTGCGGAGCTGACCGCGATCGTCACCAAGGAGAGCAGCCACAACCTGGGGCTGAAGGTAGGCGAGGAAGTAGACGCGGCCTTCAAGGCCAACAATGTGATCGTGGCCGTGGATTAGAAACGCCGCGGATCAGGAATTTTTGCAGAGATGGACAAAGCGCGCCGGCGAAGGCGCGCTTTGTATTGCATCGCAGAGCGGCGGATGGGCGCGGCCCTTACTGCTCGGGGCTGACGAATCCGATGGAGTTGAAGTCGTAGAGCATGCGGACCTCATCCTGGGAGTAGAGCGAGCGGACCTCGGGCGAGCCCAGGAAGTGCAGGCGTGCGTCCGGGGGCATGGTTCGCATCTGGCGCAGGGTTCGGCGCATCATGTTCTTGCGCTGCGGGTCCAGGGCGCGGAACTGTCCGAATAACGCCTCCGCCCGCTGCTGCTGCTCCGGCGGAAGGTGTTCGATCATCTCCATGCGGTTGAGCACCCGCTGCTGGTCCTCGGGAGTCATGGCGTCAAAGGCCTGCAGACGGTGCAACAGTTGCTCCTGCCGCTGTGGCGGCAGCTGACGGAAGTGCGGGTCCTGTTCCAGTCTTTTTTGCCGCTCCTGGGGCGGAAGCTGCATGGTGTTGCGCAGCCAGTCGCCGTTGTGCGGACCTTGCCCGCGATAGAACTGGTGAGGATGGGCGTACTGAGGCTGCGGAGGCATGGCGTTGGGCGCGGTGTACTGAGGACGCGCCGGATACACCGGACGCGCCGCGGTTCCGGCGGGCTGTCCCGGCTGCTGCATGGCGGCGCACAAGGGCGCGGCGAGCACAAGCGTGGCCAGAAGAGCCGAAATGTAGTGAGTGCGCATCCCCCTCCGATTTCTAACGAAACTAATTGCTGGCGTTGCCGGCGCCGGTGTCGGCGTCTCCATCCATGTCGTCAAGGGCGTCGAAGTTCTGCAGCAGGTCTGAGTTCTTGTCCAAATACTGCAGGTCGGAGACCGCGGTTCCGGTGGGCGCCGTGATGTGGAATGCCACCGTCGGCGGATTCTCGCCGGTCTGCAGGAAGCGCTCCATCTGAATGACACCGATGCCGACGACCAGGCACAATGCGGCGGCAACGCTGAGGGCGGGACGGCGCAACCACTGCAGCCATCCGGCGGAGGCGCGCTGCTGCTCCTCGCGCAGACGCGCCTGCATACGGACATCCCAGTAGGCCGAAGGCTCGGGCGCCTGCCACTCGTCCAGCAGGCTCATGGTGGAGCGCAGTGCCTGAAGGGTATCGGCACACTCGCGGCACTCGCCGAGATGGGCTTCGATTTCGGGCGGCGCCGGCGTAAGGCCGAGTGCGACGTCCGGCAACTGATCGTGAATATTCCTGCAATTCATATATGCCTCTACACGAAATCCTTCAAGCTCTGGCGCAGCGTCTCATAGGCGCGAAACAGCAGACTCTTGGTGGCCGATTCGCTCAGGTGCAAGACCTCGGCGATCTGCCGGTAATCCAGTTCCTGATACTTGTGCATCATCACCGCGATGCGCTGGCGCTCGGGCAGTGCCTCGACCTGCTGGCGGATGGCGCGCAGGCGCTCGTGGCGCAATAATTCCTGCTCGACGTTGGGCCGTTCGTCGGCTACGTCGATGGACAGCCCGGTATTCTCATCGACCTCGTCGAGGCTGGCCTTTTCCTCCGGGCGGTCGTGCTTGTGGTCCCTGGCGTGGTTCACCGCCAGGTTGGTTGCGATCCGGTAGAGCCAGGTGGTGAACTTGGCATCGGCCGCATAGCTGGCTCGCGAGCGGTAGACGCGGAGGAACACCTCCTGCGCGAGCTCCTCGGCGATGGCCGCGTTGTGCACCATACGGAACATAAAGCTCATCATGGCGCGGCGATAGCGCTCGACTAGATAGTTGAAGGCGGCATCGTCGCCGTCTCGCACTCGGAGCATGACCTGTGCATCGTCAAGCCCGGTCAAAGACTGGGGATCGCTGTAGCGCACCGGCTGGCTGCTGCTCACCTCGCCGGCACGCGGGAATGCACCGCCAATGGCCATGCTACTCATGGCATTGGGAACCCCCTCGACTGGCGAAAGTTGCGGGGAATCTCCGGATTCGCCGCCGGGGGGCGCGGATTCCGGCTCGTCGGGCTTTTTGCGCTTCCACATCATGCGATTGGCGCCGGTGCTGCGCCTATTATGCCCGAAAGACAGGCGGAGCCGGACAGGAAAGTCGCGGACCGGAACCAGCGGGGAGTGGGACGGTTGGCGGAGCGGCGAAAACAGCAGCGTGAATTTGTGGGAGGGTGACCGGGAACTCCCCGATAAACCGCCCGGGAGGATCGCCTTGCGCGGCTATCGAGGCTTGTGTATTAAGAGAGATTTCGGTATTATGCAAGAAACTCTGTTCATTCAGCTGTGACGGTGCTTGCGCTCCTATTCTGGGGAGTGCGGGCGAGGGGCATCGTGTGTTTTCGATTCCCGCAGCTGGTTTGAGCACTTTTTATTTTCAAAACCGATACATGCGAGCGATCCGCGCCTCAGCGCCCAGGGACTCCTGCTTGAATTTCGACACTGCCATCACAGGCTGCACCACTTCCCGCCAACAGCTTCAGCTGGCGGATCGCCCCAATTTCAACCCTTCCCTGAAGGCGCTTTGCGTTGCGGGCCTTTTGCTGTTCGCCACGGTAAGCGGCAGCGCTCAGACCCCCAACCTCAATCAGCCCCCCATCCTTAAGAAGAAGCATCATCCGGCGCCGGTTGCACCGGTTGCCGTTTCGCATCCGGTGGTGCTCAAGGTCAGCGACAGCCGGCTTGCGCCAATCCCTTCCAGCGATAAGGTGGTCTCCTACCACGCTCCCTACGATGCCGGCGATTGCAGCATCTGCCACCAGAGCAATGATGCCAAGAATCCCGGCCCAGTGAAGGGCGCCGTCAACGATCTGTGCATGGGCTGTCACGACGACTTCAAGCAGGTTCTGGGACGCAAGTATGCGCATCCGGCAGCGCAGCAGAGTTGCGTGAACTGCCATAACCCGCACGACTCGATGCAGCCCAAGCTGCTGATCGAAGAGTCCGGAACCCTCTGCCAGAGCTGCCATCAGGAAATCAAAAAGATCGCTCTTGAATCCACGGTGAAGCACGATGCGCTGACCACGGGAGACAAATGCGTCAACTGCCACAACCCGCACGGCGCCAACGTCGAGCACCTGCTGGTTCAGCTCCCGATGCCGCTGTGCCTGCAATGCCACGGCAAGGACGACGTTCTGGACCATAACGGCAAAAAGCTCACGAACATGACGAAGCTGTTCGCCGACAATCCGCATCAGCATGGTCCGGTTGCCGCGCAGGATTGCAGTTCCTGCCACATGACGCACGGCAGCAACAACTTCCGTCTGCTGACCAACGCCTACCCGGCGGAGTTTTATTCCGGCTACGACGCCCAGAACTATGCGCTTTGCTTCAGCTGCCACGACGAGAAGGCGTTTACCACTCCGCAGACCGAACAGCTGACGCAGTTCCGCGACGGCAACAAGAACCTGCATTACGTCCACGTCAACCGGAGCGTGGGCCGCACCTGCCGCGCCTGCCATGACGTTCATGCCTCCGAGCAGGAGCACCAGATCCGCAACGCCGTCCCTTATGGCCCGAAGGGCTGGATGCTCAAGATCAACTACACCAAGACGGAAACCGGCGGCTCCTGTGCGAAGACGTGTCACGCCACCAGGTCCTACAACAACACCGCGCCGAAGACCTCCGCGAGCGTGCCCGAACCCAGCCATGACGCCAAGCCGTAGCCGCCTTCGCGGGCTGCTTCTGCTGCTGGCCTGGCTGACGCTCGGTCCTGGGGCGTGGGGTTACACCCACGCCCAGCTCGGCACCGTGGTCGAGGATGCCGAGATGCCAACGCTCGCCGGGGGAACGGATCACCTGTTTACCAATGCGACTGCGAACGTCTTTATCTTTTTTCGTCCCAATCAGGAATTCTCCCGGCTCACCCTGAAAGAATTGGCCGCGGTAGAGAAGCAACTTGCCGGCAAGTCGATTCACTGGGTAGGAATTGTTTCCGACCGGGCAGCCAAGGACGACGTGCAGGCCATGGTGAAGGAAGCCGGCCTCTCGATGCCGGTGCTGATCGATGTGGGCGATGTCTTCTACGGGAAACTCGGCGTGGCGCAGGTGCCGGTGGTGGTCCTGTTCGACCAGCAACACAAGCTGGTTGCTTACCAGTCGTTCACCAAAGTCAACTACGCCGCCGTGGTCACCGCGCGCGTGCGCTATCTGTTGAAGGAAATCAGCGACGAGGAACTGGCGGCGGTGCTGAATCCGCCGGCCGCACTTACCGACAGCGACGAGGCTGCGGCTCAGCGGCGATTGAAGCTCGCAACCATGCTCTTCCAGGCGAAAAGCTACCCAAAGGCGCTGGAGAATGTGGACGCCGGCATCGCGGAGAACCCGAGCGCCGCGGCCTATGCCCTGCGTGGCGACATCCTGGTCGCGCAAGGCAACTGCCCGGAAGCCGTCTCGGCCTTTGCCCAGGCGCTCAAGCTCGACCCGCAAAATGCCCGGGCCCTTCAGGGGATGAAGGGCTGTCAGGAAAAGAAGCCATAACGGGTCAGTGGACAGCTGTGCCGATTTGCGAAATCGGGCAGGTTTGTTACAATCCGAGGTAGCACACAGCGGGCGCTTAACTCAGCGGTAGAGTGTCACCTTCACACGGTGGAAGTCGTAGGTTCGAATCCTACAGCGCCCACCACTCCCATCCCCGGTAGAGTGGTCAGAGTTCGCGAGACAGGCCGGCAGAAGACAGACCGGCGCCGGATGGAAATGGTTCGCGACGCAGGCAGGATTTGCGCATCTAAGCAAGCGTATAGATGTTTCGAATTCGGCCGATATCCACAGCGGGATGAAACATTTGGCTTGTCGGCTGGAGTGGTGTTGGGTAGTATCGGATATCCTCCCGGGACGAGAGAGAGTTGGACCTGAAGCCGGGTGCCCGATCCGCGGCACGGCTGCAACACGGGAAACATCAAACAGATCGAGCGGGTGCGTGGCTTGAACCACAACAAGCCGTACGCAGCGCGGATATTGATCGCTAGACGTAACTAAACACAAGAGAAGCCTGAAAATATGAACAGTGGATCGAACCATCCTGCCGGCACCGGCGGGAGAGGACGCAAGCGGCGCCGTGGGCGTCGCGGTGGTCAAGCTGCGGGAACTCAACCCGGAACCCAGGCCCAAGACGGATCAGGACAATCCAATCAGAATCTGTCCCCAGCTTCTCAGGGAAAACCAGCTATGCAAGGGAAGCCAGCCATGAAGCGATTCAAGCCCAAGCCATCGGTGCGCCAGAGCCCGGCCGACGCCAACGGCAACGGGACCGGGAACAGCAACAAGCGCATCCTGCGCACGGTGGTCAATCACAAAACCCCTGACGCCGGCGTGTACAGCGCTCCCATGGACCACTCGTACCGCAGCCTGCACCAGGAGGGCAACGCGGGACGGCCGGGGTATGAGGCGATGCCGGTGACGGAAAACCTCAGCACCAGGCCGATGGTGGCATTCATCGACGACCTGTTCTTCATGGCCAAGGTTCAGGAGACGGCGCGCAAGCTGAACGTGAAGGTGGTCTTCGTCAAGACCGACAAGGAAGTTCTGGAGATGGTGGCGGCCGGGGAAGAGAAGCCGTCGCTGGTCATCATCGACCTGAACCACCACACGATTAAGCCGCTGACGGTGATCACCAAATTGAAGGCGAAGTTCAAGAAAGAGACTAACATCATCGGCTTCCTGTCGCATCTGCAGGGCGAACTGAAGGTGAAGGCTCAGGAGGCGGGCTGCGATATGGTGCTGCCGCGCTCGGCGTTTTCGCAGAACCTGCCGCAGCTGCTGCGCCGCCACGCCACCAGCGAAGCGGAGCTGCAGGAGTACTGAGCTCCGGTAAGGCCAGGCAATCGTATCCAAAGTGAGCGAGCGCGCTAGGTGAGTGGGCGGCGCGGGGTTTGCGGCCGCGAGCGCCGGCGCGCGATTAATAGCCGCCGATCTCTTCCACAAAATGATAGTCGCCGTCGAGTACGCCGGCGGCTTCGCCCGCCTTCGCAGCCTCGGGATTGCCGATAAACTCGCGGGCCGTGTCCACGTTGTCAACTTCGAAAAGGAAGAAGACGTTGCCGGGTTCTTCCAGGCTACGCCAGAGCCTGACCAGCCGAAGGCCCGCACTGCGGTGGGCCGGCTGGTGGGAGGAGAAGACAGCTCGCCAGCGGGCGAGATCCGCCACGCGATTGCGGCAGAGCAGGTAGGGCATAGGCACCTCTCAGGAACAACTCAGATCCTCAATAACAGCTCAGACAATGTGGCGATTAGCCGGGAGGCCACTTTAGGTCGCGTCCGCCGATGAGGTGGAGGTGCAGGTGGAAGACCGACTGGCCGCTGCGCGGACCCACGTTGAGCACGGTGCGGTATCCATCTTCAATCTTGCGCTCGCGCCCGAGCCGGGCGGCGATGAGGTGGCAGTAGCCGATGATGGCGGCGTCGGAGGCCTCCGCTTCCTTGAGTCCGGCGAAATGGCGTTTGGGGACGATGAGGACGTGGGTGGGCGCAACCGGTTGGATGTCCTCGAAGACGTAGACCTGATCGTCTTCGTACACCTTCTTCGCGGGAATTTCTCCGGCGATAATCTTGCAGAAAAGGCAGTCGTTCATGGGTGCTCCTTGCGTCGCTCAATGTAGCACAGTCGCGGACTCGAACGGAGCTTGGCCGCGCCGGGCCCATCTCGGCTTCGCAGAAGGTGCCGTCCGGGCAGTTCTGGCAGGAAAGACTCTGGAGCGTCCTCGCCGACTTGAACGGCGCAGGGATTCCTCGCGTTGCTCGGAATGACAGCTTGGAGCGGGGCAGCCTCGGGGTGCAGCAACCCAGGGTTGTAGCGACTCAGGACCGTTCTAGTCGAGGCGGACCATGAAGACTCCGCCTTCCCTGACCTCGGTCTGTTCAAAGACCGTGCGGGTTTTCTCCTTGTCATCCTGCGGGACGCGGATACGGACCCAGTAGCCGGTGGGGCCTTTGAACTGGATCACCTGGGCACCGGAGTAGCGCTCCAGGAGTTGATTTTTCAGCTCGAGGGCGGCGGCTTGCGACTGGAAGGCTCCGACTTGCACGCACCAGCGGCCACCGGTCTCGATGGCATGCGGTGCCTCCAGCACATCGAGACGAACCTTGGCGGTGCCGGGCAGGTACACGTCGACGGCTTTGGCGGCAGCCAGCGAGAGGTCGATGATGCGGCCGGCGACAAAGGGGCCGCGGTCGGTGATGCGAACCACGGTGGACTGATGGTTGCTGAGATTGACCACGCGGACGATGGAATTCAGCGGCAGGGTGTTGTGCGCGGCGGTCATTTCATCCTGGTTATAGATTTCGCCGTTGGCCGCCTTTTTCTTGTTGTATTGCGGGCCGTACCAGCTGGCGTAGCCGACTTCACTCCAGAGCACAGGGGCATCGGGATCGACATGGATTCCGGGAACGGAGGCCGGCGGCGCGGGCCCCGCCGGAGCGTGTTCTGCCGCGGGCGGCAGCTCGGGCGCGGGCGGAACATTGCGCGCGGTCTGCTTTTTTCCGCCGCAGCCTGTCGAGGCCAGAGCCAGTGCGAGCAGCGCGGCAAACAGCACAACGCGGCGCAGGCGCGGCAATGGAACCTCCGGTGGCTGAATCAGAGATGGCAAGAAAAGACTCCAAAACAACTCCGATTCTGGGGCCTGGGCCGCGGGCGGTCAATCGGGTGGAACACGGATGATCACTGCGGAGCTTCCCCTGCAAGGCACGGTCTGCGCCAGAAGAGAGAGTGAAGTTCCGGCGCTTCCCTGCCGATAACCAACAGAACCGGGCTGAACCGGCCGAATGCAGGAGGCGCTGTGCGCATCAGCATCAATAAGAAAATTGGCTTGGGATTTGCCCTGCAGGTGGCTCTGGTTCTGGCGGGCAGCGTGTTCAATCTGTATCAATTCCAGCAACTGGAAAAGCTGGTGGGGCAGGCCAACGCGCTTCGGGAGCCGCTGGTGCAATCATCGGTGCGGATGGCCGAGGGCTGCACGCTGCTGACGGTGGCTGTGTCGATCCTCTTTGGGCTGTTCATCACCTGGCTGATTAGCTCGCGGATTACCAACACGCTTGGGGATGTGGCAGGCCGGGTAAGTGCGATTGCCGATGGCGACCTGACCGGCAGGCGGCTGGAAAGTGCAGACGACGACGAGATTGCCGATCTGACGAAGGCCGTGAACCGGATGCAGGAGAGCCTGGTGGAGATGATCCGCTTGGTCATGTCGAACTCGGACCAGGTGAGCAGCGCGGCCGAGGAGATCAGCGCCAGTGCGGCCGAGAGCGCGGTTTCCAGCGAGCATCAACGGCAGCAGACCGAGACCATGAAGGACGCCATGGAGGAGATGAGCCTGGCGGTGCAGGCGGCGGCGGATTTTTCGCGCCAGGCAGCGGAGCAGAGCGATGGGGCGGCCAACCGCGCCAGGACCGGCGGGGAAGTGGTGCAGCAGACGGTTTCCACCATGGAGCAGATTGCGCAAGAGACCGAGCGGCTGGCCGCGAAGGTGGACCAGCTGGGGAAACGCTCCCAGGAGATTGGCAAAATCGTGGGGGTGATCGACGACATTGCCGACCAGACTAACCTGCTGGCGCTCAACGCTGCGATTGAAGCCGCTCGTGCCGGCGAACAGGGGCGGGGCTTTGCCGTGGTGGCCGACGAGGTGCGCAAACTGGCCGAGCGCACCACCCGTGCGACGAAGGAAATCTCCAGCATGATCGCCAACATCCAGGCGGAGACGACTGAGGCAGTGGCCGCCATGAAAGAAGGCGGCGCGCGAGCGAATTCGGGCATGGCCACGGCGGTGGAGGCGGGCAGGTCTCTGCACGAGATCATTGCGGCGGCCGAGCGCGTGGGCGAGATGGTGAAGGCGATCACCGAGGCCTCCGAACTGCAGAGCATGACGGCACAGCAGGTGCAGGAGGGCGTGCGCCAGATCAACCGGCTGGTCCATGAGGGCAGCGTGTGTTCGCAGGAGTCTGCCCAGGCCTGCGAATCGCTGAGCGAACTGGCATTGGAACTGCAGCACTCGATGGCGCGCTTCCGGTTGGAGGATCGGTCAACGCGGAGCTATGGATTGGAGGCGGAGTTGGAGACGGAATCTGCCGAGCCGGAGATGTTTGCCCGCCTGATGAGTTAATTGCGGAGAAGCGCAGCGAAGCCGGCAGAGATGCCGGCTTTTTTCTGTGCGGACTGCGTCAGGCAGGCTGCTGGGGATCGCCGGGATCGAGGGGCATGGCGACCCAGAGGATGAGGTAGACGAGCAGACCGGTGCCGGCCAGCAGGACGCACAGCAGCCAGATGGCGCGGACCAGCGAAGAGTCGAGATCGAAGTAGCGGGCCACGCCGCCGCAGACGCCGGCGATTTTTTTGTCGGCGCTGTAGCGGGCGAAGGGTCGCGCCGCAGACGGGATTCCAAAGGGCGCAGCGGGGGCGGCGCGGGTTCCGCAGAACTGGCAGAAGACTGGGTTGGCACCGAGTTCCTTGCCGCAATTGGAGCAATACATGGCTTCTCCTGTCCCGCCGGGGTTCTGCTTACGAACCCATGCTCAACATGATACGACGGACTGCAAGGTTGCGGGTTGCGGTGCGATTGTGCGTCTCCGGCTTGTGACGCAGGTCACCACTGGATGTGATATTTCACCAGTCAGGGCCGAATGGCCGCCGTTCATGGGTTCCGCATTGGGGATGGCCGGGTTGGGCCCTAGGATAGTTGTGTAGTTCTCCAAACTTTGTGGGGACTCGTTTTCAGCAATTACGGCGTTGCAATCATGCCGTAATTACTACGACCTGGCGAAACAGGGAAACGATGCGGGCCGCACATGGCGGACCCGATGAGGAGACAGCGGTTCATGCATAAGCCGATCAAGTATGTCGAGAAGGTCTTCACGTATGTGGCCAAGGGCGCCTGGGTGGTGTTTGACAAGCTGAACAGCGGACGCCCCAATGCTTCGGTTACGCCGAAGTGGGCGGATAAGCCGCTGCTGAAGTCGTACCAGAAGACCAAACCGCCGCTGGGCTGGCCGCGGACGACCGACTCGCTGTGTCCCAAGTGCGTGCCGGAGATCCGGCAGCAGATTGTGGACGGCAAGCTGCCGTATGAGATTCTGCTCAACGAAAAAGTGGGTGAGATCAAGGCCCAGATCATCGAGCGCGACGGTCAGATTCTGATGGTAAAGGACTGCGAGAAGCACGGCCACTTCGAGGACGTGATGGCGATGGACGTGGAGTTCTTCCGTCATCTGGAAGAGACATTTCCGGGGCGCGACATGCGCGCGCACAACGACGAGAAGCTGCACAATCACGGCACCTCGACGGTGAAGTACGGGCGCGGCGCGGTGCTGACGGTGGACCTGACCAACCGCTGCAACATGATGTGCGATCCGTGCTTTATGGACGCCAACCAGGTGGGCTTTGTCCATGAGCTCGGCTGGGAAGACATCAAGACGATGCTGGACAACGCGATTACCATCAAGCCGCGCCGCCAGATGAGCGTGCAGTTCAGCGGCGGCGAGCCGACCCTGTCTCCGCACTTTCTGGAGGCCGTGAAGTATGCCCGCAAGGTGGGCTACAACTCGGTGCAGGCGGCGACCAACGGCATCGAGTTTGCCAAGTCGCCCGAGTTCTGCAAGCAGGCGGCGGAGGCCGGTCTGCGCTATGCGTACCTGCAGTTTGACGGCATCGGCAACGCAGCCAACTCGCACCGCGCTGTCGGCAACCTGTTTGACGTGAAGCTGCGCGCGATTGAGAACCTGCACGCGGCGGGCGTGGAAATCGTTCCGGTGGTGACCATCGTCAACGGAGTGAACAACGAGCAGGTGGGGCGCATCATTCAGTTTGCGCTGGACAATCCGAAGCGAATTTCATTCCTGTCGTTTCAGCCGGTTTCGTTTACCGGCCGGGATGAGGCGATCACCGACGAGCGCCGCCATGCCCAGCGCTACACGCTGAGCCACTTGGCGCACGACGTGAAGAAGCAGACCGGGCTGGGCGAGCCGGTCCGCGACTGGTTCCCAATCTCGTTCATGGGAACCTTCAGCGACTGGGCCGACGTGGTGCACGGTTCAAGCAAGGAGTGGGGTTCGGTGAACTGCGGCTGCCATCCCAACTGCGGCGTGGGCATGGCGCTGATGATCGATAAAGAGACCAAGGAAGCCGTGCCGGTGACCAAGTTCCTCCATGCCGACCAGATTGCCAAGGACGTGGCCAAGGTGAGCGACGCCGGACGCGGCGCACGCTGGTCAAACCTGGGCATGGCGCTGGCGCTGGCCCGCAACTACGATCCGTTCCTGTCGCCGACCCACTTCAAGTTCACCGACCTGTTGAAGAAGTTCGACAAGACCTTCGCGGCGACCAAGAAGGCGGAGTCGAAGTACGGCAAGTCGAGCCCCGACCGGACGCTGGATGACGTGCAGAAGCGCCGGGCCGACCGCTGGAACTTCCTGTTTATCGCGGGGATGTGGTTCCAGGATCTGTTCAACTACGACTTCCGGCGCACCGAGCAGTGCATCATTCCCTATGCGACGCAGGAGGGCGAGATCAGCTTCTGCGCCTACAACACGGGCGTGGGCTGGCGGAACATCATCGAAAAGATGCACATGACGGCCACCCTGACCAAGTGGTACGAGGAGCACGGCCGGCATGAGATTTTTGCGGGCGGCAAGCAGGTGGATCTGGCGAGCAAGGACCACACGCTGGTGTTGAACCAGATACATGTGAACGCCGGACGCAACACGACACTGGACGATCAGGGCATTGCCAAGACGGCGCGCGAGGAGAAGTTCCGGGCGCGTGACGCCAAGGTCAAGCAGGATGCCGAGAACGCCCGGATGATGGCGCTCTACAAGCAGCATGTGCTGGGCGAAAAGGCTCCCGAGGTGGGTGGCTTCGTTTCGCTGGACAGCCTGGGCGCCAAGCCCGCGGTACCGGCGGATAAAAAGGAAGAAGAAGTGATGGGCGATTAAGCCGATTCACTTCTCGCGTTACAGGCCGCCGGGGAAATCCTCCGGCGGTTTTGTTTTGGTGCGCGTCATCTATACTTCCAGCGGGGAGAGCGCGGAATGAAATTCCTGCGGACAGGTGTTCGCATCATGCTGACGTTTCTGGTTGGGGTCTATGTTCTGCTCGTCGGTCTCGCGATTGTCTCGGACCGCCTCATCTTTCAGCCCCACCCGGCCGGCTACGATCTGGAGACACTGGCCGAGCGCCCGCGGCCGGAGCGGCATCTTTTGCCGCGTACCCGCCGCGAAGCTTCCGCGCCCGGGGTGCAGACCTTCCGCATACCCTGCGAGTTCGGAACCATCGCGGCGGCGTATCTGCCGAATCCGGAGGCGCGGTACACGCTGCTCTACAGCCACGGCAACGGCGAGGATATGGGCGACGACCTGCCCATTCTGGAGGAATACCGGCGCGCTGGATTCGCGGTGTTTGCCTACGACTACAACGGATATGGCGCCAGCACGGGCAGACCTTCCGAGGCTGCCGTCTATCGCGACGCCGAAGCGGCGTTCGACTGGCTGACCGGAACGCTGCAGGTTCCACCGCAGCGGGTGATTGCGTTTGGACATTCGCTGGGAGCGGCCGCCGCCATTCATCTGGCAGCTGGCCGCCCGGTCGCCGGACTGATTGCTCAGGCACCGTTTCTCTCGGCGTTTCGGGTGCTCACACGAATTCAGATTGTGCCCTGGGACAAGTTTAATAATGCGCGAGCCATCCGCCGGGTGCACTGCCCAGTGCTGATCGCCCAGGGGCGCCGCGACGAGGTGATTCCGTTCTGGCATGGGGAGCGTATCTACGCGCTGGCAAACCAGCCCAAGGAGCACATCTGGCTGGACGGAGCCGGGCACAACGACGTGATGCTGGTGGCCAGCCAGCCATTCCTGGCAGCGATTCGGAACTTTGCCTCCCGCTTGCCCGCGGAAAACTGATACTGACAGGGATTCATTTCGGCGCAAAAAAGATCCGCCGGGTTAGCGGCGGATAGGATCGGGAGGAGAAACTAGCGAGTCTGGTCAAATGTCATCAGCCCAGCATCTATTGGTATTCGCAGAGGAGCACTTTTAGTTCCACGATTTTTCAATTTTTTTAATAAATATCGAAGGTGCGGGGAATCCGGAGTGGCTAAGCTAAAAAACGTAACCCATAATGGCTTTAAGCAGGCGCGCGCGGAGTTTTCGCCGCCTTGCGCACCAGATATGAAACAGAAAAATAGGGCGTTGGTGGAGGGCTGGATTTTGGCGGCGCAGCCTGAGCTCTTTCCGTTGCCATTGGATGCGAATAGTTGCGATTCGCTGAAAATCGGCCTCACTGACGGGGGTGACCGGTGCCACTGTGCATTGTTTGCCGCCACAGGCACACTAGAGACATGTGGGAGTGTATCCGATTCCCACCAATCCCACTGTTGACCGGAGAGACCTTGAGCACTCCATTTGCATCGGCGAAGCGGCCGGACCTGAAGATCCTGCAACCTGAAAAGACCTTGACCGGTGGCCCAATTCAGCCGTTGCAGAAGGGGCTTCCCAAGACGACCACGTCGCTGTGTCCCGACTGTGAGACGGTAAACAAGATCGAGGCGCGGATTTTTGAAGAGAACGGCCGCGTGATGATGGAGAAGACTTGCCCGGAGCACGGGGAGTTCAAGGACTGCATCTCTTCGGACGTAAAGCTCTACCTGAAGATGGAGCAGTGGGAGTTCGGCGACAACGTCGGCTTCAGCAATCCGGCGAATGACAAAGGCGCCGAGGCGTCCTGCCCGGAAGATTGCGGAATTTGCTCGCTGCACACCTCGCACAGCGCGCTGGCCAATGTGGATTTGACCAACCGCTGCAACCTGACCTGCCCGGTATGCTTCGCCAACGCGAACGCCGCGGGCTACCTGTATGAGCCGGACCTGGACCAGGTGCGGACGATGCTGATGGCGCTGCGCAACGAGCGTCCGGTGGACGGCCGCGTGGTGCAGTTCTCCGGCGGCGAACCGACGCTGCATCCCAAGTTCTTCGAGATCCTGGAGATGGCCCGGGAGATTGGCTTCACCCACCTGCAGGCAGCCACCAACGGAATCCTGATCGCCGCCGACGTGGAGTTTGCCAAGAAGTGCAAGGCAGCCGGACTGGCGACCTTGTACCTGCAGTTCGACGGTGTGACCGACGACGTTTACATGAAGACCCGCGGCGAGGCTCTGCTGGCGAGCAAGATGAAGTGCATCGAGAACTGCCGCGAGGCAGGGATGAAGATCGTCTTTGTGCCGACGATCGTCAAGGGATTGAACGATCATCAGCTGGGCGACATTCTGAAGGTGGCCATCGACAACGTGGACACGGTCAGCGGCATCAGCTTCCAGCCGGTGGCATTCACCGGCCGCATCGCCAAGAAGGAACTGGAGGCCAAGCGCTTCACCCTGGCCGATCTGGCTCACAGCTTGAGCGAGCAGACGGGTCTGTTCGACACCTACAACGACTGGTTCCCGCTCTCCATGGTCGTGCCGTTCAGCCGGCTGATTGCGGCGGTCGAGAACCGTGGCGTCCCGACCATCTCGGCTCATACGAGCTGCTCGTTGGGAACCTACATGTTCGTCGATGAGAAATCGCGCAAGGCAATTCCGGTCACGCAATTCGTGGACATTCCGGCGATGGTGCAGGATATCGAGGCAATGTCGCGCAAGAAGTTCACCGGGATCATGAAGTATTACAACGGCGCCAAGGGCTGGATGGAACTCAAGAAGCACTTCAAGGCCGATCGTGCGCCGGAGGGGCTGACCTTCGAGAAATTCCTCAACACGATCCAGGGCATGACCAACAAGAAACTGGGCCGCGACGGCATGGATGGCACGTTCACCTATCGCACCCTGCTGGTCGCTGGAATGCACTTCCAGGACAATTACAACTACGACATCGAGCGGCTGAAGCGCTGCGTGATTCACTACGCCGCGCCGGATGGCAAGCTGTATCCGTTCTGTGCGTATAACTCCGGACCGACCTACCGCGAGAAGATCGAGAAGGAATTCTCGATCCCCTTCGAGAAGCAGCTGGAGCGTTTTGAGTTCGTGGAGCTGACGCCCGCCAAGTAGGCGCAAGCGAGGAAGACAAAAAAGAGAGCCCGCCATGGCGGGCTCTCTTGCTGCGCTGAAGCTACTTTTTTGCGTCGGCTGCTTTGGATGCCGTGCCGGTGGCGGTTGCCGGCTTGGCTCCGGGAGCCGGAGCGGCTGACGACGCGGCCTTTTCCTTGATCGAGAGCAGTTCGATCTCGAAGATCAGGGTCGCGTTGGGGCCGATCTCGGCGCTGGGGCCACGCTGTCCGTAGGCGAGAGCGGCGGGGATGACGACCTGGTACTTGGAGCCGACGGGCATGAGCTGCAGGATCTCGGTCCAACCCTTGATGACTCCGCTGACGGGGAAGGTTGCGGGCTTGCCGCGCTTGTAGGAGCTGTCAAACTCGTTGCCGTTGATGAGCGTGCCGCGATAGTTGCACTCGACCGTATCGGTGGCGAGCGGCTTGGGTCCATCGCCCTGCTTTTCGACCTTGTACTGCACGCCGCTGGGAAGAGTGACGACTCCCTCTTTGGCTTTATTGGCGGCCAGGTAGGCTTCGCCTTCCTGCTGGTTTACGTCGCCCAGGGCTTTCATCTCAGCTTCTTTCTTGGCGCGCGCTTCCGTCTGGAGCGTGGTGAGTACCGCTTTGGTTTCTTCTTCGCTCAGCAGGAGCTTGCCGCCGCTCAGCTGGTCGTTCAGTCCGCGAAGCAGAAGGTTGGGATCGACTTCGATGCCATCCCGCTGGAGGCTTCTTCCAATGCTGGCGCCGACGGCGTAGCTGGCTTTGTCCTTTTGGGTTTTCAGCTCGGAAGAGCTGGAGGCGCTGGCGTCCGGCTTGGCCGCAGGAGTTTGCTGGGCAATGGCTCCTCCGGACAGCGTGACGCCGAGGGTTAGGAGAATGGCTGCTGTAGTCAGGTTGGTTTTCATACCAAGAATCAGAACATAAAGCGGTGGGGGCAGTAAAGACAACGTTTTGTGAAGATAGCGGGCGCCGATGGCCGGTGCCCGAAGCGGATGGGGATTGTTACAATCGGCTTACCATGGGGAAGTTAGCCGACAGACAGGAGAACTACGAATCCGGCGCCCTGCAAACGGCGCTGCTGGCGTGGTATGCGCGGCACAAGCGTCCGCTGCCCTGGCGGCGCGACCGCGATGCCTACCGGGTATGGGTCTCGGAGATCATGCTGCAGCAAACGCGCGTGGCGGCGGTGCTGGAGCACTACCGCGCGTTTCTGGAGGCGTTTCCGGCGGTGGAGGCACTGGCCCGGGCGCCGGAGGAGCAGGTGCTGGCACAGTGGAGCGGGCTGGGCTATTACCGCCGCGCCCGCATGCTGCACAAGGCCGCCGGGGTGGTGGTGAAGGAATCAGGCGGCGTGATTCCGCGGACGGAGGCGGAGCTGCGCAAGCTGCCGGGAGTGGGGCGCTACACGGCCGCGGCAATCGCGAGCATCGCTTACGGCGAACCCGTCGCCGTGGTGGACGGCAACGTGGAGCGAGTGCTGAGCCGGCTCGACGGGGAACCACGCGCAGGCGCTTCGGCATGGCAGCGCGCGCAGGAACTGCTGGACGGCCGCCATGCTGAGGAAAGGGCCGGGAAGTGGGACGCAGGGGATTGGAATCAGGCGATGATGGAGCTGGGGGCGACCGTTTGCACGCCGCAGAATCCGCAGTGCCTGGTGTGTCCGGTGCGCGACTGGTGCCGCGCTCCGGGGGCCGCAACGGGCCGCCCAAGAGGCGTTCGCAAACGGGTGCGCATGACGCGCGCGCTGATCGAGCGCAAGCATAGCGTCTTTCTGGTGCAGCGTGCGGCGGATGCGGCGAAGATGGCCGGGATGTGGGAACTGCCGGAGCCTCATGCTGAGCCGGATGCACCCGATGTGTGCGTGGTGCGGCATTCGATCACCGATACCGATTACGAGGTGCGGGTGGTGCGGCTGGGGCTTGGGGTGCTGGGCGCGAGAGAGAAAAAAGCGGGACGCTGGGTGAAGCTGGATGAGATTTTCGGCCTTCCGCTCACCGGGTTGACGCGGAAAATTCTACGCAGGCAAGGTCTCCGGCCATTGTCAGCGGAGCCGTAGCCGGAGTTGGACTCCCTCCGGGCTTGGGGGTGTGGTAGAGTCCGGAAGTCAGCTCACGAATTCATGCCAGTGGAAGGGCCAAAGGTTGCCGTTGCCGATGTTTGGACGGACGAAATTACGCGAGATGGCGAGCCAGTTTCAACTGGCAGGCTATGTTCCGAAACTTACGCTGCAGGGGCTGGTTGCCGGTGTCGATAACCTGCATCCAGACGTTTTTCTGAGTGCGAAGTTCACCGAGACCGCGCGCATCCACCTGGCAAAACTTATCGAGCAACATGGCGATGTGGAACAACTGACGCGCGTGCCAGAGGCGAAACCGTTTGGCGACTCGCGTTACGGCCGCGCCCATATCAAAGACGATGCACTGCCGGAGCCGGAGGTGGATTACCCCGCGCAGTTCAAGATTTGCCTTGGCGAGTTGCAGCTTGCATCGTTGCGGCGGGCGCGCGAGGCCGACAATCTCCAACTGGACCTGGCCTGCCGGGCCGCGCTGGTCAAGTTTCTGCGCACCGAGCTGCCGCTGCAGTTCACGCATGTCCTGGAGCTCTGCCGGGAGAACCTGAAAAAGCGGGACGAACACCGTCTCGAGTTGCAGCAGATGGTATTGCGCGATCGCTTTCTGCGCTTCCAGGTGAGCAAGCGCCAGGTGTTGCGGCGTGTTTCGCAAGATGTGCTGGCCACGCTGCACGAGGTGGAGCGGGAGACGGTGGCGAGCACGCGGCACGCACTGTTCGGCGGGCGCGACGCAGCCGGCTACGAGGTTCTGGCCAACGACCTTTTGCTGGCGGAATCCAGCCATGACCCATTTATGAGGGCCGAGCAGTACGCGCTGTTTGGAAGCTTCGATCGCGACCCCGACCTGTTCGACCATCTGGTGGCGATGGCCAAAAGTTTTTTGAAGAAGCTGGGCCTGGCGCAAAGCGATGGGGAGGCGGACGAGCAGCTGAACGTGCCCGACAACGCCAAGATGCTGATGTACAGCGGGCTGGCGGACGAATCCGAGCGGGGCAGGGCACAGCGGGCGATTACCGCCGAGTGGATGGAAACGCTGGAGGCGGCCAAGGTGATGGACTATGCGCTGGCTGCCTACGAGTCGGTCCCCATCCTGGGCGACTACGGCGCGGTGGTCTCTCCCCAGCAGCTGAAGTGCGCGTTGATTCACAAGAGCGAATTGCGCCGCGTGGAGGAGGTGCTCGATACCCACGACCGCTGTCCGCTGGAGAAACTGGACGCCGCCGTGCAGCGGGTCCGCTCGGCCGGCAAGCCGGAGCGGATGCGATTTGCGGCGCGCTATTTCATCGACATTTTCCGTTTTCATCGCGATCTGCGCAAGCTGGAAGTGCTGGAGCAGGCGCTGGAATCGCTGAACGTTCTGCACAATGAGAAGCTGCGGCAGCTCTCCAAGATCAACGGCACGCTCTACGAATTCCTGATGCCGGAAGAGCAGACGCCGGCCGAGCAGCGGGTGAACCATCATGTGGTGCTGAAGGCCGACATTCGCGACTCGTCGTTTCTGACCCGTTCGCTATTGGAGCGCGGCCTGAATCCGGCTTCGTTTTTCAGCCTGAATTTCTTTGAGCCGGTAAACAAGCTGCTGCCCAAGTATGAGGCCGAAAAGGTCTTCATCGAAGGCGACGCGGTGATTCTTACGCTGCTGGAGAACGAGGGGCAGCGGGGATTCGGCGTGGCCCGCACCTGCATGCTGGCGCGCGAGATGCTGAACATCGTGCATGCCTACAACAGCGCATCCACGGAAAACGGGCTGCCGCCGCTGGAGATCGGCATCGGCATCGCGTATCAGGATTCCGCGCCGCTCTACCTGATGGATGGCGCGCACCGCATCATGATCTCCGATGCGTTGAATTTGAGCGACCGGCTGAGTGCCTGCCACAAGCGCGCGCGGCGCCAGTTGAAGGGCAGCAATCCGCTTTTCAATGTGTTTGTTTTCCAGACCGTCGATGAACAGTCGGCGGCCGGCGCGCTGGAAGATTTCATGCTCAACTACAACGTGGGCGGAATTCACCTGCCGCAGGCCGCGTTTGCGAAATTGCAGGATGAAATTTCGCTGCAGGAGTTCACCCTGGAGTTGCCCATGCCTTGGGGCCCGGAGCCGGTGCGTCTGTTCCGCGGATTGGTGCCGGTGAGCTCCGGAGTCTTCCGCCCCATTCTGGTGCGCGAGGGCCGCGCCGCACAGGTGGAAGCCCGCGATTTCCGCTTTGTGCGCTGGGCGGAGCACCTCTACTACGAAGTGTGCTCAAATGCCGAACTGGCCACCACGATCGAGCGCCAGCACTTCGGAGAGACCTCGCCTGGGAGACCCCTATGAAAAACATCTTCGGCATCGCCGCTTTGGTTCTGCTTGTAGCCGCTGCTGCCATGGCGCAGGAGGCGGTGGCCGAGCCGCAGATCGGCGACGAGATTACGGGCATGTACTCGTTCGTACGCGAAGGCGAGTTCGTGCAGATCGAAGTGGACGGCGGAAAGGTCACCGGAGTGGTCTCGCGCTACGTTTCGCGCGACAAGGACGAGGCCCCGGAGAAGGCCGCATTCGTGGACCAGTTTTTCGATCAGGCTAAGCTGGAAGGCGGCAGGCTGACCTTTCGCACCAAGCCGGCCGATGGCGTCTGGTACGAATTCTCCGGCATGGTGGAGAGAGGTGCGGCGAAGACTCCGGCCGATGAGGGCTACTGGAACATCCGGGGAAGGCTGACGGAGCGGCGCACATCCAGCGACGGGAAAGTTACGGAAAAGACGTCCGATCTCACCCTCCGGTCGTTTCCGCGTGACGCGGAGCCGGTACCGCAGGAAAAGCAATAGTCCTACCGATTCGTACGCTCCTGCGTGGCCTCCAGCCGTGCGATGGTGCTCCGCAGCCAATGTTGGAGGGCGATGACCAGGCGTCGCTGGTCGTTTTTTTCGATCAGGCTGGCGATGGTTTCGCCGGAAGCATTGAGGGGAATGAAGTGGCAGGGGAACTCTTCGTTCTGCTTGCCTTCGGGAACGAACTGCATGAGGCCGCACTCGCGGCAGGCGTGCCGGCGCAGCGGGTCGCCGTAGTTGACGCAGGCGAAGGTTCCCAGGAACGGAGAGTCGGTTCCCAGCAATGCCTTGTCCCGCTCGAAGCCGCCCTGCTCGAGGTAATTCAGCTCGAAGCGGAGTAACTGCAACACCTCGTGCAGATCGTTGATTGGGGACATGGGAAGTCTCCGATGCGTGACAGCCATGCAAGTCTCCGGCAATCGTCTGAGTCCGGCAGTGATGGATCTCACCTGGCCCGGTGACGGGCAGGCGGGACCGGCCATGGGAAGGTGTCGAGGATCGCGCTGGTTGGGTATCACGAAGCGGCGTGACCGGCCTCACTGTACCGGGCATGGCGGCGTACTAGCGTATGGATGGCGCATTGTCGGCGACCGTCTCAAACTGCCGTCAGCGGTGCGTCGCGAAGCCGCTAGGTTAGGAGTTGCTATGGAAGGAAGGATTGCGCCAAGAAGACAACCGGTGTTCCGTGGCGATCGAGCGAAGCACGTGGCAGCGCTTCACGCGCCCAGAGGGGAGTCGGCCCAGGTGTTGGATCATGCAGTGACCGGCTTGTTGCAGGTGGGTGTCGGCAGCCACACGGAATGTGCCGCCCGGATTCTGCACCAACGCGGCCAATGCCCGGACGCCAGCGCCCGGATTCGGCAGGAGCAGCGGAGCTAACGTTCGCTCAAAGACTATTCAATCAAAGCCGCGGGCTACTTCTTTTTGCCGGGAGGAATCACCACGGGCCGCCGCACCGGCACCAGGCCTTCCTTGGGCATGGCCTGATTGGCGCGGACCATCACCTCCTGCTGCACATACTTCACAAACTCCTGCATCTGCATCTGCATCTGCTCCATGCGCTCGCGCATGTTGAGGATGATGCCGATGCCGGCGATGTTGACGCCGAGATCGCGGGCCAGCGAGAGGATGAACTCCAGGCGCTTCAGATCCTCCTCGGTGTAGAGGCGGGTGTTGCCTTCGCTGCGCGAGGGCTTCAGCAGGCCTTCGCGCTCGTAAAGGCGGAGGGTCTGGGGGTGGATTTCATACATCTCGGCCACCACCGAGATCATGTACGCGCCTTTGCCTTTCCGTTTGGTCATAGGGGACTCTAAATCTTGCTCCACAGTTGAGCCCGCGGATCTTCGGGGTGCAGCTTTTCCAGCTTCTGCCACAGATCCTTGGCCTCGACGTTGGGAATCTCCGGCACGACGATGCGGATTTCGACGATCTGGTCGCCGATGACTCCGGGACGGGTGGCCGAGGGCACGCCCTTTTCCCGCATGCGCAGCTTCTGCCCGCTCTGCGTGCCGGGAGGAATACGCAGCACGGTGCGGCCATCGATGGTGGGCACCTCGATCTTGGCTCCCAGGGCAGCCTCCCACGGAAGGATCGGCAGAGTCATGCTGATATCGTCGGCGTCGCGGCGGAAGATGGGGTGCTCGGCAATGCGCACGATGATGTACAGATCGCCGGGCGCATTGCCGCGGGTGCCGGGATTGCCCTTGCCGGCCAGGCGGATGCGCTGGCCATCGCGGGTGCCGGGCTTGATGCGGAAGGAGACCGGCTCCGGGGTCATGCGTCCCATGGCCGACGGACGCTGAATGTTGAGCTTCATCTCGCCGCCGCGGATCGACTCCCAGAACGGCACCTGCACGGTGTATTCGGCGTCGGCTCCTGCGGAGCTCGCCGGCTCCTGCGCCGCGCCTCCACCTCCGCCGAACATGCCGGAGAAGATGTCGCGGAAGTTGCCGCCACGGCCGCCCTGCTGCTGCGCGCCGAAATCGAAATCGCGGAAGTCGAAGTCCACGTGCTGGCGGCCCTGATTGCCGCCCGGGCTGTATCCGCCAAAGGGATTGCCGCCCGCCGCGGCGCCGCTGTTAGCGTAGGCTTCAGCCGTCTTGGGGTCGATGTTGTCCGAGTAGAAGCCGAGCTGGTCGTAGACCTTGCGCTTCTTGGGGTCGCTTAAAACTTCGTTGGCTTCGGAGAGTTCCTTGAACTTCTCCTCGGATTTCTTGTCGCCGGGATTGACGTCGGGATGATATTTGCGCGCCAGTTTGCGAAAGGCCTTGCGCACATCGTCAGCCGTGGCCGTTTTCTTGATGCCAAGGACGGCGTAATAGTCTTTCTTGTCGGTTGCAGCCATGCTTGATCTTCTTCCGGCCGTCGCGGTTGTTCCGGGCGTCGGCGCTGTGAATGAAAACGCCCTGCGCCCAGCATACTTGCGCCATTCCTGCTCTGCCAAGTGTTTCTCGCGGAAGCCGCCGATCGCTCCGCGTCCGGCACCGTTATAAGCTCTCCAAAACAGTGTCTCAGAAGTTTCTATCCCTGCTGCCGCACACCTTGCTGCGCCAGCAGGGACAGAGTGGCGAAAACCCATCGGCTGGCGTCAGTGGGTGCGGCGCGCGCCTCCGTTGAACCGTGAGTGCGGGACCGCAGTGGTCAGCGACGCGCCGTCATCGTGGATCTCTACCGAATCGACGCCGCCGTGCGCGGGCGTCAGCAGAAACCACTGCGCCTCATTGGTGTCGAAGGTGAGAAAGTACGAAATGCCGTTGACTTCAAAATTCATGGGGTCCCCCTTGCACGGGCTCAAAATGCCCGCCTGCGAAGCAGCCAGAGCATCTCTGCTCCGGCTGCGAGAATCAGCCGCCCCGCTTCCGGCGCGCTGCAGGTTACTTCCTGCTTCTTGTTGACGTTACTTCTTGTCCTCCACGTCCACATACTCGGCGTCGATCACGCCATCGTCTTTCTTGGCTTCCGACTTCGGCTGTTCGCCGCCCGGCTGCGCCGTGGCGTCGGCGTTGGGCGGAGCGGCTGCCTTGTACATGGCCTCGGCCAGTTTGTGCGAGGCCGTCTGCAGCCGGTCGCGCGCCGTTTGCATTGACTTGTGATCGCCGCTCTCCAGCGCCTTCTTGGCGTCGCCCAGCGCGTTTTCAACTTCGCCACGCTCGCCGCCGGAGATCTTGTCGCCGTTCTCGCGCATCATCTTCTCGACCTGGTACACCATGGCATCGAGCTGGTTGCGCGTCTCCACCTCTTCGCGCTTCGCCTTGTCCTCGGCCGAATTGGCTTCGGCTTCCTTGGCCATGCGCTCGACTTCTTCCTTGCTCAGGCCGCTGGAGGAGGTGATGGCGATCTTCTGGTCCTTGCCGGTGGCGGTGTCCTTGGCCGTCACGTTGAGAATGCCGTTGGCGTCGATGTCGAAGGTGACTTCGATCTGCGGCACGCCGCGCGGCGCCATCGGAATTCCCGAGAGATGGAACTTGCCCAGTGTGCGGTTCTGCGCCGCCATGGGACGCTCGCCCTGCAGGACGTGAATCTCCACCGACGTCTGACTGTCGGCCGCGGTCGAGAAGGTTTCGCTCTTGCGCGTCGGAATGGTGGTGTTGCGCGGAATCATGGTGGTGGCCACGCCGCCGTAGGTTTCAATCGAAAGCGAGAGCGGAGTCACGTCGAGCAGCAGCAGGTCCTTGACCTCGCCCTGCAACACGCCTCCCTGGATGGCCGCGCCAATGGCAACCACTTCGTCGGGATTGACGCCGCGATGCGGCTCGCGCCCGAAGAACTCCTTCACCTTCTGCTGAATCATCGGCATGCGCGTCTGGCCGCCGACCAGCACGACCTCGTCGATCTTGCTGGCGTCGATGCCGGCGTCCTTGAGCGCCTGCGCGCAGGGCTTGATCGAATTCTCGATCAGGTCGCGCACCATCTCTTCCAGCTTGGCACGGGTCAGGGTCTTCACCAGGTGCTTGGGACCGGAGGCATCGGCGGTGATGAACGGCAGATTGATCTCGGTCTGCATGGTGGTCGAAAGCTCGATCTTGGCACGCTCGGCGGCGTCGCGCAGACGCTGCATCGCCATCTCATTGCCCTTGCTGCGCAGATCCAGCCCGTAATCCT
The DNA here is from genome assembly GCA_963742165.1 of uncultured Acidobacteriota bacterium. GTDB lineage: Bacteria > Acidobacteriota > Terriglobia > Terriglobales > Acidobacteriaceae > TOLSYN. The sequence continues at coordinate 136,919 of CAVUKX010000011.1, read as the reverse complement.
TGCGGAACTCGTCGGCCAGCCAGCCCACCACGCGCTGGTCGATATTGTCGCCCCCCAGGTGGGTGTCGCCGTTGGTGGACTTGACCTCGATGACGCCCTCGCCGACCTCGAGAATCGAGATGTCGAAGGTGCCGCCGCCAAAGTCGTACACGGCGATGGTCTCGTCCTTTTTCTTGTCGAGGCCGTAGGCCAGCGCGGCCGCCGTCGGTTCGTTGATGATGCGCTTCACGTCGAGCCCGGCGATTTTGCCGGCGTCCTTGGTGGCCTGGCGCTGCGAGTCGTTGAAGTAGGCCGGAACGGTGATGACCGCCTCGGTGACCGTCTCGCCCAGATAGTCCTCGGCGGCTTTCTTCAGCTTCTGCAGGATCATGGCCGAGATCTGCGGCGGCGTGTATTCCTTGTCCTGGGCCTCAATGGCCACGTGGTCGCCCGACTGGACCACCTTGTAGGGCACCATCTTCATCTCTTCGCTGACTTCATCGAACCGGCGTCCCATGAAGCGCTTGATGGAGAAAACGGTGTTCTCCGGGTTGGTGATTGCCTGGTTCTTGGCGACTTGGCCGACCGGGCGCTCGCCCGTTTTGGTGAAGCCGACGACGGAAGGCGTGGTACGTCCGCCCTCTTCATTGGGAATTACCTTCGGTTCGCCGCCTTCCATTACTGCGACCACCGAGTTTGTGGTTCCCAAGTCGATTCCGATAATCTTTGCCATTTCTCTTTGCCTCCCGCTAACTAGCTGAAAAATAATGTCTCGTGGAACGCTTCCAAGGCCGCCATCGCTCATCGAGCGCGTATAGGACTGTGCTACTCAGACCTAATATGATGGCGATGATAGAACCTGAGTGACTTACTGTCAACTTAATAGATGAGCGAGCCTCCCTGAAAGTTGCAGCAAGCGGAGAAGGGAAGTTTCGTGGGGCCAGGACTCCGGGGTGGCCGGGTGGCCTCAGGGAAGCCACTCAATCATTGCGGGCAATAAATGCAGGGCGGCGAGGAATATCTATACGGGAACTCTGTTCTAGGCCGGGAACTTCGTTCCAGTTCGGGAGCAATAGTCCCGATTTGAACGCTTTATCGGCTCTTTTACACCCAATTCGAGCGGTCAATGGCCCGTCGTAATGTGCTGTTAACGGAGATGCAAGGGGGTACCCTTTCATGCACTTACAATTTCCAAGGGGATAGATGAGGATTTCCTTAATGCACCGGGTGAGGTTTGGGCAGCTGAATTGCTTTGTACTCCGTGCAGGGAGATAACAGATGCAAGGCCGTAAGAAACAAATCGTTACGCTCGGGGGCGACCTGGAGAGCCTTGATCAGGAACACTCCAACATTCATCGCCAATACATCGAACTGGATGATGCGATTCTGTACGGACACGGTTCGCCCCGGATTCTCGAAGCGGCCCGGATGCTGGTTCAGTTCATGCTCTCGCATTTTACGCATGAGGAGCAGTTCCAGAAGAAGATCGCATTTCCCGTGCGCGACGACCAGCGCAACGCCTGGAAGAAGAACATCGCGGATCTTTTGCAGATCGATGCCGGCCTCAAGCAGCAAGAGGTATATGCGGCCCTGCGCCTGCGCGGCTTCTGCAAGATGTGGATGCACGAGCATCTGCACGTAGAGCCGTTGGAGTTCGAGTTCGCCGCCCTGGCGGCCGTGCCGAATCCGGACAGGGCTCGGGCCTGACCGGTTCCAGCGTCAGCCGGGTTCGAGCCTACGCATGCTCCGGCTGGCCTGCGGCGCAGTCGGGTTAATCGTAGCGCTCGTAGATGACCCGGCTTTTGTCCCAGCAGCATTCCTCCAGCAGCAGCTTGCGCACAGACGAAACCATCTCATTGAGTCCGCAAATATAGACGTGCATATCCTGGCGTCCGGCTACGATCTTGCGAACGTGCTCCTGCACGTATCCCCGTTCTCCGCTCCAACTCTCCGGCGGGCGGCTCAGGGTGGCGATGTAGTGAAAATTAGTCTCCTCGGCCGCCAGCCGTTCGAACTCCTCGCGATAGTAAATGTCCTCCGCGTAGCGGGTGCCATAGACCAGCCAGATGTGGCGTCCGTTGTGGTGGTGCCGCCCCCCCCGATCCAGTCCAAACAGGTCGCGCGCCATGCTGCGGAAGGGTGCGACTCCGGTGCCGGTAGAGACCAGAATCACGTCTTCGGCCTCCGGTTTCAGCACGAATAGCCCATGCGGGCCATGGATGTGCGCGGTCTCCCCGACCTCGAGGCCGCAAAGAAAGTTGGACATGAATCCTTGATCGACGCGGTTGAGGCAGAGATCGAAGGTATTGTTGCCGCGCGGTGCCGAAGCGATGGAGTAGGCGCGGGTGACGAACTTATTGTCGCCGCGCGGCTCGCGCACGGAGATGAACTGTCCGGCCACGAAGTCAAACGACGCCAGCTCCTCGATTTCGAATTCGAGGTGCTTGGTCTTCTCCGACAGAAGGACGGAGCGGGTGAGCCGGGCGGTGAGCAGGTGTTGTTCCATTTCTTTCCTTGACGGACGTGAACACCCGCTATTCTAAAGCACGGCGAAGGCCGGCGTGTGAATGGGGTTCTCCCGATCCTAGCAGCGCCGGAGTCCGCTCCACGCACTGGCCGGGAGTCGCGCGTCAGGAGTTACACTAGCTTTTGGAATCTCTCTCGCGGTAGCAGGAAGGAAAGCCGTCAGTATGCGAGTCCTGGTTACGGGTGGTGCGGGATACATTGGCGGGGTTGTGGTGGCGCAGCTGGTGGAAGCCGGACACGATGTCGTGGTGTATGACAATCTCAGCCGGGGACACCGGGAAGTTGTTCCCTCGGCCGCGCGGCTGGTGGTGGGCGATGTGGGCGACCGCACCGCGCTGGAGGCCGCCTTTGCCGAACACCGGCCCGAAGCCGTGCTGCACTTTGCGGCCTGGATCGAGGCCGGCGAATCCATGCGCGAGCCGGAAAAGTTTTTCCGCAACAACACGGCCAACGCTCTCAACCTGCTGGAAACCATGCTTGCCCACAAGGTTTACCGCCTGGTATTTTCCTCCACCGCCGCGGTGTACGGAAACCCGGAGCACATTCCGATCCGCGAGAGCGACAAACTTGTGCCGACCAATGCCTACGGCGAATCCAAGCTGATGGTGGAGCAGATGCTCGCCTGGTTTCACCGCATCCGCGGCTTCTCCTACGCCGCACTGCGCTACTTCAACGCCGCCGGCGCCACGGAAACCCTCGGCGAGCACCATCAACCGGAGACCCATCTGATTCCGCTCGTGCTTCAGGTTGCCAGCGGCCAGCGCAGCCACATCGCCATCTTCGGCGACGATTACGACACAGACGACGGCAGCTGCGTGCGCGATTACGTGCACGTCTCCGACCTGGCCAGCGCGCATCTGCTGGCGCTGGATGCGCTGCAGTCGCGGAAGGAGCCGGCGCGGCTCATCTATAACCTGGGCAACGGGCAGGGCTTCAGCGTGCAGCAAGTGATCGACTGCGCACGGCGCGTCACCTGCCACCTCATTCCCGCCACGGTCGAGCCGCGGCGCGCGGGAGATCCCGCAACCTTGGTCGCAAGCCCTACTCGAATCACCGCCGACCTGGGATGGAAGCCGCGTATTCCCGAGCTGGAAGATATCGTTCGCAGCGCCTGGGACTACCTCCAGCAGAAGGCGCAGGCCAGCGGAACATCGGAGTGCCGGACGGGCAAGGCTCAATAGACACACGCCGCACTCCGGCAGACGGTGGTTTGGCGCGCAACGTTTACCGAACAATCCTTACCGCACAATGTGGCATACTTACCCACATTGTGCGCCTTCACCTGGCCACGCTGGTCGAAGAGTATCGCAGGCACGGCGTGCAGCCGGCGGTGGTGGTACATCGCGGCATTCGCCGGCGAATCTTCACCTACCGCGATCTGGCCAATCTCTCCGAACGCTTTGCCGCCGAACTGATGCGCCGCCAGATCCCCGCGGGCGAGCGCGTGGTGCTGTGGGGCAACAATAGTGCGAAGTGGATCGCGGCGTTTTTCGGCTGCGTGCTGCGCGGCGTCCTCGTTGTTCCTCTGGATGCCTCCGGCGGCCCTGAGTTCGCACAGCGCGTGATCGCCGAGACCCGGCCCCGCCTGCTGGTGGGAGATCGCGCGCTGCTCTCACGACTGGATAGCGATGTGCCGCGCATCGTCCTGGAAGAATTCGCCGCCGTCCTGCCCATGCCGCCATGGCAAGCTCCGTTGCAGGAGCCGGGCCTGGGGCCTGACACGCCGCTGCAGATTCTGTTTACCTCGGGAACCACCGCCGAGCCCAAAGGCATCGTCCATACCCATCGCAACGTCATTGCCAGCCTGGAGCCCATCGAGCGCGAGATGCAGAAGTATTTGCGTTATGAGCGCATCGTCCATCCTCTGCGTTTTCTGCACACGCTTCCGCTCAGCCATGTCTTCGGGCAGTTCATGGGGCTCTGGATTCCGCCGCTGATGGCCGCCGAGGTGCACTTCGAAAGCCGCCTGCAGGCGCCTCGCCTGTTGGAATTGATCCACCGCTACCGAATCTCGGTTCTGGCTTCGGTGCCTCGCGTTCTCGATCTGCTGCGCAACGAACTGGAGGCGCGTGTTCCCCATCTGGCCGAGCGGCTGGAGTCCTCGCAGGGGCAAGGCGTTTGGCGCAGGTGGTGGCGCTTCCGCGATGTGCACCGCCGCTTCGGCTTCAAGTTCTGGGCCCTGGTCTGCGGAGGGGCCGCGCTGCCGCCGCGGCTGGAGTGCTTCTGGCGCGATCTGGGCTTCGCGGTGATTCAAGGTTACGGCATGACGGAGACCACCGCGCTCATCACCCTCAACCATCCCTTTCACCTCACCCAGGGAAGCATTGGCAAGCCGCTTCCGGGGCGCGAGATTCGGGTTGGCGGCGATGGCGAAATTCTAGTGCGAGGGGAGATGGTCGCCAGCGCCCGCTGGGAGCACGGCCGCATGCAGACGCTTTCCGATCCCTGGCTGGCGACCGGCGATCTGGCGGAGCAGGACAGCGAAGGCAATCTGCATTTTCTGGGACGCAAGAGCGAAACCATCGTGACCGCCGCGGGGCTCAACATTCATCCTGAAGACGTGGAGGCGGCGCTGAACGGCCAGCCTGGAGTGGAAGCCTCCGCCGTGGTGGGCATGGAAGGCGCGGCGGGCGCCGAAGCCGTCGCCGTCCTGCTGTTTCGCGGCACTCCGGAGCAGGCGCAGCGGGCGGTGGATGCCGCCAACGCAACCCTCGCCGAGTATCAGCGCGTCCGCCGCTGGAAGTTGTGGCCGCAGCTCGACCTTCCGCGCACCGCCATCGGAAAGATCCAGCGCCGGACGGTTCGCGACTGGGTCGCCCGGCAGGCAGCCGAGGCGGCCTTATTGGCGGCGATACCGGATTCGTCCGCGCCGGATCGATTGGCCGCGCTCATCGCCGACCTCACCCGCGCCCGGCCTGCCGCGCTCGGCGGCGAGACCCGCCTGGACCTCGACCTGAACCTCGACAGCCTGGCTCGGGTGCAACTGCAGGCCGAGTTGGAGCAGCGCCTCGGGGTCAGCATCGGCGACGAAGAGTTCGAGCGCATTGCCACCGTCGGAGAGTTGCGCGAAAGGTTTCTCTCCGCTCCGGCTCACTCTTCGAGCCTCGATTCTCACGCTCTCGACCGGGGTGGGCATGGGACGGCGGCCAATTCTCCGCAGCCTCGCCTCGCGTCGCCCCAACCGGCTCGCGAGCCCGCACGCTACCGCTATCCGGAATGGACCTGGTGGACGCCGGTGCAGGCCGTGCGGTGGGTCTTTCAGGAGGCCGTGATGCGCCCGCTGGTTTGTTTTCTCGCCGCTCCCGCCGTGCGCTGCGATGAGTTTCCAACTCCCGCCGAGCCCCTGCTGATGATTGCCAATCACGTGACCGCCTATGATGCGGCGCTGGTCCTCTACGCACTGCCGGCGGCGGTGCGTAGAAAAGTTGCCATCGCCATGTCGGCTGAGGTGCTGGAAGATCTTCGCCATGGGCGCAGCCAGGGCAACTGGTTTTTGAACCTGCTGGCACCGATTGGCTATTGGCTCATCACCGTGCTGTTTAATGTCTTTCCGCTGCCGCCCAGCGCCGGATTCCAGCGCAGCTTTTCGCACGCAGGGCGGGCCATGGACCGCGGCTATCATGTGCTCATCTTTCCCGAGGGCGTCCGCTCCGCCGATGGCGCGCTGCTGCCGTTTCGCGCTGGCATCGGCCTGCTGGCGCGTGAGGCCGATGCAAACATTCTTCCGGTTGCGCTGGTGGGTTTAGGCGAACTCAGGCAGCGGAGACAGGGATGGTTCCGCTCTGGAATCCTTCAGCTTCGCGTCGGCTCGCCGCTTGCGCCCGATCTCGAACTCTCGCCGGTTGCGCTCACCGAATCTCTCCGCAACTCCATTGCTTCTCTGCTGCAAGTGTAGTGGCTTGATGCGCAATCAATAAAAAAGCTCCGGCCATTTGACCGGAGCCTTCGCTGCAAAAGCGCAATCAGAAATGGAAGCCCAGCTGCGCAGTGTAACTGCGCGGCGTAACGTAGTGCGTCCCGCTGAAGGTGGAAAGAAAGTTATACAGCGCATAGTTGTTGGCCAGATTGATGACCGTAAACTGCGCGCTCCATTTGTACCTGTCGCCGTGAAACAGGTTGTCGTCACCCAGGGAAAGGTCGAACAGACTCCGCGCCTTGATGCGCGGCGGATTGTGGTCGTCGTTTTCGGTGCCTGGAGCCGGTATGCTGATCAGCTTCGACCCATACTTTGCGGCCGGGCAGACGTTCTGCCCATATTCGGCAGAACTGATTGGTGTGGTGGGAGTGGCTGCAACTCCCTCGCAGAACAGTCCGCCCTGAAACTGCTGATCGGCTGTGAGTTGGGATGCATCGACTATCGAGTCGGTTCCCTTTCCGCCTTGATCCACTGTGAAATTGGCGCAGTTGCCTCCGGCGCAGGGAACAGGTCCCGCCACCAGTCCGCTGTCATAGCGCCAGTTGAAGCCCATCCACGGGCCGCGCTTCCAGGGTTGGTACTGGATATGAGTGGTCTCGTTAAACTTCTCGTCATGGTCAATGCGGAAGACCCCCGCGGGAGCCGAGGGCGTGGCTCCGGCTCCGCTTACCTGGGGATCGAAGAAGCGCGCAGCCACACTGGAGAACACCACCAGCGCCGAGAATCCGTGGATATTCGGCACGCTCAGGCGGCCCGCGTAGCCGGGAATCTTCGACCGGTCCCATTCCACCGGGAAGGTGATCGGAGTATTGCCCAGCACGCTGAAGTCAAAGCCGTGGTGGGTGTACTTCCAGATGTACTCACCGGAGAAGACCATGTATTTTCCCAGCGCCTGCTGGAAGCCGGCGTGGAACTCGTTGCGCCAGCCCGGACTCAGCGGCGTAAGGCTGAGAGATGGTGCGCACGCCAGCAGCGGGTTCAGGACGGGATTGGCGCAGCCAACGCTTGACAGCACCAGGTTTTCGTTGAAGGGGCTCTCCATCACCCGCGCGTACGAGACGCGAAGCACCGTGTTGCTCGGCTTGATGTTGTAAGAAACACCCAGTCGAGGCTGGGCTTCGCTGTGAGTGGCCAAGCCGTTGTAAAGGTCGCCGCGCATTCCAAGATTGAAATTCCAATTGCCTTTCGTGATCGAATCTTGAATGTAGAGCGCCAGTTCCTTCACGTCGGTGTGGCCGTTGAATGCATACAAACTACCGCCCTGGGTCAGATCATAAGGCACCAGCAGGGGGTTTGGATTGTTGGCAAGGTAGTTTGGATCAACGATCCCGATCCTGTCGTGCTCGTCGAGAAACGTCTGCTGGTAGTTCACGCCCAGCTTGAGATTGTGAATGCCCTTCACGTAGGAGAGGTTGCCGCGAACGCCGGTGTTCAGCAGGGTCCGGTACTGGCTTACGGTCTCCGATTGCAGGTCGGGCGAATAATCGTTAAACGGGTTCGCGCTCGGATAGTAGCCGTACTCATCCCGCCGCACAAACACGCCCAGGGTAAACAGGGTCGTATCGCTCAGCAGATGGGTCCAAGCGGGGGCGATGTTGTAGGTCTTGATCTCTGAGCGCTGGTCGGTGGGGCCAAGAGGCAGGTCCGTCAGCGGATTGGTCAGTTGTATGCCATTGACGACGTGGGTCTGCTGATCGAAGGAATTCGGCGTCTGGAACCAGGAGCGCGTGAATTCCAGATTGGTGTGGAGCGAGTCTTTGTTGGAAAGCTGATAGTCCACGCGGTCGAAGACATTCTCTTCGTTTCCCTTGTCGTGCATCACGGTGAACTCCGGCGGGTCGAGGAAGCGGCCGGTATTCAGGCCACTGACGGCGATGAAGTTTCCCCACTTGTTGCCGCCGTAGCTGAGATCAAAGTCCTCGGTGGAGGTCCCGAAACTGCCGTACCCGCCGGTCACGCTGCCGTGCGGCGTCGTCACCCCCTGGCCGGAGCGCGTGGTGACGTCGATGACCAGGCTTGTTTTGCCGCCATACTCCGCCGGCGGCGCGCCGGAAATTACTTCGATCGACTGGATCGAATCCACAGGGATCTGGTTGGAGAAGACCTTGCTTTGCTGATCGGTGATCGGCTGGCCATCCACCGAGAATGAGTTCTCGGCATGATCGCCCAGGCCGTGGAAGAGGCCGTTGGAATCGGCGGCCACGCCCGGCGTGACCAGCGTCACCAGCGAACTTACCGAGGACGACGCGCTCTCCAGCGGAACCTTTTCGATCAGGTTGCGGTCCACGTCGGTATGAAACGTGGGCGTATTCTCCAGCAGATCTTCGGCGCCTGCCTCCACCGTGACCGATGTACTGGCTCCCCCCACCTTCAGGTGGATGTTGAGGTTCACCCCAACCGACGACCTGACTTCGATGTCCTGCACGTAGTTGGCAAACCCCACTCCGGTGACCGTCAGGTGGTAGGGATTGAAGGGAACGTTGGGAAAGCTGAATTTGCCCGCGTTATCGGTAGTTACGGATTGAACATATTGGCTGACCGGGTTCTGTATTTCGACCGTGGCATTGGGGACCACCGCGCCGGTCGGGTCCACCACCACGCCTGTGATTGATGTTGAGTTGCCTACTTGCGCATACGCGCTCAGACCGAGCGCCAGATATAAAACAGCCAGCAAAGCCGCGGAAAGCGACTTCCTGCATGAAGAAAGCATGGATTTCCTCCCGGAAATGATCTAGGTTGCAGAATGAAATCAAAACCAAATTGTCGATTTCTGCGGAAGCTAGAACTCCGGAGGCGGGCGAACCGTGAGGGCGAAGGCGATGAGGCGCTGCTTGGCGGCCTCTACCGGCTCGGTCCTTACGGTGGAGACGGCGAGGAAGATGGTGCGCGTTGGAAGCGCGGGGGCGGCAGGCGATGCCGAAAGCGCGGCAACGCAAACCGAACACTTGGCGGCGTCATCTCCATCCGAGTGATGATGCACAGCAAATGCCATGGCTGACCACAGCATCAGCCACAGGCACAGCCACGCTATCCGTTTTGAGATCGGCCGCATCACATCTACCTATACCACAGAAGAGAATAGAGAGTCTCTCATCGCAAGGGCAGTTCGAACTCCCTGGATGTAGGGCTCAGATGCGCAACTCGGATCGAGAAGATGCCCCGGCCGCCGGGCTTTTGCCCGCGCCAATTCAGGAAGAGGCCGGCTGCGCGCGCAGTTGCGCCGCCTCATGCACTCGGCCCGGTGGTATCCTCTTGCGTATGTTCGACCCTGTTGCCGGTAGCGACTCGGCGCTGTTACTGACCGAAGAAGTTCTCGTCCTGGCGACCATCATCGGCTCCATCGCGGCGCTGCCGGCCTTTATCGAATTTGTCACCGACCTGCGCAAACGCCGCCAGCGCGTCTATCTCAACCTGGACGACGTTCCGGTCAGCAGCCTCAATCCCCGGCTGGCGGGGCTCGATAAACTGCTGGAGAGCATTGCCGACCTGGTGGACCGCGCGCGTACGCCCTCGGCTTATCAGGACCTGAAGATCGGCAACGAGGTGCTCATCATCGGTCCCAACCAGAGCGGGAAGAAAAGCCTGGCCCAGCGCATCGCGCAGATGGCGGGAATGGAGCGGCTGGTCACCGTCTACAACCCGCGCGACCGCGACGCCCTGGCCAAGGCCAAGGTAATTGTGCGCGGTTACAAGCGCAGGAAGGTGATGCTGCTGCTGCCGCGCATCGATCTTGCTTACCAGATGGGCGATCCCGAGCTGCTGGCCGAACTCGACGCGCTGATTGAGACTACCTCGGAGCATCCCAACGTGCTGGTGGTCGCAACCACCGTCTGGTTTGCGGCAGATAGCGACCTGGACAATATCTTCGGCATCAAGCTGGCGCTGCCTGGCGCGGGCATCGACCTGGCCGACCGGCCGGAGATCACAGGCGATGCCGAGCGCATGCTCTCCGAGGTGGCCGACTTCTATTTGGAAGAGGCGCGCGGCCGCGGCTTTCGCTTGGAGGGAATCAACGAAGCCGATTTCAGCGCCCGAATCCTCGAGGTTGCGGTGAACCCGGCGGAGATCGAAGACATCGTCGTGCTCTGCCAAACCACCGCTCTGTACCGCAGGCGGACCCGCCAGACCAGCCTCCCCATCTTCACCCGCGAGATTCTCGAAACCGCCATCGCCCGCGTCATCGCGCGTTGACCCGCGCCTGCAGCCGGAGTGCCATGTAGTTTTGCGCATCCCGAGTCACGGACGATAAGGCAGTGATTTGTCTGGAAGCCTCTGTAACTATTCTCCCGGGGTCGCGTCTCATGAGCAGGCGGATCGGAGGTGCATGGTTATGCTCACGCCTATGCTGCGTGTTTCGGTACTTGTGGGGCTCGCATTTTCCCTGGCGGCCTGTACGGCCAAAGGCGCTTCAAAAACACCCATTCCTCCCGCGAAGGTGGATGTGTCGCTGGCCTCAGTGCCATCGCAACAGACGGCTGTCTTTGCCGGCGGCTGTTTCTGGGGAACGCAGGCGGTCTTTGAACGGTTGAAAGGCGTCGTCAAGACGACGGTGGGCTATGCCGGTGGCTCGGCTTCCACGGCGACCTACGACCAGGTGACAACCGAGACCACCGGGCATGCCGAGTCCGTCGAAGTGGTCTACGATCCTTCCAAACTCACGTACGGCCAGTTGCTGCGCGTCTTCTTTTCCGTCGCCCACGACCCGACGCAGCTCAATCGCCAGGGGGCGGACGAAGGTACCTCGTACCGCTCCGCAATCTTCTACCTCAATGACGACCAGAGGCGCATCGCCAGCGCCTACATCGCGCAACTCGACCATGCGAAGGTCTTTCCCAAGCCGATCGTCACCGAAGTGACGCCGCTGAAGGGCTTTTACCGCGCCGAGGATTACCATCAGGATTACGCGCTCCACCACCCGGAGAATCCCTATATTCAGGTCTGCGACCGCCCCAAGGTTGAAATGCTGAAACAGCAGTTTCCGGAGCTTTTTGTGGATTACGAGGGCAAGCGCTGAGCTCTCCCTGCTCCGGATGCCGCACCTTCCGCGCGCTTCATGGTAGACTTACGCATGGCCATTTTTCGGCTGGGTTGGGTGGTGATTTTGTTTGGCTGAAATTCGATTGCAAGAAGGCGAGTCCATTGAGAGCGCCCTGCGTCGCTTCAAGCGCAAAGTTCAGACGGAAGACATCATTAAGGAAGTGAAGCGTCACTCCTACTATCTGAAGCCTGGCGCCAAGCTCCGCGTCAAGCAAGCGCTGGCTCGCAAGCGGGCGCAGAAGAAGATTCGCAAAGAACCCAAAGACTAGTTGTTTCAACCGGGCCGCTGCCTCTGCGCAGCGGCCCTTGTTTTTTGCGCGCAATCCTCCCGTTCATTCCACCCACTATCTTTAGTCTCCAGGGTGTGCCAATCCTGGCCGCCGGCTCAACTTTTTCACTGTTAACCCGCGGTTGGTGAGCTTTGGCGGATGCCGACGCCGTTCATATCTGGCATGATGGTGGGCGGAGTTGCGTAGAGGGTGAAGCAGAGAGTGCACCACAGAGTGGACCAGGACGACTTGCAATGATGGAATTTCATATCTCAAGGAGCGCCCGCAACCGTTATCAATTTGCGGAGACGCTTTTTTCCTTTTCCGGAAACGTGGTGTTTGCCAATGTGGCGGCCAGCCGTGAATTCGCCCACCGCATGAACCTGGTTCGCGATGCGCAGAATTATCCGGAGCGCGCCGTCAACGCCGGGGCGCTTTACGTCATGGGCCTGATCGACGAGGCCAGCCACGCGCTCATGGCCCGCTATCGCCAGCAGTTCGATCCCAACGTCATGCTCGATGCGCTGGCGTTTTTCTCCCATCAGGTCGGGCCGAGGGAACTCGACAAAATGCTGCTGGCCTTCGTGCAGCAGTTTCCCGGCATTCGCGTCTATCGCGGCGAGCAGACCGCCGGTCAGTGGCTGGCCGGTTCCACCGAAGGGACTCCGAACCGCGCCGCCGCCATCGAAGAGATGATGCTGCTCTGGATGGCCAACCGGAACCTGGCCTTCCGTCCGTTTGAAGAACTGTTCGAGGACAGCACATTGGCGGAGAAGACCGCCTATCGCAAGGTTGCCCAGCAGTTTCCCGCCTACTTTGCCACCCGCCCGCTGGTGCCCATCGAGGGCGCCGCGCCGGTGAATCTCTACGACCTGCTGCGCGCGCCCGCCGTCTCGGCTCCCGGCTCGTTGAGCGAGCAGCTCACCGTGATCCGCACCAAGTGGAAGTCCCTGCTGGGCGAAGGCCTGCAGCGCTTTCTGCTCATCGCCGGCGACATCCTTCACGAGGAGGAACTGGCGATCTGGATGCGCTTCCATCCACCCAGCGCCGAATCCGAAGCTGCCGCCCGGGCCGCTGCCGCCAAGGCCGCCGAGGAGGCCGCGCGCCGCCGTCGCGAGACCGGCGGCCAGCAATGGCCTGGGCTGACGAGCCACTCCGACGTTCCCGTCTTTGGCGATCCGGCCCACGAGTATGAAAAGTTCAGCGCCGATGTGGAATGGATGCCGACCACCGTGCTGGTGGCCAAAAGCACCTACGTCTGGCTCTCCCAGCTCTCGCGCAAATACAGCCGCGCCATCGACCGCCTCGATCAAATTCCTGACGAAGATCTTGACGAGCTGGCCCGCCGCGGTTTGAATTCGCTCTGGCTCATCGGCATCTGGGAGCGCAGCCGCGCCTCCCAAACCATCAAGCAGCTCTGCGGCAATCAGGACGCCGTTGCCTCCGCCTATTCGCTCTACGACTACCGCATCGCCGACGACTTGGGCGGAGAGGCCGCCTACATCACCCTGCGCGACCGCTGTTACCGGCGCGGCATCCGCCTGGCCAGCGACATGGTGCCCAACCACATGGGAATCGATTCGCCCTGGGTCGTCGAACATCCCGACTGGTTCCTCTCGCGTCCGGACTCGCCCTACCCGGCCTACAACTTCGAGGGGCCCGATCTGTCCTCCGACCCGCGCGTCGAGATCAGGATCGACCGGCACTACTACGAGCAGACCGATGCCGCCGTGGTCTTCCAGCGGCGCGACCGCCAGAGCGGCGAAGTCCGCTACATCTATCACGGCAACGACGGCACCAGCTTTCCCTGGAACGATACCGCCCAGCTCGACTACCTGAATCCGGCGATGCGCGAGCAGCTGATTCAAACCATCCTGCACGTCGCGCGCCTGTTTCCGGTGATCCGCTTCGATGCCGCCATGACCCTGGCCAAGCGACACTTTCAGCGTCTCTGGTTTCCCAATCCCGGCAGCAGCGGAGCCATTCCCTCGCGTGCCGAATATGCCATGTCCACCGCCGAGTTCAACAAGCACATGCCGCACGAGTTCTGGCGGGAGGTGGTCGATCGCGTCGCCGCCGAGGTTCCCGGCACCCTGCTGCTGGCCGAAGCGTTCTGGCTGATGGAGGGATACTTTGTGCGCACCCTCGGGATGCACCGCGTTTACAACAGCGCCTTCATGAACATGATGCGCGACGAGGAGAACGCCAAGTACCGCTCGGTCATCAAGAACACCCTGGAGTTCGATCCTGACATCATGAAGCGCTACGTCAACTTCATGAGCAATCCCGACGAGCGCACCGCCATCGATCAGTTCGGCACCGGAGACAAGTGCTTCGGCGTCACCGCGCTCATGTCCACCCTGCCCGGCTTGCCCATGTTCGGCCACGGACAGATTGAAGGCTACAGCGAAAAATACGGCATGGAGTACCGCTGGCCGCGCTACCAGGAAAATCCCGATCCCGCGCTGGTCGCCCGCCACGAACAGCAGATTGCGCCCCTGCTGCATCAGCGCGACCTCTTCGCCGAGAGCGGAAACTTCCTGCTCTACGACTTCTACCGCGAGAATGGCAGCGTGGATGAAAACGTCTTTGCCTACTCCAACCGCCGCGGCGACCGGCGCGCACTGGTTCTCTACAACAACCGCTACGCCACCACGCGCGGCACCATCGATTCCTCTGCCGCCTACGCCGATAAAGGGTCCGGCCACCTGCGCCAGCGGCGGCTCAAGGAAGGGCTCGAACTGCGCGGCGATCACGCGACCGTCCTCGCCTTCCGCGACTCGCTGACCGGCCTGCACTATCTGCGCCGCTCCGTGAACCTGACCGAGCACGGCCTCACCATCGAGCTGCACGCCTACCAGTGCCACGTCTTTCTCGACTGGCGCGAGCTGCGATCCACCGCCGAGCGTCCCTGGGACCGCCTCTGCGATGAGCTTGCTGGCCGTGGCGTGCCCGATCTCGAAGACGCGCTCACCCGCCTCGCCCTGCGTCCCGCGCACGACGCGCTTCGCCTTCTGTTGGACCCGGCCCTGGTGCGTCATCTACCCGATGTTGCCGAACGCGCACCCGCCGGCCCCGAGAAGGAGAAGGCGCTCGAACATCTGCGCGATGATTTCTTCCGCGACGCCTGGCGACGCTGCCGCGAATTCCTGCGCGAGGCGCAGTCCTGCTATCGCAGCCACGGCGGACAGACTCCGGCGACCGCCAATCCGGCGGCAATGGAGAAACGATTCCACGACCGCGTGCGCGCCGCCATGCGCATTCCAGCCCTGGAAAGCCTCTTCCCCAAGCCGTGGCCTGCCGCTGCCCGCCGCGTGCTTCCCAGCCCCAGTCCGCAACTGACCGCCACCGCCATGTGGGGACCCGTGCTCGCCTGGACCGTGCTGGAGTTGCTCGCCGAATCCGTGGCACCAGAGCCTGCATCTGCGACCCCGGGTGGCCCACATCCGCCTTCTGTTGGCGAATGTGGGGAGCAGCCTGGAGTGCCCGCCATTAGAACGCCCGAGGCTGGAGCTCCATCCATCGTTCCGACGGCAGATCCATTCGACCTGCCGCGCATCGCACTCGATCTATTCGACCTCCTGCGTCTGCGCGAGCCGTTGGCGCATGCCTTCGAGTCTCTCGGATTTGAGGCCGAGGAAAGCTGGCGCGTCGCTGCCCGCATCAAAGTTGCCCTGCTCATCGAAGCCGGCGTCTTTGCCGCAGCAGAACCGGTCCAGGAACCAGTTCCGCTGCCGGAAGCCTCAGCCGCCGCTCCGTCCACTCCGTCGCTGGAGCGGCCCATCCCGGTTCTCTCGCCCGCGCTCTGGCAAGACCCCGACGTTCGCTGGCTTACCGGGGAGCACGTCACCGAGGGCCGCTCGTATTTCGTCAAGGAGTCTTACGAGGAGTTGCTCTGGTGGCTGCAGCTTCCCGCGCTCTGCAAACTGGCTGCGGAATCCATGCCCGCGCGCAGCGGAATCGAACAGATCAGCCGATCGGTGGCTGCCGCCGCCGAGGCCGCCGAACTGGCAGCCTACCGCGTGGACGCGCTGTTTCCCTGATCGTCGTTTGTTTTCGCGATCTTCATTACGGATAGCCGGCAAATCAGGGTAAACTGCAAACATGGCAAACAAGAACGCTCCAAAACGCGAAACCAAAAAACCGCCCAAGAAAAAGGCCAAGTAAACCACTGCTTCTTTGCGTGATGAGGCGACAACGTTCGCATCACGAGGCGCATTCCCGTTATGAATGACCATGGCGCGAACCCGAAGCCGGACAACCGGAGCCGAATCCGTGCGGCCGTCCTCACCATCAGCGACAAAGGCTCCCGCGGCGAGCGCACCGACCAGAGCGGTCCGGCGCTCTCCCGCTGGCTCGCCGAGCATGACGTGGAGGTCGCCGTCACCGCCATCCTTGCCGACGAGCAGCCGCTCATCGCCAGCGTCCTCCAGCAGTGGTCGGACGCCGGCGACACCGATCTGATCCTGACCACCGGCGGCACCGGCGTCTCGCCGCGTGACGTAACCCCGGAGGCGACCGTTCAGGTGCTCCACCGCGCAATTCCCGGCTTCAGCGAAGCCATGCGCGCCGCCAGCTTTGCGAAAACTCCCTTCGCCATCGTCTCGCGCGCTGTTTGCGGCATTCGCAATCGCACGCTGATTCTCAATCTCCCCGGCAGTCCCAAAGCCGCCGTGGAAAATCTCGAAGCTGTCTGGGCCGCCGTGCCCCACACCATCCGCAAACTGCAAGGCGATCCCGCCGACTGCGCCCCAGCGCAGAAGTAGTTGCCCAACTCTCTGTATTTGTACGTATCGATTTATTGGGTTATTGGGCAAAGCGAATCGTTGCGTCGAAAATAAACCTCGACGGTGCCCCACCTTCGACGCGCGCCTTTTGCGCGGATAAGGTGGGGTTGTTGACCTTGATTTTGCCTCTGTCCTTGCCGCGTCTTGCCTACTCCGGCTGCAGCGCTACCCAGCGAGCGCTGGCCGCCTTCATCCACAGCCGCGAGGCGATGTGGAAGATCGTCACCAGCTCCAGCACCACGAAGCTTGCGCCTATGGCCCGATGCGGCAGGCTCACCCACACCCAGATCCCAATTGCCATGCTCACCGCGCCAATCACGGCGATTCCCAGGTACTGCGCATAGAGCCCGGAGCGGAAGGCCGGCTTCAGGCTGCACCACAGCTCCCGCAAGATTCTACGTTCGCCGCGATGCACCACACGCGCCTGCGCCAGATCGAACCACAAGCGCAGCAGCAGCAGAATCAGCACAATCGCCAGCTTGCTCGCAACGTTTATGAAAAATCCCAGCCGCTCCTGCGGCGCATCGTGGGAGAGTTTTCCCGTGTGGGAAGCCACTGCGCCGCCGGCTGCCATCAGCACTGCGAACGGCACCATCGCGTAGAGCGCCAGCCTCACCATGCGCCAGAAATACAGGCCGCAACTTCCAAAGAATTCTTCCCCGCTCAGCTTGCGGTCTTCCAGGTACACGGCGAGCACACCGCCATCGATCATCAGCATGGCCAGCAGGAAGATCGCAGCCGCACTCATCGCACCCGGGACCAGCGAGCGCATCTGCACCTCCGGCTGCTCCAGCAGCATCACCAGTGTGCTCACGTCAAAGCCTGTCACCAGCTTGGCCGATTCCGAACTGTGGTCGAGCAGCGGGCTCAGCGTGGCGCGAACCGGGAGCGAGCCCAGCCACGCCAGCGCCAGGTTCATGGCGAAGATCCACCACAGCAGGCGCCGATGACGCCACACCACTCCCGCCGAACTGCGAACGCTTCCATGCATTGTTTTCGCCATCTCCTAAGCCAGCCAACTCGCCATCTGCTCCATCCATTGCGTCAGCAGCGTCCAGTATCCGGCGAGTTTTCCAGTCGCTCTGCCGTCTGCCTCAGCGGTCCAGCTGTTGTTGAACGGATCGCGGTCCAGCCAGTAGCCATGATCCGGATCGACCTCCGCCGAGACCAGCTTCGACTTGCGGTCCCAACTGAAGCGATGCCAGCGGTCCTTACCGTCCCACTGCTCGCGCGCCACCGAGCCGTCGTCGAACTTCGCCTCCAGCACCACCGGCAGGTCGAAGGTTCCGCGCCGGTGCACTACCACCTCGTTGTGATAGACGGTTGTGCCCTTTTTCTCCTCCTGCGTGCTGTACCAGTCCACCCGCTCGGAGCTAGCCGAGAGAATGCGGTCGTCCAGTGTCTCGGTGCCGTAGATGGACTGCTTCCAGTACCAGTCCAGGTTCTGTCCCACTGCCTGGTTCATCGCGTCGGTGAACTGTTCCGGCGTGGGATGCTTGAACTTGTAGCGTTCAAAATATTCATGCAGTCCGTGCAGTACCGTCTTTTCGCCGATCAGGCTTTCCAGCGTCAGCATCATCAGCGCAGTTTTCGAATAGCTGATCCCGCCGTACGACTCGCTATTCTCAAACAGCCATGCCGGGCGCGACAGCGGGTCGCGGTCGGCCATCGGAACGTAGGCCATCCGGTCCGCGCCGCGTTCGCCGAGCGTGCACAGCCGCGAATGTATGCTGGAGGTGTCCTCGCCGTACAACGCGTCCATCACCTTGGCTTCCATGTACTGGTTGATGCCCTCGTCCATCCACGCATCTTCAAATTCGTTGGTGGCCACCATGCCGTACCAGTACTGGTGACCGAATTCGTGTTCCACCACGGCTTCCGGCTCCAGAATCGATTTGGGCATCCACCACGTCGTGTCCGCCGTAATCAGCGTCGGATACTCCATTCCGCCCGCTGCCGCGGCGCCATGCGGAGGATCGACCACGGTAATTTGCGGATACGGATAGGCCCCAATCCATTCGTCGAACTTGCGCATCGTGCCCTTCAGCGCCTGCATGTAGCGAGTCGCGCTCGCCATGTGTCCGGGCTGCATCAGCATGCGGATCTTCACCGTGTGGCCGCCCAGCTCGATCGAGTCCTCCACCACCTTCGTCTCCGGCGAGGCCGTCCAGGCAAAGTCGTGGATGTCTTCCGCGTGGAAGCTTACCGTCTGCGTGCCATCGCCGTTGTCCGTGGCCCCGGTCTGCACGCCGCTCGAGCCCACGTTCCATTTTGCCGGCAGCGTCAGCTTCACGTCGAAGGTGCCAAAGTCGGCGAAGAACTCGGTGTTGACGTGGAACTGATGGCAGTTCCACGCGCCGTTCCACCACACGCCCACCTTGGGAAACCACTGCCCCGCCATCAAAAAATCGCGCTTGTAGCCGGTGCGCGACATCACCTCGGGAAACTTCGCCACGAAGTGAATCCGGAACTGGATCTGCGCGCCCGGAGCCAGCGGCTTGGGCAGCGCGATCTCAAACACCGTGCGATCGTCCGCGTTGCCGTCATCGGGTGAGATGAATCTCATTTGCTTCGTCACGTCGCCCGCGCCCACAACTTCCAGAGACTTCACAGTATTGGAGCCGGAGTGCTTGTCTTCCCAGCCTGCGCCCTTCTCCGCGTCGCGCTGTCCGTTGCGCTCCGCTTCGGTCATAAAAGTCGATTTCGGCTGGAACGCATTCAGGTACAGATGGAAAGGGAAGCGGTCGAGCTGCACGCCAGTCTTGTTGGTGTAGGTCAGCAGCTCGGTGGCGTCCAGCGTGTGCGTCTTGGCGTCATAGCGTCCCTCAATCTGGTAGGCCACAACGCGTTCGCTTAGGGGCGCGTTCGGGGGTGCGGCGAACGCCGCGTTTTGAGGCACGCTCTGGGGCGCGCTCATCAGCGTTGCGCTCTGGGCCGAGCCGCTGGCCATCAGCAACGTAACCAGCAACGTAGTCGGCAACCCGGCAACCGCAATCAGGCAACTACGCCAGCAACGGATTTCCATCGGCCCTCCCGCCATCGAACGTCTCCAGCAAAGTCATACCGCCAGCCTGCTGTGCGGCGCTACCCAGCATACCAAGCTTCTCCTCGACCGGGTGCCCCACAGCGAGGGCATTTTCTAGAGTGACTCTCCTCTTGCTCCTGCTTTGAAACCTTGAAACTTTGAAACCTTGAAACTTTGCTTTTATCCGCTACACTTCTCCTATGCGTGTACTGGGCGTGGATTGCGGCGGCGAATACACCGGGTTTGGCGTGGTCGAAGGCGATGGCCGCGTGCTTACCTGCCTCACCGCCGGAGCCATCCGGCTCGCTCCCCGCGAAGCCTTGGAACTCCGCCTCAAAAAGGTCTTCGACGGTCTCTCGGCGCTCATCACCGAATACCGGCCCGACGTGGTCGCCATCGAGGATGTCTTTTACTCCGTCAACGCCAAAAGCGCTCTCAAGCTGGGACACGTCCGCGGAGTTGCCATGATGTCGGCGGCGCAGCACGGGCTCTCCGTCGCCGCCTACGCGCCGCTGGCCATCAAGTCTGCAGTGGTCGGCTACGGCCGCGCCGAAAAGTCGCAGGTGCAGGTGATGGTGGCCCGCCTGCTCCACCTCGATCAAATCCCCCAGCCCGCCGATGCCGCCGACGCCCTGGCCATCGCCATCTGCCACATCCACACCGCGGCCACCCTGCAGCGCCAATCGGCAGTTCCGCGCTGAGCTGCTATGCCTGAGCTGCTCCCCAGGTCAGCGCCGAAAAGAATCGGCGCGGGACCCGGGGCACCCGACTGAGTCACCGAGCCTGAATCGCCGAGCCTGAATCGGAGCTCCCCGCGGAAACCATTCTTTACAAATTTTCCGCATCTTCCTTCGCGCTATGGAGTTCATACTAAGCAAGGGTAGGAGTCACATTATGACCACCCGCGGCGTCCGGCTCCTTTGCTGCACAATCGCTCTTCTGGCGTTAGCTGGCGCTGCCGTGCCTGGCTGCCGCCTCCGGCCCAGGCGTCCGCATGGTCCGCCTCAGCCTGGCCCAGGGAGACGTGCAGGTCGATCGCAACGTTACCGGCAACCAGGGACAAGGCTGGGAGCAGGCCATCGCCAACATGCCTCTCACCGAAGGCGCGCGCGTTTACGCCGCCGAAAATTCCAAGGCCGAGCTGGAGTTCGAAGATGGCAGCAGCGTCCGTCTCGCCGGCCCGGCACAGATTGCGCTGAAACAGCTCTCATTCGCTCCCGATGGCTCTGCCGTGAACCACATTGAGGTTGACTCCGGCCTCGTCTATGTCAACGCCCGCCTCAACGATCACGCCAGCTTCCGCATCGAGGACCCGAACGGTGAAGCGTTCTGCCATTACCCAACCGACTCACCTGCGCTTCAACGTGGAGGAGCAGGTCGCACTGCTTGCCGTGATCGATGGCGAGGTTGAGGCGCTCGACGACAGCGGCAATGCCAAAATCCACGGGGGAGAGAGCTACAACTACATCCTCGGCCAGCCGCAGAGCGCCGCGCGTCTGGAAAAGGTGCCGCAGGAGAACCAGGACGCCTGGGTTCAGCAGCGCGACCAGTACGACGACCAGTATGCCGCCGCCGGAGCCCAGTATTCCAACAGCGATAACCCCGATGCCTACGGCCAGGCCGACCTCGGCTACTACGGCGGGTACCAGGACATTCCCGGTTACGGCGAAAGCTGGCAGCCCAACGACGTAGGCCCCGACTGGGACCCCTTCGACAATGGCGCCTGGAGCTACTACCCCGACTGGGGATGGACCTTCGTCTCCGGCTACCCCTGGGGCTGGTGTCCGTTTTATTACGGCAACTGGTTCTACGTCAGCGGACGCGGCTGGTGGTGGCATCCCGGCCCACACGGCCACGGAGAACCGCATGGCCCCGGACATGGCGGCGGCGGCTTTCATCCGCAGCCCACGCTGGCTTCCACCCCGCATGGTTTTAGCGCACCGCATCCCCCCGCCGGATCCTCGCACCGGACGGTCGCCCTCGCGGGCTCGAATCTCCGGGTCGGCCCCATCGGCGTGACCCACGCGTCCGTGGTTCACGAAGGCGCGATCCACGACGGCATGACGAACGAAACCTCTCGCGCGACCTCTAGCGCGACCATGGTTCACTCCGGCGGCAGCACGGCAAGTGCCAACGCCACCCGCTCTGCCGCGCCGTCCGGTGCGTCTCCCAGCTTCGTTCACGGAACTGCGGAGTCGAATCGCGCCGGTTCGCTCATCGGCGGCCAGCGGGGAGCCTACTATGTCACGCGTCCCACTTCCGGCCGTGTCGCCTACGACGTAAGTCGTTCGCCCGAGAGCTCGGGCGGAGTATCGAATGGGGTATCGAATCAGCGCTCCGCGCGCCTACTCTAATTACGGATCGGCTTCCGGCTACACGCCGCACGCATATAGCGCCCCCACTGCGCCGTCCGTCAGCTCCGCGCCGCATTTCAGCGGCGGCAGGCTACAGCGGCGGTGGTGGGTTCCACGGAGGCGGAGGCAGTGTCGGCGGAGGTGGCGGATTCCACGGCGGAGGCGGCGGACGACCGGTGATTTCCGCTTCGGACAAGCAAAAAGCCGGGTGCCCCACCTTCCGCCGCGCTGTCTTTTGCGCGGCTAAGGTGGGAATCAACCCAGCTCATCCCAAATGGTCTTGCCGTTGAATTTGCTCTTGCCCTTGCCGTTGTTCTTAACCTTGAAACCTTGAAACTCTGAAACCTTGAAACTTTCCTCTAACTCACCGCGATCCCCGCATACCCCACCACGTGCGCCCGGTCGCCGGAGACGTCCCCCGAGGTCGCATACTTCAGCAGTTCGGCAGACGTCGCGCCCAGGCGCAGCGCCGCCGTCAGCATCGCCACTGCCGGGCCATAGCCGCACATCGAAATCTCCTGTCCCCGCACCGTCTCGTAGAGTCCCTTGGGATGCAGCTCGCACACCTGCGCAATCGCCAGCGCATCCTTCACCCGGGTCTCCGTCGTCAGCCTCGTAGTGGTTCATATCGCTGGAGGCAACCATCAGCACCGGCTCGCCGCATTCGGCAATCACCTTGGCCATCACCACGCCCAGCGCGCTGAGCACCTCGAACTGGCCAATCCCCACCGTGATCGGCACTATGGCCACGTCCTTGCGCAGCACCTGCAGAAAAGGCAACTGCACCTCGACCGCATGCTCGCGGAGCTGTGCCGACTCGTCCTCGCGCAACAGCGGAAAGCCCCGCTTGAGAGCCTCGGCCAGCGCGCCGTCAATCTCCACATCGCCCAGCGGCGTGCGGAAGCGGCCCTCGCTCATGATCGCCAGCGGCTCGCCCATCCCGGTGTGGTTGGGACAAAGCACGATCACCTTTCGCGGCACCTCGATCTGCGCATACACCGCTCCCGCCACCGCTCCCGAATACACGTAGCCGGCATGCGGAGCAATCACTCCCAGCGCCCGCACCCGCGCGGCCTTCCGCATCCTGGGCGCCGCGTTCCAGAAAACCCTGCACTTCGCTCAGCAGTTCCTTCTCCGAACTCGGATAGAACTGTCCGGCCACCGCCGCTTCCCGCACTGTGTTCATCGCAGCTCCCGTCCTCTTCTGCGCTGTTCACTCTCTTCACCTCATGGTCGTTCGACTCCCGGTTCTTCAACGCCTGGTCCTTCAACGTCAGGTACAGCCGCGCCATGTCTTCCAAAGCAATGGTCTCGGCGCGCATGGTGGGCGCAATCCCCGTGTGCGTCAGGGCTGCTTTTGCAGCCCCCTTATCGTAGGCCAGTTTCAGGTTGTTGCTCACGGTTTTTCGCTTTTGCGCAAACATCACCTTCAAAAAGCCGATGAAGCCTGCCTCGTCCACCCCAAGCTCGGCAAAGCGCGGCTGCATCTTCATCCGGAAGACCGCCGAGCGCACCTTGGGCGGCGGGTCAAACGACTCCGGCCCCAGTTCGAACAGCTTCTGCACCGTGCCATACATCTGCGCCGTGGCGGAGAGCAGCCCATAATCGCGCGTTCCCGGAGGGCCACCATGCGGTCGGCCACTTCCTTCTGCACCATCAGCACCAGGGTTTCAATCCGGCTTCCGGCGGAAAACATCTTCAGCAGAATCTCCGTCGTAATGTAGTACGGCAGATTGCCTACCACCTGCGTCTTGAACAATCCCGTGGGACGCAGATCGCGCAGCGGCCCCGGCGTGGAACCCAGCACCGTTCCCAGGTCCACCTGCAGAATGTCCGCCTCCAGAATCTCCACGTTGGTCAGGGGAGAAAAGCGCATGCGCAGCTGCGCCGCCAACACCCGGTCCAGTTCCACGGCGATCAGCCGGCCCGCGCGTTTGGCCAGCAACTCGGTCAGCGCTGCCTCGCCCGGGCCAATCTCCACCACCGTGGTCTCGGAGATGTCGCCCAGCGCGTCCACGATGCGTTGCATCGCATCCAGGTCCACCAGAAAGTTCTGCCCCAATTTGGGCTTGCGGCCGCTCACCACTCGATTCGGTAAAGCCTTCAACAAAGTTTGACCGCCTTTCGTCCCGCCCGATAGACTTCACGCTGGCGCGTCTTTCACGCTGCGCGCATCCAAGCATGTTTAGTTCATGCTTCCGCGGAGGCCCCGTGCACGTGCTGTTCGCTGCATCCGAGTGTGTTCCATACTCGAAAACCGGAGGACTGGCCGATGTGGTCGGGGCCCTGCCCCGCGCCATCGCCGGACTCGGCCACCAGGTCACAGTGTACCTGCCTCTCTACCGCGGCACGAAGATCCAGGAACCGCGCACCGTCATCGCCAGCATCACGGTTCCATTCGATGACCGCTACCGCTTCTGCGCGGTAGTCGATGGAGGAAAGCACCACGGCGTCCGCTACTACTTCATCGATTATCCACCCTTTCTACGATCGCGATGGCCTTTACGGCACGCCCCTGGGCGACTATCGTGACAATGCCGAACGCTTTGCCCTCTACTGCCGCGCCGTGCTGGAAGCGGCCAAGGTCCTCGGCGTTCCCGACGTCTTCCATTGCCACGACTGGCAGAGCGCGCTGATTCCCGTTCTCCTGCGCACCCTGTACGAAGAGGACCCGGCGCTGCGGGGAATTCCCTCGGTCTTCACCATTCACAACATCGGCTACCAGGGAGTCTTTTCACCGGACACGCTGCCGCTCCTCATGCTGCCCTGGGACCTGTTCACCATCAGCAAACTGGAGTTCTTCGGCAAGGTGAACTTCCTCAAAGGCGCGCTGATTTATTCCGACTTCGTCACCACGGTCAGCCGCAAGTACGCCCAGGAGATCCAGACCGCGGAGTATGGTTTCGGTCTGGAGGGTGTTCTGCGCGACCGCTCCTCCACCGTGGCCGGCATTCTCAACGGCGTGGATTACGACGAGTGGAATCCCGCCATCGATCCCTGCATCGCCGCCCATTATTCGGCGGATTCGCTGGAGGGCAAGCAGCTGTGCCGTCACGATCTGTTGCGGCGCCTCGCGCTCGACCCGCAATCCACCGCGCCCATCGTCGGCATCGTCTCGCGCTTCGCCGCCCAGAAGGGCTTCGATCTTATCGCGCTCGCCGCCGACCGCCTGGCGCATGAAAACGTCAACATCGTCGTCCTCGGCTCCGGAGACAAAGATTACGAGGATCTCTTCCGCCGTCTCGTCCGCCAGTATCCGGGCCGCTTCGCCGTCAGCGTCGGATACGACAATGCCTTGGCGCATCGCATCGAGGCCGGCTCCGACATGTTCCTCATGCCCTCGCGCTACGAACCCTGCGGCCTCAACCAGATCTACTCGCTCAAGTACGGAACCGTCCCCGTCGTCCGCGCCGTCGGCGGACTCGACGACACCATCGAGCCCTACGATGTCCGCACCGGCAAAGGCACCGGCTTCAAGTTCCATGAGTACACTCCGGAGGCGCTGCTGGCGGCCATGCAGGCGGCGCTGGCGCTGTTCCGCAAGCCCAGGGAGTGGCGCAAGCTCATGCTCAACGGCATGGCCCGCGACTTCTCCTGGCCGGTCTCCGCCCGCGAGTACCTCAAAATCTATGACAAGGCGCGCGCCTCGCGCCATGCCGCGCCCGCCTGGAACGCGGCGGATTTGTCAGTCCATTCGCGCAGCCATTATCGTTCGCGATCCCTTTCGGTGGACACCGCTTCTCTGCAGGGTGAATGATTCCTTTTTGCTCCGCTTTTTGCGCCCGCGCAAGCTCTCGCGCGATGCCGCGCAAGGGGCCGTTTACGATGTACCCACGTAAGCAATACCCTGCGTCTTTCCTTATATTTACGCCAAGAAGAATATGTCAGAATGAGAGCACGATGGCATTCGTGCTGGGAATTGACGGAGGCGGCAGCAAGACTGCGGCCGCTATATCCAACGGGATATCCGTGCTTGCAACCCATGCAGCCAAGGGATGCAATCTCAATTCCGTCTCCAGCCGATTGTGCCCGTCAGTCCCTGGCGGAAGCGGTGCACGGCGCGCTGGCCGCAGCCGGAATTTCCGCCAACGACATTGCCAGCGTCTGTGCCGGAGTGGCCGGCGCCGCCTCACCCGAAGTAGCTGCCGCCCTCGCGGAAATCCTCGCCGGTATTCTTCCCCGCGCCTCTGTCCGCGTGGTCGGAGACACCGTCATCGCCCTGGAAGCCGCCTTCTATGGAGGCCCCGGCGTGGTCTGCATCTCCGGCACCGGCTCGGTGGCCTTTGGACGCAACGAGCGCGACGAGGTGACCCGCGCCGGCGGCTGGGGACGCCTGGTTTCCGACGAAGGATCGGGACACTGGATCGGGCAGCGCGCGGTCTCCAAGTGCCTGCGCGCCATGGACCAGGGCCGCAGCAGTCAGCTGGTCACCGGAATCATGAAGCACTGGAGCATCGTCACCCGCGAACAGCTGGTGCAGCGCTGCCACAGCGATCCCATCCCCAACTTCTCCGATCTGTTTCCCATCGTGCTGGCGGTGGCCGAAGCAGGCGATCCCATCGCCAGCGAAATTCTCAATGCCGCCGCCATCGAACTGGCCCGCATCACCCAGGTGGTGCTGCGCCGCCTGTGGATCGGCCACTCCATCCAGCAGGTCGCCATCACCGGCAGCGTCTTTGCCAACTCGCCCCGCGTGCGCAATGTCTTCGGCAACATCCTCCACACCGACCGTCCTGAAATTCAGATCCGCCTCAGCAAGCGCCAGCCCTTCGAGGGTGCGGTGCAGCTGGCCTTGAAGGCCCTGCCCGGCGAAAAAAATCATAACCGTGTGGCTGCCGGTTAAATCGGAAAACACTGCGCTCCACGGTTTGGTAGAATGCGCCCTATAGACCGGAGGAACGCCATGCCGGGCGATCAACCCACTCCATCCGCGACGCTCACCGCATACTTCTTATTGTCTGCTCATCCTCCTGAGCATGACTGCGTTGTTCAGCTGCATGTTGTGGTTGTTCGCGCCCATCCAGACCGAGCAATGCTGGTACTCATTCACCAACGGTGTCCCCAGAGCCCGCGTCTTCGTCTCCCCGCGTCCCACCGATTGCTACCTTCAGCACTCATCGGGCGCAAGCACCAAGTGCCACTACAAAAAAGTAGTCGAAGTGGGGAAGGATTCTTCGGGCAACACGCAGGTCACGGTCTCCTGGCAAAAGGTTCCGGAGTAGCTGAACCCGCTCCGGTCCGCATCTTCAGTCAGTTAGTGAGATGGCGACCGCTATCGCTGTCGGTAGTTTCCATGCAGCCCGTTACTGGAAGAAACCTTCCATGCCCGCGGCTGCTGACCCTCGTGCCACGCGGCTTCCCCGATAGGAAATTCTGGGTGTCGGCCTACAGCGCGTTCCGGATTCTCATACCCCTGTCTGTTTTAACAGTCCGACTGTGACAACTGACAGTTGGCAACGTTCCCCTCTGGTGGTGCACTACTGCCTGGACTGCGAGTGTCTTCGTTCGACGCTATCACTTCAACACAACCAGTAAGAGAGGAAATAACCATGGCTGCAAAGCAACCCAATATCCTGATCCTCTGGGGTGACGACATCGGCATCACCAATATCAGCCGATATAGCTTTGGCATGATGGGCTACCGGACCCCCAACATCGACCGCATCGGCGAGGAGGGTGTTACCTTCACCGACTACTACTCCCAGCAGAGCTGTACCGCCGGACGCGCGGCCTTCATCACCGGCCAGAACCCGATCCGCACCGGCCTCACCAAGGTCGGCATGCCCGGCGCCACGGTTGGCCTGCAGAAGGAAGACCCGACCATCGCGGAACTGCTGAAGCCGCTGGGCTACGCAACCGGCCAGTTCGGCAAGAACCATCTGGGCGACCGGAATGAATTCCTGCCGACCGTGCACGGCTTCGACGAGTTCTTCGGCAATCTTTATCACCTGAATGCGGAAGAAGAGCCGGAGCTGCCCGACTATCCGAAAGATCCTAAGTTCAAGGAGGAATTTGGCCCCAGAGGCGTGATGCACACCTTTGCGAGCGACAAGGACGACCCAACGGTGGATCCGCGCTGGGGCCGGGTTGGCAAGCAGACTGTCAAAGACACCGGCCCGCTGACCAAGAAGCGCATGGAAACCATAGACGAGGAGATTACGGCTGGCGCGATCGGCTGGATGGAGAAGCAGGTCAAAGCCGACAAGCCATTCTTCCTCTGGTATAACTCGACGGCGATGCACTTCCGGACGCATCTTGCCGACAAGAACCGCGGCAAGAGCGGGCAGGACGACTACAGCGACCGGATGGTTACCCACGACGAGCAGATTGGCGAGGTACTCAACAAGCTCGATGAGCTGGGCATCGCCGACAACACCATCGTGATGTATTCCACCGACAACGGCCCGGAGAACGACACCTGGCCGGATGGCGCCAACACGCCGTTCCGCGGCCAGAAGAACACCAACTGGGAGGGCGGCTGGCGCGTTCCGTGCTTCATGCGTTGGCCGGGCAAGATCAAGCCCGGCTCATACCTGAACGGCATTGTCTCCCACATCGATATGTTCCCCACGTTGCTGGCTGCCGCCGGAAATCCGGACGTCGCCAAACAGCTTGAGGCCGGCGCCACGGTGGACGGCAAGCCTTTCCACGTCCATCTCGACGGCTTCAACCAGATCCCGTACCTGACCGGCGCAGCGAAGGAGAGCGCGAGAAACGCTCTCGTTTACTTCAGCGATGATGGCGATGTCATCGCAGTGCGGGTGGGCGACTATAAGTTTAATTTGGCACTGCAACGCGCCGAGAGTACGCAGGCGTGGGCAGAACCGTTTGTGAAGCTTCGGATGCCTCACATAATGAACCTCCGCCTCGACCCGTTTGAGCGGGCTGATTTCAACTCGAATGTCTACTTTGACTGGATGATCAATCATGTACCCCAGCTGTACTTGATGCAGGCGGTGATAGCGGGGCAGATCGCGGACTTCGTCAAGTTCCCGCCGCGGCAGAAGCCGGCTTCGTTCAACCTGGATGCGGTGCTGGAGCAGGTTTCGAAGCCCCACGCCTAAACCGCCGCGTCCCTGTTTGGCGGCCAGATAGTAAAAAAGCTGTCGGAGGGGAGGTCGATATGGCCTTCCTTTCGACAGTGAAACTTGCAAGTTCGTAGGTGGCCTGCATCCCCGCATTTGCCAACAGATGGCAAATATGGGCCACCCGTCCGTTTTCGCCTTGTCGCCCCTATTGTTCCTCGCCTTGAAAAAACTCCAGAATCGCCTTCGCCTGTTTGTCCGTAACCACGGCGGTCAGCGCCGCGTAGTTGGCCTGCTTCACTGCGCGCAGCGACCCAAAGTGCTGCAGCAGCCGGCGCGTCGTCATTCCGCCCACGCCTGGAACGTCGCGCAGTTCGGTGGCGTGGTCGCGCATCTGGCGGCGCTTGCGATGGAAGGTGATGGCGAAGCGGTGGGCTTCGTCGCGAATCTGCTGAATCAGCAGCAGCACCGGCGAGTGACGATCCAGCACAATCGGCTCGTCCTCCTGTCCAAACAGATACAGAATCTCCTCGCGCTTGGCGATCGAGGCCAGCGGCTGCGCGGCCAGTTCCAACTCCTCCAAAGCGCGGGCCGCCGCGTGCAGCTGTCCCAGTCCGCCGTCCACCAGCACCAGAGAAGGCATCGCCTGCTCTGCGTCGCGCAGCCGCCGGTAGCGCCGCGTCACCACCTCGTGCATCGACTTGAAGTCGTCGATCCCCTCCACCGTGCGGATGATGAACTTGCGGTAGTCCGCGTTCTTCATCTTGCCCTCTTCCCACACCACCATCGAGGCGACGGTCTCGCTGCCCTGGATGTGCGAGATGTCGAAGCACTCGATGCGCGTGGGCAACTCGGGCAGCTGGAATATCTCCTGCACAGCGCTCTTCAATACCTCCGTGCGCGGCTTCATCACCCGGAAGCGCTGCTCGTAGGATTGCTTGGCGTTGTTGCCCACCAGGTCGATCAGCGAACGCTTACCTCCGCGCTGCGGCGTCTCGATGTGGACGCGCGTGCCGCGCTTTTCACTCAGCAGTTCCTCCAGCGCCGCGCGGTCTTCAAACTCCACCGGAATCGTGATGGTGCGCGGAATGTAGGGCGCATCCAGGTAGAGCTGCTGCAGCAGGGTGCCGAAGAACTCGCCCACCTGGAATCCGTCCTCCGTTTCCAACTCGCCCAGCTCCTCCCAGAAAAACTCGCGCCGGTCCAGCACCTTGCCGCCGCGCATGTGGAACAGGTTCACCGCCAGCAGATGGTTCTCATAGTGGTAGCTGATCACATCCACGTCGTCGCCTTCGGCGGCATCCATGCGCTGCTTTTCGTGGAGCTGCTCCACGGTTGTGATGAGGTCGCGATACTTGCCCGCCATCTCGAACTCCATCTGGCCGGCGGCGCGCTCCATGCGCTGGCGCAGCGAGGCGGAGAGTTCGGTCGGCTTGCCCTCCAGCAGCAGGCGCACATCCTTCACCGCCTCGGCGTAAATCTCCGGAGTGGTCAAATCCTTGACGCACGGCCCCAGGCAGCGCTTGATGTGGAACTGCAAACAGGGGCGCGGATGATCGCGCGTCAAATCGATCTTGCAGGAGGGAATCAGAAAGCTGCGATGGATCAGATCGACCACGCGGTAGGCGAGGTTCGCCGGGAAGTACGGCCCATAATACGTCGCGCCGTCCTTGCGCAGACGGCGAGTCACATACACGCGCGGATAGCGCTCGGCGGTCAGCTTGATGTACGGGTACGATTTGTCGTCGCGCAGCAGAATGTTGTAGCGCGGCTTCTTCTGCTTGATCAGGTTGTTTTCAAGCGCCAGGGCCTCGCGCTCGTTGCCCACCACGATGTATTCGAGATCGGCCGCCTCGCGCAGCAGGCTTCCGGTCTTGGCGTTCTCGCTGGCGCCCTCCACAAAATAGGAGCGCACCCGCGCCCGCAGGTTCTTCGCCTTGCCGACGTAGATGACCTCGCCCTCGGCGTTCTTGTAAAGATAGACGCCGGGATCGGAGGGAAGCGTTTTGATCTTCTGATGGAGATCCATAGTTTCAACCCAGCGCCCGCGGCCGGAGCGGCTTGTTTGCCGCGTACCCGCCAGCGCCCGCGGCCGGAGCGGCTTGTTTGCCGCGTACCCGCCAGCGCCCGCGGCCGGAGCGGCTTGTTTGCCGCGTACCCGCCAGCGCCCGCGGCCGGAGCGGCTTGTTTGCCGCGTACCCGTCTTACGCTGCTGGCGGCAGCCCCGTGATCGGCTGGCGCAGGTATGCAAATTCTACGCTGCGGG
This sequence comes from uncultured Acidobacteriota bacterium, assembly GCA_963742165.1. Lineage (GTDB taxonomy): Bacteria > Acidobacteriota > Terriglobia > Terriglobales > Acidobacteriaceae > TOLSYN. The sequence continues at coordinate 105,735 of CAVUKX010000011.1, read as the reverse complement.
GAAGGAATCTCCCGGCCCGGCTTCCTTGGTTCCCCGTAACTCGCTGAATCTGCAGCTCATCTCGCTTGGCATTGTGCGTGCACTCTATCTCCACGTCTGAGGCACCGTATCCCTCCGGGGAGTTGTGCCCGAGTCCGGTATTCGCGAGGAGCTACTCTTTATGAAACGCATTGCACTTCCAATTCTGATCGCAGCAGCCATGGCCTTCACACTCGGCTGCACCACCAAGAAAGAAGTTTCGCGGGAAGTCACCCCGGTGATGAACAAGGTCGATGAGTTGGATGAGCGCACCGCGCAGACGACTCACGGCATTCACGACACCGATCAGCGCGCCCAGCAGGGAATCGCAGGTGTCGATGCCAAGGCCGACGCCGCCGACCAGAAGGCGCAAGCCGCCGGCCAGCAGGCCGACCAGGCCCAGCAGCTCGCTAACACCGCCAACGCCGGCGTCAACGACCTGACCAACCGCGTCGTCAACTTCGACAACTATCACTCCGTCACGGAAACCGCCGTGCTCTTTGGTTTTGACAAAGCCGCGCTGACCGCCAAGGACAAAGCAGAGCTGGATGAGATCGGCAGCCAGGCTCCCACGGTCAAAAATTACATTGTGCAGATCGAGGGTCGGACCGACTCGGTGGGCAACGCCGATTACAACTATCAGCTCAGCCAGCGCCGCGCCGCCGCCGTCACCCAGTATCTGGCCTCGAAATACGGCGTGCCGCCGCACAAGATCTTCGTCATCGGCCTGGGCAAGGATCAGCCCGTGGAGCAGAACACCTCCGCGCGCGGCCGTGCGGAGAACCGCCGCGTCGATGTCCGCCTGATGACCAACAACCTCGACACACCGCAGGCCGCCGAGGCTGGGCAGGCTCCGGCAGCGCAGCAGCCGATGCCGGGAGCGACCGCCAGTCCGGCTCAGTAGGCTAAGCGCGCGGTTCGCAACCTTGAGATCGCGACGAAACGTCTCCCGAACACAGGAGTAGTACACCATGAAGCAGGTTACAACGGCCAAATCAGCTGAGCACGGAACCCTCCGCATCTGTGACGTCCCGCAGGAGATACCGATTGGCGAGGTACTGCGGAAAGCCGACCTGATTGCATTTGGGGGAGCCAATGTTGCGCCCCCGTCCCGTCCTACCACCGTAGCCTGGGATCGCATCAAGGGTGCGTCCACTTCGGGGCAATAAACCGGAGGCGACGCGCTCGCAGACATTATGAAATGGAAGGCGCCGGATCGGAGTGCGATACCAGAATCGGCGCAGCAAAAAGGCCGCTCGTCCCCCGGGGCGGCCTTTTGGTTTTGGCTTTGCGTCTTAGTTTGCGCTTAACGCCGCAAGTCCGGCCCAGGCGCTCCGCCGCCCACAAAGTGGACGATCTCCAGCCGGTCGCCATCCTTGAGGGCGGTTGCGCTCCAGTTGGCGCGGGGCACAATCTCGCGGTTCAGCTCCACGGCGACGCGGTCGCCCTTCATGCCCAGCTCTTCAATCAGCGCGTCCAGGCTGGACGCGGCGAGCTCCCGTTCTTCTGCATTGATCACAAGGTGCATGAAGACAAAATAACAGAACCGGTCCGGGGCCGGGAGATGCGCCGGATAGCGGGACGGTGACGACGCGGGTGCCGATGCACAGATATTCATCTTGGGAGGCCAACTGGGCACTTGACTTCGGCCAAAGCTGACATAAGATGGTTGCAACAAAGTTGGGCGATTTTGTTTGAAACATATTGCTCTTCCGTGTTTGGTTGTTTAGTCATGGTTTCATCGAAGTCGTTGGAATCGAGTCCCGGATCCGTCCAGTTTGGTGCAGGTATGATCGATCGCTACCCGTCCAGCCAGGTTTCCGAGCGCACCGGCCTCACCCCACGGCAACTCCAGTGGTGGGATGAGCAGGGAATCGTGGTGCCTGCGCGCCAGGGCCACCGCCGCCTTTATTCGGCCAAGGATCTGGCCGAACTGGCCATCCTGGGCGACTTGCGCCGCCGCGGCTTCAGCCTGCAGCGTATCCGCAAAATGATCGACCTGCTGCGCCGCGAGTTCGGCCATCGCCTGGCCGAATTGCTTTCGCGCGGCCCCGGCCTGCACCTGCTCACCGACGGCGAAAGCATCTTCCTCTGCGACTCCGAGCGCGGGGTCATCGACCTGTTGCGTGACACCCAGCAGCCCCTGCTCGCCATCTGCGTCGGCCCGATCCTGGAGAGGGTGTTGGCCCAAGCGCCTGCGGCCGGAGCCCTTGCGCCCTGCGGCCGGAGCTCCTGCGCCCGCGGCCGGAGCAGCGCTTCACGCTGCGTACCCGTCACCGGCGCCGTCCACGGACACAACGATTTCGCTGGCTCCCAAGAAAGGTTCTCAAACGGTGCGTGCGGCAGTTGCCGCCCGTGCCAAGGTACGGCCATAAGCAGGCAGTCTCTTCCGAGACTGTGGAGGTGACACATGATCGTCGAGATCAACTATCTCCCCCAGTGGATCCCCGAACAGATGGGCCCCGGAACGGTTTTCGTCCTCGACAATGCCGGCGAGAGCGGCGACGCGGCCGATCCCTTCTGGGCGGTGCTGGCCTGCCCGTCGTGCGCCACCCTTGGACTTATCACGCGCAAACAGATGGCCGGAATCGTTCCCATCATCTGCGGCTCGGAGCAATGCTCCGCCCAGTTTCACATTCACGGAGACGACATCGTTCCCCGGCCCGCCAGTTGATTGGCTCCGGGCGACGGAAAGCCCCGTGGGCCCGGTCGGGCAAGGACCGAGGCTTTCGTTACCAGCGTCATCTTTTTGCGGCACTCCTTCTAGGGCACAATGGAAGGCATGACCGATCCCAGCCTGCCGCACGGTGAGCTGCCGCCCATTCCCGACGGCTGCGGAATTCTGCCGGTCGCCGAGAACCGCATCGCCCGTGGCCCGCATCCGGAACTTCTCGATGTGGTGCCGGAAGGCTTCCGCCCGCTGGCGGACCTGGCTACGGCAGGTATCGACGATCCCCTGAACGACACTCTGGAGCAAACCTATCGCCGGGTGCTGGCCCGGGCGCTGGCGCTGGCCTCGGCTGCCATGCTGCTGACGGCTGCGGTGGCAGCCTCCCTGGTCGGCAATCCGGCTCTGTCGCAGAGTTTTCTGGCCAGCCAACTGATTGTCCGCGTGATCTTTATCACCCAGGTGCTGTTTCTCGGCCTGTGTGGCCGCTACGTCCCCAAGCTTGGCATCGTTCCGGCGGGCGCGCTCCTGTTTGCCTATGCCGCCTTCTGCGGAATGGAGTTTTCCGCGCTCCTTTCCCCGTCCACGCTGGCGGTTGTCTTCCTCTGTGCCGGGCTCATGTACGCCGCCACCGCGCTCTGGGGATTCCTGCGCGGCTGCGATCTGGCCCGTCCGGTCACCGCCATCTTCATGATTCTGGCCGGAGGCGCGATCCTGGCCGCCGTCAATCTGGCGCTCGGCAGCCCCAACCTCACCTGGTCGCTCAGCTCGGTGGCCGTGGTGATCTTTGCCGGACTGGCCAGCTTCCACGCCCAGCAGATCCGCGATTTTTATCAGGACTTTGACGACGACAACGCCGAGGGCTGGAAGGCCTCGGTGCTGGGAGCCTTGCTTCTGCTGCTCAATCTGGTCAACCTCTACCTGCTTCTTGGCAGCTTCCTGAGCCGTGACCAAGACGACCGCGACCCCACCGACGACCTGTCGCACTAGCGCCAGCGCCAGCAGCCGGAGGGCCCAGCGCCAGCGGCCGGAGCGGCATCGGTTGCCGCGTACCCGACTAGCGCCAGCGGCCGGAGGGCCGTCTGTGGCCCGTACCCGCAGCGCCAGCGGCCGGAGGGCCGTCTGTTGGCCCGTACCCGCCCAGCGCCAGCGGCCGGAGGGCCGTCTGTTGGCCCGTACCCGCCTAGCGCCAGCGGCCGGAGGGCCGTCTGTTGGCCCGTACCCGACTCCCGGCCCCGAGCGCTGCGCATCGTCCTTCCTCCTCCGGGCATCTCAACTTGTGTAAAACTAATTTTGTGGAACTAACCCGGGCCTTGCCGGTAATACTGGTAGGACCCAAGGTAGTCCGAAATGCCGTGAGCTCGATGCCGTTGACCGACACCCGTTCGGAGCACCAACTCCTCCGTCTAGCCGTTGCCGGCGACGAGGAAGCCTTTGCTGCGCTCTACGAACGGTTGAAGTCAAACGTTTACCGCTTTGCTCTGCACATGAGCGGCTCGGCAACGCTGGCAGACGACATCACCCAGGACGCCTTCATTACCCTGGTGGAAGAGGGTGGCAAGTTCGATGAATCCAAAGGGCAGGTGCTCTCATTTCTTCTCGGCATCGCCCGAAACTTTGTCCGCCGCGCCTATCGTTCCCAGGCCCGCAGCGCACCGCTGGTCACTGAGAACGAGCAGGGAGAGGAGGTCGAGCTTGCGCTGGAGAGTAGCCACGACACCATCGCCGAAGTGCTGCAAGGCGAAACCGTCGATCTGGTCCGCGAAGCGGTTCAATCCCTGCCTGTGCACTACCGCGAAGTGGTTGTTCTGTGTGATCTCTGTGAAATGTCGTATGCCGAGGCCAGCGCGCAGCTCGATTGCAACCTGGGAACCATTCGTTCCCGGCTCAACCGCGCCCATGCGCTGCTGGCAAAAAAACTTGAAACACGCGTTCAGCCGTCGGGCAAGCAGGCGGGCGGAATCATACAAAGGTGTCTGCTATGAAATGTAACGAATTCGACGCGCACATCGACGAGATGCTCTCCGGGGTTTTGCATCCGGATGCCAGCCAGCACATGCGGCAGTGTGAGCGCTGCACCTCCTACTACCGCGCCAGGGCTGCGGTGCAAACCGGCCTTCGCAAGCTGGCCCTGGTTTCCGTGGAGGGGCCGTCGCCGGCCGCCGACCGGGCGGTGATGGACTCCTACCGGCAGATGCAGCAGCGCCGCACCGCAGCCGCGCAGCCGCAGCTTGTGCAGCAGCCGGCGGCCAAGGTGCTGACCTTCCCCGAGCGCCGTCCGGTTGCCGTGCGGAGCTCGCGAGGCTTTAATTCGCGCAATTGGTGGAGCGGAGCCTCCGCGGCTGCCGTGGCGCTGGCCGTGCTGGGCATGGGACTTCATCTGCACAACGGCGTTTCCACGGTGAGCGCACCTGTGGTGGCCACCGCGCCTGCGGTCACCGCGCCGCAGAGCGGCGTCATAGCCGCCCCGGTGGAGCGGACCGTGGCGAGCGCCAGGTTGGCCTCGCGGCCATCCTTGTTGAGGCCGATGCAGGCTGGTTCGCCGGCTTCGGCCGCCGAATCCGGGCAGGGAAACGCAGCTTCGGCGGAGGTTGCTTCCGCGCCGCTGAACTCGCGGCCCGTCGAGGTGGCCAAGGCAGGCAATGACTCTGCGCCGATGGCGCCAGCTCCGGCCAACGTATCGCCGATCATGCATCTGGCCAGCGCGGGAGAGGCTGCCAATGCAACCTCGCAAAACGTAGGCCAGTCGGCCAGTTCGACTTGGCCGGGATACTCCAATCTGATGTATTGCGATCCGGTGGTGTGCTCGGGCCCGATGCAGGTGGTGCATATCAAGGTTCCGGTCAATCAGGTAAAGCCCAACGTGGGACAGAGCGTGGGCAATAGCTTTGTGAACGCCGATGTTGTGGTCGGACCCGATGGCCTAGCCCGAGCCATCCGCGTGGCCAATTAGGCCGCTGGACCTGGGGTGAAGTACGTCGGGGAAGTGCGCTGCTTCCTGCCAGGGAGCAGCCGATGAGTCAGGAGTTGCACTGGATGAGTTTTCGTGTGGTCCGGGTTGTCGACGTTACTCGGTTTCTGCTGCTTTGGGTTGCAATGGCCGGGGCGTCGGCGGCAATGGGACAGGGCCCAGCCGCTTCCGGTTCAGCCGCTCCCACTCCTGTTCCTCCCGCCGTTTCTGCTGCCGACGATAGCATTCCTCCCATTTCCGTACAGATTGCGCCCCCGCCCATTTCCATCTCCTCGTCCATGATTGGCGTCGCCGGGCCTCTGGGTGCGCAGGCGGTCGCCGGCAAGCCCATCTCGGCCGAGTTCGTCACCGAACACCACCAGAGCTTTACCGACGGCAACAGCATCTCGCGCTCCACCACCTCGGTCATCTTCCGCGATGCCGCGGGACGCATTCGCCGCGAGTCCCAGCTCTCGGTGCCCGGCCTGCCGACCAGCGTCGCCGCCGCCAGTTTCATCACCATCGTGGACCACGGGCTGGGCTTCGGCTGGGTGCTGGACCCGCAGGAGATGGTGGCCCATCGCTACAATCTGAACGCTGGACCCTCCTACATGGCGCACCTCAGCGCCCAGGGACGCGGTAGCGGCCTGCGCCCGCCGGACTCCCGGCCGGCCGGCGATATCGCCGCTTCGGCCAATGCCCAGGATCTCCCCCGCTGGCGGGTGAACACGTTCCCTGCGCGCCACCTCACCCCGCAGCCGGATTCCGCTACCGTGCCCGCTGCCATGAGTTCGGCCGTCTCCCCGGGCCAGCCCGGCTCCAGACTGCAGACCGAGGAGACGAGTTTTGCCAGCGCGCCCAGCATGCGCATCGATCAGCCTTTTTTGGCCGCCCCCAATCCGGTTCGCACCGAAAATCTGGGTGAGCAGATGATTCTCGGCTTCCGCACCCACGGCACGCGGGTCATTACCACCCTGCCGCCGGGCGAGATCGGCAACGACCGCCCCATCGACATTGTCAGCGAGCAGTGGTTCTCGCCCGACCTGGACCTGGTCATGCGCAGCGCGCACCGCGATCCCTGGGGCGGTGACTTCACCACCACGGTGACCAAGATTAGCCGCAGCGATCAGCCCGGCTGGCTCTTCCAGGTGCCGTCGCAGTACAAGATCATCGACTCCACCGACGAAGCCGAGCACCACGTGCTGGACAGCCACGGCGGCCACGCCTCCGGCTCCTGGTAGTCCAACCCTGGTAAGAGAATTTATTGTTGAAGTGTCATCCCGAGCGAAGCGAGGGACCCCAGCACGGCTCAAATCTCGCGCAACGTTTCAGAGGCATTCCAGCCGGCCAGTTCGGGGTTTGGCTCGATCACCCCTCCTACTTGGCCGCCTGCAATGCCTTCAGCCGTTGCCCGGTGAGGAATACGTAATGGATTGCCGAGGCCAGCGTAAAGGCAAAGACCGCGTACAGCAGCACCTGCTTGGCCATCCACACCGCCTCCTCCGGATAAACCTTGGCCAGCAGCGCAAAGAAGACCGCCGCAATCTGGCATGCGGTGTTGATCTTGCCGAAGATTCCCGGCCGGAAGTCCCGCAGCCCCACCGTATATAACAGCGCCGAAATAATCAGGATGCCCAGGTCGCGCGAGAACACCATCACCGTGTAGCGCCAGGCGATGATATGGCTGGCCGACATCACCAGGAAGAGCGAGCTCAGCAACAGTTTGTCGGCAATCGGGTCCAGGTACTCGCCCAGCTTGGTCTGCTGATGCAGCAGGCGCGCTGCCAGCCCGTCCAGCCCGTCGCTGAGTCCGGCGATCACCAGCAGGATGAGCGCCGTGTGGTAGCGCCGCTCCATGATGCAGATGGCGATGAAGGGAACAAAGAACAGCCGCATCAGGGTCAGCTGATTCGGCGCGTTCCAGAATTCGTTTTTCACCGGCCCTGTTCCCCGCCGCCACGGAATACCTCTTCCAGTGTGCGTCCTGCCTGGGCGGCAAAGCTCTGGGCCAGCGAAGGCAGCTCTCCCGCGGGTTCATCCAACTCCATGCGCTCCACCCGGTGCATGGGGAAAAACGCAGTGGAGGCGATGGCCGGCTCTCCGGCTCGAATCTGCCGCGCCAGGTCTTCCAGCGACTCCAGGGCCACGCCGCGCAGCTCCACTCCGGCGGGAGCCAGCCGCAGCAGCACGCCCACACACTTCTGCCGCGGAGAGTGCAGCGTCAGCAGTACCACCGAACCTTCGTCGAAGCCTGGCATCTCAATGCCTTTCCGGTCAGAGCCCTGCCGACCAACCTCATGCCCATGCATAGCGCCATCGATTGTGCCCTGCTCCGCGCCCACTTACAAGCAAATCCCGGGCACCAGCTGCCGGAGCGGCGTCCATTGCCCCGTACCCTGCGGGCAAGCCCAAGCGAGAACCTCAGCAGGCCGTTTCCCTAAACCTGATACATTGGAATTTATCCCACGGATTTTGCCCATGGAACCGGCCTCATGACTCCCGCCAACCCGCCCAGACGGCTGCACGCCGTGATCGCCTTCGGATTGGTTTACGTCCTCTGGGGTTCCACCTACCTGGCCATTCGCATCGCGGTCGAGCATCTCACTCCGCTGCTGATGGGCGCGCTGCGCTTCATCGCGGCGGGCCTGCTCATGCTCGGCTTCCGCCGGCTCGGCGGACATCGCGTCCTCGTCCCTCGCCGCGATCTGCTGCGCCTGGCCGTCATCGGGACCCTCCTCCTCGTCACCTCCAACGTGGTGCTGGCGTGGGCGGAAACCTACATTCCCACCGGCCTTGCCGCCCTGCTGGCCGCCATCATTCCGCTCTGGTTCCTCATTCTGGAGCGGCTCACCCACAGCACCGACCACCTCTCCCCGCGCGGCATGGCCGGCATCGCGCTGGGCATCGTTGGCGTCGCCGTCCTGCTCTGGCCGGACGTCTCCGGTCACACCGGCTTCGGCGGGCGCCAGCTCTTCGGCTCGATGCTCGTCCTGTGGGCCGGCATCAGCTGGGCCTTTGGCTCCATCCTGGTGAAGCGCTGGCACATGCCGGTCGATCCCTACACCGCCGCCGGCTGGCAGATGCTCTTCGGCGGCTGCATCAGCGGCCTGCTGGCGCTATGCGCTGGAGACCTGCACCGCGTGGCGTGGACGGGAGCATCGCGCTCCCTGTGGGCCATCGTCTATCTCATTTCCGCCGGATCGCTGGTCGGCTTTACCGCCTACGTCTGGCTGCTCAAGAACATCCCCATCGCCAAAGTCGCCACCTACGCCTACGTCAACCCGGTCATCGCCATCCTCCTCGGCTGCCTTTTCCATGGCGAAAAGGTGGATGCCTACATGCTAGCCGGCTCGGTGGTCGTCATCCTCTCGGTCATCCTCGTCACCGGCGCCAAAGTCAGTCGTGTCAGCGAGGAACCGGCCATCGACCTCGAACCCATCGAGCCGAGCGGGGATTGAGGCTAAGCATTTCCGTGCTGAAAAAACTCCCGGTGGCCCACATCTGCGTCGTGCCGTTCGACGCAAATGTGGGGAAGCAATGCCATTCACCTGTGCAAGCCTTTGAAGTTGTCCTTGCTCTAGTTCCTGCCCACAACAAAAGCGGCCCGCGGGCCGCCTCTATCGCCAACTGGTAAAGTTTTACTTCCGCTTCCACCGAACCCCGTCCTTGGTGTTCTCCAGCACGATCCCTTGTGCCAGCAACTCATCGCGCACCGCGTCGCTGGTTTTAAAGTCCTTGGCTTTCCGCGCCTCGGAGTGCTTGGCCACCAGCGCCTCCACCTGCGCATCGCTCAGCGCCGCGCTCTTGGCCATCTCCGCCGTGGCCGGACTGATCTTTTCCTCCAGCCCTTCGGCCTTGGCCCAGTCCACAATGGCCTTCACGTGCGCCGCGTCTTCATCCGCCAGCACCGCGAAGATCTCATCGAACTTCCCCAGCGCGCCCAGGATGGCCGCAATGTCGTCCTGCTTCACCTTGCCCTGGTCGGCGGCGGCGTTCACGTCGCGCACCAGGTCGAAGATTGCCGCCAGCGCCTGCGCCGTATTCAAATCGTCGTCCAGGCTGGCATGCATCGTTTGCACCGCGTTTGCGGCCAGCGCGGCCATCTCCGGGTTTGCGCCCGGCTCCCAGCGGTCGGTCTCCAGACGCAGCTTGAAGTTGCGCAGCCGCTCCACCGAATTCGCCGCCTGGGTCAGTCCGTCGAAGGTAAAGTTCAGCTGCCGGCGGTAGGGAACCGAGGTCAGCAGCAGCCGGATCGACGAAGGCTTGTGCCCCATCAGAACCAGGTCGCGCAAGGTGTAGAAGTTGCCCAGCGACTTGGACATCTTCTGCCCCTCCACCAGCAGGAAGCGCACATGCATCCAGTGCCGCGCAAAGGTCTTGCCGGTCAGCGACTCGCTCTGCGCGATCTCGTTCTCGTGGTGCGGAAACATCAGATCCTCGCCCCCGGCGTGCAGATCGAAGCTCTCGCCCAGATACTTCATCGCCATCGTCGAGCACTCGATATGCCAGCCCGGACGCCCCGGCCCAATCTCGGTCTCCCAGCTCTGCTCGCCCTCTTTCGGAGCCTTCCACAGCGCAAAGTCGCGCGCGTCGTCCTTCTCGTATTCGTCGGCATCGGTGCGCCCGCCGCCGTCGGTGATCATCCCCGCAAAATCCTTCTTGCTCAGCTTGCCGTACTCGGGAAACTTGTCGATGCGGAAGTACCACGAGCCGTCCTCGGTCTGATAGGCAACGCCCTTGTCGGCCAGTCCGCGAATAAACTTCGCCATCTCGGCAATGTGCTCGGTCGCCCGCGAGATGCGCTCCGGCTGCTCGATCCCCAAGGTCTCCATGTCCTCCAGAAACGCCCGCTCGTACTTGGCGGTGTATTCGCCGATGGGCATATTGCGCTGGTTGGCGTTGCGGATGATCTTGTCGTCCACGTCGGTGATGTTCATGACGTGCAGCAGATTCCACCCGCTCTGCCGCAGATGCCGCCGCAGCACGTCCACCGCCACGAAGGTCCGGAAGTTTCCGATGTGCCCGTAGTCGTACACCGTAGGCCCGCAGGCGTAAAAGCGGACTGTCTTGCCGTCGGCCGGCGCAAATGGTTCAGTCCTGCCACTGAGAGAGTTGAACAGATCGAGCGCCATTATTTTCCTTAACGCGGAAATCAGATCGGAACTGAGTTTCTGTAGGACAAGAATCGCACACCGATTCTATGCGGCGCTCACCGGCCCTCGCAACCCGTGCCCGGAGGTCCCACCGAATCGGCCCACTTCTCCTGCCAAATATCGTATCGGGTGCCGTCGAAATGATAGGTCACGCAGCGCGTCCGCGAGGTCAGCGGAGTCACCAGCACGATGTCCCGATACCCATTCGTCCGGCTCTCCAAAAGTTTCAGCGCGTTGCTCCCCGCATGGAGTACCACCTCCGGACTCCTGCGCGCCGAACGCACCACCCAGAACCAATCGGGTTCTATTCCAGGCTTTGGAGGCGTACCGATCACAACCAGGTCCACGTCCTTGCCGCGACTCAGATGCACCTGGCGCGCGCGAAACGAGGTATCCACCTTGCCCGATTCGGCGGCGAAGTCCAGGATCTCTTTCGCTGCGTCGGTCTCCGCCAGTACCCGCAGCACATCGTCGGATATGGGCGCCGGGTGCTCGAAAGGTTTCCCCGCAAAAAATGTCGAATCCTCGTGAGCCGCATGTACGGCGTGATGGCCCTTGTGCGGCTTCTGCGCCGCCGCGGCCATCATCGCGGGCGCCAGCGCCGCCAGCACCAGCACCACAACCATCCGGGAACCCGTACGCATCCAGTCACTCGCTCCCTGCCAGGCCGATTTCTTCAGCATGTTCAATGCGGCAGCATCTTAGGATAAAACCAGAATAAACCCGGCTCGCCGACGGTTTCCACAAACCTCCGCCGCGCCCCCGGAATCGCGTTATAATCAGGGCCGCCTTGTGCCACGAGAGGGCTCCGTATGCTTTATTCGGACATCCTTCGCTGCCCGCATCGCGGCAACTCCGTGCCGCCGTCCGCAGTCTGCCCGAGCTTCGCCGCTCCGCGCGACGGCCTGTCCGCTGCCCCTGCACTCTCCCGTCCCAATCTCTTCGCCGGCGACTAATCCTCCGCCTCATCCGGTTTGCCTTGTTGTATTCCGGCACCCGCCGAAGGAGGAAGCCATGTCATCGCAGCCATCCAAGTCGCCGAAGATTCTGAATTTCTCTCCCGCGCGGCCCGCCCTGCGCACCGCGCTTCCGGGCCCCAATGCGCGGCGCATCCTGGCCGACGATGCCCGCCTCATCTCGCCCTCCTACACCCGCCCCTATCCGCTGGTAGCCCAGCGCGGACGCGGCATCATCCTCGAGGACGTGGACGGCAACCTGTTCTTCGACTTCGCCGCCGGAATCGCCGTCTGCTCCACCGGCCATTGCCATCCCGAGGTGGTAGCCGCCGTCCAGGCCCAGGCCGCCGAGCTGCTCCACATCTCCGGCACCGACTTCTACTACCCGCAGCTCACCGAACTGGCCGCACGCCTCTCGCAGATCGCGCCCATGCCCGGCCCGCACCGCGTCCACTATTGCAACTCCGGCAGCGAAGCCGTGGAAGCCGCGATCAAACTGGCTCGCTACCACACCAAGCGCCCATCCATCCTCGCCTTCTACGGAGGCTTCCACGGACGCACCATGGGCGCGCTCTCGCTCACCTGTTCCAAGGCGCAGCAGCGCCGCCGCTTCGCCCCGCTCATGCCCGGAGTGGTCCACGCGCCCTTTCCCAACCTCTACCACCGCCCCGCCGGCGCCGAGCCCGAGCAGTACGCTCGCGACGCCGCCCGCTTCATCGAAGACCAGATCTTCCGCACCGAGCTGCCGCCCGAAGAGTGCGCCGCCATCGTCGTCGAAGCCTTCCAGGGCGAGGGCGGATACCTGCCCGCGCCGTCCGCGTTTCTGCAGGAGCTGCGCCACATCTGCGACCGCCACGACATCCTGCTCATCGTCGACGAAGTCCAATCCGGCATGGGACGCACCGGCAAGTGGTGGGCCATCGAACACTCCGGCGTCGCCCCGGACATGATCGCCATCGCCAAAGGCATCGCCAGCGGCCTGCCGCTCGGCGTCTTGCTCACCCGCGCCTACATCATGGACTGGGTTCCCGGCTCGCACGCCTCCACCTTCGGAGGCAACCCCGTCGCCATCGCCGCCGCCATGGCCACCATCGCCATCCTCGAGCGCGAGGGACTCGACAACGCCCACGAGGTCGGCGAACACATCCTCGCCCGCACCTACGACTGGCCGCAGCGCCTCCCCCTGGTGGGCGATGTCCGCGGACGCGGCCTCATGATCGGCATCGAGTTCGTCGCCGACAAACACGCCAAAACTCCCGCCCCCGAGCAGCGCGACCACATCGTCGAGGCGGCCTTCGAAAAAGGAGTCCTCTTCCTCGGCTGCGGCGCCAGCACCCTGCGCCTCTGTCCCCCGCTCATCGTTACCAAACCCCAAGCCGACGTCGCCCTCGACATCCTGGAAGAGTGCATCGTTCAAGTCGCCTCCGGCAAACACAAGCGCCCCGGCTGGAAGGACAAAACAGCCTCGTAATTTGTAGCAACATAATTCGGCGGGTCGCCCACATCCGCCATCATTTGGCGAATGTGGGGATTCGCGCCAGTTCGCAGTTCGGGCCTTGGTGTCCTGCGCTCGCAATCCTGTAAAATCCTTTTCCATGTTCGAATCCATCTCCCCCTCCATGCTCTCCCGCATGCGCGAACTCGAAGCCATCGACCTGCGCGACCGCACCGACGGTACTCCGCACGCCAAGCGCCTCCGTCAGATCTCGCCCGACACCGGCAAACTCCTCGCGTTGCTTGTAGCCTCCGCGCCCGCAGGACGCTGCATCGAGATCGGCACCAGCGCGGGCTACTCCACGCTGTGGCTCGCCCTCGCCTGCCGCGCCACCAACCGCCGCCTCACTACCTTCGACATTGACCCCGCCAAAGTTGAAATTGCCCGCGCCACCTTCGCCACCGCAGGTGTCAGCGATGCCATCGAGCAGGTCCACGGCGACGCCCTCGCGCACCTGCCCGACTGCCACGACATTGCCTTCTGCTTCCTCGACGCCGAGAAGGATCTCTACCAGCCCGCCTACGATCTCGTCGTTCCGCGCATGGTGCCCGGAGGCATTCTCGTCGCCGACAACGCCATCAGCCATGAAGCGCAGCTGCGTCCCATGCTCGACTTTGCTCTGCGCGACGAGCGCATGGACTCCGTCCTCGTCCCCATCGGCCAGGGCGACCTCATCTGCCGCAAAAAATAAAGCGGGTGGCCCCATAATCGCTGCGGGTGCCCCATCCTAGCCCGTCGTTGGCTAGGGTGGGGAAGTTGACTCTGTCCTTGCCTCTCTCGAACCTTGGTATGATCGAAGACGATGCCTCCAATCCTCAACGCCCAAAACCTATCGAAATCCTTCGGCGCTGAGCCGCTCTTCCGCAACGTCAGCTTCACGGTCAACGAGCGCGACCGCATCGCCCTCATCGGCCCCAACGGCTCCGGCAAGTCCACGCTCATGCGCATTCTTGCGGGCTTGGTCGAGCCCGACTCCGGCGAAGTCGCCCTGCGCAAGCGCGCCACCCTGACCTACGTCCCGCAGGAATCCGTCTTCGCCCCCGGCCTCACCGTCACGCAGGTGATCGAGGCGGTACTCGCCGACTCCAACGTCCCTGCCTTGGAGCGAGACTCGCGCCTGCATGAGACTCTAGGCCGCGCCAACTTTGAGGACTTCGACGCCGAAGCGCAATCGCTCTCCGGAGGCTGGCGCAAGCGCCTCGCCATCGCCGAAGCCCTGGTCACCGCGCCCGACATTCTTCTGCTCGACGAGCCCACCAACCACCTCGACCTCGCCGGCATCGAGTGGCTGGAGCAGCTCCTGCAGCAGGCCGCCTTCGCCTGCGTCGTCGTCTCCCACGACCGTTATTTTCTGGAGAACGTCGCCAGTGAAACCGCCGAGCTGGCCCGCGTCTTTCCCGACGGAATCTTCCGCGCCGCCGGCACCTACTCCCATTTTCTGGAAGTGAAAGAGCAGTGGATGCACGCCCAGGCGCGCCATCAGGTGGCCCTGGAGAACCGCGTTCACACCGAAATCGAGTGGCTGCGCCGCGGTCCCAAAGCGCGCCGCGGCAAATCCAAATCGCGCATCGACCGCGCCCACGAACTCATCGGCGAACTCGGCGACCTGCGCTCCCGCACTCGCACCGCCAGCACCGAGCTCGACTTCTCCTCCACCGGACGCCAAAGCAAGCGCCTCGTCGAAATCGAAGGCTTGGCCTATGCATTTGAAGACCAGCGTCCGCTGCTTACCGACCTCAACTTCGTCATCACCAACGGCATGCGCGTCGGCCTGGTCGGCCCCAACGGCAGCGGCAAAACCACCCTGCTGCGCCTGTTGCAAGGCGAACTCGCGCCCGATGCCGGCACCGTCCGCCGCGCCGACCATCTCAAAATCGTCTACTTCGAGCAGCAGCGCCAGCTCGACCCCGCGCTCACCCTGCGCCGCGCTCTCGCCCCGGACTCCGACGCCGTCGTCTTCCAGGACCGCGTCATCCACGTCGCTGCCTGGGCCGATCGTTTTCTTTTCACCGCCGAGCAGTTGAACCAGCCCGTCAGCCGCCTCAGCGGAGGCGAGCGCGCCCGCGTCCTCATCGCCCGCCTCATGCTGCAGCCCGCCGACATCCTTCTGCTCGACGAGCCCACCAACGACCTCGACATTCCCACTCTCGAGGTCCTGGAAGAAACCCTGCTCGAATTCCAGGGTGCGCTGGTGCTGGTCACCCACGACCGTTATCTGCTCGACCGCGTCTCCACCATCGTGCTCGGCCTCGACGGGGCCGGCAACGCCTCCACCTTTGCCGATTACATGCAGTGGGAGGAGTGGAGAGAGCAAAAACAACGAGGCCCAAAGCGCAGCATTCTGTCGAACACGCCTGCATCCGGCACAGCTTTAGACACCGCCGCGCCCAAGAAAAAGCTCTCCTACAAAGAAGCCCGCGAGTACGCCGCCATCGAGCAGCAAATCGCCGCCGCCGAATCCCGCCTCGCCGTTGCGCAAGCGCTTCTCAACGATCCATCCATCCAATCCGACGCGCCCGCCCTCATCGCCGCCCAATCTGAATTCGAGCAAGCCACCGTCGCCCTCGATCAGCTCCTCACCCGCTGGACCGAGCTGGAGGAGAAGCTGCGGTAAAGATAAAGCTGCAGTAAAGATTTGCTTTTGCTCTTGCCTCTGAGGTGTCACCCTGAACGAAGTGAAGGGCCCCAACTCCGCTCAAATCCCGCAATCCGTCTCAAGGCACCTCGGCCGAAACAGTTTCTGCTGTCCTCCTAATACAAACGCGTGTCGTTTGAAACTTTGAAACCTTGCCTCTCCATGTTCTATCCTCTTTGCTGCAGCAGGTGTCCAGGAGCTTCCCACGTGACCCGACGCGCGATTCCGCTGATGTTCGTGATTCTCTTCGCCTTCATCCTCCCGCTCACTGCTCAGACGGAGGGTTCGCAGAACCCCGCGCCGTCAGCCACCAGTCCTGCGACGCAATCAAAACCGCAATCCGCAGAGGCTCTGCCCGTCTTCGACGAGCGCGCCGCCGCCGCCGTCCTCGGCACCATCCGTGACGGACTCGAAGGCCGCTCCGCCCGCCGACTGCTCTCCGCCTTCGACGCCGATAAGATGGACGGCTACCGCACCTTCCAGGACCAGATCGACGCCTACTTCGCCACCAATGAAGGCATCCGCGTTACCCTGCGCATCCTGCAAACCTCGCAGGATGGCGATCGCGGCTTCATCCTCGCCGCCTTTCAGCTGGAGAACAATCCGCGCAACGGAGAACAACTCTCCCGCCGCGAAGCCCAGCTGCGCTTCGTCCTCGAGCGCGGCCCCAAAGGCTGGAAGATCGTGGACTTCGATCCCCGCGAATTCTTTTCGTAGAGGCAATTGCTTTAGCCGGAGCAGAGCTGCCGAGAGGCTTTTAACCTTGAAACCTTGAAACTTTGAAACCTGCTCCGCCGTACAATACCTCCATGCCGCGTCTCTACCCTGAATCTCCCGTCGTCGGTGTCGGTGCCGTCATCTTGCATGACGGACAGGTGCTCCTCGTCCGTCGCGCCAACCCTCCGCTGCAAGGCGAGTGGTCGCTTCCCGGCGGCGCGCTCGAACTGGGAGAAAAGCTGCGCGACGGCATCGCCCGCGAGGTGAAGGAAGAGACCGGCCTCGATGTGGAAGTCGGCCCCGTGCTCGACGTTGTCGACTCGATCTTTCCCGACGGCGATGGCCGCCCCCAGTATCACTACGTGCTCATCGACTATTTCTGCCACCTGCACACCGGCACGCCCGTAGCAGGCAGCGATGCCAGCGAGCTTCGCTGGGCGCGCCTCGACGAACTGAGCGAGCTCGGCCTCCGTCCGGTCACCAGCGAGATCATCCGCAAGGCCTTCGACCTCTACCTGGACCAGACCCGCACCTGACCTGAAGTTGTGGCCGATTCAGGGCTGCAGCGTGATTAACGCTTGCGACTGGTTCTCGATGCTGTAGTACACCTTGTGCGTGGTCGGCGTAAAACTCGTCGGCTCCGTGTCCCAGATCTGCAATCCCGGAGCGCTCCCGAAGTAGGTGGGATTGCACTGTGCATTCAGAAAGCCGACCTGCCCCACTCCCGGCACGGCCAGCACGTCGTTGGTGTAAGCGGGAGGCAGCGTGGAGTACTCCGACTCCACCACCGCGCAGGTGATCTGCTGCGGATTGGCCAGGTAGGCCAATTCGCCGGTCTCCATCGCGTAGTTCACCCCGTCGCTGGCGACAATGGTGAACTTCACCCTTCCGCCCGCCGCTTCGCCGGTGGCGATTCGCAGGGAGAACAGATCGGCCGTCGGGACCGTTCCGGTCATCGCCTTCGGGTTGCCGGCGATCAGCAGCCGGTCGCTGATGGTGTCCGGCGAGGTGCCGCTAGCCGCATTGCCGGCCGCCTGCAGATGCAAATTCCCGCCCGCAGCCGATCCGGTGCCGTTCCCGGCAGCTAGAATCAGGTCTCCGCCCGGTTGGTTGGTTGCACCCACGGCGGCCGCCCCGGCGGAAATCGACAGGCTGTTTCCCGCGCCGCCAGCCGTGGGGTTGGGCTCCACGCCCAGCGTGTTGGCCTGACCTCCGCCAAAGCCCAGGGTGTGGGAGGGCGTGCTGGTTCCAATTCCAATGTTGCCCGTGTTGTCGATGCGCATCCGTTCCGTGCGGGTGGTGGTTGTGTCCGTGTTGGCCGTCGTCTGGAAGCTGATCGCCGTGCCGTTGGAGGTTGGAGTCCACGCGCTGGTCGCTACAAACGTCACCTTCACCTTGCTGCCGGAGGTGAAGCCGGAGCCGGTGTAGCCGATGGCGGCAAACTGTCCCAGGTTGTCGCCGTTCAGGGTTGCCGTGGGCGCCGCTGCGGTGCCATTGGCCGTTACAAAAGTGAAGTTGGGAGAGTTGCCCGTGCCCGGCGTGGTGCCGGAGTAGTTGTCCACCCGCAGCGATGGATTGATGCCCGAGATATCCAGCAGCGCCGCCGGCGTGGTGGTGCCGATGCCGACATTGCTGCTGGTCTCAAAGATCAAAGAATTGCCCAGGTCGCCCGAGGTGTCGGTAAACACCGGCAGGGCGCCGACCTTGGCTCCGGAGACCGTAATCGCCGGGGCCGCCTGGCTGGCGGCTTTGGTTGCCGAGCTGGTCGCGGAAGTGGCCGCCGGTCCGGTAGTCTGCGCACAACTGCCTGCGTCAGCCGCCGTCACGTAGGCGGATGCGGGCTTGCCGCCCAGCATCTCCGCATCGGCGGCGCGCAGCGCGTAGGGCACGCTCACCAGCAGAATGCGCGGCTGTTCCACGGCTCCGGGAGCATGCGTCAACACGGCCAGCCAGCGCGACTCGCCCCCGGCAAACAGCTCCGGCGGAATGCCCTCCGCGCCGGCTGCGCCCAGCAGGGCAGAGAAGCTCCCGTTGCTATCGGTGGCCAGGGCTTGCGTCTCCTGCCACAGCGGCGCGCCGCCGCTCTGCTCCGCGTAGATGGCGAAGGTCACGCCCGCCACGCCTGTCACCGGCTCCCCTGCCGCATCCAGCGCGCGGCCGCCGAAGCGGATCAGCCGCAGCCCAGCGGCATTCGCCGGAGGAAGGATTCCGCTGGCGGCCTCCACGGCGGTCTGCGGCCAGCTCGCGCTGGGGTTCAGGGGCGCCCGCTGTGCTGCCAGCGCCTGCGCTCCCAACAAAATTGCGGCACAACCAAATATGCTATGAGCAATCCATCGAATCGCCGAGTCCCGCACGCACGCACCCTAAACGGGCGAGGAACCGCGAAAACAGGGCCTGTCGGAGGCTTCGCGGCACTGCCCAAGATATACAGAATGGACTGAGTTCCTAGAATCGCACGGATCGGCGTGAATTGCTGCAAGAAATATTCAGAGTGCGCGCCAAAAGTAACTCCTGCATCTTTTTCCATGCCGGCGCCGCAAAAGAAAGCGCCCCGCACTGTAGCCATGCGGGGCGCCGGTTAGCTGTGTTGGATTGGCCTGAGGCGGGCTCGCTCCCGCCGCATCCGCGCACCCCAATGTGCGCGCGATACGGATGAAACGCCCGGCGGCAGACTCCGAATACGCAGGAAATCTGGCGAGTGGTTAGAGCGATTCCGCCCTAAGCCTCAGCCACCTCACTAGTCACGATTTGTCTGCTACATTCGCCTGAACTTTTTTCCATCGGACCACCTCCTCTCCAGTGTGAAGGCATCCTAGACCCGGATCGAGGGAGTTGTCAAATCGTTCTCTGGATTCCAGTGAATGATTGATAGCACGGGAGTTATCGACGTGGCATCGGTTGCAGAATGTACGCCAGGATTACTTTCAAAGTAACTTTTCCAAATCAGAAGGATGATCGGATATGTCAGTCGTTCGTCTCTTCCGGCTTCCAGACGAAAGCTCCCGGCTGCGGCAGGCCAATGTGCTTCAGCACGCGGCAGACGAACTGGCGCGCCATCTCCTCAAGCGTGTCGGGGTGGTTGTAAAACGACGGGATCAGCGGGTAGATGGTCGCTCCGGCCTCGGCCGCCAGCGTCATGTTGCGCAGATGGACCCGGTTCAATGGCGTCTCGCGCACGCACAGCACCAGGGGAATCCGCTCCTTCAGGCAGACGTCGGCGGCGCGGTCGATCAGCTTGGAGGCCAGTCCCTGCGCAATCTTGGCCAGCGTTGCCATGGAGCAGGGAAGCACGATCATGGCGTCGGTGGGGTAGGACCCGCTGGCGATGTTGGCGCCGATGTCGTGGTTGTTCTGCAGGCGCGTTTTCTGAGGCTCGCGGCCCAGCAGCTGGAGCAGCAGCTCGCTGCGTCCGCTCAGGCCGAGCTCCTCGGCCATCACTCGCAGTCCGCTGTCGCTGGCGAGAAAGTTGACGCAGCCCACGCGCTCGTCCGCCTCCAGCGCGCGCAGCATTGCCTGCGCAAACAGCGAGCCGCTGGCGCCGGTCACGGCGAGGGTGATGGTGCGCTGGGTCTGATTGACGACGGACTGGCCGGCTGGGTCGAGCATCCCACTTAGCGTAGTGCTTTGCCGCAGCGGGGGCAAGTGCAAGCGTCGGCGACCACGCGGTGATAGTCTAGGAATGTGGATGCGAATCGGCTGAAAACCCTGCTGGAGCAGGTGCGCACCGGAGAGGTTTCTCCCGATGCCGCGCTAGACCAGATCAAAACCCTTCCCTTTGAAGATCTCGGCTTTGCCAAGGTGGATCATCACCGCGCGCTGCGCATGGGCGTGCCCGAGGTGATTTTTGGACCCGGCAAAAGCCCCGAACATTTCGTTGAAATCTTTGACCGGCTGGCCGGGCGCGGCAACACCGTGCTGGCCACCCGCGTCAGCCAGGAGCAGGTGGCGCAGACCGTGGCGCGCTTCCCTCAGGTTGAGCACAACCCAGCGGCGCGGACTCTGGTGCTGAGGCAGGGCAGCCAGGAAAAGCTGGGCAAGGGAACCATTGGCATCATCTCGGCCGGAACCAGCGATATTCCCGTGGCGGAAGAAGCCGCGGTCACCGCCGAAGTGATGGGCAACGACATTACGCGCCTGTTCGATGTGGGCGTGGCCGGGCTGCATCGCCTGCTCTCGAATAGCGATGTGTTGCGCCAGGCGCGCGTCCTGGTGGTGTGCGCCGGCATGGAAGGCGCGCTGCCCTCGGTGGTTGGCGGGCTGGTAAGCGTGCCGGTGATTGCCGTTCCCACCAGCGTGGGCTATGGCGCGGCCTTCGGCGGAATCGCTGCCCTGCTGGGCATGATCAACTCCTGCGCCTCCAATGTCTCGGTGGTCAATATCGACAATGGCTTCGGCGCGGCCTACGTCGCCTCCCTCATCAACCGTCTGTAGCTCCGCCAGGGTGCCCCATATTTGCCTTCCTTTGGCAAATGTGGGACGACGGCATGGAGATGGTTTCAGGTCTTGCCGCCGGCAAAGCAGGGTGCCCCATATTTGCCTTCCTTTGGCAAATGTGGGACGGCGGCATGGGCGATGGTTTCAGATCCTGACGCCTGGCAAAGCTTGTTGCAACGAAATTCCTTGCAACCCGCAGCGGCGTATGAAAATCTGACACCTTATATGGCTAAGAAAAATGTCAGTGCGGTGGGCGAAGAGATTCATCAGACCAAGGCCTTTGCCACCATCGAAGAGGAGCTGCTGGTGTCTCTGCTTCGCACCACGGACGTGCTGCAGGAGCGCTTCGAGCAGGCCGTGCGGCCCTTCAACATCTCCATGACGCAGTACAACGTGCTGCGCATTCTGCGCGGGGCCGAGCCCAGGGCCGCACCTGCAGCGAGATCGGCGAGCGCATGATTGCCCGCGAGCCGGACGTCACCCGTCTGCTGGAGCGGATGGAGAAAGCCGGCCTCGTCAAGCGCACCCGCGACAAGGAAGACCGCCGCGTGGTGGTCACCCGCATCACCGCCGCCGGTCTGAAGCTGCTGGACAAGATGGAGCCCGGGCTGGGCGAGATCGGCGGACTGCTGAAGCCGATGGGCGAGCGCCGCATTGAGAAAACGCTCAAACTGCTGGACGACGTGCGCGCGCACGTGCGGGGAGAAAAAGAAGAGTAGCTGCGGTTGCCCGCAGGGCGTTTTCCCTCAGCGGCTAAAGCCGCGTGAAATGAGCCGTTTGCGGCACGACTGAAGTCGTGCCCTTTCAAAACCGATTTATGAGACCGCCTCCACCAGCCGCTAAACATGCGGCCTATTCAGTACACCAGCCGGTACACGCAGCGCGTCCTACTCGCTGGTCATGATGAACAGCGGCTTCATGTGGAAGCTCTTGTACTGCGGGCGCAGGCGCTCGATGTCGTAGTGATCGTGCACGTTCACCAGCTTCTTGCTGTCGGTGATGCAGTCGATGGGCACATCGTCATAGCGGCCGTTTTTCAGCACCACCAGCCTGCCGTGGACGCGCCGCAGCAGCAGGTCCAGCGCCAGATTGCCGTAGGCCATGGGCACAATCGAATCGATGGCGTCGGGATCGCCGCCGCGCACCAGGTATCCCAGCTTCTGGTTGATGACTTCGACGGAGGCTCCGTCAGAGTACTTGGGCGAAAGCTCCTTCAGCTTTTGTGAGACCACTTCGCCGATACCGCCCAGTTTCTTGTGCCCGTAGGCGTCGGTGGCTTCATGTTCAAAGATCATCTCGCCGCCTTCGAACATGGCTCCCTCGCTGACCAGCACGACGGAATACTTGCTGGCATTTTTCTTGCGGTCCTGGCACATCAACTCGGTCAGTCGCTCGATGTCGAACTTGTGTTCGGGGATGACGCAACGGTTGGCCGCGCCGGCCATGGTCGGCAGCATCGCGGTGTAGCCGGCGTAGCGTCCAAAGACCTCCATCACCAGGAAGCGCTCGTGCGAGCCGGCGGAGGTACGCAGCCAGTTCGCCATCTGGATGGTGCGGGTGATGCAGGTGCTGAATCCGATGCAGTAATCGGTGCCTGGCACGTCGTTGTCCATCGTCTTGGGAATGGCGACGACCTTGACGCCTTCCTCGTACATGCGCACGCCGTAGCTGAGCGTGTCATCGCCGCCGATGGGGATCAGGAAGTCGATGCCGAGCCACGCCAGATTGGCCAGCACCTCCGGCGTAAGATCGTTGCGCTCCTGGTTGTACTTGTCCTGTAGATGGAGCGGGACGGCGTCCTTCTTTACCTTGCCGGGGTTGGTGCGCGATGTGTGCAGGAAGGTGCCGCCGGTGCGTCCCGCGCGGTTGACGATCTCTTCGGTGAGCACCTGAAAATTGCCCGAGTTCTCGTAATCTTTTTCGCGCACGATGTCGATCAGACCGGCCCATCCGCGGCGGATGCCGATTACCTGGTAGCCCTCGCGCAGGGCGCGGATGGTGACGGCGCGAATCGCGGGGTTCAATCCCGGAACGTCGCCGCCACCGGTCAGAATGCCGATGACGCCCTTGTTTGCCTTAACGCTCGATGGTAACGTTCGACATGATTCATCCCTTCGCCTGTGAGAGAAAGTGGACAAATAACGACACAACGAAATTTACTCCGCCGTCCGTCCCACCGGAGCCGCCGGCGAGCCAGTGGGCGAAGGTGCGGGTTCCTCCGGCAGCGGCCGGGGATAGGAATGCAGATCCCAGATGCCGGCGCTGTATTCCTGGATGGTACGGTCGCTGGAGAATTTGTGCGAGCGCGCGGTATTGAGAATCGACATGCGCCGCCACTTCACCGTGTCCTGGAAATCGGCGTCGATCCTGGCATTGACATCGATGTACTGCGGCAGGTCGGCGACGTGGAAGAAGCGGTCTCCGCGGTTGATCAGCTCGTCGAAGATCCAGCGGAAGAGTCCGGGCTCGCTGGGCGAAAAACGGTCGTTGAGGAAGCAGTCCAGCACGCGCTTGACGCGCGGGTCGCGCTCGTAGAACTCCCGCGAGCGGTAGAGTCCGTTGCGCTGCATCTGCTCGATCTGTTCGGCGCGCAGCCCGAAGATATAGATGTTGTCTTCGCCGGCCTCTTCGGCGATTTCGATGTTGGCGCCGTCCCAGGTTGCCACGGTCACCGCGCCGTTCATCATCAGCTTCATGTTGCCGGTGCCGCTGGCTTCCATGCCTGCGGTGGAGATCTGCTCGCTGAGGTCGGCGGCGGGGATGATGGACTCGGCCAGCGAGACGCGGTAGTCGGGCAGGAAGGCCACGCGCAGCAGCTGGTTGGCGCGCGGGTCCTTGTTCACCACGGCGGCCACGCTGTGGATCAGCTTGATGATCTGCTTGGCGGCCCAGTATCCGGGCGCGGCTTTGCCGGCAAACAGCACAGTACGCTGCGTCCTGGGCGCCTCGCCGTCTTCCACGATGCAGAGATAGTCGTGCATCACGCGCAGCACGTTCAGCAGCTGCCGCTTGTACTCATGGATGCGCTTGATCTGCACGTCGAACATGGAGCGCGGATCGGTGATCACGCCGGTCTCGTCGCGGATGATGCGGGCCAGGCGCTGCTTGTTTTGCAGCTTCACTTCGGCAAAGCGCGTCTGGAAGCCCTCGTCGGTGCTGAACGGCTCCAGGTTGCGCAGCTCCGCCATGTCGGTGATCCAGGTGTCGCCGATGCTTTCGCACAGCAGGCGCGACAGATGCGGATTGGCCTTGAGCAGCCAGCGCCGCGGCGCAACTCCGTTGGTCTTGTTGCTGAACTTTGCCGGCCACAGCTGGGCAAATTCCGGCACCAGCGAGGTGCGGATCAGCTCGCTGTGCAGGGCGGAGACGCCGTTGACCGCGTGCGAGCCCACGATCGCCAGGTGCGCCATGCGCACGTTCTTGTCGTGCCCTTCCTCGATGATCGACATGCGCCGCACCTTGTCGCCATCCACCCAGGAGTAGGCGGTCAGGCTGCGCAGAAATTCGTAATTGATAGCGTAGATGATCTGCATGTGGCGCGGCAGCACGCGCTCCATCAGCGCCACGCCCCACTTTTCCAGCGCCTCGGGCAGCAGAGTGTGGTTGGTGTAGGCCAAGGTTTTCCGGGTGATCTCCCAGGCCTCGGCCCACTCCAGGTTGTTTTCATCCACCAGCACGCGCATCACTTCGGCCACCGCCAGCGCGGGATGGGTATCGTTCATCTGGATGGCGACCTTGTCGGCAAAGCTGGAGAAGTCGTTGTGCGTGGCGAGGTAGCTGCGGGCGATGTCGCGCACCGCGCAGGCCACCAGGAAATACTCCTGCACCAGGCGCAGCTCCTTGCCGGCCATTACCGAATCGCTGGGATAGAGCACGCGCGAGATGTTTTCACTGGCGATCTTCTGCTCGACGGCGCGGATGTAGTCGCCGCGGTTGAAGATGTCGATGTCAAAGTCGTCGGAGCTTCGTGCCTGGAAGAGCCGGAGGTAGTTGACCGTGTTGCCGTTGTAGCCCACCACCGGCATGTCATTGGGCACGCCGACGACCACCTGGAAGTCCAGCCAGCTCTGGCGCGTGTTGCTGCGCTCGAGCGCATTTTCAACCCGGCCGTACAGAGGGATGACGATGGCCTCCTCGGGCCGCTGAATCTGCATCGGTGTTCCGTTGGTCTTCCAGCGGTCGGGCTTCTCGCGCTGGAAGCCGTGGGAGATCTCCTGGCGGAACATGCCGTATTCGTAGTCGATGCCGTAGCCGTAGCCGGGCATGTCGAGGGTGGCCAGCGATTCCAGGAAGCAGGCGGCCAACCGGCCCAGGCCGCCGTTGCCCAGCCCGGCATCGGCCTCGCTTTCCAGCACCGCCTCCAGCCGCACGCCGAACTCGTCCAGCACCCCGTCCAGCACCTCGTAGAGGCGCATGTTGCAGACGGTGTCGCCCAGCAGGCGGCCCATCAGGAATTCCATCGAGAGGTAGTAGAGGTGCTTGGCGTCGGCCTCGCGGTAGCGGTCGGCGGTGCTCAGCATCCTGTCCACGAAGAGATCGCGCACGGCGAGGGAAACCGGGATCAGCAACTCCGCCGGGGTCAGGTGATCCAGCGGCCGCACCAGGGTGTAGCGCACATGGCGCTCGATGCCTTCGCGTAGCGCCTTGGCCAGGGCAGCCGTGGAGTCAGAATTCGGAAGCGGCATAATTCAGTAGGGACCCAAAAATCTATAGTAACGGAACCAGTCTGCCTTCAAGTTTGAATTCTACGCAGGATTGGCCTACTTGACCATGCGGGCTGTTCAAAGAGAAAACGCGAGCAGCCGGAGACGCCCCGCTCAGGCAGTTCATCTCTTACCGGTCATGCCGATGGACGATTCCGAGGACTATTCCAACAAGGAGGCCGAGAGCTCCGATACCCTCAACCACGCGGATGTTTCCTGAGACGCGCGACAGAAGAAATCCGGCGATGACGCCTACGACAATTCCGACGAACACATACCTCAAAAATGTCCGCATAGACCTCAATCGCCAGAGTGCGACGCAAAGGGACACGCCTTAGCGTGCCCCTCTGCTGGGTTTCCGCCGGCTTACTTCTTGACGGCGATGCTGAGTTCCTTCAACTGTGCGTCGGTGACCGGAGTGGGAGCGTTCATCATCAGGTCGGTGGCCGCCGCCGTCTTGGGGAAGGCGATGACCTCGCGCAGATTGGCCGCGCCAGCAAGGATCATCACGATGCGGTCCAGTCCCAGGGCGATGCCGCCGTGCGGCGGAGTACCGTATTGCAGCGCCTCCAGGAAGAAGCCGAAGCGCTCCTTCTGCTCCTCCTCGTTCATGCCCAGGGCCTCGAAGATCTTGGCCTGCACCTCCTGCTGGTGGATACGGATGGAGCCGGAGCCCAGCTCGGTGCCGTTGAGAACCACGTCATAGGCGCGGGCGCGGATGGCGCCGAGCGGCGAGTTGGGATCGTGCAGGGCCTTCACGCCTTCGGCCAGCAGCCCCATGTGGTCTTCATGCAGCGAGGTGAACGGGTGATGCGCGAAGGTCCAGCTGCCGCCCTCGGCGTTCCACTCGAAGGAGGGAAAATCGGTGACCCAGAGGAACTTGAACGTCTTCCCCTCGAAGGCCTTGTGACGCGCCGCATAGCGCTGCGCCAGCGCCAGCCGGAGCTGTCCGGCGGTGGTGTAGACGGCGTAGGCATTGCGCTGACGGAGGCGCTCGGCGGCGGAATCGCCAGTATCTGCGGCCCCGGCTTCGGCTTTCTTCGGCCCGGCGGCCAGAATCAGCAGGTCGCCTTCTTCGCATCCGCTCAGCTCGCGAATCTTGGCGATGGCTTCGGGCCAGGTCTTCTCCAGCCGCTTGATGTCGTCGTAGAACTTGAGGTTGGCGGACTGCTTTTCGCTCAGCAGCGCCTTGTGCTCGTCGCGCTCCTTGCGGGTCAGCTCGCCCACCTTGGGGATGCGGATGGCCACCACGGGCAGCGCCGGATCGATCAGCAGCGTCTCGATGGCGTCGGGCGGCAGCAGGGCCTTTACGTCGGTCATCGCGGGCAGGCGCAGGTCGGGCTTGTCGATGCCGTAGAGCCGGATGGCCTCGTCGTAGGCCATCTGCGGAAAGGGCCGCTCGATGGTGTAGCCCGCGGCGGTGAAGGCCGCGTCGAGGAAGCCTTCGACCACGCCGTGGATGGTTTCCTCGGTGGGGAAGGTCAGCTCCAGATCGATCTGGGTGAACTCCGGCTGGCGGTCGGCGCGCAGGTCCTCGTCGCGGAAGCAGCGCGCGATCTGGAAGTAGCGGTCCATGCCGCCGATCATCAGCAGCTGCTTGAAGATCTGCGGCGACTGCGGCAGGGCGTAGAACTCGCCCGGATGCACCCGGCTGGGCACCAGGTAATCGCGCGCGCCCTCGGGCGTGGAGCGCGTCATGTAGGGCGTTTCGATCTCGTAGAAGCCCTCGCCCGCAAGGTAGTTGCGGATGGCCAGCGTGACGCGGTGGCGCATCTCGATGTTGGCGTGCATCTCCGGACGGCGCAGGTCGATGTAGCGGTACTTGAGCCGCACCTCTTCGTTGAGCGGCACGTTGGAGTCGCCGGGGAAGAACGGCGGCAGCTTGCTCTCGTTGAGCAGCTTCAGCTCGCCGGCAATCACCTCGACCTCGCCGGTGGCCATCTTGGGATTGCGGGTGCCTTCGGTGCGCAGCTCGACCTTGCCGGTCACCGCCAGCACGTACTCGTTGCGGAAGGCCTCGACCCGCGCGTGCATGGCGGGGTTGCGCTCCTTGTCGAAGACGATCTGGGTGACCCCGGAGCGGTCGCGCAGGTCGATAAAGATCAGGTTGCCGTGGTCGCGCCGCCGGTTGACCCAGCCCATCAAGGTGATCGTGGTCCCCGCGTCCGTGGCCCGCACTTCGCCGCAGCGGTGCGTCCGCTTCAAGTTGCCTAAGAAATCAAGTTGCATAATCGCTTTCCGTTTGGTGAATCATCTTGCGAATAAAAATATTTCGGATTCTATTGCGGAAAAACTCCGCACTGCCATCCTACACAAATGGCGCAGGCTTCTGACGCCAAGGTTGGTTTCGACGGAACTGTTTCCGGCGGAGTCCTGCGCTATTTCATGGCATCCATTCTCGTTTGGGGAAATGCAAGCAGCCCCGAAAATCAACCAGCAGGGCGGATTTTGAGTCTATTACAGGGGTAAACAGCCTGGAAAATTGCCTACCCCATATCCAGCTCTCTATAGTCTGGTGCGCAACCGTGATATTTTACCAGCCATGAGCACCTCACCGCGTTCCGACGACCGCTCTTCGGTTATACCCATTGTGGTAATAATCGTTCCCGCTGTTCTCTGTTTGATTGGTGTGGCGGTGTTATTTTACTGTCTCGTCGGACAACCCCTTGCTGCGTCGTCGAACAATATAGACGAATTGGTGAAATCCCGGGATCCGTTGCAGGACCGGCTCAACCTCATAGCCCTGCAGGCATTGCATGATCAGTGGCTGCTGTCAGCGCTTATCGGTGTGGCGGGTTTGTTAACGCTCGGTCAAGGTTTGTTCGCTTATTTCAGTGCCCAAAATTATGTACAGGAGGCGGAGAAAATCCTTAAAGACGCGAACGAGAATCTCCAAGCAGTCCAGTCCAAGTTTCCTGCGTTCGCCGCTATTGATCATGCTCGATCAGAGGGATTCAAGAAACTTAGCGAACGTATGAAAAAGATAGAGCGAGAACAGCTGAACGGCGACTACGAGAACCTCTATTTGCGCTGCAACCCGGAGGAGCGGCAGGAAATTTTCGCAATAGAGAGTTTCAGCGCGGCAGAACTCATAGCGCCGACATCCATCGAGCAGGATAAACAGTTTGCGAAATACCTCCAGCTACTTGGGAAGTTCTATGGCGGCAAGTTCGTGAGCGAGAAGCCGCCCTTAATCGCGGATCTCGAACGAGCGCAGTACTATCTTGATACTGCGCTTCGAAAATCAGGCCGAGACTATACAGTGTTGAACGATAAGGGGTGGCTTTTAGCCCTGGCGACACCTCAGCCCGAGATGGCGGTTAAACTGTATGAGGAGAGCTTGCTATACCAACCGAAGCAGCAGCGCGCGCTATACTGCCTTGGTACACTCTGTTGGAAGAAGGGTGACAAAGCGAAACTAGAGGAGGGCTTGGCCCTGCTCAATAAGGCTATAATGCAGCCGTTTTGGGAGAAAATATCTGACCCCCACGTGCCCGCCCACATTGAGTACAATCGCGCATGCTTTTGTGATGGGCTCTCGTCCTTGTGTACAGATACAACGCTTAAAGAGTCCCGTTTGGATGAATGCTGCGAGCATTTAGAAGCAGCTGCCCAATATGGCAAGCAGTCCGAGAAGCTTCTTGGAAATGACTTGAAGATTGGGGGCGATCTGGAGAACCTGAAGCAAAGCCATACGCACAGCTCCCGCCTCAACGTGATCATGACTCGCTATAGAGAAGCGTGGGCATCTCAAAAGACAGTAGATCAAGAAGACTAGTTACAGCACCTTGACGATGTCGAGAATCATTTTTCATTCCCCTTCTGTAAGTTGTATTCTACCGCAACTCGAAGCCGAAATCCAGTTCCGGTCGCAAGCCACTAATACTATGTAATGAGATGATGAACCGGCTATTGAGGATGCAGGCGTCTTAGTGCCACCTGCCGCCGCCTGTCACTGGGTATACCGCACGCTTTCACAGGTTCAGATGCTCCGCCAGCCCATCCAGCGCCACCGTGGTCTGCTCGCCGCTCTTCAGGTTCTTTACCGCGAAGGACTGCGATGCGACTTCGTTTTCGCCCACCAGGATGGCGTAGGTTGCGCCCAGTTTTTCGGCGGTCTCAAAGCTCTTCTTCAGGCGGAAGCTCTCATCGCTCACATCCACGGCGACTCCGGCGGCGCGGAGTTCTTTGGCCAGCTTCAGGGCGTGGCGGTTCATGCCCGCGCCCAGCGGAATGACGAACGCCTTCAGCGGCGCGAGCGCCTCGGCCTGCTGCGCTTGCAGGGCCAGCACCAGGCGGTCTTCGCCGATGGCAAAGCCGATGCCGGGAGCCTTGGGGCCGCCGAGCTGCTCGCTTAGGCCGTCGTAGCGTCCGCCGCCCAGCACGGCGGACTGCGCGCCCAGCTCGCCGTGGGTGAACTCGAAGGTGGTGCGGGTGTAGTAGTCCAGGCCGCGCACCATGCGCTCGTTTACCTGGTAAGGGACTTCGAGGGCGTCGAGCATGGCGCGCACCTCGGCAAAGTGTTTGCGGCAGGGTTCGTCGAGGTAGTCGGCGATCTTGGGCAGCTTTTCGATGAACGGCTGGTCGGCTGGAACCTTGCAGTCCAGCACGCGCAGGGGATTGGTCTCGGCGCGGCGCTGGCAGTCGCCGCACATCTGGTCCTTGATGCCTTCCAAGGCGTCGCGCAGCGCCTGGTTGTAGGACGGGCGGCAGTTGGGGCAGCCCACGGAATTCAGAAAGAGCGTCCAGCCTTTAAGGCCTACGGCGTTGAGCAGAGCGGTCAGCATGTCCAGGACTTCGGCGTCGCGGATGGGCAACTCGCTGCCAGCCGATTGCGGGCCGATGACCTCGGCGCCGATCTGGTAGAACTGGCGGTAGCGTCCCTTCTGCGGACGCTCGCGGCGGAACTGCGGGCCGATGTAGTAGAGCTTCTGCAGCAGGCCGCTGCGGCCCAGCTCGTGCTCGATGTAGGCGCGCACCACGCCGGCGGTGTTCTCCGGGCGCAGGGTCAGCGTCTGGGTCTTTTCGCTGGCGGCGCGGGCCTTGTCCTCCCAGGTAAACATCTCCTTGGAGACGATGTCGGTCTCCTCGCCTACGCCGCGGGCGAACAGCTCGGTGGATTCGAAGACCGGGGTGCGAATTTCCTGATAGTTATAGCGGGCAAAGACCTCGCGGACCTTGCGCTCCACGAAGTTCCACAGTGCGGTGTCGGGAGGCAGCAGGTCGCGGGTCCCGCGGACGGCTTTGATCATGGGTCGGTCCTTCGGCGGTGCGTTTGTCCATCGGGGAACGGATATTCCATCTGCCGGGCGGCTTCGCGGGCGATGGAGGGTCCGTAGGTCTGCGCCTACCAGGTAGAGCGCCATGTCCATGCCGGCGCGAATGCTGTTGGCGGTGGTGATGTTTCCGTCCACCACCACCGGCTGCTCGGCCAGCAGGGAGGTGCGGGGAAAGCGCTCGCGGAAGAAATCCACCGAGTGAAAGTGGGTGGTGGCTTTCTTTCCCACCAGCAGTCCGGCTTCGGCCAGCAGCAGGGACCCGGTGCCGACCGAGGCAAGGCGGTCCACCCGCGGGGCCATGTATCGCAGCCAGTCCAGATACTCCGGCTGATGCATCAGGGAGCGGATTCCGTGTCCCCCAGGAACCAGCAGGATGTCCAGCCGGGGGCAGGCGGCGAAGTCCACGTCGGCCAGCATGCGCATGCCGCCGCTGGCGCGTACCGGCTCCGCGGTCTCGGCCACCAGCAACTGGCGGATCGGCGAATCGCTCTCGCGCCGCGTCTCCTCATTCAGTCGGGTGGTGGCAAAGACCTCAAAAGGGCCGCAGAAGTCCAGCACCTCCGCGTCGGGATAGATCAGGATTCCCACCGTCTTTTCGGCTGTGGTCAGCGGGCCGCCGTTGGCGCTCACTGATCCGTCTCCCGCAACCCAGTCTCCCCAAGCCCGGTCTCCCGCAGATACTGCTCTTTGTAGCCCAGATAATTTGTGCGATAGGTCAAGATTGACGCCTTCTCCTCTTCACTTAAATAGCGGCGGAACTTTCCCGGCGAGCCCATCCAGAGCGAGCCCGGTTCTACCCGCGTTCCCTCAGGAATCAGGGTTCCGGCGGCGATGATCGAATCGTCTCCAACGCGGGCGCCGTTCAAAATGATGACGCCCATGCCGATCAGGCAGCGGTCGCCGATCACGCAGCCGTGCAGGATGGCGCTGTGGCCCACGGTCACGTCCTCGCCCACCTCCACCGGCCACTTGCCCAGCATGCCGTGCAGCACGGTGTTGTCCTGGATGTTGGAGTTGCGGCCGACGCGGATGGAGTGCACGTCGCCGCGCAGCACGGTGTTCATCCAGACGCTGGCGTCTTCGCCCAGCACCACGTCGCCGATGACCTGCGCCGATACGTCCACGTAGCAGCTCGCGGGAATCCGGGGCGTCACGCCCTTGTAGGGTCGAATCATGGAATCTCTCCAGCCTTGTCGGTCCGGCGACGGAGCGGGCCAAGCCGGCAGCCAAGGCCTTTGCGAGGGACGCTGTCCGGGTAACCAGGACCCGTGGCACCAACTGCCCCAAACCATTGACGATATCAGAATCAAAGACGCGAAGAAACCGCGGCCTCTCGCCCAATTCCGGCGGGGGAGATAGGCCGTCGCCACCCGGCTTTTCCTGAATCGGAAAAAATCTCTCCGCTTTCCCTATTCAAAATGCTTCGCAACGGAGCGATTCGGTAGTAATATCTGCGGCATTCTAATTTGTTTTAAATGTCATAACTATTTTTTATGGGGTCGGGCCCGGGGAAGTTCGACGGCCGCACTTTTAACTTGGCAGTTGCCGCGTCGGCTTAGAGCCGTCGCTGTGCGTCCGTGGGGCCGGGTTTTGGCGGCATGGCGCGGCGGTTAGCTGTTTGCAATCTGCAAGTGCAAGTGGAACCGGATGCGGTAACCGTTTTTTGTGCAGCACAGGGCTGAGAGGGGATCCCATGGAATTACAGGACAGGATGCTGACGTGTGTGGATTGTGGGGCTGAGTTTGTTTTTACCGTAGGCGAGCAGATTTTCTTCCAGGACAAGCAATTCAAGAACCTACCCAAACGCTGCAAGGAGTGCAAGCAGAAGCGCGCACCCGCCCCGGGAGGCGGCCATTCCTTCAACAAGCAGGAAACCACCGCCATTTGTTCGGGCTGCGGAAAGGAAACCACGATCCCGTTCCGTCCCACCCAGGGCCGTCCCGTCTTTTGCCGCGAGTGCTTCGGGCAGCAGAAGAAACCGACCCGCGCCGCCGGATGAACTCCTAGACGGCTTTGCGCAAGCTTACTCTGGCGGCTGAGGCGCGCCGCGGCGGAGCCTTCGCCGCCGCCATCTCCACCTCTGCGGCCTTGCTGTCCTGGTGGGTCACCAGCAGCGCCTCGATCTGCCGCAGCAGATCGCTGGTATTCATCGGTTTCACCAGCAGGGACTGGGCTCCCTCGGACTTCCATCCGTCGCCCAGCATCGGATACGCCGTCAGAATGGCGGTGGCCGGATTGTAGGCTTGGCGCCGCGCTGCCCGGATCACCTCAAAGCCGGAGTCCTGGCGCTCCATGCACATGTCGGTGATGACCATGTCGAATGTGCCGCGGTCCAACTTCTGCTCCGCTTCGCGTGCCGAGGCTGCGGTTTCCACCTCGAAACCGTTCATGTCGAGAATCGCTTTCAGGGTCAACAAAATCGCTAATTCGTCGTCCACCAGCAAAATGCGTCGCTTCATTGCCATCTCCAAAATCTCTTGCAAAGCCAGCTTCCAACGGCAGAAACGCTTCCGTCGGGAGGCAGGCGGCCAGTCACCGTGCGCACGGGCCGCAGAGGTACGCTGCAAAAAGCTTTCATCATAGGAGCTGCTGCCCGGATCGAGAACGGCGCAGCTCCCACCCCAAGTGCCGATATAATACTCCCGTGGGCAGTTTCTATGTAGAAAACTTCGGGTGCCGCGCCACCCAGGCCGATGGCGCAGCCATTGAACGCCAGCTGGCCGATCAGGGATTGTCGCGTGCCTCCACCGCGGCCGAGGCCGAGGTCGTGGTGTTGAACACCTGTACGGTCACCTCTTCGGCCGATCACGACGCGCGTGCGGCCATCCGGCGCATTCATCGCTTGAACCCCGGAGCCCGCATCCTGGTTACCGGATGCTATGCGCAGCGCGCCTCCGAGGAAATCTCCGCCATCGACGGCGTCTCGCTGGTGGTGGGCAACTCGCACAAGCATCGCCTCGGCGAACTGGCCGCCGCCAGCGGGCTGATCTCGCCGGATTCGGTTTCGGCCGATGCAGTGTCGCCGGATCTGGTCTCGCTGGGCTCGCTTGTTCCCGTGGATTCCCTGATTGGTGAGGGCAAGGCCGCCGTTCGCCGGGCGCCGATCGTGGTGGACGATATCTTTGCACACACCGAACTGCTGGCCGCGCCGGTATTTGATTCCGACAACGAGAAGACCCGACCCAACCTCAAGGTGCAGGACGGATGCAACAACCGCTGCTCGTTCTGCGTGATCCCCTACGTGCGCGGGCGCAGCCGCTCGCTGCCGCTCGCAGAAGTCCTGCAAAACGTCGATCAACTGGTCGCCAACGGCTACCAGGAACTGGTGCTGAGCGGCATCAATCTGGGCCGCTGGGGTCGAGATTTTGCCGTCCTCGCGCGTCCGCTTCGTCGATCTTCTCCAGGCCATTCTGGAGCGCACCAGCGTGCCCTTGCTGCGCATCAGCTCGGTGGAACCCATGGACTGGAGCGACGAGTTGATCGCGCTGGCCGCCGCATCCGAGCGCATCGCCAAGCACGCCCACGTTCCTTTGCAGAGCGGCAGTGACCGCATCCTGCGGCGGATGCATCGCCGCTACCGCCCCTGGCATTACGAAGACCGCATCCGGCGCATCCATGCCGCCATGCCGCAGGCCGCCATTGGCGCCGATGTCATGGTGGGCTTCCCCGGCGAAACGGATGAGGACTTTGAGCAGACCCGCGCGCTGATCGAGCGCCTGCCCTTCACCTACCTGCACGTCTTTACCTACTCCTCGCGCCCCGGCACGCCTTCGGCCGAAATGCCGGACCAGGTCCCCGTGCAGCGCGCCCGCGAGCGCAACCGGATTCTGCGCGAGCTGGCGGCCAGCAAAAAGCGCAGCTTCCAGGAGCAGTTCCTCGGGGCAACGTTGCGCGCTCTCACCCTGACGCAGATTGCGGATGGCCGCACCGAAGCGCTGACCGGCAACTATCAGAAGCTATGGCTCCAGGGTGAGCTCCCGGCGAATCGAATGCTCACCGCCCGCGTGAGTGGGATCGAGGGCGACGCGCTGGTGGGCGAGGTAGAATAGCGGCGTAGAAGAGAAGAACAAGGAAGAAGGTTCAGCCATGAGCCGTTTGTTCTCTAAATTAAAATGCCCGCACAATCGCAACGATTACGCCAGATGCGTGGTGGCTTTCCTTTTCGCGCTAATGATGATGGCAGCCGATTGGCGGGATAACCCTATTGAGTTCAAGATATTTTGGGTCATTCTGGTGACGTCCTTCGCAATAATTTGGCCCTTTGCCACGATGGGCCGCCTCGAGGACCTGCATCTCAGTCGGCTATGGGTTTTTCCGCTCTCGTTGTCGTGGCTCGCGGTCATTCTGTCCATGTGGAAGCGGAGCCATTCTCAAATCGCCCCAGGTCATGTTTCAATTGCAGGTTTAATAGTCATTGCGTTGACTGCACTGGTTTTGATCGTTCATTTGCCGCTGATGCTGAAGCAACCGCGCGAACCATCCAAAGCACCGGAATTAATATGTAAGAAGTGAAGGGAGGGGCGATGAAATTTCGGGACCTGCAAAAGATGATCGAAGCGGACGGATGGAAGCAGATTCGGCAACGCGGCAGCCATCTGCACTTCGCTCATCCGGTCAAGCCCGGAATCGTCACCCTGGCGGGACAGCCCGGCAAAGACGTACCAGCCGGAACCCTCAACAGCATCAAGAAACAGGCGGGGATCAAATAATGGAATATCTCGTGGTGTACGAAAAATCGCAGGACGGCTGGGGAGCCTACGTCCCCGACCTTCCAGGCCTCGGAGTGGTGGGCGACACCTTCGAGGATGTGCAGCAACTCATCACCGATGGCATCACCTTCCACCTGGAAGCGCTCAAGGAACATGGCGATCCAATTCCTAAGCCGGCAGCCAGGTCCGCATATATTCCGGTAGCCGAAGGCATCGCATGAACGAACACGTTACGCTCCAGGCAAGCGACGGCCACAGGCTCGATGCCTATGTCGCGCATCCAGAAGCTGAGCCGGTTGCCGGGCTGGTGGTGGTGCAGGAGATCTTCGGAGTGAATCGCCATATCCGCTCGGTGGCCGATGGCTACGCGAAGGACGGATTTCTGGCGGTTGCGCCGGCTCTGTTCGACCGCTACGAGCGTGGCCTGGAACTTGGCTACGAAGGCGCGGACATGCAGAAGGCAATGTCGCTGGTTCCCCGCCTGAATCTGGACCATGCTCTGCTGGACACCGCCGCCGCGCTCGCATACGTCCGCAAGCAGACGGGGAAGAAATGCGGCGTCATCGGCTACTGCTACGGAGGCACGATCGCATGGCTGGCCGCCGCGCGCCTGGGAGCCGATGCCGCGGTGGGCTACTACGGCGGACACATCGCGAAGTTCGCCGACGAGCCTCCCAAGGCGCCGATCCAGTTGCACTTCGGCAAACTGGACCAGCATATTCCAAAGGAGAGCATCGACGCGGTGCAGGCGGCCAACCCCGGGGTGCCGGTCTATTGGTACGACGCGGGCCACGGCTTCAATTGCAACGACCGTGCCAGCTATAACGCGGAAGCCGCCACGCTGGCGAGGGCTCGCTCGCTGGAGTTCTTGATCCAGCATCTCAAATAGGTTTTATGACTTTGCATTTAACTTTGAAACCTTGAAACCTGCGAAACTTTGAAACCTGAAAGGTTTTCCCATGTCCAGCGTCTTTGATTTTTCCGCCAAGCTCAATAACGGGGACGACAAGCCGCTCGCCGACTATCGCGGCAAGGTTCTGCTCATCGTCAACACGGCCAGCCGCTGCGGAAACACGCCGCAGTACAAGGGACTGGAAGAGCTCTACAAAAAATACGGCGCCCAGGGACTGGAGATTCTGGCCTTCCCCTGCAACCAGTTCGGCCACCAGGAGCCGGGCAGCGACGCGGAGATCCGCGGCTTCTGCGAGCGCAACTACGCCGTCACCTTTCCTTTGTTTTCCAAAATCGAGGTCAATGGCGAGGGCGCGCATCCGCTCTACAAGTACCTGAAGGCGGAGGCCAAAGGCCTGCTCACCGACAAAATCAAGTGGAACTTCACCAAGTTTCTGGTGGACCGGGAAGGCAAGGTGCTCGACCGCTTTGCGCCCATGACCAATCCCAAGTCCATCGAGAAGGACATTGCCAAGGCGCTAAAAGCCTAGGGGCAATCTCATAAATGGCTTGAGGCGTCGGAATGGCTTTTCCCTCAGTGGCTAAAGCCACGTGAAATGAGCCCTTCTTGCGGCACGATTGAAATCGTGCCCTTTCAAAGCCGGTTTATGAGACCACCTCAAGTCTCTCGCGCTCCGCTTTGCGCTCCAGAACAACCTCCTTTCCGTGCTATACTTTGTGCGGTTTCAGTACCACCGGAGGATCGTATCGATAAACGTTTTATCCGCACCAATGAGCGCATTCGCGTCCGCGAGATTCGCGTGATCGACGATCAGAGCGAGCAGCTTGGCATCATGGCGCCGCTGGATGCACTCAAAATTGCCAAGGAAAAAGGACTCGACTTGGTGGAGGTTTCACCCACCGCGCAGCCCCCTGTCTGCCGCATCATGGACTTTGGAAAGTACATGTATGAGCAGGAAAAAAAGGAGCGCGCGGCCAAGAAGAACCAGAAGATCATCACCATCAAGGAAGTCAAGTTCCGCATCAATGTGGACGAGCATGATTACCAGACCAAGAAAAATCATGCTCTGCGCTTCCTGAGTGACGGTGACAAGGTGAAGGCAACCATCTTCTTCCGCGGTCGCGAGATGACCCGCCAGATGCTCGGTCGTGAGATCCTGCAGCGGCTCATCAAGGACATTGCGGACAAAGCCGTGGTGGAAAACATGCCCCGGCAGGAAGGCAACACCCTGCACCTGATTCTGGCTCCGCCGAAGGTTCAGAAGTAGCCGGCAGGCGCTGCCTCGGGTCTAGCGACCTCGGTTGGCGGCCCGCCCGTGAGCCTTCGCTCCACTCCAAACCGCAGTTTTGCGATCCTCTTCAGGGTCTGGGCTCCGTCGGCGTTTGCCCGGAGAGGCCCTGATCGTGTTTAATAACAACAGTTGTATTCAGGACGTTCAAAATGCCGAAGATGAAGACTCACAGCGGCGCCGCCAAGCGCTTCAAGAAGACGGGCACGGGCAAGGTAAAGCGCGGTTTCGCTTTCCAGCGCCACATCCTGACTTCGAAGGGCACCAAGCGCAAGCGCCAGATGGATATGGGCGGAATGGTCGACAAGGCCGATCTGCCTAAGATTCTGAGGATGATCCCCTACTAGCTAGGGCGTCTCCCGCCGAGTGACATCGATTCACCCGGTGTAACAGAGGGTCGCAAGACCCAGGCGTGTGAAGAGGTCAAAGGCCTAAACCTCCTGCCTCCAGCCGCCATAATCCCGCGGACGAGAAAAATCTTCCAGCGGATGATCTAAAAGGAAGGTAGTAGAATGCCTCGCGTAAAACGTGGTACTAAGCGCCGTGACAAGCGCAAAAAAATCTTAGAGCGCGCCAGTGGGTACTTCCTCACTAAGTCCAAGCTCTACCAGGCAGCCCAGGAAGCCGTCCAGCGCGGCCTCAAGTTCGCCTTCACCGGCCGTAAGCAGAAAAAGCGGCAGTACCGCGCGCTGTGGATCGTGCGCATCAACGCCGCCGCCAAGCTCAGCGGTTTGAGCTATTCGCAGTTCATGCACGGGTTGAAGGTGGCAGGCATCGAGCTCGACCGCAAGATCCTGGCCGACATCGCCGTCCGTGACGCTGCGGGCTTTGCCAACCTGGTCGCGCAGGCCAAGACCGCTCTCGTGCCGGCACAGGCGTAACGCAACCTCGACCCAGTATCAAAAGCCACGAATGGCACGGGAACACGAACGCTTGTGTCTTCCGTCAACCATTCGTGGCTTTGTTGCGCACGATGTTTTGAGAGGTGTCATTCTGAGAGTTTGTGACTTTTTCGATTTCTCAAAAAATCGGTGTTGCAAATACAGATACTTACGTTGCGAAAAACGCCACAAAATCAATAAAGTCACAAACTCTGAGCGCAGCGAAGAATCCCAGCAACGCTCAAGGCTGCGATGACGCTTCAGAGGCATCTCGGCCGGCAACCGATGGCACTTTGTAGATTCGAGAACTGCCGAGAAAAATCGATGTCTGGTTGAAAAGCTTGAAGCGGCGTGGAAGGTGTGGGCACTGCAGGGATCTTTCGCTAAGCTCAAGATGACACTCTAGAAGCCCGCGCGCAGTTCAGGAGCAGCATCGCACTTATGTACACCGTTCCCAAACTCGAAGATTTCTCTCCCGCCTCGCTTGATGCCGCCGCCGCCGAACTCCTCGCCGCGCTGCAGGCCGAGTCCCAGGCTGCCGCCGATGCGAAGGCTTTTGAAGAGTTCCGCAACCGCTGGATGGCGCGCAAGAATGGCGTGCTCACGCAGGTAAACGAACTCTGGCTCAAGGCCGCGCCCGGCCCCGCCAAGCGCGACGTAGGCCAGCGCGTCAACGCGCTCAAGCAGCAGGCCGAAGCGCTGGTCTCCGCGGCCGAAGCAGCGCGCCGCCGGCTCCGCGCTCGACGCCCGCCTTGCCGCCGAAACCCTCGACATCTCGCTGCCCGGCATCGAGCGTCCGCTCGGTGTGCGCCATCCCGTCCTGCGCACCCTCGACGAGCTCATCTCGGTCTTCGTCAAAATGGGCTACTCCATCGCCGAAGGCCCCGAGGTCGAAAGCGACTACTACAACTTCGAGGCGCTCAACTTTCCGCCTAACCATCCCGCGCGCGACACCCAGGACACGCTCTTCATCGCCAATCAGGAACAGCGCGCGCAGCGCGACCGCCTGCTGCTGCGCACTCACACCTCGCCCGTGCAGATCCGCACCATGGAAAAGAGTGCGCCGCCGGTGCGCGTCATCTGTCCCGGCAAGGTGCATCGCAACGACGCGCCGGACGCGACACATTCGCCCGTCTTCCATCAGCTCGAAGGCCTCTGCGTCGATACCAACATCACCTTCGGCGACCTCAAGGGAACGCTCGACCACGCCATGAAGTCGCTGTTCGGCTCGGCGGTCAAAACCAGCTTCCGCCCCTCGTTTTTCCCCTTCACCGAACCCAGCGTCGAGGTCTCCATCTCCTGCCCGTTCTGCGGCGGCAAGGGCTGCCGTCCCTGCAAGCAGAGCGGCTGGATCGAGCTGCTCGGTGCGGGCATGGTCGATCCCAACGTCTTCGGCTTCGTCGGCTACGACCCCAAAAAGCTCAGCGGTTTCGCCTTCGGCATGGGCGTGGAGCGGCTGGCCATGATGACCTACAACGTCGATGACATCCAGCAGTTCTTCTACGGCGACATGCGCTTCCTGGAGCAGTTTGCGTAATGAAAATCTCAGCCAATTGGATTCGCGATTTCGTCTCTCCCACCGCCGGCGACCGTGACGTGGCCGAAGCGCTTACCGTCAGCGGCATCGCCATTGAAGGCTACTTCGGCGAGGGCGCCGACCAGACCTGGGAAGCCGAAATCACCACCAACCGCGTCGATGCCATGAACCATTACGGCGTCGCCCGCGAGGTCTCCGCCATCTACGACCTCGACCTTGCGCCCATCGCGCCGAAGGTTGCCGAGAGTGGCAGCGCGACTTTCTCCATCGCCATCGACGACGCCGAGGGCTGCGCGCGTTACACCGCCCGCATCGTTCGCGGAGTTAAGATCGCACCGGCCCCCGCGAAGATTGCCCATCGCCTCGAACTCATCGACCAGCGCAGCATCAGCAACGTGGCCGATGCCTCCAACTACGTGCTCAACGAAATCGGCCATCCCACCCACGCCTTCGATCTCGACAAGCTCGAAGGCGGCAAGATCATCGTGCGCCGCGCCCGTGCGGGCGAAAGCATCACGACGCTCGATGGCGTCGAGCGCAAGCTACTGCCCGAAGACCTCGTCATCGCCGACGCGGTAAAGCCCGTGGCTATTGCCGGAGTGATGGGCGGCGAAGCCACCATGATTACCGATGCCACGCGCAACGTGCTCATCGAATCCGCGTGGTTCGATCCGGCCTCCATCCGCCGCACCGCGCGCCGCCTCGGCATGCACACCGACGCCTCGCACCGCTACGAGCGGGGAGCCGACTGCGGCATCACCTCGCTGGCCTGCGCCCGCGTCGCGGAGCTGATCGTTGCCTCCGCGGGCGGCGCGGTCTCCGCGGAGATCGACGTGGTGGCGCGCACCATCGCGCAGCCGCGCATTACGCTGGCCTGCAGCGAAGTCAAGCGCATCCTTGGCGTCGAGATTCCTCCCGCCGAAATCGCCCGCATCCTGGGCCGCCTTGGTTTCGGCGTCGAAGGCAGCGGTCCGGCGGGTGGCCCATTCAAGCCCTCTGTTGGCTTGAGTGGGAGCGAGCGCCCGGAGTTCACCGTCACCGTGCCCACCTGGCGATTGGATGTGGAGCGCGAAATCGATCTCATCGAAGAGGTCGCGCGCATCTACTCCTACCTCAAAATTCCCAGCACGCTGCCCTCGTTTTCCGGCGGAGTGGTCGAACTGCCCAATGCCGGAAAGAAGGCTGCGCTGCGTGGCCGCCTGCTCGCGCTCGGCTACAACGAGTCGCTCTCCTCCACGTTCATCCCGCAGGAGGACGCGCGTTCGTTTGCTAACGCCGAGCCCGTGCGCATCGCCAATCCGCTCAGCGAAGAGGCATCGTTCATGCGCACCTCGCTTGTCCCCGGACTGCTTTCGCAGATCGCCTACAACCTGAATCGCGGCAACGCGGATGTGCGCCTCTTCGAGGCCGGACACGTCTATGCCATGCAGGGCGAGGCCGTCGATGAGCACAACTCGCTCGCCTTCGCCGCCACCGGAGCCGCGCGCGATCCCGGCGTCCACGGCAAGCCCGAGCCGCTCACCTTCTTCCACCTCAAAGGAGACATCGAGCAGCTGCTTGAGGCGTTCGCCTCTAAGGACGGAGAAGTAATCTTCGACCGCACGGTTCCTGCGTGGCTGCATCCTGGCCGCGCCGCGCGCGCGCAGCTTTTAGATAAAAACGGGGCGGGAAAGACGCTCGCCATCTTCGGACAACTTCATCCCGAAGTTGCAGCGGCTCGCAAGCTCAAGCAGGATGTGTTTATCGCGGAGGTGTTCGTCGAGGAGCTCTACGGCCTTGCGCTGCGTCAGCCCACCTACACACCCATCCCCAAGTACCCGGCGGTGGAGCGCGACTTCTCCTTCGTCCTGCCCGAGGGCGTGGAGTTTTCCAGCATCCGCCAGCAGCTCTCCACGCTCCGCATCGCTGAACTCACCACGGTCCTCCCGGCGGAAACCTTCCGTGGCGGCTCACTCGCCGCAGGCACCTACTCGTTCCTCCTGCGCGTTCGCTTCCAGTCCGCCGAGCGTACCCTGCGCGACGACGAAGTCGCCGCCTGGTCGCAGCAGATCGTGCAGTCCGTCGAATCGCTCGGAGGCGCGCTTAGGCAGTAGGGCTGCGCTTATACGATAGCCCCGCGTCGAAACCCGCAGGACTGTCGTTTCTGTGGGGAGTGCGGCTTGAAAGGCTACCGCATTTCGACTGCTGGAAAACTCCCATCTGGGTTTAGCTTCATCCAGTGGTTAGTCTTCGCGCTTAGCCCAGCGTCCCCGTTTGTAAACTCCATAAAATAGAGATTCGCCGGAATCTTGGGGCGCCCATAGAGGAACCATTCCCACCGGACCTGAGCAGCGCCAGAAATCAGGAACGTCGATCCGTCGGCCTTAAGATTCCGTGGGCACCAAACAGATAGCAATTCCTCTTCGTTGAACTGAAGGCGCAAAAGATCACCCTCAGCCGCACATGCGATTAAACGGTGGCAATTGTCATATGGCCTACCGAACCATTCGCCCCAAAATCGGAGTGCGCCAACTTTTATATTTGCCATACAGGCGCCGAGATGCTCTGCCATCTGTTCCGCATCTGTCATACAAGAGGCAAGCCTTTCTTTTCTCGATGCGAGATGTTCTACGCCTTGCCTGCCGCGTCCGCTTGCTCCGGCAGCAGTAGCTCGTCTTCGCCGCTCGCATCCACCAGATCCCCCGGCAGATTCTTCTTCGACTTCACACCCAGTGTCTTCAGCATCTCCGCCTGACGGATAACATTCCCTTTGCCGGTTGAGAATTTGCTGAGCGCCTGGCCGTAGCTCGTGCGTGCCTGCTCCAGCCGCTCGCCCACCGACTTCAACTCGTCCACAAAGCCCACCAGTTTGTCGTACAGTTCGGCGCCGCGATTTACAATCTCCTGCACGTTCTGCTTCTGCCGCTCCTGCCGCCACAGATGCGCCACCGTGCGCACCACGAACAGCAGCGTGCTCGGGCTCACCAGCAGCACGTTGCGCGCGTAGCTGCTCTCCCACAGCGCGGGGTCGTTGCTGATCGCGGCCATGAACGCGCCCTCGATGGGCACGAACATGCACACAAAGTCGATGGATTGCAGTTGGTGCAGCGCCTGGTAATTCTTCTCCGCCAGCTCTTTGATGTGCCGCCGCACCGATTCCATGTGCCGTACCAGCGCCAGCTTGCGCGCCTCGTCGGTCTCGGCGTTTACATACTCGCTGTAGGCCGTCAGCGAAACCTTGGAGTCGATGACGAGGTGTTTGTTCTCCGGCAGTCGCACGATCACGTCCGGACGTGCCTGCCGCGAATCCTCATTGAGTAAGCTGTTCTGCACCAGGTATTCATGGTCCTTGCGCAGCCCGCTCGACTCCAGAATTTTCTCCAGAATCATCTCGCCCAGATCGCCCTGAGCCTTGGCCTGGGTGGTCAGCGCGCGCGTCAGCCTGCCCGTCTCGCCGGAGAGTTGCTGGTTCAAGCCCATCAGCATCTTCACCTGCTCGCTCAAGGCCGAGCGGTCTTTGCCCTCCTGCACGTACACCTCTTCTACCTTCTGCTGAAAGACCTTGATCTTTTCCGAGAGCGGCGTCAGCAGCTGCGACAGGTTGGTCTGGTTCTGCTCGGTGAAGCGCTTGCTCTTTTCTTCCAGAATGTCGCTGGCGAGTGCTTTAAACTGGTTGGAGAGCTCCACCTTGGCCTCGGCCAGCAGGGCAAGCTTTTCGTTGGCTTGCTGTTCCTGCTGCCTCAACTGTTGTGCAAACTGCAAATCCTGCTGTTTCAGCTGTTCGGCCAGCCGCACCACTTCGGTCTCTGCCGCCGCGCGCCGCTCGGAGACCGCCCGCAACTCGACGCCGCACTCGCCCAACTGGGACTGCAGCGAAGCGATGCTGGTCCGGTTTCCGGCCAGCTCCGCTTCGGCGGCGGCCAGCCGCGAGTGTACCGCCGACGCACGGCGGCCTAGTACTACGGTAACGATGCAAGCTCCCAAGCTGAATGCAAGAATAGCCGTAAGGACAATCATGAACATGAGGAAGGCTCCGGATTCCTGGATTGTAACCCACCTTTGCGGGCAGGGGTTACATTGCTTGCGCTTCGTAGCACGCGCCTGGCGAGTCCTGCCGCTGCTGCTACTGGCCGCACTGTTCGGGCAGCCCATGTTCGCGCAATTGTTTGCCCAACCGCCGGTTCCCAGCGACCGGCACGTCGTCCGCTGGTCCGCGGCCACACAGGACCAGCCGTCGTTCGCCTCCGCGACGGATGCCGAGCAGGAAATCCTGCGCCTGGTAAATCGGGAGCGCCAGTCGCGCGGACTGGCTCCGCTGGTGAGCGACGAGCGCCTGCAGCAGGCTGCCCGGCGCCACAGCCAGCGCATGGCCGCCGCCAATGAGA
This sequence comes from uncultured Acidobacteriota bacterium, assembly GCA_963742165.1. GTDB lineage: Bacteria > Acidobacteriota > Terriglobia > Terriglobales > Acidobacteriaceae > TOLSYN. The sequence continues at coordinate 61,035 of CAVUKX010000011.1, read as the reverse complement.
TCGGCCATCAGCTCGCCGGCGAGCCCGAACTCTCGCTTCGCCTGCGCGCCGTACGCTGGGACGCCAGCGGAGAGAACGTGGCCGTGGCCGGCGATGCCGAGCGCGCCCACACTGCCCTGATGCACTCGCCCCACCATCGCGACAACATTCTCGACCGCGAATACAACTCGGTCGGCATCGGCGTAGTCATCGCCGGGCGCGAAGTCTTCGTCACCCAGGATTTTGCCCGCGTTCTGCCGGAAGCCAGCGTGGAGCAGGTGGAAGAGCAGGTGGCCCGGAACCTCCACCCTCTGCGACGCGTCCCCGCACCTGAGCTGCGCCGCCGCGCCTGCGAAATGGCGGCCAGCGACCGCCTCGATCCGCACGCCGGAATGTTGCCCCGTGTAAGCCGGGCAGTTGCCTTCACCGCCATCGATACCGCCGCCGAGATCCCCGACACCCTGCATACACTGAAGTCGCAGCCCGCCAGCGGTTTCTCGGTCGGAGCCTGCTACCAGTCCAGCTCAACCTATGAGAACCCCGTCTTCTGGATTCTCGTCGTGACCTACCTGTAATCGCGCGTGGCGGCGGGTGGCGGGTGGCCCATATAAGCCTGCGTTTGGCTTATGTGGGGCTGTTGACGTTGTACTTGTTGCGGCTTTCGTTTCGGAATCGTTGGGTACTTGGCGATATATCAACCACAATCCGAGGTTGATGTCCCTTTCCGGGCGACGGCCCACGACCTCTCAAACTCTTCCTTTTGGATTTCAGCAGGCTGAAACTGAGGATCTTCTGCGATCTCAGCTAACGGGGGAACCGGTATTTCTCCAAGCTGTGTTGAGCCGCTCGACCCGGTGGGGCTCGCGAAGCAGAGGCGCCCGTCGGCGAAGACCTCAACTTTCCGTACTTCGTAGCGATCCAAATCTAATTCGCTGTACATCAGAATCGGAGCGTCCGGAAACGAATGTATCCATCGAACCTTGACGTACATGTGGTCGTTTCGCTTCATCGTGAATCTTCTGCAGTCTGAGCTTCTCATGGGGAGCACTTTATACCAAGGAGAGTGCACGCCGCGCGTTACTTGACGGTGACAGGCCTAGTATCCACCTATCCCAATGCGCCCATAAAAAACGCGGGCCCTTGAGCCCGCGTTTCGTTTTCTCTGCCCGCGCCGCCTAAACCTTGGCCGGCTCCTTCTTCGCGTAGTTGCTCTCCACGTATTCGCTGAGGATCGCCTTGAACTCCTCGACGATGTGGTCGCCCTTCAGAGTGGTCGCCAGATGCCCGTCGATGAAGACCGGAGCCTTCGGGTCCTCGAAGGTCCCCGGCAGCGAGATGCCGATGTTGGCGTGCTTGCTCTCGCCCGGTCCGTTCACGATGCAACCCATCACCGCCAGCTTCAGCTCTTCCACGCCGTCGAACTGCTTGCGCCATACCGGCATCTGCTCGCGCACGTAGATCTGAATCTGCTGCGCCAGCTCCTGGAAGTAGGTCGAGGTGGTGCGTCCGCAGCCGGGGCAGGCCGTAACCTGCGGCAAAAAGCTGCGAATTCCCAGCGACTGCAGCACCTGCTGCGCTACCTGTACTTCTTCCGTGCGGTCGCCTCCGGGAACCGGCGTCAGCGAAACCCGGATCGTATCGCCAATGCCTTCCTGCAGCAGAATGGCCAGCCCGGCCGTGCTGCTCACAATGCCCTTGGCGCCCATGCCTGCTTCGGTCAGTCCCAGATGCAGAGGGTATTCGCAACGCGCAGCCAGCTCGCGATAAACGTCCACCAGGTCCTGCACGCCGCTTACCTTGGCACTCAGCAGAATGTCTTTGCCCGGCAGTCCGTAGCTCTCGGCCAGCTCCGCCGAGTGCAAGGCGCTGGTGATCATCGCCGCGATCATCACCTCGCGTGGGTCCTTGGGGGTAGCCAATTTTGCGTTCTCGTCCATCAGCCGCGCCAGCAGCTGCTGGTCGAGCGATCCCCAGTTCACCCCGATGCGCACCGGCTTGTGGTTCTCGATGGCGCACTCGATCATGGTGCGGAAGTTGTCGTCGTTCTTGCGTCCAATGGAGACGTTGCCGGGATTGATGCGGTACTTGGCCAGCGCTCGCGCACACTCGGGAAACTTCTTGAGTAGCAGGTGCCCGTTGTAGTGGAAGTCGCCCACGATAGGCACGTGGATGCCCAGCTCGGCGAGCTCGTCCACAATGGGACGCACCGCTTCGGCGGCGGCTTCGTTGTTCACCGTCACCCGCACCACCTCGCTGCCGGCGCGGGCCAGTGCCGCCACCTGCAATACCGTCGAGGCAATGTCCGCCGTGTCGGTGTTGGTCATCGACTGCACCATGACCGGCGCGTCGCCGCCCACCCGTATGTTTCCAATGGTTGCCGTGTAGCTTTTTCTGCGCTTGATGATTGCCATGTTCTCTCTAGTTTATCAGTGCCAGAGAAAAAGCGTTCAGCGCGCGATGAATTCTGGCTACCACTTATCCTCGGCGCTGACCGAGTTGCTGCCCTGGTCCAAGGCAGAGACCACTACCTTGTTCTTTCCGGAATCGTCACCCTTTCGCGCCAGCACCTTGTGCCATTTTTTGCGAGCATCCGGCCGTGGTGTCTCCTCACACTCCGGAAAATCGTTCACATAAACCGTAACCAAGCTGATGGTTTCTTCGCTCTCCGCCGATACCGTCACGTCTACATCCCACCCGGCTTGGGAGTTCTTGGAATGCTTGATGTCAATTTGCATAGAGGCCTTTCCTTCGTCAAATAAACATCGATTGATTTTCTGAGTACCCGCCCGGCCTACTGTCCCGGCAGCAGTTTTACCACGTCGTTAAAGATCACCATGCTGGCAAACAGCACCAGGCAGACGAACGCCGCCTGGTAGAGCCGCAGCTTGACGCCTTCATTGATGTCGCGCCGCATGACCGACTCCACCAGCAGCATAGCAATCAGTCCGCCATCCAGAATGGGGATCGGCAGCAGATTGAACAGCCCCAGTTGCAGGCTGATCATCGACATGAACTCCAGCAGGTCGTTCAGGCTGCGGTTGTGCACCATCTCGCCGGAAACCCTGACGATCTCAATCGGGCCCGACATCTGCTTCACCGAAACCTTGCGCTCGGCCATGCGCCCAATCAGGTCGAGAATCAGGCCGGAGAGCTTCCGGCAGTCCTTCAGCGCACGGCCGAAAGCCTCCGGCAACGGCAGCTTCTCAATTTCGGTGGGCTCGGAGATGAAGCCAATGCGATAGGTCTGCGTATGCGCGTCCACCACGCTCAACTTCGGAGTCACCGTCAGCGCCATCGTCTGGCTTCCGCGCTTCACTTCCAGATGTACCGGCTTGTCCTTGGCGGTCTGCAGATAGGCCTGCATGGCGCCGGTGGCATGGATCGGTTTCCCGTCCACCGAGAGGATTTCGTCGCCCACCTGCAATCCGGCCTGGATGCCGGGCATGTCGGGTTCCAGGCCCGTCACCACGAACGGCTGCTGCGGCTGCCAGCCGGCGTCGCCGCTTTGCTGCTTGCCCTCCACCTTGGGCAGCAGGGTCAGCGGCAGTTCCTCTGTGCCGCGCTTCACCACCAGCGCCAGCGGCTGGTTCGGGCTGATCAGAACCTTGTTTTGCACATCCTGCCAGGTGGGGTTCTGGGTGTCGGCAATCTCTAGAATCTGGTCGCCTTCTTTAACCCCGGCCTGCGCCGCCGGATACCCCGGCAGGCACCAGCCCACCACCGCCGGCCGGTACATCCCGTAGGGAATCTCATGGCGCATGCTGAAGACCGCGGTCAGCAGGGCCACGGCCAGCACTACGTTGGCCAGCGGTCCGGCCACCGCGATAATCACCCGCTGCCAGCGCGGATGCCGCATGAACTCGCCTGGGTCGGGAGATGCTCCGGGAGATGCGCCGTCGGCATGCTCTTCCGGCATCTCGATGGCGCTTACTCCGGTCATCTTCACGTAGCCGCCCAGCGGCAGGGCAGAGATGCGGTAGTCGGTATCGCCGCGGCGGAATCCCAACAGCCGCTTGCCGAAGCCGATGGAGAAGACCTCCACCCGCACGCCCAGCAGCTTGGCCGCCGCAAAGTGGCCGAACTCGTGCACCAGGATCATCACACCCAGCACCAGACCCGCACCAAGCACCGTGTAGAAAGCGTTTGTCATAAACAGAATAATGTTCTCTCCAGCACCACGTAATTTACTTCGTGGCTATTGTCGATCCTTACGCCGTAACCTTCGATCCGGCGTTTACAAACCGCCGCGCCAGCTCGCGAGCTTCCAGATCCATACCCAGTACCTCAGATATAGATTCCGGTTTATGCGCCGCCGTTTCATTCAATACGGACTGAATTGTCGCCGGGATGCCTAAAAAGGGGATTTTGCCTTCTAGGAACGCCGCCACGGCCACTTCATCGGCCGCATTCAGGGCCACCGTCTTGGCTCCGCCCGCTTCCACCGCCTCGTAGGCCAGCCGCAGGCAGGGGAACTTGTCCAAATCCGGCGGGCAGAAATCCAGATGTTTCAGCGAGAGCACGTCAAAGCGCAGGTCGCTCGCAATCCGATCCGGCCAGGTCAGCGCGTACAGGATCGGCAGCCGCATGTCGGTTACGCTGATCTGCGCCAGGATGCTGCCGTCGACGAACTCCACCATGCTGTGCACCGTGCTCTGCGGATGCACCACCACCTGCGTCCGCGAGGGCGGCGTATTGAACAGCCGCACCGCCTCGATCACCTCGAAGCCCTTGTTCATCAGCGTCGCCGAGTCGATGGTGATGCGCCGTCCCATCTTCCACGTGGGATGGTTCAGCGCCTGTTCCACCGTGATGTGCTCAAACTGCTCGCGCGGGGTGTGCAGAAACGGACCGCCGGAGGCGGTCAGCCACACCCGCTCCACCTCGTCCATGCGTCCGCCGCGCAGGCACTGGTGCACGGCGTTGTGCTCGCTGTCGATGGGCAGCAGAGGCTTTCCCTGCCGCCGCGCCTCGGCCATCATCAGTTCTCCGGCGGCCACCAGGCACTCCTTGTTGGCGAGGCCAATCTCCTTGCCGGCCTTCACGGCCTCGTAGGTCGCCTCCAGCCCGGCCACGCCCACAATGGCGCTCACCACAAAATCCACCTCGGGATGGGTCGCCACGGCCACGGTTCCCGCCGTGCCCCACACCACCTCGATCTCGCTCGCGCCGGCCTCGCGCAGCCGCTTGCGCAGCTTGTCGGCCGCCTTTTCGCCCGCCACCGAAAGCAGCTTGGGACGCCAGCGCAGCGCCTGCTCCAGCGCCAGTTCCAGGTTGGAGCCAGCGGCCATCGTCACCACCGCAAAGCGCTCCGGATAACTTTCCACGATCTTCAGGGTGCTCGTACCAATCGAACCGGTTGAGCCTAGGATTGCGATTCGCTTCATATTTTTCATTATTTGGGCGTTTCGTTCGGTGGTACGCCGTGCGGCCCGATGGGGGCCTCACCGGACTTCAATCTGCGGCAGCAACCGGTCACCGCGTCTCCCTGCGGCAGGTTTACCCGCGCAGAGTAGCGGTACGTTTTGTGATCCACCGGATCGGTGCAAGCCGACTCTGTAATCACGGCTGAAAGATTGGGACGGCCCTTCGGAGCCAGATCGAGGGTTCGCTGCTGCCACACCCAGCTCTTGTCCTTGGAAACCCAATAAAAGTGGCCGGGAAAATTCTGGTCCGGGGTATTCACTCCCAAGTATCGAGCGCCCCACGAGCCAAACTGAAAGCTCCAGGCCGGGCCGCTTCCCCAGCACACCATGTCCTGCATCGTGCTCGGCGTTGCATGGGCCTGGGCCTCTGCCGGTCGGGCGGCCACGGAGAGTAGGGCAGAGGAGAGGAACAAAGAGATCGCACAGTGCGCCAGAATCCGTTTCATGCAAGCCACTCCCCCTACATTTTACCCCGGCTGCCTACCCGCGCACGAATTTCCCGCCAAATGCCATGAACAGCACAAACGCCACCGGCAGGGCCAGCAGCAGCGCGTCGATCCGGTCCAGCATTCCTCCATGGCCCGGCAGCATGGTTCCTGAATCCTTCACCCCCGCGCCGCGCTTCAACGCCGACTCCAGAAGGTCTCCCAACTGCGCGGCCGCGTTGATAATCGCCGCCACCAGCGCCGCCAGCCACAGAGGGGCCCGTCCGTACGCCGGGGCGGCAATCAGCAGCGACTCGGACTTTTCAGCCAGCAGATGCGCCCGTCCCAGCGCCGCCGCAATCTCCGGCAAAAAATGGCCGAACAGGCAGCAGACGCCCACCGAAAAGAGCAGGGAAGCCACCGTCCCCTCAACCGTCTTGCCCGGACTGATCCGCGGCGCCAGCTTGTGCCGGCCCATGCTCTTGCCCACATACATCGCTGCGGTGTCGCCCACCCAGACGGCAAAGAAGGTAAACAGCACGTAAATCCATCCCCGCGGCGCCTCGCGCAGCACGGCCAGCAGAAGCAGCGGCAGCCCGATGTAGGGAATCGCCAGATAGCTCATCGCCGCGCCCGGCAGCGCGGCCTTCAAATCCTCGCGTCCCATGGCCGCCGTCAGTAGCAGGAAGGGAGCAAACAGCAGGAGGAGCAGCAGCCCCGCCAGCAACGTCGCGCCGCCACGGCCCTGCGCATACCAATCCATCACGAAGAGCGCGGCCACGTAGATGTACGTCAGCAGCGGAAATGCTTCGAAGCCGTAGCTGGCCGCTATGCCCAGATACTCGAACGTCGCAGCCAGCGCCACCAGCGCCGAAATCAGCAGAAATAGCCAGAGGGGCGCGCGAAAAACAGCCAGCAGCACCAGGGGAATCAGGATTGCAGCGGTCACAATACGTTTCATATGGATACCAGCAGACTACCTTCTGGCGTGCTCGGGATGCAAAGCTGGAAAGAAAATCTCAAACTGAAGAGTGTCGTTCAGAGCGAAGCGAAGGACCCCAGCACCGCTCAAATATCTCGGGCCGTTCACGCGGCACTTCGGCCACTCAACCTCTAGAAGGAACGGCTAAACCGCTAAGCCCACATTTCCATACCGCCGCTCGCGCTTCTGGAAGTCCGCCAGCGCCTCCAGAAGATGTTCTCCGTCAAAGTCCGGCCACAGCGTCTGGGTCACGTAGATCTCCGAATAGGCCAGCTGCCACAGCAGAAAGTTGGAGAGTCGCATCTCGCCGCTGGTGCGGATCACCAGGTCGGGGTCGGGCAGGTCGGAGGCGTACATATGCCTGGAAACCATCTCTTCGTCGATCTTGAGCCCAGCCAGCCCTCCGTTGCCTGCCGCTGCCTGCACTATCGCCTGGAAGGCGTCGATCAGCTCCGCCCGCCCGCCGTAATTCAGCGCCAGGGTCATGATCATCCCGGTATTCTTCGCGGTCTGCTCTTCTGCCCAGGCCATCCGCTCCTGCACCGCTGCCGGCAGCTCGTGGAGCCGCCCAATGTAGCGCAGCCGGACGTTGTGCTCGTTCATCAGGGGAACGTCTCTTTTCAGATACGTCCGCAGTAGCGCCATCAGAAAGCTGGTCTCGGTCTTGGGACGCTTCCAATTCTCCGCCGAAAACGCATATAAAGTGATTGCCTTCAGATTGATGCGTGAGGCCAGCTTGATGACGTCGCGCACTGCCGCAACTCCTTGCCGATGACCGGCAATGCGCGGCAAGTGGCGGCGCCGGGCCCAGCGCCCGTTGCCGTCCATGATCACTGCAATGTGTTGTGGTAGCCGTTCTGGATCGAGCTTGGCGAATAGTTCTGCTTGCTTGCGACTCAGCCCGGCAGGGACGGTGGTGTGCAAAGCATTCCCTCAAAAACGAGTAATTTGAACCTAGCACACGGCTTCTCTTCTTGCAATGCTGTGCCCACCCGCGGAATAGGTCAGTTCCCACCAAAGGCGCGGCGTGTTCAAGGGAGCCCACGCAGTCCTTAAACGGAACGTCTGCCGCGTGCAAGCACAGATACGCCGCCCGTCACCCTTCGATGGATGAGCGGCGTATCTGTGCTTCAGACTCTAGGACGAGCGGCGGGTCATCGCCGTCAGCTCGCGCACCTGGGTCAGCACGCTCATCCACTGCACCCCGTTCAGCCGGGTCATGTAGGGCATCAACTCGGAGATAAACTCGTCCTGCGCCAGTTCGCGGATCTCGTCCTGGGTGGTGCGTCCGGTCGTCAGCAGGTCGCAGACACGGACCCGCAGCGCTCCGGCCAACCGCTCCAGCGAGCCCAGCGTCGGACACGCCTTCTCGTTTTCAATCTTGGAAACATAGGTGCGCGGCACGCTCATGCGCAGCGCCAACTGCCGCTGGCTCAGCCCCGCCCTTATCCGCAGCGAGCGGATGGCAGCCGCCACCGGCAGATGCGCGGAGGTCATGGGCTCGGCCACCCGCGGCATCGCCACCGGAAGGCGCAGGGGAACAGCCTCCGGAACCTCGTCCAGGGGAGTCTTGCATCGACGGCAAGCGTTATTTGAAGTCCTGAATTGGACTAGATGACAATCGTCGCAGCGAACCACTTCGCGGGAATCAACCGGCGCTAAAGTTGTAGCCATGCGAGTTGTACGGAGCCGCCAGAGCTGGGCCACTCCCATCACCGGGAACCAGAGTCGATACGCATCGGCTTGGTAAACCAGCGACAAAGCTAATTTGAGGCGTTTGGGCTGCAATGTCAATCACAATCTCGGAAAATATTCTGTAAATCCCCGAAGCCAGCCGAACATAGCCTAAGAAAACCAGCGAAAACACGGAGAAACCTCGGCCCTCCAAACGCCGTCGAGGCTGTTTACCAGTCAGGTTCTCCTGGCCCGAATGTCACGAAAATGTCTAGCGGAATTTGGCAAAGGATGGTGTATGGAGTGCCGCAAAGAACGTTGCCGAATTGAGTGTTTTTCAAACCTTGAAACTTTGAAACCTTGAAACTTTCAAACCTTGAAACTTTGAAACCTTGAAACTTTGAAACCTTGAAACTTTCAAACCTTGAAACTTTGAAACCTTGAAACTTTGAAACTTTGCAACCGGCATCTTTACCCCAGCACCTCTGCCAGTTTTCCCCGGCGGATCACCTCCGCCACCTGCGCAATGTCCCCGGCCAGCGAACGGTCGCCGGAGACCGTGGGCGAGACCGCGCGAATCTCAGCCAGCGCCCTCTGCGCCCGCTTGCCCGGCTTCAGCGGAGCCAGCAGATCCACCGCCTGCGCCGCCGCCAGCGCCTCGATGGCCAGCACATGCCGCACATTCTGCACCACCCGCCGCAGCTTCCAGGCCGCCGTCATTCCCATCGAAACGTAATCCTCCTTGTTGCCGCTGGTGGTAATTGAATCGACCGATGCCGGATGGCCCAGCACCTTGTTCTCGCTCACCAAGGCCGCCGCCGTCACCTGCAGCATCATGAAGCCCGAGTGCAGCCCCGCGCCCGGGGCCAGAAACGCCGGCAGCCCTTCGCTCAGCGCCGGATTCACCATCCGCTCGATGCGCCGCTCGCTGATCCCCGCCAGCGCCGAGATGGCAATCGCCAGAAAGTCCAGCGCAAAGGCCACCGGCTCGCCGTGAAAGTTTCCCCCGGAGAGTACGTCGCCCTCGATGTCTCCTTCGCCGTCCTTCGGCGCCGGTTTTACGAACACCAGCGGGTTATCCACCGCCGAGTTCATCTCCACCTCGAACACCTGCCGCGCATAATCCAGCACGTCGCGCACCGCCCCGTGTACCTGCGGAATGCAGCGCAGCGAGTAGGCGTCCTGCACCCGAGTACAGCTGCGGTGCCGCTCGCGCATGGCCGAGCCTTCCAGCATGGTGCGCATATGTTTGGCCACCAGCGTCTGCCCGGCATGGGGACGCGCCTGGTGTATGCGCGCGTCGAAAGCCACGTCGGTCCCCTGCAGCACGTCCAGGGAAATGGCCGAGACTACATCGGCGGTCGAAGCCAGCGTCCGCGCCTCCAGCAGCGCCAGCACGCCCACGGCCAGCATCGCCTGCGTGCCGTTGATCAGCGAAATGGCTTCCTTGGCCTCCAGACGCAGGGTCGCAATCTGGGCTGCCCGCATCGCCTCGCCGCCCGCCATGCGGCGTCCTTCGTAGATGGCCTCGCCCTCGCCAATCAGCACCAGCGCCAGATGCGCCAGCGGCGCCAGGTCGCCCGACGCACCCACCGATCCCTGCGAGGGAATCACCGGATGCACTCCGTGGTTAAGCATGTTGCAAAGCGTGTCGATCACCACGGCGCGCACGCCGCTGTAGCCCTTGGCCAGCGAGTTGGCGCGCAACAGCATCATCGCCCGCGACTCGGCCTCGCTCAGCGCCTCGCCCACCCCTGCCGCATGGGAGCGCACCAAATTGATCTGCAACTCGCGCGCCTGCTCAGGGGAGATGCGCACGTCGGCCAGCTGTCCCACGCCGGTGGTGATGGCATAGGCCACCCGATTGCCTTCCACCACGGCATCCACCAGTTCACGCGCCCGCGCAACCCGCGCCCGCGCATCCGGCTCCAGCAGCACCGCCCGCCGATGCAGCACCACCTGCTCAAAATCCTCCAGAGCCAGGTCGTTCCCGTTCAGGTGGAGTGCAACCATCCGTGATCCCTCGGGTGTTATAGACGCCGGGTGGCCCATTCAAGCCATCCTTTGGCTTGAATGGGGTATTCTGAGACGCCCAAATCCGCGCCGGAACTTATACTTCCGAAGGTGCCCCACTTCTGCCGTGTTTCGCAGATGTGGGAGTTGCCGCCGCTGTTACGACTCTGCGTCCGCTGTTCCTGCCGCCGCCAGCAGCGCGTTCCGGTATTTATCGGACAGGCGAGTCTTTTTCATGTCGTTCCCCACCACCACATGCACGCTCTCGCCCTCGGCCAGCAGCCGGTCATCGGACTTGCGCACCAGTTCGTATCGGAAGCGGAGCAGTGATCCTCGCAACTGCGCCAGCCGGGTGCGCAGCGTCACCTCGTCGTCATAGCGCGCTGGATGCTTATACCGGCAGCGCAGCTCCACCACGGGAAGGTTCATCCCGTCCTGTTCCATCTCCAGATAGCTGAAGCCCAGCTGCCGCAGCAATTCAATCCGTCCCACCTCGAACCACACGATGTGGCTGGAGTGATGCGCCACCGCCATCTGGTCCGTCTCGGCGTAGCGTACCCGCAGCGTAATTTCGCAGAGTGTGCTCATAATCTTTAAGTTTGTATCACGACAAGGTGTTCCGCATCTTTCCACTTGAGGGTGCCCCATATCTGCCGTAGTTAGCAGATGTGGGACGTACGAGTCTCGACCGCCGACGGGTGCCCCACCTTCGACGCGCCCCTTTTGCGCGGCTAAGATGGGAAGCAACATGCTAGCGACGGGTGGCCCACATCCGCCTTCTTTTGGCGAATGTGGGGGTGCGCGCCTCTACTCGCTCCACCGCGCCTTGCGCTTCTCCAGAAAGCTCGCCACACCCTCGTTGAAATCGGCTGTCGCGCGCATCGCTGCGTTGGCCTCCATCCCGATTTCCAGGTCGCGGCCCAGCGCATCTCCGTCAAAGCGCCGCAGCACTGCCTTGGTCGCCCGCAACGACGCCGGAGAATTCTCCAGCAACTCTTCCGCCAGCCGATGCGCCCGTTCGTGCAGCTCCCCTTCTTCCACAAGCTCATTCACCAGCCCGATGCGATAAGCCTCCCTGGCGCCGATGATACGTCCCGTCAGCAGTAGTTCGCGCGCATGCTTCGCCAAAACCTGCCGCACCAGGAACGCCCCAACAATCGCCGGAACAAATCCGATCCGCACCTCGGTGTAGCCGAAACGCGCCTCCGGCCCGGCCAGGGTAAAGTCGCATAGCGTGGCCAGTCCCGCGCCCGCAGCAGTAGCCGCCCCGTGTACCCCTGCAATCGTCGTCTTGGGAAATTCATACAGCGCGCGGAACATCCCCGCAATGCGCTGGCTGTGGCGATGGTTCTCCTCCGCCGACTGCCCCGCCAGCCGCTGCAAATCTTCCAGATCCATCCCGGCGCAAAACGCCTTGCCTTCGCCGTAGACAATCAGCACCTGCGCGGAGGATTGCTCCACCTCCCGCAGCGCCTCCTGGAGTTCGTCGATCATCGCCTGATTGATCGCGTTGCGCTGCGCCGCCCGGTTCAGGGTCAGAGCCGCGATCTTGCCTTCATACGTGAGCTTGAGCGTGGTGTACATGGCGGCCACAGCTTACCCCTGCGCCGGCTCCTCCGGCAACCCCGGAGCGACAAACAAAGGTGCCCATCCCAGATTCCGTTAGAATGCGAACGACGATATCCGCTTGGGGTCGTAGTGGAAGTCCACCAGCCCGTCGCGGTAGTCGATCTTCAGCTCCAGCACACTGAGCAGCGGAAAGCCCAGATAGCCGGAAACTTCCGTGCCCAGGTTCTTGCTCAACCCCGAAAGATCGTACGTCACCATGTCCAAATTCTCTTGCTTGTAGCGGCTGAACTGCAGCGTCACCTTGTTCGCCGTATATACATTTTTCACATCTCCGCTCAGGCCCTTCACCGTCAGCATGTCATCCACGTGCACCTTGGCCACCTTGCGTGCCGCGGAGGCCCCGATGGTATTGGCGAACGAACCGGTATCAATCCCAAAAAACATGCTCTGCGTATTGTTGACCCGCGTGGGAACCAGCAGCTGGTGTCCGAAGCGGAGGACCCTGGTCCAGGACGCCATCTCCGGCGCCACGTAGCGGTCCTTTGGCAACCAGGCGTCGTCGTTCTTGACTTCTTTCCCGGCGTCTTCACCTAAGTTCCGATCGTCAGTCTTCAGCGCAGTTGCAGCGGCCGTGTTGCCGGGCCGCTTGGGCAGCGGAGACAGCCGCAAGGTTTTGCCCGGCCCGTCGATATCCACCAGGTAGGAGTCGAAAACATCGGAGCCAATCAGACCGTCATCCTCTCCGTCAATCGACCTCCGGTCCGAAACCTCCACCACGCAATCCTCGAACTCCAGCTCTCCGATGCGAATGTGCTTGGCCACCGCCGTGTATCCGCTCTGCAGTCCTTCGTCTCCAACGCCGCCAAAACTCTCTCTCGCGATCTTTTCCAGCCCCGCGCGCTCAGCCTGCCTGCGGCCCACCATGATGCCGCTCGCGCCCGTGTCCAGTTCCATCCGGTATTCGCGATCATTCAGCTTCACCTGCAGTCCATAGCCGCGAATGCTTGTGGGGGACTTCAACAGCGCCAGCAGGGGCGTATCCGTCTTGTCTACCTTGCTCACCAGCCGGCAGGAGTGCGCAGGCTGGTCAGCCGTTGCGCGCAGGGAGTCGGCGTATTCCTTCAATCGCCGGGTGGTCTCAGCATCGTCCGGATGCGGCGAGGCGAGATATTCATCCAGCGCCCGCAGACGCTCTTTGTGCGGCAGCATGTTGAACCATGCGCGCTGTACCGTCGGGTCCTGCGGAGCAATGTCATGGGCCATCTTGAGCTGATCGTAGGCCATGCGGTACATGGAATACGCGCGATACAGCTTATTTAGCCCAAGATGCGCGCCCGGCCCCGGTGCGTTCACCCGCACGGCATGCTGATAGCTGGCCTCGGCGTCGGTCATCTCGCCGCGGCGGAACTGCACGTCGCCCATGGCGGTCAACAGCTCTCCCGTGTGCGCCGGCAAGGCCAGCCCAGCCTTTCCAAGTTCGTAGGCATCGTCAACTCGCTGCTGCACCAGGCGGACTTCCATCAACTGCGCCCGCGCATGAAAATTCCTCGGCTCGGCCGCCAGCAGGGATTCGTACCGCTGCGCGGCCTCATCCAGGTTTCCCGAGCGGTAGAGTTTGTCTGCCGCCGCCAGTGAATCCGCCGTGCCCGCCGGCCTGGCGTCCTGCGACGCCGCCATCTGCGTGAACATCGCCAACAGCAGCAGGAAGAAGGGTAGAGTGCGTCGTATCATCGCGAGATTGTCCCGGCGTGCCAAAGCTGGCACGTAAAAGCTGGTATGTAGAAGAGAGATTCAGCAGCAGAGTAGCACACCTCGCCGGAGCAGCGCCTCGTTTCTGCGCCCCTTACCGCGTAAACCGCAGTGCAATGTCCTCACTCATACGCAGCAGATTCTCCAGCGGCTTGCGGATCGGCAACTGCGCGCCGAGCTCGGCCAGGGTGCGCAGTACCACCTCGGTCGGCACGTTGCCCACCAGCGCATCCTGCGCAAACGGACATCCTCCCAGCCCACCCAGCGCTGCATCGAACCTCCGGCAGCCCGCCTCGTAGGCCGCCACAATCTTGTCCGCCGCCTGCTCCCGCCGCGCATGCAGATGCGCGCCCACCTCAATGCCCTCGCACGCACTCACCACGGTACCCATCACCTCGGCCACCATCTCAGGCGAAGCCAGCCCCACCGTGTCCGCCAGCGAGATCGTTTGAATCCCCAGGTCGGCAATATTCTGCACCGCCTGCACCACCTCATCCACGTCCCACGCGTCGCCATACGGATTGCCGAAGGCCATCGAAACGTAGACCACCATATCCAGCCCGTTGGCTTCTGCCTTGCGCCACACCGCCTCCAGCGCCTCGCTGTTTTCCTCCGCCGACTGGTTCTGGTTCTTCTGCAAAAACGTCTCGCTGATCGAATACGGAAATCCCAGCGTGCGCACCGCGTCGGTGGCCAGCGCGCGATCCGCGCCTTGTTCGTTCACCACAATGCCGATGATCTCCACGTCGTCGGGCGGGTCCAGACGCTTCAGCACGTCTTCGCTGTCGGCCATCTGCGGTACCAGTCGCGGCGAAACAAACGACACCGCGTCGATCTGCTTGAACCCCGCCGCCACCAGAGCGCGCAAATACTCCACCTTGGTCTCGGCCGGAATATGCCGCGACAATCCCTGCCACGCATCGCGCGGACACTCCACGATCTTCACCATGTTCTCGCTCATCACTCGCTCTTGTTCTTGCTTTTGAATTTGCTTTTGATTTTGATTGAAGTGTCATCCTGAGAGTTTGTGACTTTTTCGATTTCTCAAAAAATCGGTGTTGCAAATACAGATACTTACGTTGCGAAAAACGCCACAAAATCAATAAAGTCACAAACTCTGAGCGAAGCGAAGGACCCCAGCAACGCTCAAATCTCCAACGAAAGTTTAGAGGCTTTTCCGCCGGGAGCCTTGGTCTCTGAATCGGTATCCCGTTCCATGCCGGTAAAGCATAATGGCCCCGATAGATGCAAAAATCGCACCGAAGAAAAATGCCAATGACCCAAAGGCTCTGAGCCACTGATGCGGTGAACGATCAAGGTACACAATATGTCCATGCAGGTTTAGGGGAAATATCGCACCAATAGCTTTATTTGGAACTGTGGCCAACGTAAATCCGTAAAAGATGTACAGCCCAATGTACACAAGAAATGAGGCGAGAAATATTATCTGAATAGTCTTAATCGCGATTTCGCCGGTTGCCCCGTTCAATCCATCCTTTGGCTTGGGCGGGGTACTTGAAGTTGACGTTGTCGTTGTACTTGCTTCTTTCGCTCTTGCTCTTGCCTTCATTGGCCGAAATGCCTTTCACGCCGCTGCGGAGGATTTGAGCGCTGCTGGGGTCCCTCGCTCCGCTCAGGATGACACTTCGAACAAAAGCAAAGGCATGACAGAGGCAAGAGAAAAACAATCGCACGCCCGCGCTTTCTCGCCGCCCCCCCTACGTCTGCAGTATCCCCACGCTGAACTTCTCCACCACCGGATTGCACCGCGCCGCCGCCAGCGCCCACGCCAGCGCCTCCCGTGTCCGCGCCGGGTCAATGATCTTGTCGATCCACAGCCGCGCCGCTCCATATTGCGGCTTCATCTGTTCCGTGTATGTCGCGCAGATCGAATCATACAACTGCTTGCGAGCGGCCTCGTCCACTGTCTTGCCCTCGCGCTCCATCTGCTTTACCTTGATCTCCACCAGCGTGCCGGCCGCAGCTTCGCCGCTCATCACCGTGTAGCGCGCCGTGGGCCAGGCAAAGACAAAGCGCGGATCGTACGCCTTGCCGCACATCGCATAGTGTCCCGCGCCAAACGAGCCGCCCACGATCACCGTGATCTTCGGCACCACCGAATTCGCCACCGCGTTCACCATCTTCGTCCCGGCGCGAATGATGCCGCTCCACTCCGCATCGCGCCCCACCATGAAGCCGTTCACGTCGTGCAGAAACACCAGCGGAATCCGCCCCTGGTTGCAGTCCATGATGAAGCGCGCCGCCTTCTCCGCGCTCTCCTTATAGATCACTCCGCCGAATTCGATGTGCTTGTCGCCCTTGGCGTCGATCTGCGTGGCGTTCAGCTTCTGGTTGGCCACAATCCCTACCGCGTGGCCGTCGATTCGCGCGTAGCCGCACAGCAGCGTCTCGCCGTAGCCCTTCTTGTACTCGTCGAAGCGCGAGTCGTCCACCACGCGCGCCACGATCTCCCGCATGTCATATTGCCGCGCCGCATCGTTGCCCAAGGCGCCGTCGAAGATGCCATAAATCTCCTCCGCGTTATACCGCGGAGCCACCGCTTCGGCGCGGTCAAACGGAGCTTCCGGACGCGCCCCCATCTTTTCCACCAGCGAGCGCACCCGCGCAATGCACGCCTCGTCGTCCGGTTCATGGAAGTCCACCGTCCCGCTGATCTCGGCGTGCATCCGCGCGCCGCCCAGCTCTTCGGCGCTCATCTTCTGTCCAATCGCGGCCTGCACCAGCGCCGGACCGGCCAGAAACAATCCGCTCCCCTCGGTCATCAGTACGTGGTCGCACATCACGGGCAGATACGCGCCTCCGGCCACGCACATCCCCATGATGGCCGTAATCTGCGGAATCCCCCGCGCCGACATCACCGCGTTGTTGCGGAACACGCGTCCAAAATCGTCCTGGTCCGGAAACACATCTTCCTGTAGAGGCAGGAACACTCCTGCGCTGTCCACCAGGTAAATGACCGGCAAGCTGTTTTCCATGGCGATATTCTGAGCCCGTATCACCTTCTTCGCCGTCATCGGAAAAAACGCTCCGGCCTTCACCGTGGCATCGTTGACGATCACCATAAACAGGCGCCCCGCTACTCGTCCCAGCCCGGTCACCACCCCCGCCGCGGGAGCGCCGCCCCACTCCTCATACATCCCGTGCGCCGCGTGCAGTCCCAGCTCGAACCACTCTGTCCCTGCATCCAGCAACAACTGAATTCGTTCCCGCGCCGTTAGCCGCTGCTTTTTGTGCTGCGCCTCAATGGCTCTGGCACCGCCGCCCTCGCGAATGGTTTCCTCTTGCGCGCGCAGCTCCGCCACCAGCGCCTGCATCGCTTCTGCATTGCGCACGTACCGCGCCCCGCCGGTCTCCACCGTGCTGGTCAGTTGGTTGTGGATTGCACTCGATTTCGGCACACCCGTCCGCTCCTCACCCAAGTCAGATGCAAACGCACCAGCCTATCCGACCCTGCGCCAACAAAGCAATGGCAGCGGAATGCCGCGAGGGGCATACGCTGCCACTGTCTAGTCGCTAATGCTTGAAGTGAAAGAAAGAACTTGGTTGTTGTAGGGCTCCCCCGAAGGGGAGCCCCGAAGTTATCAGTCTGCCAATGTCCAACTCGTGATCGCCGCGGTGCTGCCATCGGAGTAGGTCATGTTGCCCGAGCCCGTGCTCGTGCCGGACTGATCGACCGTAGCCCCTGCCCCTGTTCCCAGCGGGTTGCCCATGAGGTCGGTGATGGTGATGCGCGTAGCTAAGGTTCCGCTCTCCACCGTAAAGACGATCTCTTCGTTGTGATTTGTATCTTTGATGGTCCACGACGTCGGTGTCGGCGGGAACAGACTGAATGAGGCGGCACTGCCGCTGACGGTGATGGTTGGGGTATAAACCGTTCCCCCTGTGATACCCAGTGAGGGCACTGACGTGTTGGTGAGTGTGAGCGATCCAATCGGCCCGCTGTAAGCGGTACCACCGCCGCTAAAGGTCAAAGCAGTGGTGCTGCCCGTGGCCGGAATCAGGGTGAGTGGCGTCACCGCGCCAATCGCTAGATTCAGTGCGGGGAAGTTTTGCACAATACCGCCTCCGCACGGCCACGACGTCGCACCTTGAGCTAGCGTGCAATACAAACCCAGCTGCACGGGTTGCGGGAGGCTTGACGACGTAGAGCTAGCACATGTGGACGTTCCAGGACAAAAAGTGCCAAGCCCATTTGCCGAATACGACTCGCTACCGCTCGAGCCCGTCGCCGTAAGCGTCACCGAGAGGGTAAGGGTTCCCAGTTCCGTTCCGGTGAGTCCGTAGTAGGTGGCAGTTTCCTGGAAGGATTGGGTGCTCGCATTTGTACTCGTCACGTCAGCCACAATGTATTTATCCGCGCAGCTGGCGTCGTAATACAGGGTTAATAGATACAGTGAAGTCGGTGGTGTAGAGGCAATGATCGTCGTCGGAGTTGCATCCGTTGCATAGTAGTAGGTCTTATCCGATGACTGAGTGCAGGCAATGGAGGGATATTGGGCGTATTGAAGGACCGCCAGTTGACTCTGTAGCACGTTGGAGGCCAGCGCAATCGCCAGCCCTGTCTGTGCCAGCTCATGTTCGGCCACCACGCTGGGAACTGACGCCGCCGGCGAGCATGTTACCGCTACGTTTGTTACATCGGCTGTAATCGCTGCAGGTCCGCCGTTCGCGACCTGGCAGCTTTCTCCCGTAGGCTCCGTTCCAACTGTTACCTGGTAACTCGTCCCGCTCGCCAGTGCGGTCGAGAACTCAAACGAAGTGTTGGAAGAAACCGTCGCGGGGTCGGCGCCGTTAAGCAATAACACGACGGAAGTCCCACTGCTCAATCCCGTAACCGCTCCGCTGATGGTGTAAGTCGGCACGGTCGCCGCGTTCACCGTGATGGTAAACGTCTTCGTCACGCTCGGGTCCGCGGTGGCTGAGGCCGTAACCGTTGCGGTGCAAGATCCAGTGGCCGGTGGTGTAAAGGTTACCGAGGTTCCGCTGGCTGCCGACAGGCTGCCGCAAACAGACGACAAGATTGCAGGCTGTAGTCCCGCCTTCCCGAATAAGAAGGACTTACGCAGCGCCTGATCGACCGTGCTCCACGCCGCGGCATTGGCTCTGTGGGCCAAAGTCTGTTCACCCGTCAATGCCCAGGTCACACCTTCGCCGCTCGCATCGTCGGTAATATCAGCCGTAAGCGTTATGGGAGCTCCGCCTGCGGTCACCGTCTGCGTCAAGCTCTCTCCGCTTGGCAGCGTCAGAGCCACTGCATCGACTGTAAACACAATCTGGGAGGTTACCGAGGTGCTCGCCACCGACGTCGCCGTGATCGTCGCCGTGCAGTTGGCGTTCAGCGAGGCCTCTGCCGGTGGAGTATATGTTGCCGTATTTCCGCTGCTCGTAAACGTGCCGCAGCCCGAGCCGCTGAAATTCCAGGTAACGCTCGTATTCGTGGCACCGGTCACTGTGGCCGTTAAGGTCACAGCCGCACTACCGGACAGCACCGTTGTGGACGATCCGCTCTGCGTTATGGAAACGGTGAGGGCCTGGGCGCTCACCGTAACGGTAAATGTCTGCGTCACATTGGGGTTTGCGGTGGCGGAGGCCGTAATCGTTGCGGTGCAAGGCCCAACAGCGGGCGGCGTAAATTTTACAGAGGTACCGCTGTTTGCCGACAGGCTGCCGCAAGTAGTTGGCACGATCGCAGGCTGTAGCCCTGCTCCCCTGTTGACCGCGTGTGCCACAGCAGCTTGCGCGCCCTTCAAAGTCCAAGTCACCCCATCGCCGCTTTCGTCGTTGGTGATGTCAACCGTCAGCGTAATGCCTCCGCCGCCGGCGCTCACCGTCTGCGACAGGCTTTCTCCACCCGGCAGCGTGAGCGTCACGGCCCTCACGGTAAACACAATCTTTCTTGTCGCCGAGGTCTTCGCAGTCGAGGTAGCCGTGATCGTAACAGTGCAGTCGGAGGTCAGTGCGGACTCTGCCGGTGGAGTGTAAGTCGCAGTGTTGCCGGCAACCGTAAACGTGCCGCAACCTGCGCCGCTGAAAGTCCAGGTAACGTCCGTGTTGGTGGCATGGCTTACCGCAGCTGTCAGGGTCACCGCTCCACTACCTGCGGAGATCGTCGTGGAAGAACCACTCTGCGTGATGGATACGCTGGTTCCGCTGCTGCCGCAGCCGGTAACAATGGAGAAAAACAAACAGGCGAGAATTCCGCTCACGACTTTCAACTGTGATCTCAAACTGGCCTCCAAGCCCGTTCTTCGCTGCGTGAAAACTTCCTCACCTCCGACTTCGCTACTCTCGGAAAGTTCACGCGTACCGGATTGAACTGTGAGGATAATGTGTGACTCACAAAAAAGGAACGACTCCAGCAGATTTGTTTTGCACGGATTACGGTGAACTAAGTGTTTACGCTTCCAGCAAAATGCTTCGTAAGCGACAGTCCCAATCGCCGCTCATCTGCATCAATCCATAGAAATCAAACAGCACATCTCAGAAATATCTGCTGACTGCGGTGTTCCGTCTCAAGGGATCCTTGCCAATGTGACTGGACGCCGCAGTTCGCGCGCTCAGCCGGTTGCGGAAAAAAGGCTTCGCAGATAGTGTGTTGCCATGAAGTTTGCGCGCAGCTCCGGAGTTCTGCTGCATCCGACCTCGCTGCCCGGGGCGTTTGGCTCGGGTGACTTGGGGCCGGAGGCACTTGCGTTCGTGCGGTTTTTAGCGGATGCGGGACAGAAGATCTGGCAGGTGCTGCCGATCAATCCGACGGGGTACGGGAATTCTCCTTATCAGGGGCTGTCGGCGTTTGCGGGTAATCCGCTGCTGATCAGTCTGGAGCGGCTGGCGGAACAGGGATGGCTGGTGGAGAGCGACCTTGCGGCGGTGCCCGATTTTCCCAAGGGCTCGATTGAATACGGCGCGGTGATCAGCGTGCGCTTTGCCTTGCTGCGCAAGGCGGCGCGGCGTTTTGCCACGGCGGTTGGCAAGGGCGGCGAGGTTCAGGCGGATTTTCAATCGTTTTGCGCCGAACATGCGGAGTGGCTGGAGGATTATGCTCTGTTCATGGCAGCCAAGGACGCCCATGGCGGCAAGGCGTGGACGCGGTGGGAGCCGGAGCTTGCGTCGCGCAAGCCGGAGGCGCTGGCGCGTTGGCGCAAGAAGCTGGCGGTGGAGATTGCAGCCAACAAATTCTGGCAGTGGGAGTTCTTCCGGCAATGGGGAGCGCTGCGCGAGGCGTGCCGCCGGCACGGCATCCGCATCATGGGCGATCTGCCCATCTACGTGGCGCACGACAGCGCCGATGTGTGGGCGGCGCCGCAGTATTTCTGGCTGGACGAGCGGGGGCATCCGCTGAAGGTGGCGGGCGTGCCGCCGGATTACTTCAGCGCGACGGGACAGCTGTGGGGCAATCCGACGTATCGCTGGGAGCGGCTGCGGGAGGACGGCTTCGGCTGGTGGAAGGCGCGGCTGCGCGGCGTGTTGAGGCTCTTCGACCTGGTGCGTATGGATCATTTCCGGGGCTTCGAGGCGTATTTCGAAATTGCGGCGGGGGCCAAGACGGCGATGCACGGCAACTGGATCAAGGCTCCGGGGATGGCGCTGTTCGAGGCGCTGAAAAAGGAGTTCGGCGAGCTGCCGATGGTGGCCGAAAACCTGGGCGTGATTACGCCGGAGGTCGAGGCGATGCGGCGGAGCTTTGGATTTCCGGGGATGGCGATTCTGCAGTTTGCCTTCGGCAACGACCCGCAGGGGCCGAGCTTCCGTCCGCACAACTATGAGCGGGAAGTGGTGGCTTACACCGGCGGGCACGACAACAACACGACGGTGGGCTGGTGGACGGGCACCGGCGGCGATTCGACCAGCAGCAAGGACGATATGCGGCGGGAGCGGGAGCGCGCCAGCAGCTATCTGAATGTGCATGGCGAGGCGATTCAGTGGGCGATGATCCGTGCGCTGATTGCGTCGGTGGCCGATACGGTGCTGTTTCCCATGCAGGACCTGCTGGGGCTGGGCAGCGCGGCGCGGATGAACCAGCCGGGACGGATGGAAGGCAACTGGAAATGGCGGTATGCGAGCGAACAGGTTCGTCCTGAACTGGCCGGGCGGCTGCGGGGATTGTGCGAGTTGTATGAGCGGTAGTGTAGTGCGTCACACAAATGGCCCTGTTCGTTTTGAAAGCCCGCAGTCGTGCCTCAAGTGCAATTGAATCGTTTTGAAAGGGCACGACTTTAGTTGTGCCGCAAGGGGCAACAGAATCAACGGGGCTTTAGCCCCGGAGGGCGGATGTTGGGCACTGGCGGAAATCGATGGGCCGCTGAAGTGACCGTGAGACGGTAGTGGACATGTGAGCCGCGCAGGGGTCCTTCGCTTCGCTCAGAGTTTGTGACTTTATTGATTTTGTGGCGTTTTTCGCAACGTAAGTATCTGTATTTGCAACACCGATTTTTTGAGAAATCGAAAAAGTCACAAACTCTCAGGATGACACTCTTAAAAAATGCGAATGGGGAGTCGAGAGTGGGCGTGCACGCGGAGAAAAACTGGGACGGACTGGTGTTGCGCAGCTGCCACACGGTGGGCGAGTTTCGGCAGGTGGTGGAGCTGGAAAAGGAAGTGTGGGGCTTTGAGGACATTGAGCTGGTTCCTGCGCGGCTGTTCGTGGTGGGAGAAAAGATTGGCGGGCATGTGCTGGGGGCCTACGACGGCTCGACGCTGGTGTCGTTTGCCTTTGGGCTGCCGGGAGTGCGCGACGGGCGTGTCTATCTCCACTCGCACATGCTGGCGGTGAAGCAGACGCATCGCAACACGGGGCTGGGGCGGGAGATGAAGCTGTTCCAGCGCGAGATTGCGATGGGCGAGGGGTATGACTGGATCGAATGGACCTTCGACCCGCTGGAGATCAAAAACGCCTATTTCAACCTGGAGAAGCTGGGCGCCGTGGCGCGGCAGTATGTGGTGAATCAGTATGGGATCACCACGTCTCCGCTGCAGGGCGGGCTGCCGAGCGACCGGCTGGTGGCCGAGTGGTGGCTGCGCTCGCCACGCGTGCAGGAGACGCTGAGCAGCGGGAAGCGTCCCGATATACGGGTGGTGGAGCGGGTGGAGATTCCGGCGGAGATTTACCAGTGGAAGTCGGAGGCGGAGACCCGGGCGCTGGCGGCCGAAGTGCTGCGCCGGACAAGGGAAGGACTGCAGCAGTGCTTCCGCGAAGGACTGTGCGTGATGGGCTACGAACGGCTGGCGAACGGCGATGGGCGGTTCCTGCTGGGGGAGTGGGGCGAGGGCGTTGAACGGTGAGCTGTTCCGTTTTGGGAACAATGCATTGATTTCGAATCCACCTGGCGACTGAGAGCGTAAAGCCTGGCTGCAGTTGCGCCGGACCCATCGCCGCTCTGTGCAAACCTGTATATCTAATTAAAAAATAAGGATATTCGTGCGTCTGGAGGCGGGCCTTGGGGCCGCGCCAGGGCGGTGAGCGGGCGGCATCTGGAGTGGATTCCACATCCACCTGTTCCAGCTTTGAAACATAACTCGCGATTCTGTCGTGTATTCCGGGCTGTTGCTAAGTTGTTCTCTGCTCTGTGGGGGAGCACCGAAAACAAAGATCAGGGGCGGACTGGAACTCGATGTTCCAGACCTGAGCCGGAAGGATTGCGAGATGATGGCAAGGTTCGCCCGCAGCGGTGTGCAGGACAGGATCGATTCGGGGAGCAAGACCTGGGACGCGAGTTTGGTGTTAACGGTGGTTCCGCCAAAGCGGGAGCCTGCGTGGCTCGGCGCGAAGGCATCGTCCCATCTGGACTCGCTGGATGGGCTGCGCGCTCTCTCGATTCTGCTTGTGATTTTCAGCCACAGCTGCAGGGGCCCTCAGGATTGCCAAACTGATCGTACCTGCTACGGCTATCTTCGGGCATCTCGGCGTCTCGATTTTTTTTGTCATCAGCGGATTGCTGATCAGCTGGTTGATGATTCGGGAGAGAGACGCAACCGGCGGTGTTTCGCTGCGCGATTTTTATATCCGGCGGGCGCTGAGGATTCTGCCGGTCTTCTGGCTGTTCCTGCTGTGCGTGATTGCGCTGAAGTCGGCCCACGTGATTGCGGTCAGCGGGATCGATGTTCTACGCGCGTTCACGTTTACGCGCAATTATCCCAATCTGGGCGCATGGACCGGAATATGCATGGTGGCTGAACCATACCTGGTCTTTGAGTCTGGAGGAGCAGTTTTACCTGCTGTGGCCGAGTTTGTTTGCGTATCTCTCACGAAAGGGCTCGCGTTATTTCGCCGTAGGGATGGCGTTGACGGGGCCGGCGCTGCGCCTGGGGAGCTACTATCTGCTGCCTTCGTTGCGCGGCAACGGCCGTGGCATGTTTCACACCAGTATCGACGTGCTGATGATGGGGTGCGTTGCGGCGTTTGTCCTGGACTCTCCGCGCTGGCGGGAGCGGCTGAAAAAGATCCCGGCCAATGCGGTGGTGCTGGCTGCGATTGTGTTCTTATTCGGCCTTGAACCTTATCTCCTGGGCCACCTCAGCCCGCATACGCTGGGAAATTCGGTTGCGGACGTATTCATGCCGACCTTTGAGGGAGGCATGATCGCGGCTTGCATTCTGGTTTTGGTGAGCGGCGCGGGAGGGAGGGTGCGGGCGGTGCTCAACCAGCCGCTGGCGATGCATGTGGGAAAGATTTCCTACGGTTTATATCTGTGGCAACAGTTTTTCTTTTTTCCGGGCTCGGCGCATGGGTTGGCGTCTTTGGTGTGGCGCTGGATCGCGGTTTATCTCATCGCGATTTGTTCGTTCACTTTTTTAGAGAGGCCGATGCTTGAGCTGCGGAAAAAATTCCGCAGAGTTCCAGCGGAGTGATTCTTGCGCGGGATCGGGTTCCGGTCCTGGAGGCCGAAAAGCCTGTGAAGCGGCTCTGGCGTTTGGAGCGGCGAAGGGATTCTTCGCTTCGCTCAGAAGGACACTTCAAAAACAAGATCGAATTCAAATTCAGGACCAAGGTCAACTACCCCGCCCAAGCCAAAGAATGGCTTGAACGGGGCACCCGCCTCTGGATTTACTTCACCACTCCGGCGGCGCGGGCGATGGACTCCAGTTTGGCGCGGAGGTGGGGCTGCATGGGGAGCATGGGCAGGCGGTAGTTCTCCTGAATGCGGCCCTGCATAACCAGAACAGCTTTAATGGGCATGGGGTTGCTCTCGATGAAATTGGCCTGCATGAGGGCCAGATATTTGTGGTGCATCTGGCGGGCAAGGCTCCAATTGTTGTCGAGCGCGGCGCGGGTGAGTTCGGCCATTTCCTTGGGGAAGGCGTTGGAGGCGACGGAGATGACTCCCTGGCCGCCGACGGCGATGGCGGGGAGGGTGAGAGCGTCGTCTCCGCTTAGGACGACGAAGGGCGCGGGCAGGCGGCCGCAGATTTCGCCAATCTGGGTGACGTTTCCGCTGGCTTCCTTGACGGCGATGACGTTGGGGATCTCGGCCAGGCGGACCAGGGTTGCGGGCTCCACGTTGACGCCGGTACGGCCGGGAACGTTGTAGATGACGATGGGGATTCCTGCGGCTTCGGCTACGGAGCGGAAGTGCTGGAACTGGCCCTCCTGCGTGGGCTTGTTGTAGTAGGGCGAGGCGGTGAGGATGGCGTCCACACCCTTGAGTTTGGCGACTTCGGAGGCTTTGGCGACGGCCTCGGCGGTGCAGTAGGAGGTGGCGCCGGCGACGATGGGGACGCGTCCGGCGGCGACTTCAATGGTGATCTCGATGACCCGGAGCCACTCGCCGTGGGTGAGCGTGGGAGTTTCGCCGGTGGTTCCGCAGGGAACCAGGAAATCGATTCCGGATTCGATCTGCCAGGCGACGAGCGCGCGCAGGGCTTTCTCATCGAGCGATCCATCGGTAAGGAACGGGGTGACGATGGCCGTTCCACATCCACGTAGTTTGATCATTTCCGCGCTAATCCTTCAGTTCTGAAAAGATTTCCTGAAACTCGTAAAAACCTCGCTTGCCTTTGACCCATTCGGCGGCGCGCACGGCGCCTTCGGCAAAGCCGCGGCGGTTGAGAGCCTCATGGGTCAGCGTAATCTTATCGGCCAGCGAGAGCAACTCGACAGAGTGGATGCCAAAGACTTCGCCTTCGCGAATGGAGCTGATGGGAGCTTTTTTGCCGCTGATCTGCTCGACGGTTTTGGCCAGGGAGACGGCGGTGCCGCTGGGGGCATCGAGCTTGTGGATGTGGTGCGTCTCGCTGATGGTGGGCGAGTATCCATACTTGATGGCCTTGGCGCCTTCGCGCACGATGGCGAAGAAAAGATTGACGCCCATGGAGAAGTTGGAGGCCCAGATGAATCCGGTGCGGGCGCGCTCGACCTGGTTGCGGACGTGCGGCATTTCGCCATACCAGCCGGTGGTGCCGACGACCATGTTGGCACCGGCGCGGACGGTGGCTTCGATGTTGGTCATCACGGCGTCGGGAGTGGTGAAGTCGATGACGGCATCGATGTTGGCCAGGCGCTGCTTGGTGAGAGCCGAGCCGTTGCGGTTCTCGGCGACTTCGACGATCTCGCAGGAGTGGCCGCGCGAGGCGGCAACTTCCGCCACCACCGAACCGGTTTTTCCCGCGCCCAAAAGGATGAACTTCATTACTTTCTCCTTCGACTGCCCCGACAGTTCTGCCGGAACGCCTTTGCAGCGGCAGAGGGATGGAGCTGGCTGGGCCGTTCGCCAGAGTTTGACTTTTGATTGGCGGCAGAAGTCGATTGGAACACCGTTTGCTGGGAATTCTTCGCTTCGCTCAGAATGACACCTCAGAAACAAGATCAAATCAAGAGCAAGAGCAAATTCAAGAGCAGGAGCAAATGCCCCACCCAAGCCAAAAGAGGGCTTGAATGGGGCACCCGGCTAATCTAAATAGCCCTGGGCCTTGAGCAACTCGGCGTTGAGCAGCGCGGCTCCGGCGGCGCCGCGGATGGTGTTGTGCGAGAGCATGGTGAACTTCCAGTCGAAGATCGAGCAGGGACGCAGGCGTCCGCAGCTGACGGTCATGCCGTGGCCGCGCTCGATATCCAGGCGCGGCTGGGGACGGTCGGGACGCTCGTCGTAGAAGATGACCTCGGCCGGCGAGAAGGGAAGCTTGAGGTCGGCGACCTGGCCGCGATATTCGCGCCAGGCGGCGATGATTTTTTCGGCGGTGGCGCGCTTCTTGAGCTTGATGGAGATGGATTCGGTGTGGCCGTCTTCCACCGCGACACGGTTGCAGTGGGCGCTGATGGGGAAATCGGCGCTGACGATCTGGCGCGACTTGAGCTTGCCGAGCAGTTTGCCGAGCTCCTCCTGCATCTTTTCTTCTTCGTTGCGGATGTAGGGAACGACGTTGCCGAGGATATCCAGCGAGGCTACGCCGGGGAAGCCCGCGCCGCTGATGGCCTGCATGGTGACGGCGAAGACGGCTTCGATGCCGAAGAGCTTTTGCAGCGGGGCGAGCGCGACGGCCAGTCCCATGATGGAGCAGTTGGAGTTGGTGACCATGAAGCCGCCGGATTTTTTGCGCCAGGTTTGCTGGTCAATGAGCTTGAGGTGGTCGGGATTGATCTCCGGAATGACCAGCGGCACCTGGGGATGCATGCGGAAGGCCGAGGAGTTGGAGATGACGGCGCAACCGGCGTCGGCAAAGGCGGGCTCCAGGTCGCGGGCGAACTCGGCGTCGAGGGCGGCAAAGATGACCTTGGGCGCGTCCTTGGGCTCGGCGGCGGAGAGCACCATGCGCGCGATGCGGGCAGGGATGGGAGTCTTCATCTTCCACTTGGCGGCTTCCTCGTAGGGCTTGCCGAAGGAACGCTCGCTGGCCGCAATCCAGGCGACCTCGAACCATGGGTGGTTTTCAAGCAGTTGAATGAATCTCTGGCCCACCATGCCGGTGGCCCCCAGAATGCCTACAGGGATCTTCGCCATCAGACTGAATCTCTCTTCTCCGGAATCGACCGGAACCAATGTGTTTCTAACTTTTATATCACTTTGGACGATAGGGCGGGCCAGCTCATCAGCCCCACATTCGCCAAAAGAAGGCGGACGTGGGCACCCGGCAACTACCCCACTCAAGCCAAAAGAGGGCTTGAATGGGCCACCGTGGAGGCATTACGGCGCCTGGATCTTTACGTCCCATTGGCCGGAGACGGAGCAGAGGGGCACGTCGCGGTTTTGCTGGACCAGATCGGCGGGCGCGGCCCAATAGACGGTGAGCTTGAGGCTCGTCAGCATGACGCCGGGGTCAGGGCGGAGCGCCGCTTCGGCGTCCGGGAGGTAAAAGCTGAAGTCGAAGCCATGGGTGGGAGCGATCTGCAGCACGGAATCGGAAGAGGACGGTCCGGTGACGGCCACATGCGGATCACTGCGGCCGCTGGTGGTGAGGAGGCGCACGGGGCCACCTTCGGCTTTGAGCTTCCAGCCATGTTTCTCCAAGGTCTCCACCCGCCAGCCGAAGTCAGGCTTGGCCGGTATGGCAATGGTTCGTTTGGAGTTGTTGACCACCTGGAAGGAGTATCCGCGTCCTTTGTCGGGGCTATCCTCGGCGGAAAGGCTGAGCTGACCAGAGACGAACTGGCAGGGAGCGGCGACGCGGCGCTGGGATCCGGAGCTCGCAGGTGCCGGGGACTGCGCAGCGAGGGGTAGGGCGCAGAGCACGATGGCCAGCAGGCATGGAAATTTCATGATCTTCATATTACCGGAAGCGCGTTGGTTGGCGGAACCGCTGGAAGGGGGAATCCCTGTGCCGGGCTTGGGATTTGATCCTGAGCCGGGTTAAAATAAAAAATCCGATTCAGATGATCCGTCCGGTCCTACCCGGCTGGAAGCAGCTCGGCTGATTTGCGATTGCCGCATTTGCGCATGGACCTGGAATTTGAAGCGGGCGTGTCCGTGATTGCGTTTCCACGCCAGGAAGATCGAAACCATTGAAACTCCGTCCAATATTCCAACATGCGGCTTTGCTGCTTTTGCTCACCGTGGTGGCGGTGCTGATCCACGGCTACCACATCGGAGTCGAAGACCAGGACGTGTACTTGGCGGCGGTGAACAAGAGTCTGGATCCGGGGCTGTATCCGGTGAATTCGGTATTTTTCACCGAGCAGATGAAGTCGTCCTTGTTCATCGAGGCGGTGGCGGGAAGCATCCGGCTGACGGGGATTGCGGTTCCCTGGGCGCTGCTGCTGTGGCAGGCGGGCTCGATATTTCTGGTTCTGCTGGGCTGCTGGAAAGTGGCCTCGGCCTGTTTCCGGAGCGAGTCGGCGCGCTGGTCAGCCGTGACGCTGGTGACGGTGCTGCTGACCATGCCGATCGCCGGTACGGCGCTGATGCTGGTGGATACCTATCTGCATCCGCGCGCGCTGGCGGCGGGTGCGATTCTGTTGGCGCTAGCGGCCTGCCTGGAGAAGCGCTGGATCTGGTCGGCGGCGTGGTTGCTGGTGGCCGCAGCGATGCATCCGCTGATGGCGTTGTTCGGCATCTCGCTGATTGTCTTCGTCGGAGTGGAGCCGTGGGGATGGCGGCCGGGCCGGACGGGCTCGGCGCTGGCGCTGCTGCCGCTAGGATTGTTGGGCCATCCCTCCGAGGCCTGGCAGCAGGCGACGCTGTCCCGCCGCTATTATTTTCCGTTGCGCTGGACCTGGTATGAATGGCTGGGACTGGTGGCGCCGGTGCTGCTGGTCTGGTGGTTCGGGCGCATCGCGCGGCGGCACAGGATGGCGGTGCTGGAGCGGCTGGCGAACCGGTCGGTTGGCTTTGCGGTCTTCCAGTTTGTGGTGGCCGCGCTGATGACGATGTTGCCGGGGACCCAGGCATTGGCCTCACTGCAGCCGATGCGCTGGCTGCATATTTTCTACTTCGTTTTCTTGCTGATGGCGGGCGGGCTGATGGGAGAGTTTCTGCTGCGCGGCAAGGCCTGGCGCTGGCTGGTCCTGTTTGTGCCGCTGGCGGCCTGCATGTTCGCCGTGCAGCGCGACTCGTTTCGCAACAGCAATCACATCGACTGGCCGGGAATGGGCCTGAAGAACCAGTGGGCGCAGGCGTTCCTGTGGTGCGATGCGTACACGCCCAAGGGATGCGGTGTTTGCCGGCGATCCGAAGTATATGTGGCTGCATGCCGAGGATGCCTACGGCTTGCGCGGCTTGGCGCGGCGCAGCCTGCTGGCCGAGGACCAAAAGGACCCGGGCGCGGCGACGGTCTTCCCCAGCCTGGCTGCGACCTGGCTGGAGCAGGTGCAGGCGCAAAGGGGCATCGAGCGATTCAGCGCCGCACAATTTCATCAACTGCATGACCGCTTCGGGGTGACTTGGACGGTGTTGCCGGTGACGGCCACGGTGCCGCTGGAGTGTCCGTATCGCAATGAGGCCGCGCAGGTGTGCCGGGTAGACTAGCCGGCCTGCCGGTTCGTTCAACGCAGAAGAACTAGATCGCACATAAAAGCCCACGTCAAACTCAAAAGCCCCACATTTGCTGACTACGGCAGATGTGGGGCACTGCGCCTGATGTCGCCCTCAGGTCAACGGCCCCGCCCAACCAGAAGGTTGAACAGGGCCGTTGACGATTCGGATCGACTGGCTACGGCTGCTGTGAGGGACCTGCACTCTGCGGAGCGTTTTCCGGTACGTCGAAGACATAGAGGGAGTGATTGAGAACGGTTTTGAGCGGGTACTGCAACAGCCACCGGTAGGCGTAATGGTTGGTGAGCAGCTGTCCGGAAAGATGGGTGGCGCTGACGATGACCAGCCCGGTCGGGTGATCCTCTTCATGCAGGCGGGTGTAGCGTATGCCGTACCAGGCAGGATCGACTTCTCCGACATAGGCGAGGTGAATGGGCTCGGTGGGATGGGCGGCCTGGAATTGGCGGAGCGCAACCAAGCCCTGCCCCCAGTCGGTGTTGCTGTCGCTGAGCAGTTGCCAGGTGTTGGCGGGCTTGACGAGCACGGTGAAGTAGGAGAGATAGTCAGGCGCGTAGCGGGCAATGTCGGCAGCTTGTGCGATCAGTAAAATCCCGAAGAAAAGTGTGGTATAGCGCGGGCCATATTTCGAGCCCCAGTGCCAGGTGCGCGCCCACTCGAAGAAGGCTCCCGCATAGAGCAGGAGAAAGGGATAGAGCGGCAGGACATGGCGGACGCCGATGTTGACCGGGGCCTTCATGGCGCACAAGAGGTAGATGGCAGGAACAAGACTGATCAGCAGGAGATCGAGGCTGCCGGGAACCTTGCGCCGGAGCACGACGTAAACTCCGGAGGTACCCAGCAGGAGGATGAGGAGCGGCCACTTTAGAAGCATTGCCACGGGGAAGTAGAAGATGCTTCCGGTGGAGTAATGACCGAGGAGGAAACTGCGATGGCCGCCCATGTCTTCGGCGAGGCGCCATCCGAATCCGGTCCACCATTCGCAGGCTGGGATGAAGATGGAGATCGGGGTTTTGAGGGTTGGCATTTCATATTGCAGGAGTTTGGTGTAACCGGCGAAGTGGATGGTGACCATCTGATCGGCAAAGGTCACCTTGGAGACGTGGAAGAAATATCCGGCCCAAACCACGAGGCAGGTGATGAGGACAATGGCGGTGACCCGCTTCCACTGGAGTCCGGCGGGGTTCCATTTGATTGCGCCCGGTGCGAGCGCGAGGATCAGAAACAAGAGCACGGCAAGCAGCGGCGGGCCGTTGTACTTGGAAAGCAACAGGAGGCCTGACAAAACTCCGAAGATTACTGCCTGAGTCCAGGAAGGGTTGCGCCAATAGCGCAGCCACTGCACCACGCAGGCGAAGATGAACAGACATCCGAGGCCGTCGCTGAGTGCCAGGGAAAAGTTCGCGACCAGTTCAGGCGAAAGGACAGCCAGGGCGAGCACGAAGTTGGCCGTGGTTTCCGAGAAGAGATTGCGCGCGGTGGCCCAGATCAAGAGCAGCAGGGCCACTCCGAAGACTACGGCGACAGGACGCGCGCGGTAGAGCCAGACCTCCGGCGCAGGGGAATCGAGGCGGACCTGTCCGGGATTGCCTTCGAGATGGTAGTGCCAATCAGTATGCAGAAGCGGCAGGGCGAAGAGCATGCGTCCGAGGGGAGGATGGCCGGGCCATTGCTGGAACTCCCCGAAGTGCCACGCCTCAAGTCCGGCTATGAAGTCCTCAGGTTCGTCGTTGGTGAAAGACTGGGTACGGATGAACCAGGCGCATTGCAGCACGAAAATCAGGATGAGCAGCGGAATTAGAATCCGAGTGCTGCGGCTGGCAGGGAAGTGAGCAGTGGTAGCGTCGAGGTCTGTGTCCGTCATTTTCCAATCTACTTTGCTGGGCAGTGGAGCGGGATTCGATGGCGCGCACGCAACAGAACGGCGCATCCTCCGGAGACTCCCCAAATATATTGAAGCGGTTGAATCTCCCCATTATATATGCCTGATCTATATCGGATCGCCCGGGATGTGCAAGGCGGGAGGATGCGGGCCGCACGGCTGTATAGCTGTATAATTTGAAGACATTCACGAAAAACCGGGCACAGCAAAGGGAGCATCCTCGACGGGTTGCACTCGGCTTTGACGGTTGTGAGCTTACCTGAAGCAGATGAGTATCCTGTGGCGCGATGCAGATGCAGCGTCCAGGGGGATGGAAAAGGAAGGTCGACGATATGTTTTCGCAAGCAGGCAATTTCCCGCCGAGGCTTTGCTCATGATTTCCGAAGGTCGCCTTCAGCAACCACCCACCCCCGGCGGCTCCGGTGCGCCGGAGTGCAAGGAACTGGCCGCCCCTCCGCGCGTCTCACTCGCCATCCCGATTTACAACGAAGAGGCGGTGGTGCCCGAACTGGTTCGCAGGACCACCGCGGTGCTCGACACGCTCCCGGGCGGCCCGCACGAAATCGTTTTCGTGAACGACGGCAGTTCGGACGGGACTCTGGGGATGCTGGAAGCGGCGGCCGAGCGCGACCCGAGGATCGTGGTCGTGGACCTGTCGCGCAACTTCGGCCACCAGACCGCACTGACGGCTGCGCTCGACCAGGTGTCGGGTGACGTTGTGATTCTGATGGACGGGGACCTGCAGGACCCTCCCGAGTCGGTTCCCACGCTGGTGGACAAGTATCGCGAGGGATATGACGTGGTGTACGTGCAGCGTGTGGGCCGCAAAGAGAGCTGGTTGCTGCGCTCGTGCTACTACCTTTTCTACCGCCTGCTGGCGAAACTTTCTTCGATCAAACTGCCGCTGGATTCCGGCGATTTCGGTCTGATGTCACGCCGCGTGGTGGACGAAATCCGCGCGATGCCGGAGCATCACCGGTACCTGCGCGGGTTGCGCACCTGGGTTGGATTCCGCCAGATCGGCCTGCCCATCGAGCGCGCCGCGCGCCACGCGGGACGCACCAAGTACAGCCCGTTGAAACTGCTTAAGCTCGCGTCCGACGGTCTTTTCTCCTTCTCCATTGTGCCGCTGCGCGCAGCCGCTATTCTGGGGGCCT
Source organism: uncultured Acidobacteriota bacterium (assembly GCA_963742165.1). Lineage (GTDB taxonomy): Bacteria > Acidobacteriota > Terriglobia > Terriglobales > Acidobacteriaceae > TOLSYN. The sequence continues at coordinate 27,743 of CAVUKX010000011.1, read as the reverse complement.
TCGCCATCGCGTGCTCGTTTCCCTATGCGCTGTATTCGCTCTTTGCGAAGTTCTGGCTGCACTCTCCGCAAGGCTTTACCACACTGATTCTGGCGATCATGTTCTTCTCCGGGCTGAATTTGTTCTTCCTCGGGATCATTGGAGAGTACGTGGGACGCGTGTATGAGGAAGCAAAGGCACGGCCGCACTATGTGATCCGTAAAGTGATCGGGCTGCGTGCGCCGTGCGCGGAAGCGTCCGGCACTTCGCGCGCGCGTTCTTGAGCGCTGGGCTGCGGCCGGGTTTGTCTTTAATCGGGTGAAGAAGTTTCCCTGCAAAAGTTTGCGAGGTTTTCAGTTGGCCATCCTGGTGACGGGCGGAGCAGGCTACATCGGCAGTCATACGGCGCGCGCCTTGCGGTCCGCGGGCTACGAAGTCGTGCTTTACGACAATCTTTCCACCGGGTTTCGCTGCCTGGCCGAGGGGTTCGAACTGGTGGAGGGCGACATTGCCGACGAAGCGAAGCTGCGGAGCGTGTTGCGGCGGGTCGATGCGGTCATGCATTTTGCCGCCCACGCCTATGTGGGAGAGTCGGTCGAAAATCCGCGCAAGTATTTCCGGAACAACGTCGACGGGGCGCTCAGCTTTCTGAACTCCGTGCTGGACGCCGGGATTCGCCGCTTCGTGTTCTCATCCACCTGCGCGGTGTACGGCATTCCCGCGCGAATTCCGATCACCGAGCAGACCCCGCGCGAGCCGGTGAATCCGTACGGCGCATCCAAGCTGTTTTTGGAAAACGCGCTGGAAGCCTACAGCCGCGCCTACGAACTACGCTCGGTGCGGCTGCGCTACTTCAACGCAGCGGGAGCCGACGAGAGCGGCGAGATTGGCGAACTGCACGACCCGGAGCCCCACCTGATTCCACTGGCGCTTGCCGCCTCCACCGGGAACGGAGCCGAGTTGCTGGTGTATGGGGACGACTATCCGACTGCGGATGGCACCTGCGTTCGCGACTACATTCATGTGAACGATCTTGCCGATGCGCACGTTCGTGCGTTGCAGTTCCTGGAAAACAGCGGCGAATCGCTGGCGGTGAATCTGGGAACGGGCCGGGGACATTCCGTTCTGGAGGTCATCCAGGCAGCGGAACAGGTCACGGGCAGGCCGGTCCGGCGCAAGTTTGGCCCGCGGCGGCCGGGCGATCCTCCAGCTTTGGTGGCCGATCCGTCAAAGGCCCAAAGCGTTCTGGGATGGACGGCCAAGCGCAATCTCAACGACATTGTGTCGAGCGCATGGAAGTGGATGGAGAAAACAAACGCCAACGCAGGTTCCAAAACCTGCTGAGCCGAAAGTCATTGCGCTCCCAGGTTATCGCCTGACATCGGGGCGCTAACCTGGCCCACCCGGTTTATGTTTCACCGCGAAACACCAGCAAAAGACCACATCTGCTGACTACAGCGGAGGTAGGCACCTGCCGGATTATTTTTCCTGGCGGAGGACTTCGGTGTGCGCGTCGGGGATGGAGATGCGGAGGAGTTTTTGGTTGGCGTCGAGCCAGAGGTGCCAATCAGGGCCGTCGGTCTGGATGACAAGGTGGCGAAGGTGTTGGGGGCGCCCGTTCAGGGGCGTGTCATCGTAGCCCTTGAACTCGACGTAGACTTCGCCGGAGGTGTTGCGGCGGGGAATGAGAACGGGAAAGCGGGCGCGGATGAGGTCGCATCCATCGCCGGAGGAGCGTTGCTGGCATGAGGTTGCCAGATATCGCCAGAGCAGGACCTCGCGGGTGACGAAGAAATAGTCGTCGAGAATAAATGCCTGAGGTGAGAGAAAGAAAGAATGGTCTGTGGTTTTGCCGTTTTCGGCGACGCTGTGCATGGTGAGTACCTGGTCGGTGGGCTCGACGATGGCCGAGCGGCGGACGGGCGAGGCTTGCTCCCACTTGTAGCGCGAGAGGCTGCCATCGGGCAGCAGGGTGAGTTCGCTGGATTGCTGGAGCATGCCGCCGGGCTGGCCGGAGTCAAGGCGGACCTGGGACGAAGTGATGCTGGAGCCAGGGAACTGGCGGATGGTAAAGGTTTCGGTACCCACCTGCTGGCCGTTCTGGAAAATGGCGAAGGTGCCCTCATCGACTGTGGTGGCGGTGGAGGGCTTGTTTTCGGCAGGTTTCTTGCCCGCGAACAGAGCCGGGACGAGCAGAAATAACGCGGCGAAAAGGACGAGGTGCCGGCGCATCATGTGGAGTTCCCCTCTAAAGTGTATCGCGCGGCGGCGCGGCGGCGCCAAGACGATGGGCCAGATGAACCAGAGAAGTCAGCACCGCGTCGGGATCGGCGGCTGAGGCGTCCAAGGTGTGGTGCGCCAGCAGATAGGTGGGGCGGCGCTGCTCATAGAGGGCGCTGAGGCGATCGAAGTCGACGGCCAGAGGACGCTGCGGGGCGGTGTCGGCGATGCGGGCGTAGAGCACATCGAAGGGCGCGTCGAGGAAGATGGTGGTGGCCGCGTGGCGATCGAGTAGATTGCGATTGGCGGGTTGGAGGAAGGCTCCGCCGCCGAGGGCGAGGATGGATGGGCGCTGCAGCCTGGGAAGAATGAGGTCGAGCTGATGATGTTCGATGGCGCGGAAGCCGCTTTCGCCGTGGGTGGCGAAGAGTTCAGGTATAGGGCCGTGGACGCGCGCGATCTCGGTATCGAGATCGGCCAGCGGGCAGGCAAGCTGCTTTGCCAGGAGCCGGCCGAGCGTGCTCTTACCCGCCCCCATGAATCCGATGAGGACGAGCAGTGGCGCTGGAGGATGGTTGAGCATCGAGGTGGATTGTAGCAGGAGAGGCGCAAGGAAAAGCCGCGAGTGCAAAACTCGCGGCCCAGTGGAGAGAAGAGCAGGAGGAGTGCGTTGGGACGTTTACTTGTAGGGCTCCGCAGCGCGGTGCATGGGCCGGCGCGAGGCGGTGGACTTTATCATCGGCTTAACCAGGCCTTCAAGTTTGAGTCGTTCCTCGATCTCATTCCAGACGCGCGGACTAGGCTCCTCCATGGTGACCAGCAGCTTGGCCTGATCGGCAATGTAGCGCAGGTCGTTGACCAGGTCGCGGCAGACATCGCAGGCGCGCAGGTGCTCGTCATGCGTCGGGCTGCTACCCGAGTCGATTATGAGCGGCAGATCGCTCTGAAATTCAGCACAGTTCATCGGTTGTATTCTCCCGGAGGTCCGAACGGGGGCAGCTGCCATCGCCATTCTTTGCGCGTGTTTCATCGTTTTGCGGCCGCCCTTTCAGCACGTGAAGCCTTGAGCAAGTCGCGCAGTTTCATGCGTGCCTTGTGAAGCTGCGATTTGCTGTTGCCGATGGAACAGCCCATCATCTCGGCAATTTCGTTGTGTTCGTAACCTTCCACGTCGTGCAACACAAATATGATGCGATATCCGGGCGGAAGGGTTTCGATGGCGCGCTCAAGATTGACGCGATCGATGGAACCGTTGAGCACCTGATCGTGTGCCCCGATGTCCTTTTTGGGGCCGTCCTCTTCCGCTGGCTCCAGGGCTTCCTGGAGCGAAATCTCCGGCAGTCCCTTTTTGCGCAGGTGCATGAGGACGACATTGACGGCGAGGCGGTGCAGCCAGGTGGAAAAGGCAGATTCGCCGCGGAAAGTCGTGATCTTGCGGTAAAGCTGCAGGAATGCTTCCTGGGTGAGATCCTCGGCTTCGGCGGTGTTGCCCGTCATGCGCAGGCAGAGCGAGTAGACGCGCCGCTTGTGAAAGCTATAGAGCGACTCGAAGCACTGGCCGTCGCCCTGCTGAGCGCGGCTGATGGCTTCAGCTTCCGACATTCCCGACGCCATCACTTTTTTGGGAGTGGTCAATGGTGCCCTCGTGGATGCGCCGCCGCACTCGGACGAAAGTTGCGGAACGGCGATATTGATACTTTGCCACATTTGCTGGTCGCCGGTCGCCGCATGCTTGCGAATTGCCACGGGAAATCCCTCTGCTCGGTGGGTGCTCGTTAAGGTGCTTCTCAAGGTTCGATGCCTGCGGAAGGTACTCCGTTGCTTGGACGGGAGCGGGCGAAGGGCGGAAATTCGCCACGGAGCCGCTGCGGGAACCGCAGTGGCAGGGGTAAGTGATTCACTGGTAAGGCTGTTGGGCGGCGGCAGGACGGAGCTATTTTGCTTCCGCGGGCTGGGCCATGGCATCCGGCGAAGGTTTGTTGTGCTTCTCGGCGCGGAGCTGGCGGGCGTAGTCGCCAAGGCTGATGGAGGTGTCTGCCATGCTGCCGGGAACAATCTCCGTCACCGGCGAGACGATGTAGTCGAAGTGGCGGGTGGAGAGCAGCTCGGTGCTGGCCGGAGTAGCGTTGCTGACCGTGGGCGCCAGGGGCTGGGTGGCGGATTCATCCACCACGACGGGCGGCACGGTGACGACGCTCGGTTCAAGGTCTGTGCCGAGTTGGATCTTGGGGGTTTGGATTACGCCAGGGCTGTAGCCATTTTCGGAATAGCCGGTGTTCTGAGCAAAAAGCGGCGCAGCCAGCAGGAGAACTACGGCGATGAGTAGGCTACGCATAATGGATTGGAGCGCCATGAGGGACGGCGGGATGCCAGGAGAGAGCCAAAAAAAATAATGCGGGGCGGAAATCGGAACTGCGCGCAAGCAGTTACCCTAGGATGCACTCCGCTGGAGGCGGAGCGAAGCCGTATGATTAGGGCTGGTTGGAAGTAGAAGCTGGGAACACACACACAGTCTTGGTGATTCGGGTGAATGGTCTGGCGGCCACAGTGACAGTCTGGCGAATGAAGACGGCAACGGCAATACTGCTGGCGGCCGTGCTCTGCGCGCAGGGAGCGGCGGCGCAGGCGGCTGCTCCGGAGAAGACCGGGGTGGGGTCGGGTAACGCTCCGCTGCCGGCCGCTGGCGCCCAGGCCGCTGGCGCACAGGCTGGCGCTCCTCCATTGCCGGAGAGCGCGCTGCCGGGCGCGGAGACGGAGCTGCTGGGCCGCGTTGTGGAGCAGGTTCGGGTGATCGTCGCGGGCGGGCAGGAGAGCGGGTGGCTGAAGGAACTTCCCTTGCACGAGGGAGAGCGGCTGGAGCGCGGCAACGTGCGCGAGAGTCTGCGCGCGCTCTACCGCAGCGGGCGCTTTGCAGACGTGGAAGTGGATGCGAGCGTGCTGCCATCGGGCGGAGTGGCGGTGGAGTTCCGGACCAGCGCGAACTACTTCTTCGGCAATGTGACCGTGACAGGAGTTCCCAAGGGCGGCCCGAACGAGAGCGAGGCAGTGACTTCGGCAGGGCTGGAACTGGGGACGGAGTTCACGGAAGATAAGCTGAAGGACTCAGAGACTCGCATTGCGCGCCTGCTGCAGCGCAACGGCTACTGGACGGCGCAGGTGGATGCGAAGCTGGAGCGGCACGCCGAGACGCAGCAGATGGACGTGGAGTTCCATGTGGCGCCGGGGACGCAGGCGCGGGTGGGCACGCTGACGGTGACGGGTGATCCGGGATTGCCTTCCGCCGAGGCTATGGCGATCTGCAAGATGCAGCCGGGAGCGCGGGTGCGAAGGGATGGAGTGCTGCGCGCAGAGGCCCGGTTGCGCAAGCGGTATATCCGCCAGAGCCGGCTGTCGGTGCAACTGACGGCCGGGGCGCCGGTCTTTCACCCGGAGAGCAACACGGTGGATTACAGCATCGCGGTGGAACTCGGGCCGGTGGTGGAGGTTCGCGTGGAGGGCTTGAAGCTGAGCCGCGAAACGCTCAAGCGCTACGTGCCGGTGTGGGAAGAGCACGCGGTGGATGAAGATCTGCTGAACGAAGGCCGCCGCAACCTGCTCGATTATCTACAGGAGCAGGGATACTTTGAAGCGCAGGTGCAGGTGAAGCGGCAGGAGGACAAGGCGAGCCAGCGGCTCGATATTGTGTACTCGATCCAGCCCGGCGAGCGCTACACGCTGCGCGCCATTCAGTTGGAAGGGAACAAGCTCTTTGACGACGCCACGCTGCGCGAGCGGATGGGGATACAGGTGGCCGGGATGCAGCGGCCGCACGGACACTATAGCCAGTCGCAGGTGGCCGACGACCTGCAGGCGATCGAGACGCTCTACCAGGCCAATGGATACCCGTCGGCCAAAGCGACAAGCCAAATCATCTACGGCTACGAGGGCACGCGCGGGGACGCGAAAGTGATGGTGAAGGTCGACGAAGGGCCGCTGGTGCGGGTCAGCAAGCTGGAAATCCGCGGAGCCGAGGCGGTGAGCGCGCAGGAGCTGCGCGGGCTAATCAATACAAAGGAAGGGCAACCGTACTCCGAGGCCACCATTGCCGACGACCGGGGGGTGGTGCTGAACGACTACTTCAACAGCGGCTTTCCGGCGGTGCAGATGGAGAGCTCGGCGAAGTACACCGATGCGTCGCATACGTGGATGGATGTGGTGTATGAGATCCACGAGGGCGCGCGCGAATTTGTGGGCAAGGTGATGGTGAGCGGCGTGGAGCACACCAGGCCGCACATCGTGCAGCGTGCCGTGGTGATTCATGAGGGCGCTCCGCTGAGCCAGGACAGGATGCTCCAGTCGCAGCGCAACCTGTACGACCTGGGAATCTTCAACCAGGTGCAGACGGCGATCCAGAATCCCGAGGGCGTCGAGGTGCACAAGAATGTGCTGTTCGAGATCCAGGAAGCGCGGCGCTGGACGATCGACTACGGCGGCGGCATCGAAGTTGGAACCGGATTGAACACCTCGCAGGGCGGTTCGCCGCAGGGGCAGACCGGCGCGAGCCCCCGGGGAATTCTGAATATCACGCGGATCAATCTGGGGGGGCGCGACCAGTCGCTTAGCTTCAAGTCTCACGTCGGTTTCCTGGAAAAACAGGTTTCGCTGAACTTTGACCAGCCGCACTGGTTTGATCTGACCAACTGGCGGATGACCCTTACGGCGCTCTATGACAACACGCGCGACGTGAATACGTTCAGCAGCAGCCGGGAAGAGGGTGCAGCGCAGCTGACCGAGCGTGTGACCCAGGCGACGCAGCTGCTGTACCGCTTCTCCTTGCGCCGCATCGTGGTCGATCCCTCCAGCTTCCCCGCGGGCTTTACTCCGTCGCTGATTCCGCTGTACTCGCAGCCGGTGCGGGTGGGCATGCCGAGCGTGATCTTTCTGCGGGACACGCGCGACGATCCGGTGAATTCCACCAAGGGCACCTACACCACATTCGAACTCGGATTGGCTTCGAGCGTCTTTGCCTCGCAGGCGGATTTTGGCCGGGTGCTGGCGCAGAATGCGAGCTACTACAAGTTTTTCCGGGGCTTCGTGCTTGCGCGCTCGATACGAATCGGGACGGAAAGTCCGTACGGCAGCCTGGACTTCATTCCATTGCCGGAGCGTTATTTTGTGGGCGGCTCGAACTCCCATCGTGGCTTTTCCATCAATCAGGCAGGGCCGCGCGATCCGGGCTCGGGCGCGCCGCTGGGCGGCAACGCGATGGTCGTCAGCAATCTGGAGCTGAGATTTCCTCCGGTGCCGCTGCCTTTCGTGGGAACCAACCTGAGCTTCGTGCTCTTCCACGACATGGGCAACGTGTTCGATACGGACAATGATATGTGGCATAACCTGGCGCGGATGAACCAGCGCAATCAGTCGAACTGCCGCGCGCCGAATGCGGGGACCTGCGACTTCAGCTACATGTCGTCGGCGCTGGGCACGGGGGTGCGCTACCGGACCCCGATTGGACCGGTGCGCCTGGACTTCAGCTACAACGTAAATCCGCCATGGTTCCCGGTTGATAGTCCGTGCGCCGGGGTAACAACTCCATGCACCACTCAGGCCTACGCCGAACGGGTGAGGCACTTCAATTTCTTCTTCAGCATCGGGCAGACATTTTGATGACGAGCGGGAAAAAATCGGGGCTATGGACGACGCTGGGGCGTTGGTTCAGGCGGGTAACGCTGCGCTGCCGGCCGCTGGCGCTCGGGCGGGCAACGCTGCGCTGCCGGCCGCTGGCGCTCGGGCTGTTGATGTTATGCGCGACGGCGAGTGCGGAGATAGTGGACCGCACCGTTGCGGTGGTGAACAGCCATCTGGTGACGTGGAGCGACATGGATGAGCAGATGCGCTTTGAGGCCCTGGAGAACCAACGCCCGCTGCAGAATCTGACGGAGGCGGACCGGCGCACGGCCTTCGATCATCTGGTGCAGGACTGGCTTTTGCGCGACCAGATGCAAGGCACGCTGCCTGCGTCGGAGGCCGACGTGGACACGCGCATTGCAGCCATCCGCTCCATTTGGAGCACGGCTCCTCATGGGGAAGACGACGACGCGAAGTGGGCCGCCACGCTGGACCGCTACGGACTGTCGCCGCAGGAGCTGCGCTCCCTGGCGGCAAACCAGCTGGAGGTTCTGCGCTTTCTGGAGTTCCGGGTGCGGCCGCTGGTGCAGGTTTCGCGCCAGGAGGTGCATGACTACTACACGAACACGCTGGCTCCGCAGGTAAAGGCGCAGGGCGAGACTCCCGAGCCGGAGGATGAGGTGTCGATCAAGATTCGCGAACTGCTCGAGGAGCAGAAGATGAACGGCGAGATGGAGAAATGGCTCAATACCCTGCGCTCGCAGGGCCGGGTGCGGATCCTGTGGGACGGAGTGCGGTAGAGCCCCACGGATGTTGCCTCGCACGATAGCCGCGCAAAGACGGCGCGTCGAAGGTGGGGCACCCGGCAGGTAATGTGGAGCGCGAAGCGGTAGAGTAGGACGGAAACATCCGGGAGTGCGATGAACGAAGAGCCAGAGCAGGACAAATCCGGGCAGGAGCAGGGCGCCAAAGACGCTTCGCAGAAGACGGAGCCCCGGCGCGCGTCCTATTGGCATCGGCATACGCTGCTGCTGATCTGGCTGGGCGTGCTCGCGCTGACGGTGGTACTGGGTCTGCGTTGGCTGGTGCGCTATGCGGAGAGTCCGCAATTCAACCAGCGGGCGCGGTTGTATGTGGTGGAGCAGATCGAGCGCGCCAGCGGCGGGCGGGTGGAGCTGCAGCGGTTGTCGTGGAACTGGCATCGGCTGGAGTTCGAACTGGATGGGCTGACGATTCACGGCACGGAGGCGGCGGACGAAGCTGCTTTGCTGCAGGTGGAGCGGGCACGGGCACGGCTGAGTTGGACGGAGCTGTTGGCCGGGAAACTGGTATTGAGCGAGCTGCAAGTGCTGCATCCGCTGGTCCACGTGGATGTGTACAAGGATGGCTCGACGAACCTTCCGGAAGTGAAGGCGCCGCCGGGCTCGGAAGACAGGGTCGAAAAGCTGTTCCGGCTGGCGGTGGACCATGCCGAACTGGTGGATGGACGGCTCGACTGGAACCAGCAGAAGATCCGGTTGGACGGGAATGCCGGTGGCATTTACGTGGAAGTGGGTTACCGAGCGGCGGACACGCACTATGAGGTCAGGGCGCTGGTCGGGCAGGTGCGGATGCATCTGCCGGAAATCGAAGCGCTGACCCTGGGCGCCGAAGGCGAGTTCCGGCTTTACCACGACCGGGTGGAGGTCCCGCGGCTGCGGGTGAACGAGGGACACGGTTGGGTAGAGTTGAGCGGCGCGGTGAGCGGGCTGGCGTCTCCGGTGGCGCAATTTTCCTATCGCGCGGAAGGCGATGCGGCCGAGGTGGCGCGTCTGGTTCACTACCGCGACCTGAAGAGCGGGGCGGTGCAGTTGAGCGGGCAGGCGACCTATCGCTCGGATCGCGCGGAATACGCCGTGGTGGGCCAGGCGAAGGCGTCGGGAGTCACCTGGGCGAACGAGATTTTGCGTCTGGAGAAGATGAACGGCGGCTTTCTGTATTCGCTGGACGGCGAACATTTCAACGTATCCTCGCTCTTTGCCACGGCTCTGGGCGGCACGGTGCACGGCAAGATGGACACCAGCCATTTGCCCGGCAAGCAGGCGGTGGGCCAGATCGATTTGCAGGTGACCGGCGTGGAATTGGAGAGCGCGCTGCGCGCCTTTGCCACCTCGGATCTGCCGCTGCAAAGACTGCCGCTATCGGGCTCGACGGGCGGCACGTTGCTGGTGAAATGGAGCGGCAGTCCACTGAATGCGACCATGGACGGGAACCTGCAAGTGCAGCCGGTGGCGCGCGCCGGGCAGCTGCCAGTGACGGCCGTGGTGCAGGCGACGGTGGACTTCAAGAGCGAGTCGGTGCAGGTGCACAACCTGGATGCGAGCACGCCGGATACGCATCTTTTGGTGCTGGGACGGCTGGCGGGAAGTTCGGATTTGAAGCTCGATTTTGCCACCACGAAGCTGGCTGAACTGGCGCCAATGGTGGCTGCGTGGCGCGGCAGCCGTGCGCGGGACCTTCCGGTCGAGTTCGCCGGGCAGGCTACATTCCGGGGATCGGTGCAGGGCAGGCTGGAGTCTCCCTCGGTGACAGGGCATTTGGAGCTGCACGACTTTACGACGATCGAGCGCGTGCCCGAGTGGCCGGGCGAGGCCGCGGGGTCCGCTGGGATTTGGTCATGGACTCCGACTGCTGGCGGTTGGGCTGGCCGGGCAGGGCGTCTGCTGCGCACCCGCTGGGATTCCCTACAGGGAGATGTGCACTATTCGGCGATCGGCGAGAGCCTGCGCAATGGAGTTCTGCGGCGGGATGGCGCGACGATTGAGGTGGATGCCAGCCTGGCTCTGCTGGACGGAAACTACGATCGGCAGCTGCCGTTTGCGGTGCGGGTAAAGGTGGACAACTCCAGGATTAGCGAGTTGCAGAGGGTGATGGGCTCCAGCTATCCCGTGGACGGGAGGGTGAGCGGAGAGCTGGAGGCCAGCGGGACGGCCGGCCACCTGAGCGGCGGCGGCCACATTGCGGTAAAAGATGGAGAGGTGTGGGGTCAGGCGGTGAGCTTGGCAAGCGCCGAGTTAGACCTGAAGGAGAACCAGGCGCAGCTGCGCAACATCGTGCTGAAGAGCAACGCCATGCAGTTGACCGGCGATGCGCGCCTCAACGTGGAGACCAGCGAGTTTGCCTTTGCCTTGAAGGGCGCCAAAGTGAAGCTGGAGAGCCTGGGTGCGCTGAGCGGGAGCAAGGTGCGCCTGAGCGGAGAGGCTGCGTTTGAGGCCAGCGGCGAGGGAACGCCCGCCGCGCCGGTGGTCAACGGGCGGCTGCAGCTGAGTAATTTCGCCATCGGTGGGAAGATGATTGGCGGCGTGGACGTGACGGGGGTGACGCACGGAGCGGAACTGGCGCTGACCGTACGCTCGAACTCGAAGAACGCCGAGGCAAAGCTCGACGGGCAGATTCATCTGCGCGGGCAGATGCCGATGCAAATGAGCGGCGAGTTGCAGAGCACAAACCTGAACGCGATGCTTGAGGCCTATCTGCCGCTGCACTTGGCCGGTCCCTCGGAGCTGAAGATGCACCTGCAGGCCAGCGGTGAGGCGCGCAATCCCAAGGACCTGACTGCCGAGGTGGAGGTGGAGCGCGCGGCCACCAGCTACGGCGGCATAGCGGTGACCAACGAGGCGCCGATCCGTCTGAAGATCGAGCACAGGGTGATGCAGGTGGAGCAGTTCCGACTGTCTGGCGAGCAGGGGACCCGCTTTGTGCAGGTCCAGGGCCAGGTTCAACTGGGTGGCAAGCGCCAGATCGACCTGCGTGCCGATAGCAGCGTGAACCTGAAACTGCTGGAGACCACCGATCCTAAGCTGACGGCGAGCGGCGTGGCGAACCTGAATCTGCGGGTGAACGGAACCCTGGAGCGGCCCTCGATGCACGGACAGCTGCACGTGGAGAACGCCTCCCTCAGCTACGCCGATTTTACCAACGGGCTGAGCGAAATCACCGGCTCGATGGTGTTTAGCGAAGACCGATTGCAGGTGCAGGAGCTGACGGCGCACACCGGAGGCGGACTGTTGCATTGCGTAGGGTTCATCACCTACTCAGCCTCGCAGGGATTGGGCTTCAACCTGTCGGGCGGCGGGCAGGGCATTCGACTGCGTTATCCCGAGGGATTGAGTTCGACGGCCAACGCCTCGCTGTCGCTGAGCGGTTCGCTGAAGAACGCGCTGCTCTCCGGCGATGTGACGGTAACGCGGCTCGGAGTGAATCCGCAATTTGATCTTGCCAACTACCTGATCAAAGGTGCGCGCGGGGCTCCCGCACTGAAGATCGATTCGCCGCTCAACCACGTGCACCTGGACGTGCATGTGACCTCGACGCCGGAGCTGCCGCTGCAGACCTCCGCGCTGCGGGTGACCGGAAACGTGGATTTGCACCTGCGCGGGACCGCGTTCCGCCCGGTGATGCTGGGCCGGATCGACCTGCTGGAAGGCATATTCGACTTCAACGGCACGAAGTACCGGATGGAACGGGGCGCCATTTCGTTCACCAACCCGGTGCAGATCTATCCCGCGCTGGACATCGAGCTGTCGTCGCGGGTTCGCGATTACGACATCATGCTCGGCTTCCACGGCCCCATCGACCGGATGACGACCACCTACCGCTCGGACCCGCCGCTTTCCAGCAGCAACATTATCTCGCTGCTGGCACTGGGGCACACGTCTTCGGAGTCGGCCAACCCGGCGGCGATCGGGACTTCGCAATATCAGCCGGCGGTCTCGGGAGGTGCGTCCATGGAACTGCTGGGGCAGGCATTGAGTGCGGCGAAGACCAGCCGGGTGCAGAAGCTGTTCGGCGTCAGCCGGGTCAAGATCGATCCCAACGCGGGCGAAGAGGTGAACTCGGGGCTGGCGCGGGTGACCGTGGAGCAGCAGATCTCCAACAATCTGACGCTCACTTACATCACCAACCTGAACCAGTCGGCGCAGCAGATTATTCAGGTTGAGTACAACGTGAACAAAACCGTTTCCCTGGTTGGGGTGCGCGACCAGACGGGCGTGGTGTCGGTCGATGTGGTCTTCCGCAAGCGCAGAAGGTAGAAGGCGAGGTTTCAAAGTTTCGCAGGTTTCAAAGTTTCAAGGTTGAAGGCAGGAGCAAGGGCGGTGCGCCGGAGGTGAACGAATATGTGTGGACGATTCCGGGTGGCGCGCAGCAAAGAGATTCTGGAAGAAGCCTTCGACGCGGAAGACAGCCTGAGTCCGGGCGAGTGGCAGCCGCGCTATAACGTGGCTCCGGGACAGCCGGTGGTTGCGGTTGTCCAAAATTCGGCAAATCAGGACGCGGAGCGGACGGTGCGCCGGCTGACGCAGCTGCGGTGGGGGCTGGTTCCCGCGTGGGCAAAGGATGCCGCCGTGGGCCACAAGATGATCAACGCACGCGCGGAGACCGCAGCGGACAGGCCGGCGTTCTGCGAGGCGATGCGCAGGCGGCGCTGCCTGATTCCGGCGGATGGATTTTACGAGTGGAAGCGCGCGGGAAAAGAGAAGCTCCCCTACTGCTTTACGCTGGCCGATGACGCGGTATTTGCCTTCGCCGGGTTGTGGGAGCAATGGAGAAGTCCGCAGGGACAGGCGGTGGAAAGCTGCACGATTCTGACTACCTCGCCCAACGAATGGGTGCGGGATGTGCATGATCGCATGCCGGTGATTCTGCCGCCGGAGGCCTATGATTTGTGGCTCGATCCCGGCTTTACCCGTGTGGAGGAGTTGCAGCCGCTGCTGCAGCCTTACCCCGGGGCGATGCGCCGCTACCGCGTGAGTTCGCGCGTCAATCACGTGAAAAACGACGATGCGGAGTGCGCGGCGGAAGTCGAGGCCGCATAGGTTTGCAGCTGTCCGCGGAAAAACAGTGGGAGAGTCCGCCTGGGTCGAGTATCATCCGTCCGATATGGCCATTACCATGAATTCGCTCGACCACCTTGTCCTCACCGTCGCCAACATCGACATCAGCGTTGACTTTTACACCGAAGTCCTCGGCATGGAGTTGTTCACCGTGGATGGCCGCAAGGCTCTTGCCTTCGGCGAGCAGATGATCAAACTGCAGCAGCGTGGACACGAGGCGGCTCTCAAAGCCGCCCACCCGACCTGCGGCTCCGGCGACATCTGCTTCATCACTTCAACTCCTCTCGACGAAGTGATGCGCCAGCTGGTCGAGCAGAAAGTTCACATCGAGGCAGGCCCTGTGGAACGTAACGGCGCAATGGGGAAAATGCGCTCCATCTATGTTCGCGACCCGGACAAGAACCTGGTTGAAATTTCGAACTACTAGAGGCGGTCTCATAACCGGTTTTGAAAGGGCACGACCTTCAGTCGTGCCGCAAGAAGGCTCATTTCGCGCGGCTTTAGCCGCTGAGGGAAAAGCCCTCCAGACGCCTCAAGTCGTTTATGAGACCGCTTCCAGAGAGGCGTTGGCAGGCGACCGCCAAGATCGCTCTCTGTGCTGCGCACGCTTCAATGAAAATCGTGGGAACGGACTTCGGCGCGGCTGATACCGAGCGGACGGATGGTGCGGGCCTTCAGCGAGACCACGTTCTCCTGGTTCTGCAGCGTGCCTTCCAGCAGAAGAAAGTTTTCATAGACCACCGCGTGTTTGAACTGCTCATAAACAGCGGGCGTGAGGATGGCGTTGGCGATTCCGGTTTCGTCTTCGAGGCTGAGGAAGACGAAGCCCTTGGCGGTGCCGGGGCGCTGGCGGGCGATCACCGATCCGGCGATGCGCGTAGTGCGTCCGTGGGCCAGATGCGCAAGTTCGCCGGCGGCGGAGACGCCCATCTGTTTCAGCTTGGCGCGATGGAAGGCCATGGGATGTTTGCCGACAGTGACGCCGGTGCCGGAGAAGTCGGCGACCAGGCGTTCTTCGATGGTCATCTGTTGCAACGGAGATTCGGCGGATTCCTGCGCGGCGAGTTCGTCCGGCGCTAGCTCATCCAGCAATGGCCCGGCGGGACGGCCGGCGTACTCCACCTGCCAGAGCGCATCGCGGCGATGGGTGGCTCGGCCAAAGTCAACTGCCCCACTCAAGCCAAAGGAAGGCTTGAGTGGGCCACCCGCCCGCTCATTCGCCATCTCGCCCAGTGAGTTGAGCGCGCCGATTTTGGCCAGCAGGGCGAGTTCGCTCTTGCGCAGCTCGGGCACGCGCAGGGCGAGGTCTTGGATCGAGGTGAATGGGCGCAGGCGGCGCGCGGCGAGCAACGCGACGGCCGCGTCATGGCGTAGTCCGCGGGCGTAGCGGAGACCGAGTCGGAGCGCGAAGGCGCGGTTCCCATATCTCGCCCCGTCGGTCCCACATCTGCCCAAAGATGGCAGATGTGGGGCACCCTCGATGCCAGCATTCTGCTTTCCCACCTTAGCCGCAAAAAGCGCGTCGAAGGTGGGGCACCCATGCTTATCTGTCTCGGCGTCCGGTTCGAGCGTGCAGGGCCAATCGGAGTGTTGCACGTCCACCGGTTTAACGCGCAGGCCGTGGCGTTGCGCGTCCTTGACGAGGGTGGCGGGCGAATAGAAGCCCATAGGCTGGTGGTTGAGCAGCGCAGCGGTGAAGGCCGCAAGATAATGGCACTTGATGTAGGCGCTGGCATAGGCGATGAGGGCGAAGCTGGCGGCGTGCGACTCGGGGAATCCGTAGAGCGCAAATGAGGAGATGGACTGCACGATCTCGTCTTGCACCGCGGGTGCGATGTGGTTGGCGCTCATGCCGCGGCGCAGCTTGCCTTCGAGCTCCTTCATGCGCGCCATGGAGCGGCGCATGCCGACGGCGCGGCGCAGTTCCTCGGCCTCGCCTCCGGTGAAGCTGGCCACGATCATCGCCATGCGGATAAGCTGCTCCTGAAAGAGCGGAATGCCGAGAGTGCGTTTGAGCACCGGCTCCAGCAGTGGATGCGAGTAGGTTACCGGCTCGCGGCCGCGGCGGCGCTTCATGTAAGGGTTCATCATGTTGCCGGCGATGGGGCCGGGACGAATGATGGCCACCTGCACCACGAGATCGTAAAAGCCGGTGGGATGGTTGCGCGGCAGGGCCGCCATCTGGGCGCGGCTTTCCACCTGGAACATGCCCACGGTGTCGGCCTGCTGCAGGGCGCGATAGGTGAGCGGATCGTTGGGCGGAAGCTGCGCGAGGTCGAGCGGTTCGCCGTAGTGCGCGGGCACCAGTTCGAGGCACTCCTGGAGCGCGGCCATCATGCCGAGCCCGAGCAGATCGACCTTGATGATCTTCATGTCGGCGCAATCTTCCTTGTCCCACTGGATCACCGTGCGGCCCGGCATCGAGGCGGGTTCGATGGGCACGACGGCGTCGAGCTGTCCGGCGCAGATGACCATGCCTCCGGAGTGTTGCCCGAGATGGCGCGGCAGGTCCTGCATGCGCTGGCAGAGCTCGACGTAGCGGGCGATGCGGGGATGCCGCAGGTCGAGGCCCGCGTCTTGCCCGGCGACTTGAACGTCGCGGCCCGGCGAATCGTCCTTGTCTTTCCACTCCCAGGCGCTGACGAGTTTGCTGAGGCGGTCGAGGGTTGCAGCGTCGAATCCGAGTGCCTTACCGGCTTCGCGGGCGGCAGAGCGTCCGCGGTAGGTGATGACGTTGGCGGTCATGGCTGCGCCGAGTTCGCCGTAACGCCGATAGACGTATTGAATGGCACGCTCGCGCTGCGGGCCGCTGGGCAGGTCGAGATCGATGTCCGGCCACTCGCCGCGCTCTTCAGACAGGAATCGCTCGAAAAGCAAATCCATGCCGACGGGATCGACGGCGGTGAGGCCGAGGGCGTAGCAGACCACGCTGTTGGCCGCCGAGCCGCGCCCCTGCACCAGGATTCCTTCGCGTTGGCAGAACTGCACGATGTCCCAGACGATGAGGAAGTATCCGGCGAGTTCGAGCCGGGCGATGAGCGCCAGCTCGCGCTGCGCCTGATTCTGGGCGCGGGCAAAAAGTTTGGCGTCGTGCTTGGGAAGGTAGCGGTTGGCGATGCCTTCCGCAGTGCGTTTTTCAAGGAACGATTGCATCGTCTCGCAACTGGACTCGGGATAACCCGGGACGGGATAGGCAGGGAAGCGGTAGCCGAGATCGCTCATCTGATAAGCGAGGCGCGCGGAGAGTTCGGCGGTGTTGGCAATGGCCTCGGGAAGATCGCGGAAGAGCTGCTGCATCTGGCACGGGGCTCGCAGGTAGCGCTCGGCGTTGGGCGCGAGCAGGCGGCCCGCCGTCTCCAGCGTGCAGTGGTGGCGGATGGTGGTGAGCACGTCGAGCACTTCGCGCTCGCAGGCGGTGGCGTAATGGACTCCGTTGGTGGCCAGCAGGGGCAGCTTGAGCGTGCGCGCGATGGCGACGGCGGCCTGATTGCGATGCTCCTCCGCGCGGTCGTAGTGGCGCTGCAGTTCGACGAATACATGGTGCGGGCCAAAGATGTGCACCAGCCGCTCGACTTCACGCAATGCCTCGTTGTATCCGCCGCGTGCCAGCGCCGAGGCCAGCGGGCCTTCGCCGCCGCCGGTGAGGCAGATGAGGCCCTGGCAAAATTCGGCGACCTCGGCCAGCCGTGCGGAGCCCTCGGCCTTGTGCGGCTCGCGCAATTTGAAACGCGTGATGAGGCGGCAGAGATTCTGGTAGCCGCTCTGGGTTTCGGCCAGCAGCGCCCAGCGCACCGGCTCGGAGGGAATACGATGCGGCAGCCATGGCGGAGGAGCGGCACGCTTGCCGGCATCGCACACCGCGATTTCGGCTCCGATGTGCGCTCGCGTGCCGGCCCGCAGGGCGGCCATGTGAAAGCGCGGCGCACCGTAGAGTCCATTGCGGTCGAGCAGCGCCATGGCGGGCATCTCCAGTTGCGCGGCGCGCGCCATGAGCAGCTCGGGCAGGGATGCGCCTTCGAGAAAGCTGAAGGCCGAGCGGGCATGAAGTTCTACGTACATCGCGTCTCCAGGTTTCGTGCCAGGTTTCAAGGTTTCAAGGTTTCAAAGTTGAAACCCCGCGCATGCGCATCCTCAGTCGTAAATTCCAACCACGTACCAGCCGCCGCCAGCGGGATCGTGGGCAAGGCGCAAACAGCGTTGCGGTGGTTCCTTGAGAGCCACATCCCACTCTTCGCGGGACCACGCCGGATGGGTCCACCAGGCGCCGCTCGTACGCCAGGGGCCGGAGGCGGATTGCAGCCTGAGACGCTGGCCCTCGTAATCCAGGGTGGCCGGTACATTGGCGTGCAGTTCGATTGTGACCGCGCACGGCGGACGCACCATGCGCAGGACTGGCGTCAGCGACCGGAGGGCCGTCCGTTGGCCCGTACCCGACGCTAGTGCCGGGGCGCGGTGGAGGGACATCGGCTGGCCGTTGGCGACGGACGGATTGGCGTCGGGTGCGCGGCAAACGATGCCGCTCCGGTCGCAGACGCCCAGCTCGAAGTTGTTTACGCGAAATGCTTCGGGGGCGTGGCTGTCGAGCAGCTCCGGTGAGCCGGCGCGGCCTTCGCCAACCAGCTTGCGCAGGCGCGCCAGCAGAATCTCCAATCGTCCCGGCTCGGGTGCCTGGGCCGCGAACAGTCCCGGCTGCGCCGTCTGCGGACGCGCGGGATGTGCCTGGATGTGCAGGGCGACGACGGCGGCCGCGGGCGGATGCAGTTCCAGTTCAAGCTGCAGGAGTTTGAGCAGGGTACGATGGTTGCGCTCGGGGATCGCGGGACGGACGGTGCGGCAATCTTCGGTGCGGCGAGCTTCCGAACGCGGAGCGCGTGGGTTCGCATCCAGCAGCAGGCAGAGCTCCACCCAGGCGATGGCCAGGGAGCGTTGCGCGGCACGCCCGGTGATCTTCTCCAGCATCCGGCTCAGCAAAAACAGCAGCGGCTCCAGCAACTCCACAGGATGCTCCAGCTCGATGCTTTCGCAGAGCGGCGCATCGGCAGGATCTTCGGTGGGGACCAGCAGATGACGGTACTCTGCGCGTGCCTGCGCCTGCAGTCGAATACCGTTCTGTCCCAGCCTTGCCGCCAGCGGCCGGGCCGGCAGGGCGGCCAACTGTCCCAGGGTGCGGATGCCCCAGGCGGCCAAGGTCTGCGCCAGCGCATCGTCGGGCTCCAGCACGGAGAGCGGCAGCGGAGCCAGGGTTTCCGCTTCGCGTCCGGACGCAATGGCCACCGTGCCAGTGAGGCCGCGCGCGGCGAGCAGGGCCGCGCAGGCGTTGCGGGAGACAGCCACGCTGGCCTCGAATTCCAACGCGCACAACGACTGCCGCAGGGCGGTGGCAATCTGCCGCGGGCCGCCCAACAGCCGCTCCGAGCCGGAGACATCGAGCAGGAGCGTGGCTCCGCACGACTCCTCTTGCGGTGATGCAATGCATTCCGTGCGAGGAGAGAATTTCCCGGCGCATTGCATCAACTCCGCAAAGGCAGCGTGCTCCTGCGGAAGGTCGCGGCGGAGTGCTACAACAGGGAACGATTCGGTCTGTACCCGGCTCATGCCGATCTCCAGCCCGAGGCGGCGCGCCTGCTGGTTGATGGCAAAGACACGCTCCAGCGGCGGATCGCCACTCAGGACCGCGAGCGCACGGGAGTGAAGCTCCGGGTGCGCGCGGGCAAGGGCCTGCGCGGCGAAGTCGCGTAGATGGACACAGAGATACAGCGGTGACGGCATGGCTCATCCGGTCCACGGAGTTCGGCTGCTCCAGGCCGCCGCGTTGGATTCGACGGCGGAGGCTGGGTCTGCGATGGCCAGGGCCGAGGCCGCCGGTTTTTTGCGGGTGGGATCGACGGCGCGGCCGCGCTTCAGGCTCAGGCGGTAGTGCAGCCCGGCGAGCAGGAGCGGCGAGTCCGGCGCGGCCTGCCGCCAGTGGGCCGCCGCCGGATGGCAGCGCAGGGTCACGGCGGCGCAGCTTTTTGCGTACCCCTCAACGCAACTCTGAGCGTAACTTTGGTCGCAATCCTGCGCACGATCCTGGACGCAGGCGATCAGGAGGAAGAGCGTGCGCGACTTCTCCGCCTGCAGGCGGAAGCGATACCAGGTTGCCAGGGGGATACGGCGTGTCTGCTCCGGCGGCAGATCTCCCAGGTCGAGCACCACGGCGCGGAAGCCTCCGGCGTTGAGCAGCAGATCGGTGGCGCGCAGGGCAGAGTCGAGGCGCAGGGCAAGCCTGGGTCGCGATGCCGTAAGGCGAACCCATAGCAGGCGGCGCAGGTCCATGCCGAAAGCGGCGGCCGAAAGCGGGTCCAGCGCGTCGGAGACGTCCACGTAGGCGCAGCTGTGGCCCTGTTGCGTGAGCCCGGCCAGGGTGGCGAGCGCCAGGGTCGTGCGTCCGGATGACTGCGGCCCGGTCAGCTCCGTGATGGCACCCAGCGGCAGCCCGCCGCCAAGCATGGCATCGACCTCTGCCAGCCCGCAGGAGACCAGCTCCGGCGCACTGCGGGGGCGCGGGGACAGGGCGGCGGGAATGCGCCCGGCAAGCGCCGATTCGATCTGTTTGCGTAGCTCGGCAGCAGCTTTCATGTTCGCCTTTTGTTCGCCTACGTAAAGTAATGGGATTCGGGGCGATTGTCAACCCTCCAAAGATTGGGTTTCTCCGTCGCGCAGGTTGATCGATTGAGAGGCAAAGAAACGCGAAAAGATGAAGAAGTAATTAGCCTGGAGTAATCAGAGGGCGTGGCGTGGAGGTTCAGAAATTTCGTTCTATAGTAGTATTATAGGAAGTAAACAATGAGCCCATTTATAGGGGTTCATTTAGACACTCAGGTAATGAATCTTTTCCTTCCGAGCAGTATTCCTATACACATGGCTGATGGATGGGCTGTGAGCTGTGCCAACAAAAATGGTGGGGAGTTGTTGCTCGATAAAATTCCACGCCTGACCAACGGGGAGCATTCGAAATGAGCAAAATCATACGCATTAATATGTCCGATCTGAGCAGTGCCGTCGAAGAGGTCCCCGCAGCCTGGGCCGGATTAGGCGGGCGCGCACTCACATCCACCATTGTGGCCGCCGAAGTTCCTCCTACCTGCCATCCGCTGGGGCCAAACAACAAGCTGGTTCTGGCTCCCGGCATGCTGACCGGAACCATCGCCTCCAACTCCGGAAGGCTGTCGGCTGGTTGTAAGAGCCCGCTGACCGGCACCATCAAGGAGTGCAATGGCGGCGGCAATGTAGCCCGCCAGTTCGCCCTCATGGGCATCACGGCAATCATCATCGAGGGCATACCGCCGGGCGACAAGTGGTACAACCTGCACGTCAGCATTGACGGAATACGCTTCGCGGAAGAGACCGAGTTGATGGGCCTGGGAACCTTCGCCACGGTCGCCAAGGTCACCGAGCGCTTCAACAACAAGAAAATCGGCGTCATCTGCGTGGGGCCTGCCGGCGAAATGAAGATGAACATCTCCAACATTTCGATCAAGGATCCGGAAGGCAAGATCCGCAGCCTCGGCCGCGGCGGACTGGGCGCGCTGATGGGTTCCAAGAGAATCAAGTTCATCTCCGTTGACGATGCGGGCGGGCCGGGCATCACGATCGCCGACCAGCCAAGGTTCAAAGCCGCGGCCAAGAAGTTCGCCGCCACGCTGATCAACCATCCGGTGAGCGGCCAGGGATTGCCTACCTACGGAACAGCGGTGCTGGTGAACATCCTGAACGAGGCGGGCGGCCTGCCCACCCGCAACTTTACCCAGGGCCAGTTTGCCCAGCACGAAAAGTTCTCCGGCGAAACCATCCACGACACCATCGTGGCGCGGAAGGGCAAGCCCAAGCATGGCTGCCATCAGGGCTGCGTCATCCAGTGCTCGCAGGTTTATAACGACAAGGACGGCAACTACCTGACCTCCGGTTTCGAGTACGAGACCGTGTGGGGCCTTGGTGCCGACTGCTGCATCGAGGACCTGGACGACATCGCAACGGTGGACAACATCATGGACGACTTGGGCGTCGATAGCATCGAGACCCCGGTCATGTTCGGCGTGGCGATGGAAGCCGGCATCCTGCCCTTCGGCGACGGCAAAGGCGTGATCCGCATGTTGCGCGAAGAGGTCGGCAAGGGCACTCCGCTTGGCCATCTGCTGGGCGGCGGGACCGCTCAGGTCGGCAAGGCCTATGGCCTTACCCGCATTCCGGTGGTTAAGAATCAGGCCATTCCGGCGTATGATCCGCGCTCGGTAAAGGGCATTGGCGTTACCTATGCCATGAGCACCCAGGGCGCCGATCACACCATGGGCTACACCATCGCAACCAACATTCTCAACGTGGGCGGCTACGTCGATCCGTTGAAGAAAGACGGTCAGGTGGAGCTGTCGCGGAACCTGCAGATTGCCACGGCGGCGGTGGACTCGACCGGCATGTGCGTCTTCATCGCCTTCCCGGCGTTGGATAACCCGGAATGTCTGGAGTCGCTGATCGAAATGCTCAACGCCAAGGACGATCTGAAGCTGACCGGCGACGACGTGGTGGCGCTGGGTAAAATGGTGCTGAAGACCGAGCACGACTTCAACCTTCGCGCCGGCTTTACCAACAAGGACGACCGTTTGCCGGAGTTCTTCACCTATGAGCCGCTGCTGCCCCACAACGCGCTTTGGGACTTCTCAGGCGAAGAGCTCGACGCGTTCTGGAATTTCTAACGGTTGCCAGTAGGATGCAATCTGGGGGACGCCATCCAGGCGTCCCCCGCTTCACTGAGGAGAGAGCGGCTATGCAGATCACGGTCAAGCTTTTCGCCAATTTCCGCGACGGACGGTTTATCGAGCAGCAACGCGAGTGCGGGCCGAATATCAAGGTGTCCAGCATCGTGCAGGAGCTGGGGATCGAGGAGCCGGAGGTTGGCATCATCATGATGAACGGCCGCCGTGCCGAGCTGGGCAGCGAAGTCGCAGAAGGCGCCCGCTTGTCGATCTTTCCCCTGGTTGGTGGAGGGTAAGGTGAAGGCGTTGCCGGAGTTTTTGCCAAGCGGCGCCGATCACAACCTTCTGACCTGGGCCTGCCCAATGGCCGTCACCGAACATCTCCAGGTGTCTCTTGCCCTCCTATGAAAATGCTCTCCGTCTGATCCTCGGCAGCGTTGCGCCCTTGCGGGTGGAGCGCGTCAGCCTGCTGGACGCCGTATCCAGAGTGCTGGCCGAAGATGTGGTTGCTCCCTGGAACCTGCCGGCGTGCGACAACTCCGCCATGGATGGGTTCGCGGTGCGTAGCGCCGATTGTGGCGGGTACGCGGCAACCGCAGGTGTACTGGCGGGTAACGCTCCGCTGCCGACCGCGGGCGCCAGGCTCAAGATCACCGGCTACATTCCGGCGGGACGGCTGGCGGATCAGCCGCTGGAGCCGGGCTGCGCCATAAGGATCATGACTGGAGCGCCGATTCCTGCCGGATGCGATGCCGTGGTGCCGGTGGAGCAGACGGAAGAGATCGACGGGCATGTGTTGATCCAGGCAGCGGTGAATCCGCGGCAGCAGATCCGGTTTACCGGCGAGGATGTAGCGCGCGGGGAAGCGGTTCTGGCCGTGGGAACGGTCCTTCGCCCGCCGGCGATCAGCCTGCTGGCGTCCTTCGGCCGGGCCTTCGTCGCCGTCTATGGCAAGGCGCGGGTTGCGATTCTCTCCACCGGCGACGAGTTGATCGAGCTGGGCGAGCCGATGGCGGAAGGCAAGATTATCAACAGCAACACACTGTCGCTGGCGGCGTCGCTTTACGAAATTGGCGCCATTCCGGTCATTCTCGGCATCTCCCGCGACGATCCGGCTGAGATGCGCGAGAAACTCATCGAGGGTTTCAAGGCCGATGCGTTGATTACCTCGGCAGGTGTGTCGGCGGGGGACCGCGACTACGTGCGCGACGTGCTGCAGGAGCTGGGGGTGAAGCAAATCTTCCGCCAGGTGGAGATGCGGCCCGGAGGCCCCACGGCGTTCAGCGTGAGAGATGGGAAGCCGATCTTCTCGCTGCCCGGCAACCCGGTTGCAACCATGATTATGTTTGAAGAGCTGGTGCGGCCCGCCCTGCTGAAAATGATGGGGCACCGGCGGGTGCTGCGGGCGCCGGTCCGGGCGATTCTGCAGGAGACGGTAAGGAAAAAGCCAGGGAGGGTGCAGTGTCTTCGGGTGCGCCTGGAGTGGTCCGGCAGCGGCTTCAAGGCCTACAGCTCGGGCGACCAGAATACTGGGATTTTGCGGACGATGCTGCTGGCCGATGGGCTGGCCATTCTGCCCGCCGAGGCCACCGCGTTTGCGCCGGGTGATGCCGTCAACGTCCATGTGCTCTCCGGCGAGGCGCAGATGCTGGAAGAAGCGCAAGTCCTGCCGGGCGAATCCAGCGATGCCGAAAAGAAGCTTGTCCCCTGAAAATACAGATGTTTTCTACAGCGTGCCGCGACTAAACTAGAGCTATAGGGGTGGGAGTCCAGTTTTGCGATCGAAGCAGGGCGGCCTGCCCCAGCACCCGTCTGCGCGTTTGCGCAGGAGGGTAGCATTCCTTTAAAGTAGGGTCCAAATGAGTCGATTGCTATTCCTCACACTTTCAATCGGGGGCGTACTCATGCTCCCGGGCACACCCGCCATGGCTCAGGCCGCACCCGCGGCTCAGGTCCAGTCGCAATCCACACAGGGACAACAAGCGACACGGGATGATTCGGAATCGGAATCATCGTTTGGGAATGAGGCCGACAGGCCCGAGAAGCTGGTGCTCCCGTCCGTTAAGCCGGTAAAGGTCGATCCGAATACCCCCGCAGGTACCACCTGGGTGAACCCCAACGACGGACTGACCTACGTCTGGATTCCGCCGGGGAAATTCATGATGGGCTGCTCGCAGGGCGATACGAATTGCGATCCTGACGAAACGCCGCGCGAGTTCACCATCGATCATGGCTTCTGGATGGGGCAGACCCTGGTGACCCAGGGTGCCTTCAAGCGTGTGACGGGAGAGAATCCCAGCTTCTACAAACACGGCGACCAGTTTCCTGTCGAGAAGGTCGATTACATTGACGCGTACGGATACTGCGTCGCGGTTGGGATGCGGCTGCCCAACGAAGCCGAGTGGGAGTATGCGGCAAGGGCCAACACCACGGGGCCGCGTTACTCGGACGATCTGGATGCGATCGCCTGGTATAAGGACAACAGCAACGGCCATTCGCACCCGGTGGCGCAGAAACAGCCGAACGCCTTTAAGCTCTATGACATGTTAGGCGACATGTGGCAGTGGACGACCGATCTTCCCGGTCCCTACTCAGGTCAGGTGATTTTGCATGGAGGCTCCTGGATGACCAAGGCGTCCACCGTCCGTGTCTCGAATCGCGGCCGCGATACGCCCGAGGGTGCCCGCAGATTCACCAGCTTCCGCTGCGTCTCCGGCAGCTTTAAGGATACCAAGTACTCGGCGGACGAAGTCATTCAACATGACGCCAAGGGCAACATGGTGGGGATCAAATAATGGCCGGAGAGCAATTCAGTCCGCGGGAGTAATCGCGGGCGTGGTTTTCGTTCCACGTAGTGGATGTGCGAGCAGGAGTGGTTGCAATGCGGCCACTCCTGTTTGGTTGTGTGCGGCAATCCCAATGGAGCCGATGCCCATGTTCGAATGTTTGGGTCTGAATCATCTGGCGTATCTGGCCGGCCGGAGATTCAGGCTGAGCCATGCCATCGCCATCACCTGCGTTGCGCTGCTGGCGGCATCGGCGGCCGCGGCGGACTCTCCGGGCGCAGGTACGACGCTGATCGAGTACGGCGCCGGTACGCTGGCGGTCCCTTTCAAGGCCGTCAACGCCGCGTTTGAGAAAAGTCACGCCGCGATCAGCGTGCAGGCCCAGTTTGGCGGCAGCGTCAAGATGGCCAAGCAAATCACCGAACTGCAGCAGCCGGCCGACGTTCTGGCGGTTGCTGACTACAGCGTGATTCCCCGGCAGCTTTATGGCAAAGACGGTGGCAAGGCCTATGCCAACTGGTACGTCGGCTTTGCCGGAAACGCCATCACCTTCGTTTATACCGGGCAGAGCAAGGGCGCGTCGAAGATCAATGCTGCGAACTGGTACCAGATTCTGGCCGAGCCCGGCGTGGAGATTGGCCGCTCCAACCCGGACACCGACCCTTCCGGCTACCAGACTCTGCAGTTGCTGGAACTGGCCGAGGGCTACTATCACCAGCCGGGGCTGTCGCGGGCCATTCTGAAGAATGCTCCGGAGCGAAATATGCGCAACACGGAGACCGAACTGGTAGGCGCGCTGGAGTCGGGGCAGATCGACTACCTGGCCATCTACCGCTCGGATGCCCTGCAGCACCACTTCCAATACCTGCCGATGCCGGAGCAAATCGATCTGAGCGATGCGGCGCGCGCTGGCGGCTACGCCAAGGTCTCCGTGCATACGAAGAACGGCGACCTGCAGGGGCGGCCCATCATCTACGCGGTTACCATTCCGCTGAATGCTCCGCATCCGCAGCAGGCGCTGCAGTTCGTGCAATTCCTGCTGGGCGCTGAGGGACAGAAGATCATGCGGGACAATGGCTTTGTGGTGCTGGAACAGCCCATCGCCGATGGCCTTGAGCAGCTCCCGCCGGAGCTGAAGCGAATGGCAAAACCATGGCCCACCCAGCCATAGCCGCACGGACCGAGCGCGGGACGCGGCCTTCGTTTGACCGGGTTACATGGGCCTTCTTCTGGCTTCCCGCTGGGCTCCTGTTAACGTTCATCCTGCTGCCGCTGTTGCGCATGACCGCGGCCCAATCCTGGCAAACGCTCGCCCTGGTGGGCGGGATGCCGGACGTTCGCGACTCCATCTGGCTGAGCGTAGGCTGCGCCACGCTGACTGCTCTGCTTGCGGCCCTGCTGGGAACGCCGCTGGCTTATCTGCTGGCGCGCAAGCAAGGCTGGCTCATCCGGGTCATCGAAGCGGTGGTCGATCTGCCATTGGCCGTGCCGCACACGGTTGCCGGGGTGGCCCTGCTGTTCACCTTTGGACGCACAGGAGTGGCGGGCATTCTGCTGTCGCACGTGGGATTGCGCTTCTGGGGAACCACGGCTGGAATCGTGGTGGCCATGCTATTCGTCAGCGTTCCGTTTATGGTGAATTCCGCGCGGCTGGGCTTTGCCGCCGTCGATCTTCATCTGGAAGAGGTGGCGCGGACGCTCGGCGCGAGCCGTATGGAGGTGTTCCTCCGCATCGACCTGCCGCTGGCCTGGCGCGGAATTCTGACCGGGGTGATCCTGACCTACGCGCGTTCGATCAGCGAGATTGGCTCGGTGATGGTGCTGGCCTACTATCCGATGACCGCGCCGGTGAAGATCTACGACCTGTATCTGCAGACGGGCTTGCGCGAATCTTCCGCCGCAGCCGTGCTGCTGCTGATCGTCACCCTCTCGACGTTCCTCGTCTTTCGGGCGGTTGCCAGCTCATCCCGGGAATCAGACGGAGACTGAGCCGGCACGTCCCTATCCGGCAACCTCCGCAGCCCCGCACCGCTTCGTTTACTTGATGACGCGCCTGTACAGTACCGAGTAATGCCGGAGCTTGCCCGGCATGTGCGAGGAGAGCGAGGCGATGGCTACCACGACCAGCAGGATCGGGAAGCGCGCATTCCACACAAAAGGGATGCAGCAGAGCAGTGCAAGCTTGGCGAAGAGCATCAGGCCCCAGCCCTGGAAGACGAAACCCAGGCTGGGGTATGCCTCGAACAAAATCATGCCCGCGCCGGTCACGATGGCCGCATAGAGCCACGGCAGCAGCGCATCTTTGGGAGCGTGGAAGGCATGGCCGCCCACCAGGACACTGATGGCCATCAGGTGCGCGGTTCGCAGCGCGATCTTGCAGACCCGCGAGTAGGGAAGCGAAACCGGCTCCTCTGGCGGTAAAAAGAGCCGGTCGAGCCAGCCTTCAGTCTTCATACTGTTTCTGAACTCCACTGCTAAACAGTATATTGCTTAAAAGCCGGTTACATGGCGGACAGAATAGCTTCGCGCCGGACCGATTGCTTGCGTGC
>CAVUKX010000010.1:0-151802 GCA_963742165.1 uncultured Acidobacteriota bacterium | reverse complement strand
TGCAGCACTCCGGGGAGCCCGCCAAATTCGCCGCCGTGGCCGTAATCGGACACTTCAGCGCCCGCACCACCGCCAGCGCCGCGGGCGAAGACGGCATGCGCACCGCAATGTTGCCGGAGTTGGCCGTTACCTTCAGCGGCAGCCGCGGCGCCGCACGCACAATCATCGTCAGCGGTCCCGGCCAGAACTTCTCCGCCAGCAGATGAAACTCGTCCGGCAGATCGTTGGCCAGTTCCTCGGCCTGATCCACGCTTTCAATCAGCAGAGACAGCGGCTTGTGCCGGCCCCGCTCCTTGATCTCATACACGCGCTCTACCGCGTGCAAGTTGTAGGGATCGACCGCCAGGCCGTAAAAAGTGTCGGTCGGTATTCCGACCACGCTGCCGTGGCGAATCCTGTCCGCCACATAGCTCACCAGCGACGGCTCGGGCTCAATAGCATTGACGCGAATGATTTCCGGGCGCACCCGATCTACCTCATCTTCCAGGCTCTGAACCAGCGAACCTTAACCCAAGTTGAATTCCACCACCAGCGAATACTACCACAGGGAAACAACCATTAAAGGTTACCTCACAACCTGCATCCTGCGAGAGGTTATCATGTTTCCTGCCGGTCCTTTTGCATTCTACATTGCCCGAACCCCGGCCCGAGCCGGAGGAGCATGACCCAGGCATTTTCCAACCCGCCCCACGAGAGACTCCGCCCCGTCGCCAGCCGCCAGAACTCGCTGGTCAAGGACCTTCGCCGCGCCTTCACCCAGGCCGAGCCTTGCGAGGACGGCTCGGTGGCCATCGAGGGCGTCAAACTGGTAGAGGAGGCCATCCGCAGCGGCCTGCGCCTGCGCGCCGTCTTCTTCTCGGAGTCGGCCCGCCAGCGCGCCAACCGCCTGCTCCCCCAGCTCGGCCGCGCCACCGAAACCATCCTCCTCCCCGACGACATCTTCCACAGCGCCGTCGCCACGGAAACCCCGCAAGGCGTCGCTGCCCTCGTCTATCCCCTCGCCGCATCGCTCGAAGATCTTTTCCTGCCGGGTGGCCCACAACTGCGTCCTGCCGTTGGACGCGATTGTGGGGATGAGGATGAACCCGAAGCCGATCCGAGGGTGCCCCATATCTGCCTCCCGCTGTTGGAGGCAGATGTGGGAACGCAGCGCCGCTCATCCTGGGCTGCGCCGGACTGCAGGACCCCGGCAACCTCGGCACCATTCTGCGCAGCGCCGAAGCCTTCGGCGCCAGCGGCGTGCTCGCCACCGAGGGCACCGTCTCCTCGGCCAACCCCAAGGTCGCCCGCGCCTCCGCCGGATCGGTCTTCCGCCTGCCCTGCATCAAGCTCTCCACCGCCCAGGCGCTCGATGCCCTGGCCGCCCACGGTATCCACCTCGCCGTCACCAGCAGCCACCAGGGCCGCCCCGTGCACCAGATCGACCTCACCCAGCCCACCGCCATCTTCATCGGCAGCGAAGGCCACGGAGTCCCGCGCGTCCTGCTCGACGCTGCCGACGAAGCCATCCTCATCCCCCACTCCCCCAAGGTCGAAAGCCTCAACGCCGCCATCGCCGCCAGCATCCTGCTCTACGAGGCCCAGCGCCAACGCGGCAAATAAGTCTGTTGTTTTTTTTTAGGGTGTCTTTCCGAACGAAGTGAGGAATCCCAGCAAGTCCCAAATCTCCTGTGCAGTCCAGGGCTTTTCAAGCACTCTCGCTTCTTTTTCTGCCCCCGCGCTCACTGCCTCTCAAACTCCACCAGCCTCGGCCCAATCTCCCCGGCGCACATCTCCGGCGCCAGATGTCCGCAGCCTTCCAACGTCTCCAGCTTCGACCCCGGAATCAGCCGCTGCATCGTCTCCCCCTGGCTCAGCGGAATGATGCGGTCTTGTGCGCCCCAGACGAGCAGCACCGGCATCTTCAGCTCTGGCAGCTCGCCGCCGGTGGCGTCCTTGCCGGTCAGCATCGAGGCCACCGCCCGGCGCATCACCCACGCGTGCTCCCTCGATATGCGCAGAATATCCCGCGCAATGAACCACGGAATGCGATACGGATGCGGCATCAGCAGCACATTCAGCTGATCCACCTGAGCGGACGAGTTCGGCGTAAACAGCTGCGTATCCCACCCTGGAGTCTCCGCCAGCCCCGCGCTGTCGAAAAGCATCAGCCGCCGTACCCGCTCCGGATGATCGATGGCAACCCGCTGCGCGATCCATCCGCCCATCGACCAGCCGCCAACATCCACCTGCTTCAGCCCCATCGCATCCAGAAACCCAACCACCACCCCAGCCTGGTCCCGCATCGAATAGGAAAAATCCGGCGGCCATTCGCTGCGCCCGAAGCCGGGCAGGTCCGGCATGTACACGCGATAGCCGGCCTTGGCAAGATACGGCGCCAGCCGCTGCCAGTCCTCGGCGCGTCCGCCCAATCCGTGCACCAGCACCACCGCCGGCCCGCCATCCGGCCCCAGCACGTCGTAGTGGATGCGATAGCCCGAAACCTGCACCTCGCGGCTCTTCACGCCCTCCAGCCAGCCCCGCAGGTAGACGCAATGCAGAAAGCAGCTCACCGGACGCAGATAGAACCCTGCCAGCACCACCACCAACAGCACAGCCATCCACTGCCTTCGAGTCCATTGCATCGCCTACTCCCGCATCCGTTCCTTCTTGGCCCGCAGTGCCGCCAGCCGCTCCCGAATCCGCTTCTCCACGCCTTCGTCCGTCGGGAAATACCACTGCCGGCCCTTCAGGTTCTCCGGCAGGCACTCCATGTTCGTTACTTTTTCCTCAAAATCGTGCGCGTACTTGTAGCCCTCGCCGTAGCCAAGCTCTTTCATCAGCCGCGTCGGAGCATTCCGCAGATGCAGCGGCACCGGGTCCGCCGCTGTCTCTTCCACATCGCGCTTCACCGCGCCATAGGCCTTGTACAGCGCATTCGACTTGGGCGCAATCGCCAAGTACACCGCCGCGTGCGCCAGCGCCAGCCCGCCCTCCGGCAGTCCCATAAAGTCCAGCGCATCGCGCGCCGCCATGCAGATCTCCAGCGCATGCGGATCGGCCAGCGAAATGTCTTCCACCGCCATGCGCACAATGCGCCGCGCCAGAAACATCGGGTCCTCGCCGCTCTCCAGCATCCGCACCAGCCAGTACAGCGCCGCATCCGGATCGCTGTTGCGCACCGACTTGTGCAGCGCCGAGATCAGGTTGTAGTGCTCCTCGCCCGCCTTGTCATAGCGCAGCACCCGCCGCTGCAGCGCGTCCTCCACCTCCGCCGCTCCGATCACTCCCGCGCCCGCGGCAGCAGAGGAAGGTTCCAGGGTGCCCCATATCTGCCCGTCGTTGGCAGATGTGGGGTCGTTGACCTTGCTCTTGTCTTCCCCACCGGCACCCACCGACGACGCAGCATCGGGTAACGCTTCGCTGCCGGCCGCAGGCGCACGGCCGGTCGCGGACGCCAAGGTCGCCGCGATCTCCAGCACGTTGTAAGCCGAGCGCGCATCGCCGCTCGAATACGCCGCAATCCGCGCCAGCGCCTCAGGCTGGGCCGTCAGCTTCATCGCACCCAGCCCGCGCTCCTCGTCGGCCAGCGCGCGTTCAAGTAGAGTTACAATCTGCTCCTCCGTCAAAGGATTCAGCGTGTACACCCGCGAGCGCGACAGCAGCGCCGAGTTCACCTCGAACGATGGATTCTCCGTCGTCGCGCCAATCAGCCGTATGTTGCCCCGCTCCACGTGCGGCAAAAACGCATCCTGCTGCGCCCGGTTAAAGCGGTGAATCTCGTCGATGAAGACAATCGTGCGCCGCCCGTACTGCCGCGCCCGCTCGGCCTCCACCATCACCTGCTTGATCTCTTTGATCCCGGCCATCACCGCCGAATACTCCACGAAATCCGCCTGGGTGCGCCGCGCGATAATCTTCGCCAGCGTCGTCTTCCCCACACCCGGCGGTCCCCAAAACAGAATCGAGCCAATGTCGTCGCGCTCAATTTGCACCCTCAGCGCCTTGCCCGGCCCCAGAATGTGCTCCTGCCCCACCAGTTCATCCAGATCGCGCGGACGCATCCGCTCCGCCAGCGGCCGCGTGCGGTCCGCGCTCTCATCCACGGGTTGTGAAAACAAATTCATCGCAGCAAGCCTACCACCGAAGACTAAGGTTGCAAGACTGCCCAAGTCTTCTGACTTTCATGAATAGCCGATAAAATCCTGCCCTTAACATCTCCAACGCTGGCACTTTATGGAACTTCGGGGTACTATTTCTGCGGCTGAAACTCTCAGGGCCCTCACCGAGAGAAAAGTTCTCCTATGATTATCGGCGGATTCCTTACAAGAATTGCCAATACCTGGAGTTTCATGTGGCAGTGCCTGGGCGTCATCTGGAGCTATCGCCCTCTGCTGCTTCTGCCCATCATTTCTCTCATCTGCTGCATCTACGCCACAGGCATTGTCTTCGCAATCGGCACCATCGCGTTCGATGATATTTCCATCCGCGATTTCACTTCGCTTCCCGTGAAGGTGCCAACCGCGAACACACCTCAATCGCCAGAAAGACCACTACCCGAGCCAAAATTGTCCGATTATGTAGACGGCAACGGACTGGTTAACTTTGACCAGTTCCTCCGGGAGGATAGGGCATGGAAAATACAGAACGGAGATAGGGCAGAACTCGCGGATGCTGTCATTGACTGCCTGTTCGGCCACAAAAACTGCCCTCTGCTCTACGCAAATAACAATACGGCGAATTCCGAACGCAGGGTGGAACCGGTCGAGCCGCAACCGTTTTTTTATCCCAACGCCGAGGACTACCACAGCGCTCACGACGCCTGGGAGAAATCGCAGCGTAGGGAGGCGCAACGCGCAGAGGGTGCGGAGCCTGTGGCAATAGGCCACGCCGGTCACATCCGCCTCTTGCTCTTCCTTTACTATCTGGCCAACTACACCGTCATGGTGTATTTCAACGTGGCGTTTGCCTACATCGCTCTCAGCCGCCTGACCGGCGGGAATGCCAAGTTAACCGACGGGCTGGCAGTTGCACGCGCAAGAGCACTTGCTATTATCCAATGGGCATTCCTCGCCTCAACCGTCGGAATGGTCCTCAGTGCATTGCGCAACCGGGGTGAGCTTGGGCGGGCAAGCGCGGGCCTGCTTGGCTACGGGTGGAGGCTGGGCACTTATTTTGTGATGCCGCTGCTCGCCTTGGAAAACATCGGCGCGGGGGAAGCGCTGTACCGCTCCGCGGATTTGTTTCGACAAAAGTGGGGAGAGGTCGTTATCGCGCGATTCAGCTTTTCGCTGCTCTTCCATCTGTTTGCCTTCCCCGCCATGGCGTTCTTTTTTCTCGCCGCTCTAACGGGACAAATTTTTGGAGTCGTCGGTATCTTGGCGATGGCGTATCTTTGGATTCTTTCACTCGTCATCTTCTCCACCGAGCAGGTCTTCAACGCGGCGCTTTATCTTTACGCGACAGAGGGGAAAATTGCGAAGGGCTTTTCTAAGTCTGATTTCCTCACCGCGTGGGGCCTGTCGAGCGAGATGGCAATTGAGTTGCCGGATCCTGCATAAACCTTGAGACCTAGCTCTTACCACTTCGCCCTTGCCGTCTTCTCGTCATACGCCACCTTGCCGTCGCGTATGTGAATAATGCGGTGCGCGTACTCTGCCACATCGTGTTCGTGCGTCACCAGCACGATGGTGTTTCCCTGGGCGTGCAGATTGTCGAACAGCGCCATGATCTCGCAGCCCGTCTTCGAATCCAGATTTCCCGTCGGCTCGTCGGCCAGAATGAGCGCAGGGTGGTTCACCAGCGCGCGCGCAATCGCCACTCTCTGCCGCTGTCCGCCGCTCAACTCGTTCGGCTTGTGGCTCAGGCGCTTGCCCATGCCCACGCTCTCCAGCGTCGCCCGCGCCCGCGCCAGCCGCTCCGCCTGCGGAATTCCGGCATAAATCAGCGGCAGCTCCACGTTGTGCAGCGCAGAAGCCCGTGCCAACAAATTAAACGTCTGGAAGACAAAGCCAATCTCCTTGTTGCGGATGTGCGCCAGTTCATCGTCGTTCAACTCGCTCACCCGGTGGCCATTCAGCCAGTACACGCCCTGCGTCGGCGAATCCAGGCAGCCGATAAGATTCATAAGCGTCGATTTACCAGATCCCGACGGTCCCATGATCGCCACGTACTCATTGCGCAGGATCGCCAGGTCCACGCCGCTGAGGGCGTCCACCTGCTGTTCGCCGCCCATGTCATAGCTCTTCCACAGCCCCTGGGTGCAGATCATGCACTCCGGCGGCGGCGCTTTCAGTTCCAGGTCGATGCTCGTGGCTTCCGTTCCCATCCTGTCTCCTGCTCCCTCAACGCCCATGACGGTCGCGAAGCTCATTACGGCTGCTCTTCTTCCTTCTTCGGCGCGCTGTTGTCGATGCGCACCTTGGCGTCCGGTTTCAGTGTGCGCAGCGCCTTGTAGCTTCCGGTCACAATCTCGTCGCCCGGCTTTATTCCTTCAACGCCCGGCCCGTCGAGCACTTCGATCTCGCTCGTCCCCATGATCCCGGTCTGCACCGGCACAAAGCGCGCGCGGCCGTTGTGAATCACGAACACGCCCTGCACCTCTTCGCGCGCTGCTTTGATCTGCTCGGGCTTCTCCGCCGCCTGCACCTCGCTCTTATCCAGATGCGGAGCCAGGTCGCCCCGCAGCCGGATGGTCAGCGCCTGGATCGGAATCGACAGCACGCTCGTCTTGCTGGCCGTGGTGATCCTGGCCGTCGCCGAAAGTCCCGGGCGCAAATTTTCCGGAACCTCCTGCAGAGTCACTACAACCTTGAAGTCCTTGGCCTCCTGCGAACTCTCCGTCGATTGCGAGGTTGCCACTCCGGTCGAGCGCACCAGCGCGTTGTCGCCAATGTCGGTCACCGTGCCCTTGAACTTCTTCTTCGGAATCGCGTCGATGCTGACCTCGGCCGGTTGACCCAGCTTCACGTTCACAATGTCGGTCTCGTCGACCATCACCTCGGCGGTAATCACCGAAGTATCGGCGAGCGTCATCAGCGTCGAGCCCGGAGAGTTCTGGATGCCCACCACCACCGTCTCGCCCTCGCGCACCGGAAGGTTCGTCACCACCCCATCAAACGGCGCGCGATATTCGGTCTTGCTCAGCACATCGGTATTGTGCACCAGATTCGCCTTCTGCACCGCGATGCGCCGGTTGTAAGCCTCCGCCCCCGCCTTGGCCTGGAGGATCCTGGCCTTGGCCTGGGTCACGCCGCTGACCGCCTCCTCATACTCATTCTTGGCCGCGTCGTAATCTTTCCTGGCGATCAGTTCGTCCTTGTACAGTTCTTCGGCCCGCTTCCAGTCGCCGAGTTTCTGCTCCAGGTCGGCCTTGGCGCGGTCCAGGTCGGCAACATTGGTGTTCAGCGCCGACACTCCGGCGGAGTAGTCGGCCTCGGCCGCCGTCAGCGAAGCCTGCGCGGCATTGCACGTCGGCCCCGGCCTGCACGTCTTCCAGTTGCGCCAGCATTTGGCCTTTGCGCACCCGCTCGCCTTCCTTCACGTACAGCTTCACAATCTTGCCGAAGGCATTGGCTCCCACGTTCACAAATGTCTTGGGCCTGATCTCGCCCGAGGCGGTCACCTCCGAGGTCAAATCCTCGCGCAGCACCCGCCCGCTCTGCACCACCACCACGCCGCGGCGGCTCAACTGGTAGCCGAGCAACGCGAGTCCGCCCAGCAGCGCCACGCCGCCCACCCAGAGCCAAACTTTTTTCCGCGTCGTCATCTGTCCTCGCTCATGGCCTGCATGTATTGATTGTAAACCGCCGGCCGGTCTCAACCCCGGCAAAGCCTTTTCCATTCATGCTCATATCCGTGCTTGCCATCCTTATTCTGCGCCGTCTGCGCACCTTCGCCGCGCCCGCACCTGCCTTGCCTTCGGCCGAGGCGAATCCATACAATCGCTGCAGTCCAGAAAGTCTCAGGGAGCGGCTCTATTCATGCGTTTTTTCTCCGTGCGTCATCGTCTCTTCGTCCTCATGGCGGCTGCCACGCTCGCCGCGCCCGCGCTGGCCGTGCTCATTCTGGACGCGCCCGTCCAGGCTCAGAAGGCCGGCGGCGACGAGCAGGACGCAGGCACCTCCCTGAAGGACCTCAAGGGTTCCAAGGACGACGCGCAGCCCAAACCGCTCACCGACGACGAGCGCAAGGAGCGCATGCGCAGCTTCCGCAAAGAGGTGGGAAAGACCTACCAGACCTGGCTCGACGAGGATGTCCGCTACATCATCACGCCGGAAGAAGAGCAGGCTTTCAAAATCCTCGGCACCGACGAGGAGCGCGACGCCTTCATCGAACAGTTCTGGCTGCGCCGCAATCCCGATCCCGACAGCGAGGAAAATGCCTTCCGCGAGGAGCATTACCGCCGCATGCAATACGCCAACGAGCACTTCTCGGCCGGCATCCCCGGCTGGAGGACGGATCGCGGACACATGTACATCGTCTGGGGCGCGCCCGACGAGATCGAATCCCACCCCTCCGGCGGCCAATATCAACGCGCTAACAACGAGGGCGGCGGCAGCACCTCCACCTATCCCTTCGAGCGCTGGCGCTATCGCTACCTTGAGGGCGTGGGAAACGAGGTCACCATCGAGTTCGTCGATTCCTGCATGTGCAACGAGTACCGCGTCTCCACCGATCCTACGGAAAAGGACGCGCTGCTCCACACCCCCGGCGGCTCCAGTTCGCAGGGACTGATGGGTATGGGCCGGGGCTCTCGCGGCATGCCCGGCGCACCCGGTTCCGATACGCAGGGCAGCAGCGCCTTTGACGCCATGGAGCGCTACGCCAAGCTCAACTCCCCGCCACCCGTCAAGTTCAAGGACCTCGAGGAGAAGGTCAATACCCGCATCCGCTACAACCTGATGCCTTTCGACATGCGCTCCGACATCGTCAAAATCACCTCCGATACCGTGCTGGTTCCCATCACTATCCAGATCAAAACCAAGGACATGACCTTTCTGCAGAAAGAAGGCATTCAGCGCGCCTCGGTCAACATCTTCGGACGCATCTCCACCATCTCCGGACGGGTCGCCTCAACCTTTGAAGACACCGTCGGCGTCGATGAGCCCAACGAACTGATGGAAAAGGCCCTGCTCACCACGCAGCTCTATTGGAAGGCCATCCCCCTCAAGCCCGGAATGTACAAAATCGAAGTCGCCGTAAAGGATGTCAACGGCGACCGCGTGGGAACCCTGGTCCGCTCCATCCGCGTCCCCGAGTTCGACCCAGAGAAGCTGGCCTCCTCCTCGCTCATCCTCGCCGATCTCATGGAGCGCGTCCCGGCCAGGAATATCGGCACCGGCAACTTCATCATCGGCGACACCAAGGTCCGTCCCCGCCTCGACGCATCCGACGGAAAGCCCGCCAGCTTCAAACGCGATCAGCGCCTCAACCTTTGGCTCCAGGTCTACAACCTGCAGCAGGACAAGCAGAGCCGCAAGACCAACGCCACCATCGCCTACGATATCGTCAACCTGCAATCCAACAAATCCGTGCTGCACGCCGACGAGTCCTCGGCCACCTACGGCGACACCGGCGATCAAATCACTATCGAGAAGTCCATGTCCCTGGCCAGCCTCGACCCCGGCGCCTACAGCGTACAAATCACCGTCAACGACCAGGTGACCAAGCAAACCATCCATCCCTCCGCCCGCTTCCAGATCGAATAGAGCCGCAGGACAGGCGGCAGTACAGGTGGCCCACATCTGCGTCGTGCCCTTCGACGCAAATGTGGGGACGCAATGCCGCTCTCATCTTTCGCGGTGTTGAATTTCCATTGGGTTATGCGCTTGCACGTGCCCATCCAGGCGGGCCGAATATTCACCCTAAGCCTGTGGCTAAGCAAACAGAGACGAACCGCTGCGGCAACCTTCCTGCAACCTCGCCGATCTAAGCACTCTAATGGAGGACATTATGCAGCTGGTTAAAGATGGACAGTGTGGCCTCTGTAAACACTTCGGAGAGCCTCACCAAAGCGACAAAAAGCTGATTGAAATTCGCTCGTCACACAAGGCACCGGAGGTTATGGTCGATGAGTGTGGCCTTCCGCGTAACGCCACGTTGCACTTAATGGTCACTCCCATCAGTGGGTGTGATGGTTTCGAGAAAGCGGCATAGCGCAAGCACACCCAGCGCCAAGCTGATGCCCCATGTCTGCCGCAGTAAGCAGATGTGGGGCTTTTGCTTTGGATCTACCCCTGGTTGGCAGTCCCCTTGGGCTCCGGCATATAATCGCAGGCCTCGCGGCACTCCAGGCAGTAGTAGCAGCCATCCTCCACCAGGCGCACGTCGTTTTCGCCCATGCACAGATAGCAGTACCGTTCGCACTTGCACTTCTCTTCCACCAGTTCGCAGAGGTTGCACAAAAATCGTCGGGCCATGCGCGAACTCTAACGCGCATCTGCTCTCTGTGCAACTGTCTCCTATGTGCCTGCGCTGCGCGTTGCCCCGCCACATTCCCGCGTGGTACGGTTTAGGGTTCCCAATGGCCGTACGATTTCCCTGATCGAGGTCCCGTCCTTGTCCATCGCCGAATCTTCCGTCGTCCGCAAGACCGCTCTCAACTCCGCGCACCGCCAACTCGGCGCCCGCATGGTGGACTTCAACGGCTGGGACATGCCCGTCGAGTATCCGGCCTGTGGCAGCCGTCCCTGCGGCGGACTCATCAGTGAGCATCTCGCCGTCCGCAACTCCGTCGGCCTGTTCGACGTCAGCCACATGGGAGACATCCGCCTCCACGGCCCCCAGGCGCTTCAGGCCGTCCAGCACATGACCTTCAACGACGCCTCGCGCCTGGCCGTCAACCAGGCCCAGTACTCCGCTCTACTCTACCCCGCCGGAACCTTCGTCGATGACGTCATCGTCCACCGCCTCGGCCCGGAGGACTTCCTGCTGGTCATCAACGCCGGAACCCGCGAGAAGGATTTCAACTGGGTCCGCGAGGCCGCCCAGTCGTTCAATTGCGCGGTCGAAAACCTCAGCGACGACTACACCCAGATCGCCATTCAAGGTCCCAACGGCTGGCGCACCCTGCAAAAGCTCACCGACGCTGACCTCACCCAGGTCAAGTTTTACTGGTTCACCCACGGCACCGTCTGCGGACTGCCCAACACGCTTATCGCCCGCACTGGCTATACCGCCGAAGATGGCTTCGAGGTCTACATTCCCAGCGACGAGCCCACCAGCATTCGCGTTTGGAACGAGTTGCTCGCAGCCGGCGAGGAGTTCGGCATCCTCCCCTGCGGCCTCGGAGCCCGCAACACCCTCCGCCTGGAAGGCGCGCTCTCCCTCTACGGCCACGAAATTTCGGACACCATTACCCCGTGGGAGGCCCGCCTCGACCGCTTCGTCAAGATGGATAAAGGCGACTTCATCGGCCGCGACACCCTGGCCCGCCAGTTCCAAAGCGGCCCCAAAACCATCCTCGTCGGCCTGGAAGCCGTTGAACGCGGCATCCCCCGCGACGGCTACCCCGTCACCGCTCCCGATGGACACCGCATCGGCACCGTCACCAGCGGCTCGCCCGCGCCCTTTCTCAAAAAGAACATCGCCCTCGCCTACGTCCCCGTCGAATACTCCGCCGAGGGCGCCGAACTCGGCGTGGAGTGCCGCAATTCGATCATAAAATGCAAGATCGTCCCCACGCCCTTCTACAAACGCCCCAAAACTCCCAAGCCTTGAGGAACCGGGTGGCCCATATTTGCCATCTGTTGGCAAATGTGGGGATGCCGATACTGTCCGGGTGGCCCATTCAAGCCATCTTTTGGCTTGAGTGGGGCCTCTGACCTTCGTGCAGCTTTTGCATTTGCTCTTCCCCTTGCTCTTTGGACTACAATCTCAAAGTTCACTCAGTCTGTGAAACGCTTCATGCCCAGCCGGCCCGTCCGGCGCGCAATCCTTCTCTGGAGATCACCATGGCCTACCCGCCGGAATACAAGTACACCAAAGAGCACGAATGGCTCGCCCTGGATGGCGTTACCGGAACCATCGGCATCACTTCGTATGCCCAGAACTCCCTGGGGGACATCGTCTTTGTCGAGCTGCCCAAGGTCGGAGCCGAACTGGTCGCCGGAAAAACCTTCGGCACTGTCGAATCCGTCAAGGCCGTCAGCGATCTCTACGCCCCGGTCTCCGGCACCGTCACCGCCATCAACGAGGAGCTCGCCACCTCGCCTGAGAAGGTCAACTCCACTCCCCACACCGCCTGGATGGTGAAGCTCACCCTCGCCAATCCCTCCGAAGCCGATGCCCTGCTCTCCGCCGACGACTACGAGAAGTTCATCGCCGAGGAGCACGCCTAATCCTAAGTTTCCGGGTGGCCCACATCTGCCCTCTTTTGGCGAATGTGGACCACGCCCATAGCTGCACTCTGACGGGTGCCCCACCTTCCGCCGCGCGTTCTTTGCGCGGCTAAGGTGGGAAAGCAGAACATCCCGTTCCTGCTCCCCCTCTAACCGCCCATAATCCAAATGGCCCTGCGGGGCCTTTTCCATTAGGATTTACAATTCCAACATGCGTTATCTTCCCAAGTCCCCCGCCGAGCGCGCTCTCATGTTGCGTGAGATCGGCGTCAGCTCCATCGACGAGCTCTTCTCGCACATCCCTGCCGAGTTCCGCCTCAACCGCGACCTCGCCATTCCGCGGCAGATGGCCGAGAGCGAAATCGTCGATTGGTTCCGCGCCCGCGCCGCCGAGAACGGCACCGGCTACGACATTCTCCTCGGCGCCGGAGCCTACAA
Organism: uncultured Acidobacteriota bacterium; assembly: GCA_963742165.1. Taxonomy (GTDB): domain Bacteria; phylum Acidobacteriota; class Terriglobia; order Terriglobales; family Acidobacteriaceae; genus TOLSYN. The sequence goes on along the minus strand of CAVUKX010000010.1, from coordinate 139,044 downwards.
CCACTACCGCCCGCTGGTCATCGACGCGCTCATCTCGCGCGGCGAGTGGTTCACCGCCTACACACCCTATCAGCCGGAGATCGCCCAGGGAACCCTGCAGGCCATCTTCGAGTTCCAGACCATGATCTGCGAGCTCACCGGCATGGAGGTCGCCAACGCCTCCATGTATGACGGCTCCACCGGCGCCGCCGAAGCCGTCATGATGGCCATGCGCCTCACCGGACGCCACTCCGCCATCCTCGCCCGCAGCGTCCATCCCGAGTACCGCCAGGTCATCGCCACCTACGCGCAATACCAGGGACTGCCGCTCACCGAGGCCGCCTTCACCGGTAACGGACGCATCGATCTCGCCGCCCTCGACGCCGCCATCACTGATAACACCGCCTGCGTGCTCATCCAGTCGCCCAACTTCTTCGGCACCATCGAAGACGTCGCCGCCATCGCCGACGTAGTCCACGCCAAGGGCGCGCTGCTGGTCGTCGCCATTGCGGAAGCGGTCTCGCTCGGCATCGTCCGCCCGCCCGCCGAAGCCGATATCGTCTCGCTCGAAGCGCAGTCCTTCGGCGTGCCTCTCAGCTACGGCGGACCCTACGCCGGAGTCATCGCCACCCGCGAGAAGTTCGTCCGCCAAATCCCCGGACGCCTAGCCGGGCAGACCACCGACCGCAACGGCAAGCGCGGATTCGTCCTCACCCTCTCCACCCGCGAGCAGCACATCCGCCGCGAGAAGGCGACCAGCAACATCTGCACCAACCAGGCGCTCATCGCCCTCATGGCCAACATCTTCCTCGATGTCTACGGACGCGAAGGCCTGCCCGCAGCTGGCCGCGCAGAATCTCGCCAAGGCCGCCTACGCCCGCAAGACTCTCGGCGCCAAAGCCACGCTGCTGTTTGAAGGCGCGCCGCGCTTCAACGAATTCGTCCTGCAGACCGCCGAAGACCCCGCCGAAATCTCGCGCCGCCTCGCCGCGGAAAACAAAATCATCGGCGGACTGCCGCTGGCCAGGTTCTATCCCGAGTTCGGCAACGCCGCCCTGTGGTGCGCCACCGAACTCACCTCCCGCGCCGCCATCGACACCGCCGCCCGCCAGCTTCGTCCCTTGGAGGTGACTGCATGAGCTCCGAACACATCAAGACCAGCACGCACATCTCGCAAGACGAAGGCCTCATCTTCGAGCACTCCTCGCCGGGCAAAAAAGCCTTCCGCCTGCCGCCGCTCGACGTGCCCGAAGTCGATGCCGCCGCCGAACTCGGCGATGCGCTGCGCACCGCGCCCGCCGCGCTCCCCGAGGTCAGCGAGATCGAAATCATCCGCCACTTCACCCGCCTCTCCACCTGGAATTACGCGGTCGATCTCGGCATGTATCCGCTCGGCTCCTGCACCATGAAGTACAACCCGCGCGTCAACGAAGTCGTCGCCCGCCTCGACGGAATCGCCGGCGCCCACCCCTATCAGCCGCAGCAGATCTCGCAAGGCGCGCTGCGCATCATGAAGGCGCTCGCCGATCAACTCCTGGAAATCACCGGCATGGACGCCATCACCCTGCAGCCCGCCGCCGGAGCCCACGGCGAGTTCACCGGCATCCTGCTCATCCGCGCCTATCTCGAATCGCAGGGCAACCCGCGCAAAAAAATTCTGATCCCCGACTCCGCTCACGGCACCAATCCCGCCACCGCCGCCATGGTCGGCTACCAGGTGGAAAGCCTGCCCAGCAACTCGCAGCGGCATGGTCGATCTCGCCGCCCTCGAAGCCGAGATGGACGAAGATGTCGCCGGCCTCATGCTCACCAACCCCAACACCCTCGGCATCTTCGATGAGCAGATCGCGCAGATCGCCGAGATCCTCCACCGCAAGGGCGGCCTGCTCTACATGGACGGAGCCAACATGAACGCCCTCGTCGCCAAGGCCCGCCCCGGAGACTTCGGCGTGGACGTGATGCACCTCAACCTGCACAAGACGTTTTCCACTCCGCACGGCGGAGGCGGTCCCGGCTCCGGACCCGTCGCCTGCAAGGCGCATCTGGAGCCGTTCCTGCCCACGCCGCTCGTGGTGGAAAACGCCGACGGCACCCTGCGCCTCGACGACACGCACCCGCACTCCATCGGACGCGTGCGCGCCTTCTTCGGAAACTTCGGCATGTTCGTCCGCGCCCTCGCCTACATCATGGCCAACGGTCCCGACGGCCTGCGCCAGACCACCGAGGACGCCGTGCTCAACTCCAACTACCTGCGCAAAAAACTCGAAGGCACCTTCGATCTCCCCTATGACACGCCCTCCATGCACGAGGTGGTCTTCAGCGACAAGTTCCAATCCAAGCTCGGCATCAAAACCGGAGACATCGCCAAGCGCCTCATCGACTACGGCTTCCATCCCTACACCGTCAGCTTCCCCATGGTCGTCCCCGGCGCGCTCATGATCGAGCCCACCGAAAGCGAGCCGCTGGAGGAACTCGACCGCTTCGTCGAGGCGATGAAGTCCATCGCGCAGGAGGCCATCGACTCGCCCGACCTCGTCCGCAACGCGCCGCACTCCACCCGCCTGTCGCGCCTGGACGAGACCGCCGCCGCCCGCAAACCCATCCTCCGCTGGAAGCCCGTGTCGGCAGAGTAAGAAAAACACGAGGGTGCCCCGTTCAACCCTCCTTTGGTTGGGCGGGGTAGTTGACGTTGCTTTTGCCTTCGCCGCTGACATTCTTCTCATTGGACCTCACACCCCGCGCCTTATCCGTACCTCGTTGTTCGCCCTGCGCTCCGGGCCGCACTAGCCCCAAAGCCGCGCAAAGAGGTACCCTGATAAGAATGCGGATTCTGAGAGCGAGCCTTCGACACCTGTTGCTGCTGAGCCTGCTATGCGCTCCGCTGCTGGCCCAGACTGTCTTCAAGGCGCTCTCTTCCGCCGCCAATGCCGCGACCGGCGCGCCATCTGCCGCCGTAAAATATAACGACCCGCTGGGGCGCGACACGCCGCGCGGCACCCTCACCGGCTTTATCGATGCCGCGCAGCGCGGCGACAACGAGCGAGCCGCCGAATATCTCCAGCTTCCCCGGCAGGAAACCGAGATCGACACCACGCGCGTGGTCGATGATCTCAAAGCGTTGCTCAACAACGCCTACGTGGGGCGCCTCGGCTCCGTCACCGACAATCCCGAACTGCTCTACGATCCGCAACTGGAACCCAACCAGGAGCGCGCCGGCGAGTTCTCCGTCAACGGCAAAGAATTGCCGCTGCTGATGGTGCGCGTGCCCGACGGCAACAGCGGCCATCTCTGGCTCATCAGCTGGAGCACGCTCAGCAAGACCGAAGACCTCGCCAACGACGTGCGCTCGCATGAAGTCGAACAGCACCTGCCCGCCATCGTCGTGCGCCACAGCATTCTTTCCATTCCGCTCTGGGTCTGGCTGGCCTTTCTGCTGCTCATCCCGGTTGCGCTCATGGTGGCCGCCGCCATCACCTTTATCGTGGTGCGCGCGCCCGAGTGGTTCCTGGGCCACATTCAGCATCGCGCCGCCAAGTGGGAAGTGTGGAACAACGTCCGCGGCCCCGTGCTGCTGTTCGTCACCGCGGCCGCGCATGCCATCGGCATGCACATGCTCAACGTGCCGCTGCTCTTCCGCGAATACTACGTGCGCGTGCAGGGCACGGCGGTGTTGTTCGCCGTGGCGTGGCTGCTCTGGGATTTGGTTACCTTGTGGACCGAGCGCATGCGCCGCAGCATCACTGCCCCGGAAGAGCGCGGCCAGATTTCGCTGTTCCTGCTGCTGCATCGCATGTTGAAGGTGGCGATTGCCACCGTGGCGCTGCTCAGCATTCTCTATCTAGCGGGCTTCAATCTTTCGGCGGCGCTCGCCGGACTCGGAATCGGCGGCATCGCCGTCGCCCTGGCCGCGCAGAAGACCATTGAAAATCTCTTCGGCGGCATCAGCATCCTCACCGACCACGTGATTCGCGTCGGCGACCTGTGCCGCGTCGGCCAAACCATCGGCACAGTGGAGGACATCGGCCTGCGCTCCACCCGCATCCGCACCTACGAGCGCGGACTGATCTCGGTGCCCAACGGCTCGCTGGCCACCGCCAACGTCGAAAACCTCAGCGCCCGCGACAAGATGCGCATCTTCTGCACCCTCACGCTGAGCTACTCGACCACCCGCGCGCAAATGGACGCCGTGCTGGAACAGGCCGGCGCCATGCTGCGCCAGCATCCGCGGCTGGAGAGCTCCACCGCGTGGATGCGCCTGGCCAACCTTTCCGGCAGCGGATTCGAACTGGAGGTGCAGGCCTATGTGCTGACCCGCGACTATGACGACTACGCTGCCGTGCGCGAAGACATTCTGCTGAGCCTGATGAACATCGTGGAGCACTGCGGAACACTGCTTACCAGCCTGTCGCAAACCGTCCTCAGGACGAGCGAACCAAAAACTGCCGAGGCACCGACCCCGGCCAGCAGCCAACGCTAAACGTCACCACCGTTGAACATCGCGGCGGAGATGCGCCGGCTTAAATCGGTCCCCGATTTGTTGTATGCCGAGGCTTTCTGCTCTCCCAGGTTAGCGCCCAACTACAGGGCGCGGAACCTGGGGCACCCAGCTCTGGTATGCATCAATCGGAGAAGTGCGCTAATCCTGCGCGAAGACCACCCACGAGCTCTGCCAGAGCCGCATGGGAACCTGGCCGCGCGGGCACGCTGTGATGATGACGTTGTACTGCCGGCCGACGGCAAGGCTGCCGAGAAACGCATCCGAGGTGGTCGGCTGGGCGAGCGCCAGATATTCGAGGAATGCGTACACATCGGACTCCGGAGAAAGCTCCGGGGCGGCAAAGCGCAGCTCGGTATTCTCCTGAAAGAAATGCCAGGCGATGGAAGCCGCCGTGTTGACGGCGCGCTCGTAATGCGCCTCATCCAGCACGCCGGGAGCGGGATTATCGAAGATGATGCACAGGCTGCGCTCATCCTCGCGCGTGAATTCGCGTACCTTCAGTTCGCCGGATTTCGCGGTGGCCTTCCAGTCGACGTGGCGCGAGCTGTCCTCCGGCTCGTAGGCGCGGATGCGGTACAGGTCCTGGCCGCGGCCCCGCAGGTTGGTCTCCAGCTCGCCGGTGATCAGCGGCAGTACCTCCAGCGCTTTTTCGTTGGGCGCAACCGAGGGATACACCAGCACTTCCTGATCGAGCGTGACGGTGCGCGTCTTGTTGAGGAACGAAAACGGAAAGCGGGTGGAGATTCCTACGCCGCGCTGCGCGTACAGTCCGCGCCGGGGGAAGCACAGATTCAACTCGGCGCTCTGCCGGTATCCCGCGGGAAGATAGGGGAAGTACACGCCCTGCTCAAAGACGGGCGGCAACGGGGCCGGCGGCACCACCCGGGTGCAGATAAAGTCAGGCCAGCGCAGGATGGGCTTGCGGCCGGTATGCGCCGGAGGATACACGTACACGGAGCGATGCCAGCGCCAGGTGCTGCGCTCCGCCTTGTGAAGCGGCGGCACCACGGAGATGGAGAAGACCGGAAGGCGGCGCCGGTTGTGCAGCAGCACCGCGCCGGCATAACTCTGCCCGGCAAACACATGATGCGGAAGATGCACTCCCGCCTCCAGCCCGCTGATCATCACCGCTGAGACGATGCCGCTGACCAGCACCGCGCCAAGCATGGCGGCAACCACGATGAACAGCAGGTTGTTGCCGGTGTTGAGCGCGGCGATGCCGATGAGCAGGGCAAGGCCCAGATAGACCAGGCCCTGGCGCGTGACCTCAAAATTCAGCGCGTCCTGAACCCGATTCCCAACCACGCGGCGCGCCAGATAGGGGACGGTGGTAACGGCGACCACCCCCGCCAGCAGCAGCGCGGTGGAGGCAAAGATGACGGTGGCGAGCACATCTCCGGCCTCGCTGGAGGCGGTGGAAAGCAGCGCCGAGGCAAAGGCCAGCGAGAGCCCGACAAGGGCGATCAGGAATCGCATCCAGGCGCCGCGATCGACGCCGCGCAGCGCTCCCACGAACTGCTCGCGCAAGCTCATGACTCATTATGACATTGACTTCGGCGGGTGCGGCGCCGCGAGGTGGGGCGCCAGGTTACGAACGGGCGAAAGACGCCGCTGCCGGCCGCAAGCGCTTGGCGGGTAACGCGGCGAAAGGCGCCGCTGCCGACCGCAGGTGCATGGTGATCAGGTCTCCAGGAACTGCAGGAGGCAGCGGTTAAACTCGGCGGGCGCTTCCTCATAGGGCATATGGCCTACCCCCGGCAGCACGATGAACTCCGGGTGAGAGAAGCATTGGCGCAACCGCAGCCCGGAGCTGGCCGAGACGGTCTCATCGTCGGCTCCCCAGAGCAGCAACACGGGCATGGAGGCGATGGAGGGCAGCGCCGCCTCCAATTGCTGCATGTCGGGCCGCCAGCTCCGCATGACTCCCTGCATGTATTCGTAGGAACGCGCATCGCCGTAGTTCACCGCATATCCGGCGCGCGTCTCCGCCGTAATCCTCGACCCGTGCGAGTACATCACGCCCATCGCCTGGTCCTGCAGCGCGGCGCCGAACGAAGCCATACCGTCGCAAAACATCCCGCCGAACGGAGCAAGGAACGATGCCAACTGAACGTGGGCCTCGGGCATAAAAGGATGGGCGGGAGCAATCAAAGCCAGGCGCCGGATCATCGGCCTGGGAGCAACCCGGTCCTGGCTGGCGGCCAGCATGGCGACGGCCCCGCCGTGCGAAGTAGCCACCAGATCGATCTGCGAACGGCCCAGGCTGCGCAGGAACCGGAGCAGACGCGAGGCAGCCGCCTGAAGCCCGAAATCCGCCGAGCCCGCCTCCGGCCGGTCGGAGTGTCCCATGCCCAGCAAATCGACCGCGCAGACCTCGCGCTGCCGGGCAAAAAACTCGATATTGTACCGCCAGCTGAAGCTGTAGCCCATGAGCCCGTGGACAAAAACCACGGCCGGCAGCCGGCGAAGGTCGCGGGATTGAAGGTGGAGATAGCGCATCCGATGCTCTCCACAGGAGAACCACGACTCCCGTTCCTGCATGAATCTGGGCGACTGCTGCAACCGCGCTCCTTGCTGCGACCAACTCGACCTGTAACTGTATGCGCCCGGCGGCGGAAGCGCAACTCCGCCGCTTTCCTGTTCCATGTGCTTTCGTTTTGATATAGTCGCTTAAGCGCGGCAGCCCGCGAATATCCTGAGAAACGGCGTCCCGTACGGTATGGCATTCTCGCTGACTGAACACGCGAAGGGCAATGTTCTGGCGGTACAGGAGTATTCGCTCCTCTCCTGGCACGCCTTTGCCAACCTGTTCAGCCAGCCGCGCTACATCGGCGACATTGTGCAGCAGATGGACGTCATCGGCGTGGGCTCGCTGCCCATCGTGGTCCTTACCGGCTTTTTCACCGGCGCCGTACTGGCCCTGCAGACCGCCAATTCGCTGGCGCGCTTCGGCGCACTTTCCTTCACCGGGCAGCTGGTCTCCATCTCCATGGTGCGCGAGCTGGGTCCGGTTCTCACCAGCCTGATGGTGGCCGGGCGCAACGCCAGCGGCATGGCCAGCGAACTGGGCTCCATGCAGGTGACCGAGCAGATTGACGCCATGCGCGCCCTGGGCACCGATCCCACCCGCAAACTGGTGACGCCGCGGCTGACGGCCACCATGTTCATGTTGTTTTTCCTCACCATTCTCTCCGACCTGGTTGGGCTATGCGGCGGCTCGGCCATCGCCCTGCTGCTGCTCCGCCTGGACCTGCACGAGTACTGGACATCGGCCTGGCAGACGCTTCGCTACCCCGACGTATTCATGGGACTGATCAAGCCGGTGATCTTCGGCTTCATCATCGCCACCGTGGGCTGCTACTACGGACTCAGCGCCAAGGGCGGAACCCAGGGCGTGGGCCGCGCCACCACCCAGGCCGTGGTCGCCGCCAGCGTGCTCATCCTCGCCGTCGATCTGTTCATCACCCGCCTGCTGATGGTGATGCTGGGGCCGTTTTAAGCGATGGACGAGGCCAGCCACAACGGGTCGAAGGCGGTCGTCTTTGAAGATGTGAGCCTGCGCTACGATGAGCACGTCGTCCTCGACGGCCTCTCCTTCGAGCTCGAAAGCGGCGCCACCAAGGTTCTGCTGGGCGTCGCAGGCTCCGGCAAAACCAGCATCCTGAAACTCACCCTCGGATTGACGCGCCCCGATAGCGGACGGATCTTTGTGCAGGGGCAGGAGCTGACGGCGATGCGCGAGAAGGAGCTCATCCCTCTGCGCGGCCATCTCGGGATGGTCTTTCAGGAGTCGGCTCTGTTCGACTCGCTGACGGTGCAAGACAACGTCGCCTTCCGCCTGCACGAAGAAAAGGTTCCGGAGGAAGAGATCGAGCGGCGCGTTCTGGAGGCGCTACGCTTCGTGGAACTGGAGCACACCCTGGAGCTGTTTCCCGCCGAACTCTCCGGCGGCATGCGGCGCCGGGTGGCCATCGCCCGCGCCATGATCTCCAACCCCGAGGTGCTGCTCTACGACTCGCCCACCGCGGGCCTGGACCCGGTGACCTCGACCACGATTGTGGAGCTGCTGGTGAAGCAGCGCGACGTTTACAAATCCAGCGCGCTGCTGGTGACCCATCGCCTGCAGGACGCCTTCACCATGGCCACGCACTACTTCAACCCGCAGCAGAACAAAATGACGCCCGTGCCGCACGGATGGAACTGGGATTCCAAGACCACCTTCCTGGTGCTGAAGGACGGCAAAAAACTGTTCGAGGGAGACGCCAATGAAATCGCGAACTCCAACGACGAATACATTCGCGAATACCTGACGCTATGACGATTTGGCCGCGGATTTCCGGGCTCTCGAATTCTCCGCCGCGCGAATAGCCATTCCGGCGATGTGGACGGCGGCATCGCGGTGCGCCAGCGTGCGGGCCCTGGCACCCATCTCCGCCATCCTTTGCGGCGACTGCAACAGCGCGGTCACTTCGTTCATAAATCGCTCAGTGGTCAACTCGCTCTCCGGAATCAGCAGCGCGGCCCCGGCCTGAGCGAGCAGCTCGGCATTGCGCAGCTGATGATCGTCGGCTGCGCCGGGGAACGGCACAAAGAGGGCGCATTTGCCGGCCGCCGCAATCTCGGCCACCGTGGAGGCGCCGGAGCGGCAGGCGATCAGGTCGGCATCGGCAAAGCGCTGTGCCATATCGTCAAGGAACGCGTGGGCCTCCACGCCAATGCCGGCACTCTGGTAGAACTGGCGCAACTCCTCAAACTCGCGCTCGCCGGTCTGGTGCACAATCTTCAAATTTGGAATGCGCTGGAGCAACTCCCCGGCGCACTCGCGGACGATGCGGTTCAAGGCGCGCGCGCCCTGGCTGCCGCCGAAGACCAGCAGCGCGGGCGGCTGGGTCTGCCGCGCGGGCAGCGCGAAGAACGCGGGCCGCACCGGAACTCCGGTCACCTCGAAGCGGCGGAACCACTTCCCGGTCTGCTCAAAGTGGACCGCCGCATTGGCGGCGTAGCGGGCCACCGCGCGGTTGGCAAAGCCGGGCACCACGTTCGGCTCAAACAGCACCACCGGAATGCGCAACAGCACCGCCGCCATGGTCGCCGGGCCCGCCGCATAGCCGCCCACGCCGATCACCACCTGCGCTTGAAAGCCGCGCAGAATGCGCATCGCGGAAAAGATCGACAACGGTAAATCTATCAAGGTGCGCAGGCGGGTTGCCAGGCTGACGCGGTTAAGCGCTCCGACCTTGACCAGATGGAGCGGGAAGCCAGCCGCAGGAACCAGCCGCGTTTCAATGCCGCGCGCGGTGCCCACGAACGCCGCTTCGTGTCCGTTGTTGCGCAGCTCTTCCGCGATGGCAAGGGCGGGAATCACATGGCCTCCGGTGCCGCCGCCGGCAAGGACGATCTTCATCTCAATCCGTCTGCTGCGTGATGTTGAGCAGCACGCCCACGCAGGCCAGGGTAACGATGAGCGATGAGCCGCCGTAGGAGATGAACGGCAGTGGAATCCCCTTGGTGGGCAGCAGTCCAAGCACAACGCTGATATTGAAGAACGCCTGAATGCCGATCATCGCCGTGATGCCGACGGCCAGCAGCCGGGCAAAGTTATCACGCGTGCGCCATGCCGCGCGCAGTCCGCGGAAGCAGAAAAACGCGAAGGCCGCGACGAAGCAGACCGCGCCGATCAATCCCAGCTCCTCGGAGACCACGGCGAAGATAAAGTCGGTCTGCGGCTCGGGCAGATAGAAAAGCTTCTGCTTGCCCTCCATCAGTCCCAGGCCGGTCAGGCCTCCGGTGCCCACGGCAATCAGCGATTGAAAGATCTGGAATCCGGCGCCCTGCGTATCCGCGAGGGGATGGACGAATGCCATCAGGCGGCGCAGGCGCCACGCGGTGCGGAAGAGCAGGATGTACATCGGCACGGCGCGAGCCCGCAATGCAGCGTAGCCGTAATACTTCGACTCCATGCCGCAGATGAACAGGATGGCGGCCGTAATGAAGGCGCAGGTCATTGCCGTTCCCAGGTCTGGCTGGGCCACGATCAGCACACAGAAGACGGCCGTGGGCGCAACCGCCGGCAAGATGGTATGGCGCAGGTCTGTGATGGAGCGCAGACGGCTCTCCAAAAAGTGAGCCATGAAGAGAATGATGGCGGGCTTGGCGAGCTCCGATGGTTGAAACGATAAAATGCCGAGCTTGATCCAGCGGTGCGTGTTATGCGAGCGGTCCAGAAAGAACACCGCAAATAGAAAAATCGAGGTTATGCCCAGGCACGAAAAGACCAGCGCCGGCCGATTGAGCTTGCGGTAGTCCAGATTCATGAGGCCGAACATGGCTGCCAGGCCGATCACCGCGTAGGCTCCCTGCTTTACCAGAAACGCGGTCTCCGAGCCGAACTTCTCCTTGGCCACGATAGCCGAGGCGCTGAAGACCATTACCAGTCCGGCAAAGACCATCAGCAGGGTCACGCCGAACAACCATCGATCCATGCTGTCGCGCTTGGCCACTATTGCCCTCCGCCGGGAATGGCAGGCGCCGCGCCTGCCAGAGATTGCACCAGTTCCTTGAACACTCGTCCGCGGTGCTCGTAGCTGGAGAACTGGTCATAGCTGGCGCAGGCGGGCGCCAGCAGCACGATGTCGCCCGCGGCCGCCAGTTCCGCGGCCTCGCGCACGGCCGCCTCCAAGGTCTGCGCGCTCAGCACCGGAGCCGCGCCGCCGATCTGCGATTCGATCTTGGCCGCGGCCTCGCCGATGGTGTACACCTGCTTCACCCGCGCGGCCAGCAGCGGCTTCAGCACGCCGTAGTCGCTGTCCTTGTCCCTGCCTCCGAGGATGAGGTGAACGTTGGCCGGGAACGACTCCAGCGCCTTGATCGTCGCGTCCACGTTGGTAGCCTTGGAATCGTTGTAATACTGCACGCCGCGCAGCGTGGCCACGTACTCCAGGCGATGCTCCACGGCGCGAAAATCCTTGACCGCGCGGCGAATCGCCGCAGGTTCAACTCCGGCGGCCATGCCGATGGCGACGGCGGCCAGCACGTTCTCCACGTTGTGTGCGCCCTTCAGCGCAATCTCGGCGAGCGGCATGATCTCCACCGTCTCCGTTCGCAGATACAACGTCGCGAACGACAATTGCGCCATCCTTCACAAACGCGCCGCGCTCCACCGCATGCTTGCGGCTGAACCACAGCAGCTGTGGCTTGATTCCCTTGGCGAGCGCGCGCGTGGCCTCGTGATCGGCGTTCAACACCGCGTAGTCGCCCGCCTCTTGGTTCTCGAAGATGCGCGCCTTGGCCGCGATGTAGGCTTCCATGGAGCCGTGGCGGTCCAGGTGATCGGGCGTCAGGTTGAGCACCGCGGAAATATGCGGATGAAAGGTCTCGATCGACTCCAGTTGAAAGCTGGAGATCTCCAGCACCACCCAGGTGTCGGGCGAAGACTGATCGACGAAGGTGATGGCCGGGGTGCCGATGTTTCCCCCCACCAGCGTCTTGCGCCCGCCGGAGGCGATGATTTCGCCGGTCAGCGTGGTGGTGGTCGTCTTGCCGTTGGAGCCGGTGATGGCGATGATCTTGCCTTCGAGGAAGCGCGCCGTCAGCTCGATTTCGCCGATGATCGGAATGCCGAGTTTACGCGCATGTTGCAGCGCGGCCAGGCCGCCGGGAACGCCGGGACTGACCACGATCAGATCCTGATTGGCGAAGGTGCGCTCGCCGTGCTTGCCGGTCTCCACCGTAATGCCGCGGTCCAGCAGCGCCGGGATCTCCTTGCGCAGCTGGTCTTCGCGCTTGGCGTCGCTGACGGTGACGAGGGCGCCGCGCGAGGCCAGAAACAGCGCCGAGGCCACGCCCGATTTTCCCAGTCCAACCACCAGAACCCGCTTGCCTTTGACTTCCATACACTCGTTCCTGCCTTCCGCCGGATTGCTTTAAACTTATCGCAATTTCAGCGTGGTGAGCGCAAACAATGCGAAGATCAGCGATACGATCCAGAACCGCACAATCACCTTCGACTCCGACCAGCCAAGCTGCTCGAAGTGATGGTGCAGCGGCGCCATCAAAAAAATGCGCTTGCCGCGCAGCTTGAACGAGCCCACCTGCAGAATCACCGAGAGCGCTTCCAGCACGAAGATTCCCCCGATGAAGGGCAGCAGCAGCTCCTGCTTGATGATGACCGAGACCGTGCCGATGGCGCCGCCCAGCGCCAGCGATCCCACGTCGCCCATAAAGACCTCCGCCGGATGGGTGTTGTACCAGAGGAAGCCGATCGAGGCGCCCACCATGGCGCCGCAAAAGATCGTCAGCTCGCCGACCATGGGCATCCTCTGCAACTCCAGATATTCGGAGAACTGGGCGTGGCCGCTTACGTAGGTGAGCACCGTCAGCGCGCCGGCCGCAATCAGCGTGCAACCGATGGCGAGCCCGTCGAGTCCGTCGGTCAGGTTGACCGCGTTGGTGGAGCCGACCAGCACGAAGATGACGAAAACGATGAAGGGCAGAAACGCAATCGGCCACAGATGAGGATGGCGAACCAGTGGGCCAACCACCAGGTCCGGGCGGAATTTCTTGAAGAACGGCACCATCAGGCGCGTGGAGTACTGCCCCTCGGCCTGCATGAAAATCAGCGCCACGGCGATGACGAAGGCGACCAGGGTCTGCAGCAGCAACTTGCTGCGCCCGTTCAGTCCCAGGTTCTGCTTGCGCACAACTTTCAGATAGTCGTCGGCAAAGCCGATGGCGCCGAAGGCCAGCGTGGAACCCACCGCCAGCCAGACGAAGGCGTTCGACAGGTCTGACCAGAGCAGCGTGGGCAGCACGATGGAGACCACGATCAGCAGTCCACCCATGGTCGGCGTGCCGGCTTTCTTCTGATGCGAGCGCGGACCCTCCTCGCGGATATACTGGCCGATCTGGAACTCGCGCAGGCGGCGGATCACCGCCGGGCCGATGATGAGCGCCATGAACAGCGCGGTCAGGCTGGCAAAGGCCGTGCGGAACGTGAGGTAGCGGAAGATCCGGAACGGTCCCACGTTGAAGTGCCGGAATATGTATTCGTATAAAAGCCAATAGAGCAAAGTTTCCCCGATCGTTGCGCGGACTGATGCCCGCAGTTGAACTAAACACGCCGAACTAAACTTTTCGCTGCGCTTCAAACACCGCCAGCGCACGCTCCAGGCCCACGCCGCGCGAAGCTTTCAGCAGCACCGCATCGCCCTCGCGCAGATTCCGCGCCAGCCATTCTCCTGCCAGTTCGGGAGTCTCCACAAACTCCGAGGCCACACCGGCCGAGGCCGCGCCTTCGGCGATCAGCTCGCCGTTGCCGCGCACGCCCACCACGTAATCCACCTTCTGCGCAGCCATGTTGCGGCCGCACTCGCGATGCAGTTCGGGCGAGGCCGGCCCCAGTTCCAGCATCTCGCCGGCGATCACCACGCGCCGCCGCGCCGGAGTCTGCGCCAGCGCCGCCACCATGCTGTCCAGAGCCTGAGGATTGGAATTGTAGCAATCGTTGATGAGGATCGCGCCATGGGCCTCGCGCACTTCGCCGCGCTTGTCGCCGGCGCTGAGCGAAGCCAGACGGGCCACCGCATCGGAGGGCTTCACGCCGTGCTCTGCGGCCACGGCCACCGCCACCAGCGCGTTCAGCACGTTGTGGCGCCCCATCAGGGCCAGCCGGGCAGGCTCGCGGAAGCCGGGACCCACCACGTCGAACTCCGAACCCAGCACGCCGCGCATCACCAGATTTTCGGCGCGGTAGTCGCACGGATGCTCGATCCCATAGAGCGTGACATGGCCGTGAAAATCGCGGCCGAATTGCGAAACATAGGGATCGTCGGCGTTGAGAAACGCATGGCCTCCGGCGGGCAACGCTTCGATCAACTCATACTTGGCGCGCGCAATGTCTGCCTGCGTGCCGAAACTTTCCAGATGCGCCAGCCCGACGTTGGTCACCACGCCATCGTCCGGAGCCGCAATCCGCGCCAGCGTCGCGATCTCACCCGCATGCGACATGCCCATCTCGATCACGGCAAAATCGTGCTGGGCCTCCAGGCGCAGCAGCTGCATGGGCAGTCCGAAATGATTGTTGAGATTGCCCAGCGACTTCAGCACGTGGAACTGCGCGCTGAGCACATGCGCAATGCAATCCTTGGTGGTGGTCTTGCCCGCCGAGCCGGTCACGGCGATCAGCTTTTTTCCCCACAGCCGCCGCGCCGCCGCGCCCAGGTTCTGCAGCGCCAGCGTGGTGTCAGCCACCACCACCAGCCGCGAGTGATCGGCATAGCGGGAGAGCTGCCCGGCGCTGATGACGGCAGCCACCGCACCCGCCTGCAGAGCGGCTTCCACGTAGTCGTGCCCATCCAGGCGCTCGCCCTTGAGGGCGAAGAACAGATCGCCCGGACGCAGCGTGCGCGTGTCGATGGAGTAGCCCTCGGCAACCGCGGCATGATCGAAGCGGCCGCTGGCCTGGGTGAATTCCGCAACCCTGCTCAACGGGAGCCTCATGCGTGCTCGCCTCCTCGTTCGTACCCGTTTGTAGCCCAGTTTGTATCCCATGCGGTTGAGTTCCTCGCTCGCCACCTGGTGATCGTCGAAGGGCAGTTCGCCGTCGCGCGTGATCTGGGTGCGCTCGTGTCCCTTGCCCGCCAGCAGAACGATGTCTCCGGCGCGCGCCTCGGCCAGCGCCATCGCAATCGCCTTGCGGCGGTCGGGCTCGATGGCAAAGCGCGTCCCGGTCTCGCGCAGCCCGGCCAGCGTCTCCTCGATGATCGCCATCGGATCTTCGCTGCGCGGATTGTCGGAGGTGACCACCACGAAGTCGCTTCCCTCTCCGGCGGCGCGCCCCATCTTTGGCCGCTTGCCGTGATCGCGATCGCCGCCGCATCCGAAGACGGTGATCACCCGGCCCCGGCCATTCGAGGCGACGCCATGCGCGAATACATCCTGCGGGGAGACGTTGCGCGAGACGAACTCGCGCGCCAGCCGCGTCAGGTTTCGCAGAGCGTCGTCGGTGTGCGCGTAGTCCACCACCACCGCAAAGGGCTGGGCTTCGTCCACGCGCTCAAAGCGCCCCGGAATGCGGCTGATGGCGGCAATGCCGCGGGCAATCTGCTCCGCGCTGCAGCCGCGCGCATAGGCCGCGGCGCAGGCGGCAAGTACGTTGTACACATTCACCCGGCCAATCAGCGGCGAGCGCAATTCGATTGGGCCATTCGGCGTGGTCAGCACAAAACGGTTCCCATGCGGAGTCATCTCCAGATGCTCCGCATGAAAGTCACCCTGCTCGATTCCGTAGGTGTAAACCTGCGAGCGGCGGCGCGAGAACTCAGCCAGCCTGCGCCCGTACTCATCGTCCAGGTTCACCACCGCGCAGCGCGGAGGCTCGGTGCCGCAGCCCTCGAACAGAATGCGCTTGGCGGCAAAGTACTCCTCCATCGTCTTGTGATAATCCAGATGGTCCTGCGTCAGATTGCTGAAGACCGCGACATCGAACGGGACGCCAAAGATGCGTCCCTGATGCAGTGCGTGCGAGGAAACTTCCATCACCGCTTCGGTGGCTCCGCGAGCCAGCGCACGGGCCAGCATGCGGTTGAGTTCGAGCGCCTCGGGCGTGGTGTGCGGAGCGGGCAGCGTCTCTCCGGGCAGGTGGCACTCGATGGTGCCCACCAGCGCGTTCTTTCGCCCGGCGGCGCGCAGAATCGATTCGACGATGAAGGTGGCCGTAGTCTTGCCGTTGGTTCCCGTGATCCCGGTTACGCGCAGCCGCTCCGCCGGATGCTTGTAGAAGTTTGCGCTCAGCCTGGCCAGCGCGCGCCGCCCATGCGGCACCACCGCCCATGCCACGCCCTCGCGCGGAGTCTCGGCTGCGGAGTCGGTCACCACGGCGACAGCTCCGGCCGCGATTGCCGCATCGATGTAGCGATTCCCGTCCGTGCATTCTCCGCGCATGGCGACGAAGACCCACGCGGGCTGCACCCGGCGCGAGTCGTAGTCCAGCCCCTTCACGGGGCAATCGCCGCCGCTCTGCGAGAGCACCTCCGCGCCGTCGAGAATCTCCAGAAAGTTCATCACCGCAATCCGTCCGATGCCTGCATGGCAGGCAATGTTAATGAGTAAAACGCACCGCGATCTTCGAGCCCGGCGGCAGATAGGAGCCCGCCGGAGGCTGCTGCTCGCGCGCCGTACCGCTGCCCACCACCTGCAATTCAAATCCTGCTTTGTGCGCGCTCCCAATCGCTTCGCGCATGGAAAGGCCCAATAGCGATGGTACCGTGGAACCGCCTCCCACATCGAGCACCACCGTGCCCCCGCGCGCATTGATCGACGCCGGAGCGGGCGCCTGAAGGGGAGCCGCAGCCGGTGAGGACAGGGCCTTGCCTGCGTCCTGCGTCGCGTTCCCCACATCTTCCAGTTCCATGGTTTCGCCCGGCGTGTGCGGCGGCGCATCTTCCCTGTCGCCTTCGGCGGCGTGCGCCACCAGCATGCGGCGCTCGGTATTTTTCTTCGGCTCCACGTCGTGCTGCACGCCGTAGTAGGCCAGCACCTGCTCGGCTACGCGCTTGAAGACCGGAGCCGAGACCTGTCCGCCCTGATGCAGCCCGCGCGGCGAATCCAGAATCACCTCGATGGTCACCGCGGGATTGTTGACCGGGGCGAAGCCCACAAAGCTGGCCATGTAGTCTGTTTTCGAATACGCATGGGTCACCGGATCCACCTTCTGCGCGGTGCCCGTCTTACCCGCCGAGGTGTAGCCGTCCAGGATGGCGCGCCGCGCCGTTCCCTCCAGCACCACTTCCTCGGTCAACCGGCGCATGAGGGCATCCGTATAGGAGGTGATGACGCGGCGTTGTCCCTGGGGATGAAACTCGATGCGCTGGTAACCCTGGTCCGGCTGCGTGACCCCGGCGATGATGCGCGGCGGCGAGTAGACGCCGTCGTTGGCAATCGTCGACATCATCGACACCACCTGCAGCGGCGTCACACCAACCGCCTGCCCGATCGCCATCGATCCGATGGTCGAGGCATGCCAGTGGCTGGGATCGCGCACAATTCCGCGCGTCTCGCCCGGCAGTTCAATGTTGGTGGCCTGCCCGAAGCCGTAAGCCCGGATGTAGCTGTAGAAGCGCTCCGGCCCCAGCCGCAGCGCCATCTTCACCGCGGCCACGTCGCTCGACACGGCATAGGCCTTCTCCAGATTGACCGTGCCGACATGGCCGTCATCGTGAATCCGGATGCCTCCGACCAGAATGTAGCCGGGATCGCAGTCCACCATCTCTTCCGGCCGCCCCAGCTTTTCATTGAAGAGCGCCGAGTAGTCGATGGTCTTGAAGACCGAGCCGGGCTCATAGATATCGCTGACCGCATGGTTTTTCAACTTGGCGGGCGTAATCTCATGCGTCAGGTTGGGATTGAACGAAGGCGCGTTGGCCAGCGCCAGAATCTCGCCGGTGCGCGGATTCTGCACCACCACCGTGCCGGCCACCGCCTGCGTATCCTGCATCGCCTGCTGCAGCTCTTTTTCGGCGATGAACTGGATCTTTTCGTCGATGGTGAGCACCACGTTCGAGCCCGGCTGGGGCGGCTGCTCCACGTGCCCGAACCATTTGCGCCGGGCGTCCATGGTAATCACCACGCGGCCCTTCACGCCGTTCAACTGATTCTGGTACAGATGCTCGATGCCGGCCAGTCCGGTGTCTTCCATGCCCACGTAGCCAAGCACCTGCGCCGCCAGTCCGCGCTTGGGATAGAAACGCTTCAGCTCCTTTTGAAAGTAGATGCCGCGCAGGTTCAGCGACTTCACGCGCTCGGCCGTCTCGCCATCCACTTTGCGCGCGATCCAGGCAAAATTCTTCTGCGACTGCATGTGCTCCAGCAGGCTGTCGGCGTCCTCGCCGGTCACGCCGGCCAGCAACGTCGCGGTGGTCTTCTGATCGGGAATTTCACTGGGCACGGCGAAGATCGAATCGACCTGCACGGTCATCGCCAGTTCCTGCCCGTTGCGGTCGTAGATGATGCCGCGCTGCGGAGAGATCTCCACCGTGCGCTGCTGCTGGCGATCCGCCCGCTGCACCCATTCGCGGTAGTGCAGCACCTGCAGAATGGTCAGGCGCAGCACAATGATCAGCGCCCAGACAAAAAGGAATGCACCAAACCGGAAGAGGCGAGACTTGACGTCCATGGGGGACTTGGCGCCTGTAGCCATCGCTTACACCTGAACCGCCAGGGAACCTGGAAAGTCCCCTGCGCAAAAACTGGAAATGCCGGCCGGACCGGAGATACGGACAGAGCTGCACAAAGCCGCACAAGGGCGCCGCGCGCCCCGGAACACTGGAAGAAGACTGAACCACCGCATGTTTCCAAGGTAATACAGCGATGACGGCCCGTACAGGCTATGTTCGTGCAAAACCCGCAGCCGGGCCGTCATTCGCCGGAATCCGCTTAGTTCGGAACGGAGATGACCGAGATGCTGTCAGCCCGGGCCATCACAGGCGCGCCGCTATCCCGCGCATCGCCTTCGTCCATGTGCTGCACTTGCCCCACGGCGGGCAGCGCCAATCCCATTTCACCGGCCAGCGCGTTGATCCGCTCGGGATCTTTCAGCGTGGCCTCTTCCAGCTTCAGGGTGCGATTGACGTCCGCCATCTGATCGCACTTGGCGCGCAGATCCTCGATCTTGTAACCGTATTCAATCGAGCTGCAGTGCTGGCCGAGATAGACCAGCGCCATCAGGAAACAGATCACGACGCTCGCGGTGAACAGGCGCACCTCGCGCTGCTGCACCGGATCGGGCGTGCGCACCAGGCGCGAATTGTCGATCGATTTGCGGAAGTAAATCTCGGGAGCCCCAGGCATGTAGCGGCGCGGCGAGGCCACGGCCGTCTTCGGCTGGGTCGCGTTCAACGTTGCGTTCAACGCTGCGCTCGACGGTGCACCCATCAGTGCGCGCAGCGCCGCATTCAAGCGTGCGCCGAACGCTGCATTCATCTTCTGCGGCATTGCCGCTGCCCAGGTCGCCATAGTGCACTCCCTAACTTTAACTTTCCAAAGTTCTCCACATCATGCACAGGTTTTTCCACACAATGTTAAGAACATGTTTAAAAAATCTATCTTTTCCCGCTCCGCCTGCGGAGTTCCATCCGCACCGCCGCCCGCAACTTCGCCGAACGCGCCCGCGGATTTTCCGCAATCTCGTCTTCGGAGGCAATCACCGGCTTTTTGGTCAACGGCTCCCACACGCCCTCGCGGGCTCCGTCCCGCAGGGCGTCTTTCGCCATGCGGTCTTCCAACGAGTGGAAGCTGATGATCACCAGCCTTCCACCCGGCTTTACCACCTGGGGCGCGCTTTCGAGCAGCGCCCGCAAGTCCTCCAGTTCGCGATTCACGTAAATCCGGATTGCCTGGAAAGTCAGGGTCGCAGGATGAATGCCTTTGCCTCTCGGCTGATTCATTGGCCGGGCCGCGGCCGATACAACTTGTGCTAGATGAGCGGTCGATTTTATCGGCCGCGCCCGTACAATGGCTCTGGCAATTCTCCGTGACCTCCTTTCCTCACCGAATTCGTAAATCAGGTCAGCGAGATTGCTCTCGTCGAACTGGTTTACCACTTGATCGGCGGACAACTCGGCATGCGGGTTCATCCGCATATCGAGAGGACCGTCCGCCTGAAAACTGAATCCTCGGCCAGCGTCGTCAAACTGCATCGAACTGACGCCCAGATCGGCGAGTACGCCGTCCGCGCTGCCTGGGGCCACGCGCTCTGCCAGTTCGGCATAGGACGCATGGTGCAGCACGATCTCGGGCCAGTCCTGCTGGCGCCCCTCGGGGGCTGCCAGCCGTTGGCCGGCCATCTCCAGCGCCCGGGTGTCCTTATCGAAGCCGATCAGCCTGCCCTCGGGGCCCAGCAAAGCTGCAATGGCCGAACTGTGTCCGCCCAACCCGAGAGTGGCATCGATATAAGTCCCGCCGCGTTTGACGGCCAGAAAGTCGATTGCCTCTTTTAAAAGAACCGGTGCATGGCTGAAACCTCGTCCACCATGCGCGCCTCGCAGTGCGCTTTCACCTTCGGACTCCTTATCGGGGTCCACCAACTAAATTCCTACCCGTGCCAGTTCATCCAAATCTTCCGGGGTCGGCAGGCTGCTCTTCACCGCCGCATCCAGTTCGCCCTTGACGTGAATCTCAAGAAACTTTGGCTTGCCAAGGACACAAACCTCGCCATCCAGGTTGAACTCTTTGCGGAGCCGCTCGGCGATGGTCAAACGACCCTGGTTATCCAGCGCAACGACCTGTCCGTAATAGCTCGTAACCGTCAAGAACCTCTGTACAGCCTGATTCGAAGTGGGCTGCGCCGCCGCGACTGCCTCAATCGCTTCCCATTCCTTCATCGGATACAGTTGGACAACCTTTCCATCGCGGCTGGTGATATACAATTGGCCGTCATCGTACTTGTCGATTTCGTGCTTGAAATCGGCAGGCATCTTGAGGCGGCCCTTTTCATCCAGTCGGGTTGGGCAGTTGCCGCGAAACATGTGCAAAGCCCTTTCTTGGGCTTAAGAAATAAGCTGGCCGGTCAAGCAATGCGCCTTTAGGCCGACCAGAGGAGATTAAAGAATAGGGAATTTGGTCCACTTCATTCCCTTTTGCTCCACTACAACTTTACCTGCATTCCATCCCGTGTCAAGCGCGAAATCTCCATCTCTGGGTATTTTCTGCGTGCTAAGTAAAGATTTTTCATCGGGCTTTCATCTGAGAATGGCGGCGGGGTGGCCAATGAGATGGCTGGCTGGAAAGCCTGAAGCGGCGCCAAAGGATTGAGCCGTGCTGGGATTCTTCACTCCGTTTGAATGACACCCTCCTAGTTTCTCCAGACCTTCGGGCGACTTGGGCCGTTTAGATCAGCAGCTGGGTGCGGGGGATTGGCGCGACGGACGTTTGGTGTAGGTTGCGTCCTGGCGGGAGCAGCGAGGTATTTCCGTGGGCGTGGCCGGGAGGCTCGCCGGGGTGGCGCAAGTGTCCCCGGCGCGCCTTGGCTTAACGCGTTAGAGCTGCACAAGGCGCGACGGGGACAAAAAATCCGGAGGTTAATTCCGGGGCGACAGGTACGAGGTGTACTTCTTGTCGCAGCCTGCGATGTGGTCCGTTAGCCAGCTACGCAGAAATTGCTGCAGCTTCATGCTCAGCACGGTTTTTCCGCTCTCAATGTCCTGCAGCATTTTGGCCACTTCGCCGGTCAGTTTGTCATGTTCGGCCTTGTGCCGGGCCAGCTCCGGATAGTGGGCCTGGGCCATCAATGCCTCTTCCAGGGAAAAGTGCTCGCAGGCGTATTCCACCAGCTTTTTAAGAATGCGCGGCGCCGTTTGTGAGCCCTTGCCCGACTTCATGGCCTCGTGCAGTTCGTTCAGCATCGCGAAGAGCTTCTGATGCTGTTTGTCGATCTCTTCCACTTCGACCGAGTACTCGGTGCTCCAGTTCAAAAGTGCCATAGGTCTCCCATCAAGTTTTCTTACAAGCTCTTAATGTGGAGTATCGGCGGAACGGGAGCCGGACTTTAGCGCGCGGGGGATCGCTCCAGCGCCTCCAGCGCCGCCGGCTTGGCTTCCTGAATGTCGCTGTAGCCTTTGTTCGCGAATGCCGTGGTGTAGTAATGATGGGCGCGCTCCCAGGCCTGGTCGTCGGGCGGGCCGAACATCTGCACATAGAGTGGCGAGCCAGGGAAGGGATACATCGGCACCGGCTCGCTGACCCAGACGCCCTGGGCTTTCATCGTCTCCTGCCAGCGGCCAATCTCCGCGCGCTGGTCGTGCTCGGTCAGGATCAGGTTGGCCTGCACCCAGGGAATGCGCTGCCGGGCATAGATCAGCAGCTGGCTGATGCGCGCGGTGCTCATGCGGCAGTTCTTGTTCAACTCGTCGCGTCCGGCTTCGGTGATCGATTCAATGCCGCACTCGATGGAGATGGTGTGCGCCCGGCCCAGCAGGTCGAGCTGGGCTTCGTCCCACAGGTCGATACGCGTCTGGAAGCCGATGCGCACCGGCCGCCGCGCAATTTCCTCGAGCAGCCGCAGCACGTTCTTGCCCACGCCGAAAATCTCGTCGATGAAATAAATGTAGTCCACGCCGCGGGCGATCAGGCGGTCGATCTCCAGCAGCACCGTCTCCACCGGGCGCTCGCGAAACTTGTTGCGGAAGAGCTGCTTGTTGCAGAAGGTGCAGTTCCACGGACAGCCCCGGGCAAACTCGACCTCGGCCCCGCGGCCAGCAGTCTCTTGGTTGAAGACGTGATGCCGGTGCCAGTGTTTTTCCACGTTGTAGTTGGCATAGTCGAGCGCGGCCAGGCTCTGCATCTCGACCACCCCCAGCCCCGGACTGTAGTGCTCGCGCCCGCCCTGGTCGCGGAAGCACACGCCGTCGATCAGCTCCCATGGCGCGGAGGCCAGTGCAGCCAGCGCATCTTCGCTCTCGCCGCGAATCACCACGTCGGCGCCGCTCTTGTGCATGGCGGCCCTCGGCGTAGCGGAGCCGTGCGGTCCGATCAGTACCTTTGCCGCCCGCCCTCCAATCCCGGCGAACCACTGCTGCGGAATGCGCAACTCCGGCGGCGGGCAGCGCCAGAACAAATAGGACGGCGCAGAGGGAATCACCAGGAAATCCGGATCGAAGCGCTCCACCTCCTCGCGCACCTGGGCCAGCGTCAGGTCGTCGGTCTGCGCGTCGATCAGCCGCGCCTGATGGCCCCCGGCTGCAATCTTCTGCGCGGCAAACAGCAGCTCGATTGGAGTATGCGGATCGCGGCAGCCGAAGTAGGTCGAGCCCGCGAAGTCCCAGTTGGGATTGACCAGCGCGTAGCGGGACACTAGGCGCTCCTCGGCAGCGGAGCCAGCAATCCCGGCGTCCCGGCGCGCAAGGGCGCCAACACCTCGCGGTTGCCCAGATACCACTCGTAAATACTGCTCAGAATCTCATCCACGCCGGCCTTTGGCTCCCAGCCTGTGTGGCGCGAGAACTTGCCGTGATCGGTCACATAGACCTCCTGATCGCCAGCGCGCACCTCGTCGAAGTCGTAGTTCAAACGTTCGCCGGTAAGCCGCTCCACCCGCTCCATCAGTTCCAGCAGCGAAACCGTGTTCCCGGCCCCTCCGCCGATGTTGTAGATCTGCCCCGCGGTCACCTTGCGCCGGGCATAGGCTGCCTCGAAGGCCCGCAGCAGGTCGGCTACGTGGAGCACGTCGCGCACCTGGCGGCCATCGCCGTAAATGGTCAGCGGCCGGCCCTCCAGCGCCGAATACAGAAAGTGCGCCACCCATCCCTGGTCCGCGCTGCCGGCCTGGTGCGGCCCCGCAATGCACGACATGCGGAAGACCACCGATCGCAGTCCATAGATGCGCGCGTAATCGCGCACGTACTGGTCGGCCCCGCCCTTGGAGCAGCCGTACGGGGAGTGGAAGTTCAGCGCCTGCCGCTCGTCGCATCCCTTGCCGTCAGCCGCTTCATTGCGCTGCCGAACCATGGTTCGGGCTCTCGCCGCCGCACAAGTTGCCGTACACCTTGTTGGTCGAGGTGAACAGCAGGAAGGGATTCTTGCCATGTTGCCGGGCAGCCTCCAGCACGTTGAAGGTGCCGCCCAGATTCACCTCGAAGTCCAGCCGCGGGATCCACCAGCGAAGTGGTGACCGCAACCTGCGCGGCAAAGTGGTAGATCTCGCTGGCAGGCTTCACCACGCGGCTGACCAGTTCGGCATCGCGCACGTCTCCCACCGTGATCTGCAATCGCCCACTGCTTCCCGCCAACTCCTGCAGATGCTCCACGTTGTGGTGTGTGCCCGGACGCGAGAGGTTGTCGAAGACATGAACCTGGGCTCCGGTGGTTCTCAGCAGCCGCTCGGTCCAGTTCGAGCCGATAAATCCCGCGCCCCCAAAGACGACGATGGACCGGATCTCTGACCTCGTCATACCCATCTTTACAAGTCCTCTGTTCGTGCCTGCAGACGGATCTGGGGGCGCGATTCTTCCTGCTTTCCTCAGGGTAAGTAGATGCAAGCTGAACTACTCGCGTTGACTTTGAAAATCGTATTTCATTGCGGTAACCGGGCTAAGGCGGCGGAATCGCTTATACTGATTGCAATCTTTCGCGAGCTTCTTAAGCCCTCTGGACTAGGTGCATCGCAGGCAGAAAGAAAGAAACTCATGTCCTCAGGTGCGGCGACATCCATGGTGACCGTCAACGATGTGAGAAGGGCCTACGCGCGCATTCGCGACTCGATCCTTCTCTCGCCCTGTTCGCATTCGGAAACTTTCTCCCAGCTCTCCGGCAACACGGTCTTCCTGAAACTGGAAAACCATCAGATGACGGGCGCCTACAAGGAACGCGGCGCGCTCAACAAGATTCTTGAACTGACCCAGGAGGAGCGGGAGCACGGATTGATTGCCGCTTCGGCCGGCAATCATGCCCAGGCCGTCTCCTACCACGCCACCAAGCGCGGCATCAGCGCGCAGATCGTGATGCCGCTGGCCACGCCGCTCAACAAGGTGATGGCCACGCGCCGCTTCGGCGGAGAGGTGGTGCTCTACGGCGCCAACTACGACGAGGCCTGCGATGAGGCCAAGCGCCGCGCCGCCGAATCCGGCCTCACCTTCATCCATGCCTTCGACGACGATACGGTCATCGCCGGGCAAGGCACGCTCGGCCTGGAGTTGCTCGGCCAGACGCCGGACATCGATGTGGTCGTCACCGCCATCGGCGGAGGCGGGCTCATCAGCGGCATGGCCTGCGCGCTGAAAGAAATCAACCCGCGCATCCAGGTGATCGGCGTGCAAACCTCGCGCCTGCCTTCGATGAAGGCCGCCGTCGATGCCGGGCACCTGGTCACGCTGCCCGTTGCCTCCACCCTGGCCGACGGCATCGCCGTGCGCCGCGCCGGAGAACGCACCCTGCCCATGGTGCAAAAGTACGTGGACGAAATCGTCACCGTGGAAGAAGAAGAGATCGCCAGCGCCATCCTGCTATTGCTGGAGCGCGAAAAGACGGTGGCCGAAGGCGCGGGCGCAGCAGCCGTCGCCGCCCTGGTGCATCACAAGATCCATTGCACCGGCAAGCGCGTCGCCGCCATCGTCAGCGGCGGCAACATCGACGTCGGCATTCTCTCGCGCATCATCGAACGCGGCCTCGCCAAGGACGGACGGCTCATCCGCCTGCGCATCCACCTGCCCGACTACCCCGGCGCCCTGCACATCCTCACCGGAGTGCTGGCCGACCACCGCGCCAACATCGTGGAAACCGCCTACGACCGCAAGTTCGGCGTCGATCTCGGCTACTCCGCCATCGACCTGACCATGGAGACGCGCGGCAACGAGCACGTCGAAAACCTGCTCACCGCCCTGGCCGCCGCAGGCTACCAGTTCGAGCGAATCCAGTAGCTCACGACGGGTGCCCCATATCTGCCCTCTTTTGGCAGATGTGGGACGGCTGGCAGGTGTGGGACGACGCTTCGCGGTACTATTCCTTCATGGCTCTAGTCTGGCTTGCCGAATGCAAAATCTGTGCGCTGCGCTTTGCCCTGCTGCCGCGCGAACCTGTCGCCGGGAAAAGCACCGCTTCCCTGCCCCCGAACGCAGCCCTGGGACGCTTCGAGTGCCCCAACTGCCACGAGTTTCAGGATTACTCCACCGCCGACCTCATTCCCGGTGAAGGAACCATCGTCCCCTCGCGCGAGAGCGACTTCTAGAAGGCTGCTGAAAAAGTATCTTTTTAGAGTGTCACCCTGAGCGAGCGGCTGTGGTCGCCGCGAGTCGAAGGGCCCCTCCTCACGTGCAAGTCCAGGCAATCGCAGGGGTGCTTCGACTGCGCGCGCCAAAACGCGGGCGCGCTTCGCTCAGACATGACACCCATTTGAACGTGCATATCGACTTTTTCAGCAGCCTGCTAGAAGTTTTTCCGCCCATGCAAAAGGCCGGCGACATGCGCCGGCCCAGCATTTTAAGGAGTGTTCGTCGCGCTACGGCTTGAGCACCGTGCACACCGAAGCGCACGCCGTGCCGCCGACGTTGAACGTCGCCGCCACCTTGGCGTTCTTCACCTGCGCGTTGGCGCGGCCCAGCAGCTGTTTGAAGCAGGTTCCCAGCATGGCGATGCCGGTGGCTCCCACCGGATGTCCCTTGGCGATCAATCCGCCGGAGAGGTTGATGCCGCACTCGCCGTCCTGGGCGGCCTTGCCGTCCACCCAGTACCTTGCGCCTTCGCCGGGCTTGGCCTTGCCGATCACCTCGGTGCCGATTGCGCCCATCACGGTGAAGCAGTCGTGCACCTCGGCCACGTTCACATCCGCCGGCGTTACTCCGGCCATCTCATAGGCCTTGTGCATGGCCTTGTAGGCTCCGGCGGGCTTCAGAACGTCGCGCCCTGCGGTCAGCAGCGGGTCGGTGGCCTGCGCGTAGCCGGCGATCTCCACGGCGTCGGCGCGGCTTACGCCGAGCTTCTTCAATCCCTCTTCCGTCGCCAGAATCAGGGTCGCGTAGCCATCGGTAATCTGTGAGCACTCGTAGGTCTTCAGCGGCAGGCCTTCGATGATGTAGCGATTGCGTTCGCCAATGGTCAGGGCTTCTTCCAGTGTGACCTTCACTTTGTTCATCTGCGCCAAAGCATTCCGGTTGCCGTTGGCATATTCCTGCACGGCGATGGTAGCCAGGTCGGCCTCGGTCACCTTGTAGTGCTTCATGTAGCAATCCATGATCTGGGCGAACAGATGCGGGAAGACGTAAATCTTGCCGTCGCGCTCATCCGGATGCGAATACAATCCCAGCGCATGGCCGATCAGTTTGCCGTCCATTCTGCCGTCGGCGTCGCGCATCTTCTCGTAGCCCAGGGCAAAGCCGGTGTCGCCCCATCCCGCCTGCAGCTTCAAAATCACGGAGAGCACGGCCTGTCCGCCGGAGGCGCAGGCATTCTCCACGCTCTCAATCGGCTTGCCGGCCAACCCCGGAACCGCCGCAACCAATCCTGAAACCAGTCCCTGATTATTGAGGGAAATATTGCAGGCTGCACCGACCGAACCCACGTCCAGCAATGAGGGATCTACGTTGATTTCCTTACACACGTCCGCAATCGCGTTCTGTGCGATCTCGGGAACCGTCATCCCTAATAGTTTGCCGAACCTGGACTGATGAAAAGCAGCAATATAAACGCGTTTCATGAATTAGTTTTGTTCTCCCGTAAAAGTTTGCGCTTTACTCCGGCCCCACTCGAAGGGATGCGCATTGGTGCAGGCAAGACTCTGTACTTCAGGATTCCATGCGAGCGGGGGCATCGGTACGGCTGTACTGCTGGTAAATCAGAGGAAAAAGGATGGCACAACTCAATGTAGATCGTTGTTCCAGTGTACACTACCGGACCGTGAACGTCGCGTGCGCAGCCCCCGGAGCCAGCGCGTTGGCCGCCGGCGGACAGGCGCAAAAAAGCCTGGGATGGCTCCCGGCTTAAATCTTTCAACACTCTACACGGCGGAGATCAGCTCACCGGACTTCACCGCGGCCAGTTTTTCCTCCAGCCACTGCATCCACTCGTCGAGCCCATCGCCCTTGCTTGAGCTCTCGATGATCTGAATGCCCGGATGCATCGAGCGCGCATTGCTCTTGGCCAGCTCCGCGCTAAACGGGACATACGGCAGCAGATCCACCTTGCTCAGAATCATCAGCTCCGACTTTACGAAGATCGACGGATACTTCAGCGGCTTGTCTTCGCCCTCGGTCACACTCAGCATCACGATCTTGAAGTGCTCGCCCAGATCGTAGCTGGTGGGACACACCAGGTTGCCCACGTTCTCGATGATCAGCAGGTCAAAGCTCTCCAGCGGCCAGTCCGCCAGATGCTTCTCGATCATCTTGGCGTCCAGATGGCAGGTGCCGCCGGTGATGATCTGCTTCACCGGGAATCCCCATTGCGCCAGCCGCGTCGCGTCGTTCTCCGTCTGCAAATCGCCGGTGAGCAGCACCACGCGCTTGCGTTTGTCCGTGCGCTCCTGGTTCATACGATCCAACGTGCGCTCCAGCAGCGTTGTTTTGCCCGAGCCCGGCGAGCTGATGATGTTCACCACCAGAATCTTGTGCTCGCGGAACTTCTCGCGCAGTTCGGCGGCAATCTTCTGATTTTCGTTCAGTACCTTTTTCTCAACCGCGATCTGGCTCATTCGTCTTCCACCTCGACATAGGCAATCTGTAGCTCTTCCCCGGCGATGGTGAGGGTAGACACCTCGCCGCATTCAGGACAAGCCGTAAACGGCTGGGGCGGAAATTCCGCAGCCCAGTCCCCTGCCACGAATTCATGGTTGCAGCGCGAACACCGCTGCCGCCTCGCGACCTGCTCAATCTCCAGCGCCAGCGACTCCCATTCCGTGTCCTTCACCACGCATTCAAAACCAAAGCGCAGACAGTCCACGTCCACCCCGGCCAGCTCCCCCACGCGCAATCCGACCTTGGAGATTTGTCTGCCCCCGTGCTGCTTCTTCCACTCATCCAACTGATCGAGAACGGAAGAGACGATGGATAGCTCGTGCATCTGTTGATTCTCAACTTCGCCGCAACACTCTGGCTGTGATGAGCCTCACAGCTGCGTGGATGCACGCGCTACGGGTGCCCCATGCTAGCCATCCTTTGGCTAGCGTGGGGTCGTTGACCTTGACCTGAAAACCGCCCCACTCAAGCCAACAGAAGGCTTGAATGGGCCACCCGCCTCAGAGCGAGTCTCTCAGCACCGCGACAGGATAAACAGCAGTGCGGCCAGCGCCAGCATCGCCGCGATCACCCATGCGCCGAAGCCGGTCGAGTCATCCTCCGCTGGCTCCTGTGTGGGCGCGGAGACCAGCATGAGCTCCGGGTGGTCTTCCGGGCGAAGTTCGCCGATGGATCGCCTTTGCGCAGAGCGTATGCGGCTCATGTACGGCTCGAACCACGCAGATTGCGCTCCGCTCTCGGGCAACGCTCTTGCGCCTAACGCCGCGAGCATCGCCGGATCGGCATGCGTGGAGCGGCCATGGTCGCGAAACATTTCATGCAGCGATGGAAGCATCTGCCGCAACTGCGACGAGTCGGCTTGCATCATCGCATCCCGCAAATCCGGCGCGCTGCGCAGCGCGGAAGCGATTTCTCCGGCGGCAAATCCAGCCGCGGTCATCATGCGCAGGCTCGCCTCGGGTATGCCTGGTTCACGAGACTCGCCCTGTGGCTCGAAAGATTCTCGCAACTCGGAGAGCGCGTCGCGTAAGTGCTCGATGACCGCCTGCTTGGCCGCCTGGGGACTGCCGTCGCGCAACTCATCCAGCACGCGAGGACTGGCGTACATGGCGTCGGCAACGTCCAGGGCGGGTAGCCCCGCGCCCACCAGCAGCCGGACGCCGGCCAGCAACACCGCAATCTCCTCGGGCGAGGAGTAAGCGCCGAACTCCTGCGCCAGCGCCGACAGCATCGATCCCAGCGGCTTGCCCCAGCCCGCGCCGCCACCGGCGCGCTGGCCTCCGATGCCCGCGACGGACCCCGGGCCCTGCAGATCGCCGAGATTGTCGATTGCCTCTGTCATCGTGTGCTGGATGACTCGCTCCGGATTCCCTCAGCGGCTGAAGCCGCGTGCAATGAGCGTATCTCGCGGCACGATTAAAGTCGTGCCCTTTCAAATCCCTTCAACTGCTTTATGAGACCACCTCTATGCCCAATACGTTCTGTCCAGCGTGCGGTACTGGATGGCCTCGGCGATGTGCTTGGCTTCCAGGTGCTCCGCGCCTTCCAGATCGGCAACCGTGCGCGAAACCTTTAGGATGCGGTCGTGGGCGCGGGCGCTCAGGCCCGACTGGGTCATGGCGCGCTCGAGCAATCGCTCGCAGTCGGCACTGAGTTCGCAGAAGGTGCGGATCTGGCGCGAGCCCATCTGCGCGTTGGCGAAAAACTTTTCTCCGGCGGCGCGGAAGCGCTGCAACTGGCGCTCGCGGGCGCGCAGGATGCGTTCGCGGATCGCCGCCGACGGCTCGGCCTGCACGTTGGAGCGCAGCTCCTTGTAGTTCACCGCCGGAACGTCGATGTGGATGTCGATGCGGTCCAGCAGCGGCCCGCTGATCTTCGAGATGTAGCGCTGGATCATCGGCGGGGTGCACTTGCACTCGCGCGCGCGGTCGTTGAAAAAGCCGCAGGGACAGGGGTTCATCGCGGCGGCCAGCATAAAGCGCGCAGGGAACGTGAGCGACATGGCGGCGCGCGCAATCGAAACCGTTCCATCTTCCAGCGGCTGCCGCATCACCTCCAGCACGTTGCGCGGAAACTCCGGCAGCTCGTCGAGAAAGAGCACGCCGTTGTGCGCCAGCGAAACTTCGCCGGGACGCGGCATCGCGCCGCCGCCGATCAGTCCCGCGTCGCTGATGGTGTGGTGCGGCGAGCGGAAGGGACGCACGCCGACCAGTCCGTTGCCCGCGTCCAGCACTCCCGCGACGGAGTGAATCTTGGTGGTCTCCAGCGCCTCCTCGAAGGTCAGCGGCGGCAGGATGGTCGGCATGCGTTTGGTGAGCATCGTCTTGCCGCCGCCGGGAGGGCCGATCATCAGGATGTTGTGACCGCCGGCGCAGGCCACTTCCATGGCGCGCTTGGCGGTGTGCTGGCCGCGCACGTCCTTGAAGTCCACCGCGAAGTGCTCCACCTGCGCCAGCAGCGCCTGGCTGTCCACCACCAGCGGCGTGGGGCCAACGCCGGTGTTGATGAGGCGCACCACGTCGAGCAGGGTCTTCATGGGATAGACCTTGACGCCCTCGACCACGGCGGCCTCGCGCGCGTTCTGTTCCGGCACCAGCAGGTTGGGAATCTTGCGTGCCCGCGCGGCGACGGCGATGGGCAGCGCGCCGCGCACCGGACGCAGGCTGCCATCGAGCGAGAGTTCGCCCACGATGACGAATTCGCCAAGGTCCTGCTTGTTCAACCCGCCG
This sequence comes from uncultured Acidobacteriota bacterium, assembly GCA_963742165.1. Taxonomy (GTDB): domain Bacteria; phylum Acidobacteriota; class Terriglobia; order Terriglobales; family Acidobacteriaceae; genus TOLSYN. Next base: position 107,626 of record CAVUKX010000010.1, on the reverse strand, counting down.
TAAGCTCCAAGAATTCCCAGCGCCATCGGCAAATCGAAGCCCGAACCCTCCTTCTTCAAATCGGCGGGCGCAAGATTAATGGTGATGTGGGTGGGAGGAATATCGTAGCCGCAATTTTTCAGCGCGGCGCGGATGCGCTCGCGGCTTTCGCGCACCGCCGTGTCCGGCAGGCCGACGGTGGTGAAATGGTCCTCGTTCATCTTTACGCCGGAGACATCGACTTCCACGTCGATGAGGTTGGCGTCGATGCCGTACACGGCCGCGCTCAGAGTTTTGAAAAGCATAGGATGGCAATAGCTTTCAGTTATGGGATGCGACGTAATTCTACCCCGGCCGCCGCAGTTCCGCACCAACTCTGAACGATTGATTTTTGGGCGAATTGTTACCGAGTGGGGTGCCCGGCGGGGCATTGGTTGCGCAAGGTGCGCGACCAATGCCTTTCTCGCCATTCGGGAGTCGCAACTATGTATTGATTCAGCTAAGAGAGCTTTCAAGGAGCAGCCGTTACACGGCCGACAAGAGGAAGTGAAAGTTTTAGTTTGCTGCCGCTTCTTCTCTTGCCTCTTCGCCTTCCGTCGCTGCGCCGGTGCCGGGGGCTCGGTCGCCGGTGGTCAGTAATTTTTCCAGAACCGGAATATTCTTGCGCTGCGTTTCCACAAAGTCCACACCCTCGGCCGTGATGGTGAACTCCGAGTTGTCCGCCCGGGTGATTAATCCCTTGGTCCGGAGATACCACATCGTGAACAGCAAGTAGTCGCGAGGAAACCCGAGGCGGCTTTCGATGTCGCGCAGGGAAACTTCGGGACGGTCCGGGGTGGTGCGGCGCTTGGAATACAACACGGTCAGAACCGCCAGCCGCCGGTTCACCTCACCGTCCATGCTATCCATAAAATCAATCCACGCCGAGAGGGGCTCCGGTTGGGATGTCTGGCGGCTCGCATCGTAGGCGGCGCGGCGCTCCGGATCGGAGAGCACTTCATAGGCCTGCGTCAGCAGGAAGAATCGTTCCGTGTCGCCGGTATCCTGGTTATCGGGGTGAAAGCGCGTGGCCAGAAATCTGTACACGCGATGAATGGTGTCGGCCTCGGCGCTCGGGCTGATTTGAAGGAACTCGTAGTAATCAGGCAAGTCCATCCAGTGATCTTGCCCTGAAACCCTGGCGCCGTCACTCGGCATATTCCTCCAACCCGCCGTTCCTGATTACTTGAGTACAATGCCCAACGACGTGCCACTCCCGTGAGGAGCACGGCCAGCGGCGAAGTATATCGCAAACTTGAGCCGACTTTGCTAAACTTGAAGCAGTTCCCCAGGCCGGGACGGGCATCCAGCCCGGCATCGCAGATTCAGCTGACGCATCTAATTGAGATAGCCGCTCCTGGAGGAACACCGCCGCCAGGGACGTGGTGAGGTATTCGCAATGGCCAGCATCGGCAGACGTGAGCAGGAGATTTTGACGGCCATCGTCGAGACCTACATCTCGACCGGTGAGCCGGTCGGCTCGCGCACCCTGGCTCGGCACAACAGCGAGGGGCTAAGCGCTGCGACCATCCGCAACGTGATGGCAGACCTGGCGGAAGCCGGGCTGCTGGCGCAGCCACATACCTCCTCCGGCCGCGTGCCGTCGGTAGATGGCTATCGCTACTATGCCGAGAGGCTCAGCGACCAGGTAAGCCTGAAGCCGGACGACGAACAAACCATTCAGCGATACTTCCACGGGGTCAACGACGTGCAGGAGTTCATGGAGCGCACCTCGCATGTGCTCTCGCTGGTCTCCTCAGGCGTGGGCGTGGCGGTGACTTCGGCCGGGCCGCGTATGGCTCTGGAGCATGTTCACTTCCAGCGGCTGGCCGAGCAGCGGGTGCTGGCCGTGGTGGTGACGCGCAGCGGAGTGGTGCGCGACCGCGTGCTTCGTCTCCCCCGCGACCGTGGAACAGCCGGAGTTGGACCTGGCGGCGCGCTACATCAACGACAACTTCCGCGGCTGGATGATGGAGGACGTGCGCCGGGAGCTGGAGCGCCGCCTCGAACAGGAGCGCAGCGAATACGACCAGCTGATGCGCTCGGTGGCCGAGCTCTACCACAGCGGCGCGCTGCCGGCCAAGGACGACGAGTCAGAAGTATTTGTGGAAGGCACGGCCAACCTGGTCCAGCGGGAGAACGACAGCGAGCGCCTGCGGCAGCTGCTGAAGACGCTGGAGGAGAAGACGCGCATGGTCGAGCTGCTCTCGTCGTATGTGGACACGCGGCAGGAGGCGGTGCGGGTAATCATCGGGCTGGAGGATACAATGCCGGATTTGAGCAACTTCGTGCTCATCGGCGCTCCTGCCCGCAGCGGGCAGGAAATTCTGGGACGCCTGGCGGTGATTGGCCCCACGCGAATGGATTATCAACACACCATACATGCCGTGTCCTACATTGCGCGGCTGTTCGACAAGCTATTAAATGACACGGAATAAAAACAACAAAATGACCGAAGAAGAATTACAAAACACTCCCGTGGATGTGGAGCACGAACTCACGCAAGGCGACCCCGGCAGCGATACCGGCAACCAGGAGGCGAAGGTCTCCGAGGTGGAAAAGCTGAAGTCGGAGAACGCGCTGCTGCTGGACCGGCTGGCGAGGACGCAGGCGGAGTTCGAGAATTTCCGCAAGCGCAGCCAGCGCGAGCAGGTGGAGTTCCGCGAGTATGCGCTGAGCGATGCGCTGAAGCAGCTGCTGCCGATTCTGGACAGCCTGGACCGCGCGCTGAAGACGGAGGGAATGTCCGTGCAGGACTTCCGCTCCGGCATCGAGTTGATCGACCGCCAGTTCCACGACGTGCTGACGCGGCTTGGCGTGGAGCCGATCGCCGCCCAGGGACAGCCCTTCGACCCGACCCTGCACCAGGCCATCCAGATGGTGGAGACCACGGAGGTTCCCGACCATCACGTGCTCGATGAGCTGCAGCGCGGCTATCGTCTGCGCGACCGCGTGCTGCGCGCCGCGATGGTTCGGGTAGCGCAGAATTCTAAGGCATAAAGAACCGGCGCGGCGTGAACCGGCGCAACCGGAATAGCAACGTTACCGGCAACACTGCACCAACGGAGTTCGGACACTGGCTACCAAAACTAAACGCGATTATTACGAAGTACTCGAGGTTACCCGCACCGCGAGCGATGGCGAGATCAAGAGCGCTTACCGCAAGATGGCTCTGCAGTATCATCCGGACCGCAACCCGGACGACCATACCGCGGAGGAGAGCTTCAAGGAGTGCAGCGAGGCCTACTCGATTCTGAGCGACCAGCAGAAGCGCGCGGCCTACGACCGCTATGGCCATGACGCCTTCACCAGCGGCGGCGGTCAGGGTGCGGGACAGCCGGTGGACATCAGCGACATCTTCGGTGAGATGTTCGGCTTCGGCGATCTGTTCGGCAATACCGGAGGACGCGGCGGAAGACGCAGCCGGGCACAGCGCGGCAACGACCTTCGCGATGACCTGAGCATCACGTTTGAAGAGGCGGCCTTCGGAGTGGAGAAGCAAGTCACCTTCCGCCGCCACGAACTGTGCGACAGCTGCCGCGGAACGGGTGCGGCCGAGGGCAAGGCGCCCAGCCAATGCAAGCAGTGCAACGGCCACGGACAGGTCCGCTATCAGCAGGGATTCTTCAGCGTGGCCCGCGCCTGCCCGGTGTGCCAGGGCACGGGCACGATGATCGAACATCCGTGCGCCAAGTGCAAGGGACAGCGGCTGGTGAGCCGCACCCATACGCTGCAGGTAAAGGTTCCGGCAGGAGTGGAGAACGGGACGCGCATCCTGTACTCCGCGCACGGCGATGCCGGACTGGACGGAGGACCGGCGGGCGACGTTTACGTGGTGCTGCATGTGTCCGAGCATGCGTTCTTTGAGCGCGAAGGCAAGGACCTGTACTGCGCCATCCCCATCTCCTTTACCCAGGCCGCGCTGGGAGCGACGGTGAAGATCCCAACCCTGGACGGCGAGGCAATGCTGGAGATTCCCGAAGGCACGCAGTCGGGAACGCGCTTCCGGTTGCGCAAGAAGGGCGTGCCGGTACTCAACGGCACCGGGCGCGGCGATCTGTTCGTCGATGTGAAGGTGACCACGCCGGAGAAACTGACCCGGCACGCAGCGCGAGTTGCTGGAGCAGCTGGCCGCCACGCTGGGGCAGGAGAACAGTCCGCAGAAGCATGGGCTGATCGATAAGATGAAGGACATTTTTAGCTAAACAGACTCGCAAACGAATGTAGAGCGGAAGCGCGGGCCACGGCCTGCGCTTTTGTTTTGGGCGAGTGGGCGGCCAAGACCCACATCAGCTACTGCGGCAGATGTGGGGCACCAACAACGCTCCGGTCGCCGCCGCCGAGATTTTGAATGCTCGGGACGACTTGGATTAGGCTGGATGTATGAGGCTGGATCGATGACACGGCGCCGCTGGATTGCCGACGAATTCCGCGAAGACCAAGCCTGGCTGCTGGGACAGAACGCGGCGCATCTGGCGCGTGTGCTGCGGGCGCGCGCGGGGCAGGATGTACGACATCGTCTGCGGCGAACGGCTGCGGCGCGGCACGATTGTTGCGGTGAGCGCCGAGCGGGTGGAGTTTTCACTCGGCGAGGAGTTGGAAGGCGCCTGCGAGCGGGAGATTGTGCTGGTGGCGGCCATTTACAAATTCGACCGCCTGGAATGGGCGATTGAAAAATGCACGGAGCTGGGCGTGACGCGGATCGTTCCGGTGATTGCGCGGCGCACCGATGCGCATCTTGCCGCCGGGGCCGGCAAGCGGGTGGAGCGCTGGCGCCGCATTGCGCATGAGGCCGCACAGCAATCGCGCCGGCTGGCCGTGCCGCAGATCGACGAACCCGTCAAGCTGCGCGAGGCGCTGGCGGTGGAGGCTTCGACGCGGCTGCTGCTGAACGAGAATGAGCAGAGCGAAAATTTTCGCGACGCTTTAAAAAAATCAGCCGGAGCGATGGCGTTTGCCGTGGGACCGGAGGGCGGATGGACCGCCGAGGAAATCGCCGAGTTCGAGGCCGCGGGCTGGCGAAGCGTGACCCTGGGTGCGACGATTCTGCGCGCGGAGACGGCGGCGATTGCCGCGCTGGCCGCCGCGGCGGCGATTTTGGACTGAAGCGCGGAAGTGTGTTTTACCCGCATAAACACTGAGGGGAACGCTTTCGCGCTCCCCTTTTGTGTAGCCTTTTGGTGGAAAGTTACTACTTCTTCTTTGCGACTTTCTTGACCGCCTTCTTTACGGCCTTCTTCGCAGCTTTCTTGGTTGCCATGACTATTCTCCCTTTGAACAATCTTGGAATCTAATTGCAACGCAAAGGTTGCAATTGCATAGTTGTATATGTTGATTGCAAATGCATGTCAAGCAAAAAAAGAAAACGTAGGCGAATCATGCACGCCATGCGTCTCGAAATTCGACTCGAGTGATGGCCGTCTAGACCCGCTCCGCAGAAGGTGTCGACCGTCAGTGCCAGCTCGCTCCGAAGAAACTCTGGAGCTTCATCGCAGATTTGAACCGTGCAGGGATTCCTCGCGACGCTCGGAATGACACCATAGGGGCAGCAGCAACATCACGGCACACGACTCAGGAACTGCTCTAGTGCTGCAAGGTCCGCAGCAATAGTCCGGAGATTGTGTCTTGCAGGGTGTGGGCCATCATCGCCGGGCGGAGACTCTTGCGCAGCAGGCTCATGAGTCCGAAGGCGAAGCCGAGCAGGGCGATGAGCACCATGCGCTGCGCCCCTTCGTATCCGTGGCCGAGGCCGAAGAGAATGCTGACCACCACCAGCGCGCTCCAGCGGCAGCGCAGCAATCGAGTGAACTGCTTCTGGAAATATCCGCGAAAGATGACTTCCTCGCAGAACCCGGCAGTGGCGCTGAGGCAGATCCACATAATGATTTCCCGCATGTTCTGCGGCGCCAGGAAGCCGATCTTCTTTTGCGCGTCGCTGAGATTGCCGGCGTGGTTCATGCCCATGGCCAAGGCCGCCAGGGCGATCATCATCAACGCGCCCAACCAGACGCCCATGGCGATGACGATGTCGAGGAAGAAATCTCCCACGCTGTGCCAGCGTCCGCCGATCAACTCGCGCATCGAGCCTCCGGAGCGGCGCAGTCCCCACCAGACAAACGCGGTGAGCAGCCACTCGTAGAACATGGTGGCCAGGTAGATGCGAACATGGGCGCCGGCGTGCACGGTCTGGCTGCTCTTCATATTGCCCACGCTGAAGAGAACCAGCACCAGCAGCAGCAGGGCGGTGTGCCAGTAAGGAATGGGATTGCCATTCTCCACCGGCGGCGTGGAGTTGGGCATGGCGCCGTGATTCGCAGTGCCGGGAATGTCAGTGCCAGGCGAAGCGCTCTCCATGATTCTCCTTGCTCGAATGGAACGGGAAAAGAGCGATTGCAAGATCGGTACATTCTGCTCTCCCACCTTAGCCGCAAAAGCAGCGGCGAAGGTGGGGCACCCGACATCATTTACGCTTCGATCCGCGAAATCCACGAACCTGAACTGCGCTAGTCGATGCTGAGAATGCTGCCGCCGCCGCGGGCCTTCAACTCGTCGGCGCGCTCCAGCACTTTGCGCGCAAAGGCGAACAGACTCTTGGCGTTGTTGGCCTGCTCGCCGGCCAGCACCACGGGATGACCGGAATCTCCACCCTCGCGGATGGTCGGGTCCAGCTCGATGCGTCCGAGGAACGGCACGTTGTACTGTTTGGCGGTGCGCTCGCCGCCGCCGGTGGAGAAGACGTCGATCTCATGATTGCAGTGGGGGCAGACGAAGTAACTCATGTTCTCGACGACGCCGAGGATTTCGACATGAACCTGATGGAACATCTCGATGGCCTTGCGGGCATCCTGCAGGGCGACGTCGGAGGGAGTGGTGACGACGACCGCACCGGTCAACGGCACCGTCTGCGAGAGAGAGATCACCACGTCGCCGGTTCCAGGAGGCAGATCGATGATGAGATAGTCGAGCTCTCCCCAGGCCACGCGCCCGAGGAATTGCTGAATGACGTTGTGGAGCATGGGGCCGCGCCAGACCAGGGGCTTGTCGCCGGGATTCAGGTAGCCGACCGAGATGGCGCGAATGCCATAACGCTCGGTGGGCACGATGCGGCCATCTTGAGTCATCTCCGGCTCCCCGGTTGCGCCCAGCATGAGCGGAACGTTGGGGCCGTAGATGTCGGCGTCGAGCAGGCCGACCTTGAAGCCGAGGCGTCCCAGGGCCAGGGCGAGATTGACGGAGAGGGTGGTTTTGCCGACGCCGCCCTTGCCGCTGCCGACGGCGATGATCTGGCTGACACCGGGAATCGTCTGCGGCGCTGGAGGCTGCTGCGGGCCGCCGGATTGTGGATGCATGTGCAAAGAGTGCCGTCCTTCACGAAGCGGGATGGGTGCGACTTTTGATTATACGGGAGGTATGGGTTCACTCGATGCGAGCTGTGTGCTCGTCCCACATTTGCCAACTACGGGCAAATATGGGGCACCAAATCTCAGGCCAAAACAACTGCCCCACCCTAGCCAAAAGAAGGCTAGGATGGGGCACCCTGCGTGGTTCTTGTGATATCTACAGGCTGCTCATGTTGGAGAGGAAGTCGGCGTTGGCGCGCGTCTTGCTCAGTTTGTCGATGAGCAACTCCATGGCTTCGACGGGCGAAAGCGGATTGAGAACGCGGCGCAGCACCCAGATGCGCTGCAGGTCGTCCTTGGCCTGGAGCAGCTCTTCCTTACGGGTGCCGGAGCGCTGAATGTCAATGGCCGGGAAGACGCGCTTGTCGCTGAGCTTGCGGTCGAGGATGACTTCCATGTTGCCGGTGCCCTTGAACTCTTCGAAGATGACGTCGTCCATGCGGCTGCCGGTTTCAATCAGCGCAGTGGCGATGATGGTGAGCGAGCCGCCCTCTTCGATATTGCGGGCGGCGCCGAAGAAGCGCTTGGGCCGCTGCAGGGCGTTGGAGTCCACGCCGCCGGAGAGTACTTTGCCGGAGGGCGGAACGATGGTGTTGTAGGCGCGGGCCAGGCGGGTGATGGAATCCAGCAGGATCACCACGTCGCGCTTGTGTTCCACCAGGCGCTTGGCCTTTTCGATGACCATCTCGGCGACCTGCACGTGGCGCGCGGCGGGCTCGTCGAAGGTGGAGCTGATGACTTCGCCCTTGACCGAGCGCTGCATGTCGGTGACTTCTTCCGGGCGCTCGTCGATCAGCAGGACGATCAACACCACCTCGGGATGATTGGCGGTGATGGAGTTGGCGATGTTCTGCAGCAGCATGGTTTTGCCGGTGCGGGGCGGAGCGACGATCAGTCCGCGCTGGCCCTTGCCGATGGGAATCAGCATGTCCATGACGCGGGCGCTCATGTTGTCGCGCACGGTTTCCAGCTTGAGGCGCTCCTGGGGATAGAGCGGAGTGAGGTTGTCGAACAGGATCTTGTTGCGGGCCTCGTCGGGCGACTCGAAGTTGATGGCCTCGATCTTGACCAGCGCGAAATACTTCTCTCCCTCATGCGGCGGACGCACCTGTCCACTGACGGTGTCGCCGGTCTTGAGGTCGAACTTGCGGATCTGCGAGGGAGAAACGTAGATGTCGTCGGGGCCGGGCAGATAGTTGTAGTCGGGCGAGCGGAGGAAGCCGTAGCCGTCGGGAAGGATTTCCAGCACGCCTTCGGCGAAGATGTGGCCTTCTTTTTCGCTCTGCGCCTGCAGGATTTTGAAGATCAGATCCTGCTTGCGCAGGCCGCTCGAACCAGGGAGGTCGAGGTCGCGAGCGATCTTGGTCAGCTCGGTGATGTTTTTTTCTTTCAGTTCAGCGATCGTCATGTCCACCTACGGATTTTTGTTCGAGAGGAAGGATTCAGGTGCGCCGCTCGGCGCCGGGAAGGTGGTTACCATGAAATCTGGCTCGGCTATCAAAGCAACCATTGGGATGGGAACCCGGCCTGGAGCCCCTTGGTGGCCGGATGGGTGGTTCTCGGCTGATCTTCGAAATTTCCTGTCTGTTTGCCTTGCGTTTTGAGTTTAGGGTTTACCCCCTGCGGCCCGCCGCAAGGGGTAATGGAAAATTCTCAGCCGTTATGCCGCACGACGCTGAGCTTCTTTTGCATTCACCGGATCGGCCATCACGTTGGCCCGCTCGTTGTCGGAGATGCGGTTCAGAACGTCGTTCGTAGTGTCCTGAATGCGGGTATTCGGCTTGTGGAACTTGCGAGTGGCCTTGGAGGCGATCTGGCAGAGCATATAACGATTCTGCAATGTATGTAAAGCTTCGAACACTTTATCGGAACGCATGAACTCTCCTTTTGCATCGGCCCCGCGGGTGGCATCGAGCGCTGCGAGGACGACGTGGGTGGCTTTGATTGCTGGTTCTTCTTTAGTTATGAATGGCAGACTCTGCCGGAGCGATGGGCACGGAAACCTCCCACCTGGTTATGACCTCGCACCCTGACTTCTTAATTAGGTATAGATGCGAGGCGAATTCACTCGGTCGCTCAATCTGCGCTGGAGGCTCCGTCCCATATCCTGCAACATTGGATGCAGCTTGGGACGCAACAAGATACCAACCTCCCCGATGACCAACCGATTTTCCTAGGGGACCTTGCCCGAAGCGTTGTAGTTCCGGGCTTGCAGATGAACGATTCTACCGACTACGGCTTATCCGTCGCCGCTGACAGTCTAAACATTAAAGCTTTGCGGAGCTAAGGTCAATCATCTTTTTACCGCAGCAACTTATTGATTCTTATGGATTCCGAATCGGGACTGCTAAGTCTTTGATACTTTCGTGACATTTCGGCGTCGAAGCCAGAACGTCCCTGAGGCAGTTCGTGGCCGAAAGACTCTGGAACGTCATCGGAGATTTGAACCAGGCAGGGATTCCTCGCGTTGCTCGGAAGGACAGCATAGGAGCAGGAGTGATAGCCGCGCTCTGGAGCGGTAACGCCAGGTGCTGGCTAGCGCGGTGGTTACGGGCCAAGAGATGCCCCTCCGGACGCGGGCACTCGGCGCGCGTGCGAGGGATCGGGTGAGCGAGAGGAACTGACGTCGATGTGCAGGTTCTCGCCTGGAACTTCGGGCGGATAGCAGTTGCCATCGGGGTTGTAGCTGTGGCGGCAGGAGGCGGCGAACTGGCTGCGCACCGGCGACTGGGCAAACTGCCAGACCTCGGCGAAGGGCGATTCACCGGCCTCGGGCGGCGGCGGGTTGTGGGGAAAGCTGCAACCGGGCGAGGGCGGGCAGGCATCGTTGGCCACCCAGAAGACGAGCTGGCGGCCCTGCGGCGACTCATGCAGGTCGCCGGCGGTGCTGATGCGGCCTCCATCGGATTCGGCGACCTCGATGCCCGAGCAATAGATTCCGGGACGGAAGCCGCCGCGGCGGACGGCCTCGGCCCAGGCAAAGACGTACTGCTTCTGCTCGGGCAGCATGCGTCCACCCTGCTCCTGGTCGAGAAAGATGACGCTGCCGCGGGGAAAGCCTTCGGCCAGGGCGGAGCGGGCGGCCGCGGCGCCGTCGGATGCGCCGGGATTGGGCCGGGATTTCAGTTGGGAGTAGTCGCGCCCGTTGAACAGCAGAAGAAAGCCGAAGCCGGCGCGCTCCACGGCGGCGCGCCTGCCGTGCCAGCTGTTGGATCTCTCGCCGGGCGGATTGCCGAGCCAGTAGCCGGTGAAGCTGAAGCTCTTGCGCAGGGCCGGGAGATTCGCGTCGCCGGGATAATCGTTGCGGTCGAAGCCAAGGTAAGCCTTGGCGCTGGGCGGGTTCTGGAAGGCAAGAGCTGGAAGCTGCAGGAAGACTACCGCCAACAGAATCCAGGCCCAGGGCTGCTTCTTCATGCTCACAGTGTACGGCAAGAGCAAAGCCGGATGGCGGCTGGCTGGGCATTCGCAATGTAGGCTGTGCCCAGCTCTCGCACCGGGGTTTGTGCAAGATGGAGAAGGGCGCGTAGAAACAAGAGTTGGACGGCGTGTTTGGGGTTTTTACTGCCGCATTTCCACATTCGTGTTGAAAACCTGAGCTGAATTCGATTTTTGGGTGCTTGACAAGACGGGCGGATTAACGCATTCGCAACACCGGCAGGGCGGACAGGTAATAGTTCTGTCACATCCCTTTCAGCCATTGGCAATCGCTGTGCAGGCATTGCACCGGGGCGCGACACCGTTTAAACTTCAAGTCCATCGGCTGCAATCGACGGGATCGAGCACCCATGCCTGCCCGGACGTGAACCGAAGCATGCAGGGAGCAGTTGTGCGGAAAGAACGATAGAGGAGAAGCTTTTTGTTGTACCTCCACGCGGTTGGCCATTTTCACCCAGAAACGGTTCTGGATAATCAATTTCTGACCTCCCTGGACATTGGGGTGGACGCGAAATGGATTGAAGACCGGGTCGGCATCATTGAGCGGCGCACCACGCTGCCGCTGGACTACCTGCGCCAGACGCGCAACCGGGAGCCGCGGGCCGCCGCCGAAGCGGCGCACACCACGGCGACGGAGATGTCGGCAGGCGCCACGCGCATGGCCCTGGAACGGGCCGGGCTGGAAGCCTCTCAGCTGGGGATGATCATCTCGGGCGGATGCTCGCCGGAGATGCAGATTCCGGCCGACTCCAGCCGGATTGCCAACGCGCTGGGCATCGGCGCGACCTGCTTCGACTTGCATTCGGCGTGCTCGAGCTTTGCCTCGCAGATTCACTTTCTGAACCAGATGCGTCCCGAAGCGCTGCCCGATTTTGTGCTGGTGGTCAACAGCGAGGCCTTTACCCACACCATTGACTACAACGACCGGCGCCAGGCGGTGCTGTTTGGCGATGCAGCTTCGGCGGCCATTGTCTCCTCGCGCGTGCCGTCCCCCAATGTGATTACGGACACCAGCTTTGGAAGCGACCCGGCGGGACAGCAGCATGTGACGATTCCTACCGGCGGGCACTTCGCGCAGGAAGGCCACGCGGTGCAGGTGTTTGCCATCAAGACCACGACCGATGTGGTGCGGAGCCTGCAATCGAACGTGCCTGAGTCGGAGAAGCTTCGCCAGGTATTCATCGGCCATCAGGCGAATCTGCGCATGCTGGAAAACGTCTGCAAGCGCACGGGGATCGCGCTGACCGACCACTATTCGAACGTTGGCTACTTCGGCAATGCGGGCGCGGCGGGTGCACCCACTGTGCTCTCGCAAAACTGGGACGAACTGCGGCATACGGTGATTCTGCTGGCGGTGGTGGGCTCGGGATTGGCGTGGGGCGGGATGAGGATTACGCGGGAATAAACCCGCACGGACCGCGATCAAAGATCGGCACAAGCTTATCGCACAGAAAAAGTCCCAGGCATTGCGGCCTGGGACTTATTCTGCGTTTCGATGAGCTTCTTTTCTCCGAGATTCCGGCCGCTCGGCACCCCACATTCGCCAACTTCAGGCGGATGTGGGCCACCCGTGACCATGGGTCATCACGCCTTGGCGGGCTCGCCGACCGAGACGGTGGGCAGAGCCTGCGCTTCCTTGCGCAACTCCTCGAACAGGACCGTGCTGAGGTAGCGCTCGCCGAAGCTGGGGATGATGGCGACGATCAGCTTGCCGGCATTTTCCGGGCGCTTGGCCACCTTGAGCGCCGCACAGACGGCTGCTCCGGCGGAGATGCCGACCAGCAGACCTTCCTCTTTGGGCAGGCGGCGGGCGAAGTCGAGAGCTTCGTCGTTGGTGATCTGGATGACTTCGTCGATCAGCTTGGTGTCCAGCACGCCGGGCACGAAGCCGGCGCCGATTCCCTGGATTTTGTGCGGGCCGGGCTTGCCGCCGGAGAGTACGGGACTGTCGGTGGGCTCGACGGCAATGGCCTTGAACGACGGCTTGCGCTCCTTGATGTAGCGGGCGACTCCGGTGAGGGTTCCGCCGGTGCCGACGCCGGAGATGAGGAAGTCCGCCTGGCCGTCGGTGTCGTTCCAGATCTCGGGGCCGGTGGTAGCGTAATGAATGGCGGGATTGGCGGGGTTATCGAACTGCTGCAGGATGTAACCGTTGGGAGTCTTGGCGAGGATCTCTTCGGCCTTGGCAATGGAGCCCTTCATGCCCTGGACACCGGGGGTGAGGACGATTTTGGCGCCGAAGGCCAGCAGGAGCACGCGCCGCTCCAGGCTCATCGTCTCCGGCATGGTCAAGATCAACTCGTATCCCTTGACGGCGGCGACGAAGGCCAGCGCGATTCCGGTGTTGCCGCTGGTGGGTTCGATGAGCACGGTTTTACCGGGTTGGATCTTGCCGTCGCGCTCGGCCGCCTCAATGAGCGCGACCCCGATGCGGTCCTTTACGCTGGCCAGCGGATTCTGGCTCTCCAGTTTGACGGCCACCTTGGCCACGCAGCCCTGGGTCATCTTGTTCAGGTAAAGTAACGGCGTTTTTCCGATCAACTCGGTGATGCTGTTTGCAATTGCCATCTCATCTCCATCGGGCCCGCGGTCGGCGAACCCATCGAAAGTTGAATATGCCCACAGGCGGCTATCTCTTGCCCGCCGCAAGGCACGTTTATAGCTTGTTCCTTCTTACTGCGTCAAGGCTGAGGGACGGACAAGGCGGATCCCCGCGGGTGGGTGTATTTCCGGCGCCTGGGGGCGTGCCGTATCATCGAACCGAGGAGCGCGGAACGTTTATGGATCTCGCGGAGCGTTTATGAATCTACCGACCCAGAGTAGCCGCCGGATGAGTGCCGGCCGGATCAGCACCAAGGCCTCGCAGTTCAGCGAGAGCGTGATTCGCGAGATGACCCGGCAGGCGATGCTGCACAACGCCATCAACCTGGCGCAGGGCTTTCCCGATTTTCCCGCGCCCGAGGAGCTGAAGCGCGCCGCGCAGCAGGCCATCGCCGACGACATCAACCAGTATGCAATCACCTGGGGCGCGCGCGATCTGCGGCAGGCGATTGCCGCCAAGGCCGCCGAATGGCAGGGTCTGAAGGCCGATCCCGAGACCGAGATCACGGTTTGCTGCGGAGCCACCGAAGCCATGATTGCCGCACTGCTGGCCACGGTGAATGCGGGCGACGAGGTCATCGTCTTTGAGCCGTTTTATGAGAACTACGGGGCCGACGCGATTCTCTCCGACGCCGTGCCGCGCTATGTTCCACTGCACCCGCCGGAGACCGAGGATGGCGACTGGTGGTTCGACCCGGCTGAGCTGCGGGCGGCCTTTAACCAGAACACCCGCGCCATCATTCTGAACACGCCGAACAACCCGACGGGCAAGGTTTTTACGCGCGTCGAGCTGGAATCGATTCGCGACTTGTGCGTGGAGTTCGACGCGCTCGCCATCACCGACGAGATCTACGAGCACATTCTGTATGACGGCGCCGAGCACGTATCGCCGGCCACCATCGACGGCATGGCAGAGCGGACGATCACCATCAACGGAATGTCGAAGACCTACAGCGTGACCGGATGGCGCGTGGGGTGGACGATTGCTCCGGCCGACCTGACGCTCGGCATTCGCAAGGTACACGACTTCCTCACCGTGGGTGCGGCGGCGCCTCTGCAGGCCGCAGGAGCCGTGGCGCTGGCGCTGCCCCGCAGCTACTACCGGCAGATGGCCGACGGCTACCTGGCCAAGCGCGACCAGTTGCTGGCCACACTGCGCGGCGCTGGACTGACGGCCTATCGCCCGCGCGGCGCCTACTACATCATGACCAACGTGGCCGGCTTCCACTTCGAAGACGATCTGGCCTTTACCCGGCACCTGGTGGAGGAGATCGGAGTTGCGGCGGTGCCAGGCTCCAGCTTTTACAACAGCGCGTTGAGCGACAAAACTCTCGGCTCACAGCAGGTGCGCTTTGCCTTCTGCAAGCGGCCGGAGACGCTGGCGGCCGCAGCGGAACGGTTGAACCGGCTGACACCTCGTTAAAGCACGAATTTATGCCGCGGATTTTCCTTTGTACTGCGGCAGGAATTCCTGATGCACGAAGGTGACATAGCTGGTGGGCGTGGAGTTATGCGCGGTGCGCGGCTCCAGGGCCTTCATGTGGCCGGAGTTCATGGCGTGCGTTATCTCCAGCAATTGCCCGGCAAGATCCTCCGACATTCCCATCTGCAACATGGCTGCGCGAATCTGCTCGTCGGGCGCCTGCACGTACTTGAGGTTGGAGTTTCCAATCGCCTTGCCGATGATGGCGGCCACCTCGGTCATGGTGATGTCATTGGGGCCAAGCAATTCGTGGGTCTGGTGGCCATGGAATTCTAGCTTCAGCATGGCCTGCGCGGCGGCGTCGCCAATATCGCGTGTGGCGATCATGGGAAAGCTCAGATTGGGCAGCAGGCCGTCAATGACCGTGCCGGTTTTGTGAATGATCCCAATCTGCGCTAGGGTGTTTTCCATGAAGGACCCGGCGCGCAGGTGGAGCACGTGGAGACCGGCGATCCGGTTCAAGCGCTCCTCCATTCGATGGAGCCCCACGACCGGGCCCGTGCCATGCGCCTTGTCGGCGCCAATGGCGCTGAGCGCGACTGCGTGCTTCACTCCGGAGCGCTCCAGAGCCGTTGCGATAGATTCGGTGATGGCTTGATAGTGCGCACGCACATCCGGAGCGGAGTAATCCGGCGGAATCAGGACGTAGACGGCTTCGGCGCCCTGGAACGCCCTGGTCAGCGCCTGAGTGTCGGTAATATCAGCGACAAATGGCTCTCCGCCCTTTCGCGCAAGCCGCTGCAGACGCTCGGCCGAACGGCCAATTCCACGCACCTTTTTTCCTTCGGCAAGAAGGTGATTCGCGACTGCACTTCCGGTGTTTCCGGTCGCTCCCATAACTACGAACATATATTGCCTCCCGTATTTGAGCTTTGCGGGGTTGGATGCGGCCCGGACAGTGCGAAGATGCGCCCCTTCAGGCAAGACGGTGCATTGCCTGCACCTGTGCGCCGGAGACGACAAAGCCCCACGGCAGAGCGTGGGGCTTGGGAAATTGCACGGTATTCGCGGACGCCCGGCGGGTAACGCCTCGTTGCCGGTCGCCGGCGGGGCTAGAAGTCGTTGAAATCGAGGGCGATGGGCTGGCCGTCTTCGTCGTACTGGATGACGGGCTCACCGCTGCGCTCGGTTGGTTCGGCGGATTTATCCGCCTTGCGCTGTTCCATCTTCTGTGACTTCTCCGCCCGTTTTTCCTGGCGAGCCCGCTCCTTTGAGCGTTTGGTAAAGGTGGTTCTTGAGTTTCCTGCCATTCAGACTCCAATCCGTAGATATTGATTGCGGGCCGATTCCAATCGATGCACGGCTTCTATCCGACGTGGCGCTGGCATAGGGCTGCTCCGGGCGGAGGCCTCAGCCTTCCGATTCACCGTTCAGCGATCCACGGTCAGCACAGGGTTGCGAAGCTGAAAAAACCGGCTCGGGAGCCGTGCCGTTCTGGGCGGAGGCCCGACATGCACCGCCCCGGCTGGAAACTCAGCTGAGTCCTGTTCGATAAGAAAAAGGTCTTCCCTTTTCATTGTATTCCTTCTGCGCGGATTGCGTGGGAACGGCGTGGAAAACCGCTGAGGTATCGCCAAAGCCGGACGGGGCAGCGCTGAATTTGGCCCTGCGCCTGGCGCATCCAAAATGGCTGGCTGGAACGAGCACTGAAATGGCTGCGTGGAAAGCGAAACTTTTCGGGAGATGGGGGTTTCAAATGGAGAGAGAGTTTTGAGGTACCGTATATGACCAAGAAAATTGTATTCGCGTTGTTCGGTCTGGTGATTGCGCTTGCGCTGGCAGCGCCGCCCAAGGCGAGCGCGCAGGTGGCAGTCGGAATCGGGGTCGGCGTTCCGTATGGTGGGTATGTGTACGGCTGCGATCCTTACTATTACCCGTATGGCTGCTATGGCGGTTACGGCGGCTATTATGGTTGGCCGTACTGGTATGGCGGCTGGGGCTGGGGTGGCTACGGCTACGGCTGGGGCGGCCGCGGCTATTATGGCGGTCGTGGCTATTATGGTGGCCGCGGCGGCTACGGCGGCGGTGGCGGCTGGGGCGGCGGTCATGGCGGCGGCTGGGGCGGCGGAGGCCATGGTGGCGGTGGCGGCTTCAGCGGCGGTCACGGCGGCGGCGGCTTTGGCGGTGGAGGCCATGGCGGCGGTGGCGGCGGACACCGCTAACCTGCGGTTGGCTCTCCTGCTTGGCTGCCCATTCAGGCCTAACCAGGTCTGAATGGGCATCCGCGTGGGTGCGGTTGAGCATGGCAGTCGGGTACGCGGCAAAAGATGCCGCTCCGGCTGCTGGCGCTCGGCTAGAGCAATCCCCCAGTCTGCAGAGTGAGCGCGCTGAGCGCCAGTTCCAGCTTCTGTATCGCTTCCTCCAGCGCAGGGTGCTTGCCCACTTGCTCCTGCAGGGATTGCAAGAGCCGGTGCGCTTCGGCGATATTGTCGGCCGCTTTGTTGGCGGATGCCTCGGGCTTGGGTGCGTCGGTGGGAATCATGGGCCACTCTCCGTGTCGGGCACTATTATCGCGCCAAATCGCGCGCTTTGCATCCGTGCTCCGGCACAACCCGGTTTCCCTTGCCGGCGTCCAAGCCTCCAGCTTGTTCAGCTCATGGGTTCCCAGGGCTGCGCACAAGGAGTTTCCCGATGTTTACAAGGGTAGTCGAATTGAAATGCAAAGCCGGAATGACCACCGAAGTCACTCGAACTGCCAGCGAAAAGATTCTGCCGATCTTGCGAAAGCAACAAGGCTTTCAGGATGAAATTGTTCTGGCCTCCAATACCGATCCCAGCCGGGTGATGGCCCTGAGCTTCTGGACGCGGCGCGAGGACGCAGAACGCTACCAGCGCGAGCAGTTCCAAAACATCGCAGCGATGCTGCAACCGCTGTGCGAAGGCAGGCCCGTGATCTCCACCTTCGAGGTGAACTCCTCGACGGTTCACCATATCGACTTTGGAAAAGCGGCGTAGCCGCGCACGGAGGGTGGAAGGCAGTCCCATGGCTTGCCTCTCCCCGGTGGCTGCGGGCGCCTCCGATTCTGTACAAGTAGTATGAGGACACCCGGAGTTCCAGGACTATAATCCCGCCATGCGGAGACTCATCTCCATCACGTTGCTGGCCGCCTCCGTCCTGCTGGCCGCGAGCGCGCAAGCGCGAGGCGGTGCGACACGAGGCGGCGGTGCGCGGACGGTTCAGTCCCATGGGACGGCTGGGCATAGCAGTGCGGAAAACTCACGCGCTCGCGATTTGCGCAGCAACCGCTTCGGCAACAATAACCTTGGCAACAATTCGCTGCTCTATCCCGCGTGGTACGACGAGCCCTACGATGGCGAAGAAGCCGGGCCGCCGGAGGAATCCGGCCCGCCACTGATGCCCGCGATGATGGTCCAAGGCGGCAACCAGCGGCCCGCCGCGTGGCGGATTCCGGCGGGGCCGAAGATGACGGAGTTGCCCGGCGCAACAGCGGCAGCCGCCGCTGCGCCGCTGCCACCGGCGATGTTTATCCTGACCAGCGGTGAGCGGATCGAAGCGCGGCAGTATCTGGTCACCTACGATCGGGTGCAGCTGACGGTGGATCGCCAGCCGCGCACCATCCCGCTGTCGATGCTCGATGTGAATGCAACGCTGGCAGCAAACCGGCAACGCGGCATCGACTTGCGCATTCCTTCCGGACAGAACGAAGTTTCCCTGGGCTTCTAGAGCGGTTCCCGATTTGTTGCATGCCGAAGCATTCTGCTCTCCCAGGTTAGCGCCCAACTACAGGGCGCGGAACCTGGGGCACCCGCCAGTTCTCATCAACCGAAGAAATGCGCCCTTCCGGTGTGTTGGGCCTGGGCTGGAACTATCAGCCGAGGATTTCGCGGGCGGCGCGCTCGCCGGTGGCAATAGCGCCGTGAACCTCTCCGTGGTGTCCTTCGGTGTTGGCGGCCTCACCGGCGAAGAAGAGGGTATCGTCCATGGAGGCGGCCAGTTCGGATTGCGCGTTCTCTCCATCGACGGCAACGTAGCTGTAGGAGCCGCGCGCGTAGGGATCCGACTGCCAGTCGTGAACGTAGCAGCCCTGCAGCGAAGCTTCCAGGATGGAACGCGGAACGGCGAAGATGGCGGCAAGCGATTCCAGAGCCTTGTCCCGAATGAACCCATCGGGCCGGCCGCTCAGGCGCTCACCGCGGCGCGAGGCCGCCCATCCGGTCAGGATGGGAGCCGAGGTTGCCCGCGTCCACCAGGTTGGGAACCACTCCTGGTGCGAGAAGACGAAGCTCATGTCGCGCAGCGCGCCCGCCGCGTGGCCGCCGACCTCCGTCCGCTCCCACCATCGGTCGCGAAACAGGAGCGAGACGCGGATGGTTTGGCCCATGCAGAGCAGCAGCAAGGCCGATTTTTTCTCCTCCAGAGCGGGCTCGAAGGACACGGCGCCCAGCGCCCCATGCGGAGCCTGCAGGACGCCGAGGGGCAAGGTTACGATGGCGCGCGGAGCCGTGAATTCCACGCTTGTGTCCTTGGACAGCGCCTGGATGCGCACCTGATGCCGGGCCCAGTGCACGGCCTGGACGACGGTGTTGAGGCGGAGCTGAACCAGTTCCGCAGGGAGCGCGCCTTGCATGACGCGAAGCAGCTCTCCGTAGCCGCCCGTCAGGCGGAAGGAACGGTCGCCTTCCACCTCCTGTTCGGCCTGCATGCTGCGCACCAGGGAGTGCACGCTGATGCGTTCGGCAAAAGCGCCATGGAAGCCTTCGACATATTCGAGCCCCCACAGCCTGGCCTCATCATCGCCTTCGCAGTCGTCGAGGAACTGGGCGAACGAGTGGTCCGGAGGGCGGCCGTCCATGCGGGCCATCACGCTCCGGGTGCGGGCGAAGAAATCACCGCTGGGCTGGAGCTTGCCGTCGACTTGCACCCACTGCGGACCGGTGAACTCGCAGAGCTCGAGATGGGCGGCGTGCGCGGCTTCGAAAATATTGCGCGGCAGGCCGTGGATGAACTCGGCGCCGAGTTCCACCGGCACGCCCTCCGGCGAGGGGATGGTCCAGACGCGCCCGCCGATGCGGTTGCGCGCTTCGAGAAGGAGAACACGCAGGCCCGCCTCGCCCAGCAGTCGGGCGGCTCTGAGTCCAGCTACACCCGCTCCGATGACGATCACATCCGCCGATTCCGTTGCCATGGTGATTAGATACGCAAGCCGGGAAAAAGGCAGCACTCAAATTCGCGCCCGGCGCGAAGGAGAGGAATCCGCGCTATAAGCGGTCTCAAATTCTCCCTCAGCGGCTAAAGCCGCGTGACATGAGCCTTTCTTGTGGCACGACTGAAGTCGTGCCCTTTCAAAACAAGTCGTGCCCTTTCAACCGGTTCATGAGATCACCCCTAGCGCGGCTGGCTGCGGCTCGCCAGATCCTCCGCGCGGCTGCGCTCGCGGAAGTCGGCGAGCGCGCAGCGGATGAAGTCCGTCATCTTCCGCTTGAAGATTTCGCTGTCAAACTGCAGCGCATGCTCACGGATGGATTGCGGACAGAATTCGGACTCCATGGCTTCAAAGTCCAGGATGGCATTGACCAGCGCGGAGGAGGACTGTTCGGTGAATAAGACGCCGGTTGGCTCCTCCCCTGCGGTTGCGCCGGGCAAGATGCCGCGCACCGTCTCCAGCGCGCCGCCGGAGGCATAGGCGATCACCGGGCGGCCAAAGCTCTGCGCCTCCACCGGGACGATTCCGAAATCCTCCTCGCCGGGAAACAGCAGCGCTCGGCAGCCCGCCAGATGGCGGCGCAACTCCTCGTCGCTCACGCCGCCCAGAAACTCCACCGTGGGGCCAGCCATGCGCCGCAGAGCCTTGAGCTGCGGCCCTGCGCCGATCACCTTGAGCGGCCTGCCGAGCTGGGTGCAAGCGCTCACGGCCAGGTCGAAGCGCTTGTAGTCCACCAGCCGCCCGACCGCGAGGTAATAGTCGCCTGGCCGGCCGCCGAGCTGGGCCGCGGCGGCCTCCACCGGAGGGTGAATAACGGTGCTCTGGCGTCCGTAGTATTTGCGGATGCGCGAGGCGACGAAGCGCGAATTGGCCACGAAGTAGTCCACCCGCCCGGCGCTGGCGTAATCCCATAGCCGCATGTAGTGCGCAACCAGCAGGAAAATTGCGCCCACTACCGGCCCCATGCCGCGCCGGTAGCTGGGGTACATCTCCCAGATATACCGCATGGGCGAATGGCAATAGCAGATGTGGCAGGTTTTGGAAGAGGTGATAACGCCCTTGGCCGGACCGGATTCCGAACTGATGACCAGGTCGTACTCGCTGAGGTCGAACTGCTCCAGCGCCAGGGGCTGCAGCAGGAGGAAATGGCGATGATACTTCCTCGATCCCGGGATACGCTGCAGGAAGGAAGTCTGCAGCTTTCTGCTTTGCAGAATCGGCGCCATCACCGAGCGCTCGGCGACCAGGGAGAACAGATCGGCTTGCGGAAACAGCTCGGCCAGCGCTTCCACGACCCGCTCGCCGCCGGCGCGCCCCACAAACCAGTAGTGAACGATGGCCACGCGAAGTTCCGGCAGCGGCTTCTCGGCGGCAATAGGATTCATCAACCGGCGCTTCCTCAGGCCATCCATCATAGCAAGCAGAGTCGCGCACCGGTTGCAGACGCAGCAATTTCAAAGGCAAGGCGCGCCGGAACCCATATACTTGGGGTTGATGCAGAGTCGCTGGCGCTTTGCCAAGAATGCGGTGGCCAACCTGGGACGCGGCAGTGCGGCTGCCGTGGTCGCGGTGTTGCTGCCGCCGGTGCTGGTACGCCACATGACTCCGGCAGCCTACGCCGTCTGGGTGCTGGTGCTGCAAACTGCCGGCTATGTGAGCTATCTCAACTTCGGATTGCAGACCGCCATTGGGCGCTACGTGGCCTACGCCAACGAGAAAAAGGACGTTGAGAAGCGCGATTCGGTATTCAGCACGGCATTCGCCGGACTCTGCTGCGCGGCGTTGATTTCCCTGGTCTGCCTGGCGGTCGCGATCCTGGCCGCGCCCGTCGTCTTCCCCAGTGTGCCCTCGCCGCTGATTGCGCCGATGCGGCTGGCCCTGCTGCTGGTAGGTTTTTCCCTGGCGGTCGAGCTGCCCGCCTCGGCCTGCAACGGAGTCTTCATCGGGATGCAGCGCTACGAGATTCCGGCCCTCACCACGGGCGGCGGAAGGCTCATCGCCGCCGTTGGCGTGGTTGCCGCCGCACTGGCCGGCCGCTCGCTGGTGGCGATGGCGGCCATCATCGCAGGCGCCAATTTTCTCTCCTATGGCGCGCAGTACATGGCGCTTCGCCGGATTGCTCCCGATCTCCGCTTCCGGCCGGAACTGGTCCGGCGTTCGGTAGCCCGCGAGTTGTACGGCTATTGCCTGGGACTGACCGTGATGACGTTTTCGATGCTGCTGGTCACGGGTCTGGATCTGGTGCTGGTTGCACGCTTTGAATTCTCCGCCGTCACCCCGTACTCGGTCAGCGCCAGCATGATCGTCCTCATTTCCGGACTGCTCTACGCGGTGATCAACGTGATCCTTCCGCACGCCGCCGCGCTGCACGCCCGCGAACAGGCCGGCGAGTTGGGCCGGCTGCTCATCACCGCCACCCGTATGAGCGTGCTTCTGCTGATGGTCACCGGAATGCCCATGCTGATCTATGCGCGGCCGATTCTTCATCTCTGGATCGGCCAGCGCTATGCCGCCAGCGGAGCGCCCATTCTCGCAGTCCTGATCGTCGCCAACATCATCCGCCTGATCGGCGCTCCGTACTCCATCGTGCTGATTGCGGCCGGCCAGCAGAGTTACATCAAGGTGAGCCCCCTGTCGGAAGGCATCACGAACTTGCTCGCCAGCGTGGTGCTTGGCTTGCACTACGGAGCCATCGGGGTCGCGCTCGGAACCCTGATTGGATCGGTGGTCAGCATTGGCTCGCACCTGTGGTACTCCATGCCGCGCACCAGGCTGGCGATCGACTTCTCCCAGCGGCAGTTTGTGGTTTCCGGAGTGCTGCTGCCGCTGCTGTGCACCTCTCCGTTGCTTGCGGCCGGAGCCGCTTCGCTTCTCGGCGCGACCATCCGTCCGCTGCTGGGCGCATCCGCCACCCTGCTTTCCCTGCTCGCTGCGGGCGTCCTCGCGCTGCGCACGCGGCAACTGCGGAGCGCGTTCGGAGCCGGCTCGAAGACGATCGAGGTAAACTGAGAGCAATGCAGAGCTGCGTCATTCTTTTGAATTGGAACGGATGGAAGGACACCGTCGAGTGCCTGGAGTCCGTGTTTCGCCTCGCCTGCGAGGATTTTCGGGTAGTGGTTTGCGACAATGCTTCGACCGACGGCTCCGTGGAGAAAATCAAGCAATGGGCGCGCGGCGAGTTGGCGGCAGAGTGCGCGAACCCGGAGCTTTCCGGGCTGACGTCGCCTCCGGTTGCCAAGCCAATCCAATTCCGGGAGATGACGCGCGAGCAGGCGGAACGGTGCACCGGCGGGTGTGAAGCCCCGCTGACCCTCATCCAGACCGGCGGGAACCTGGGTTTTGCAGGGGGAAACAATGTGGGCCTGCGGCTGGCCCTCATCAATCCGGATTGCCGGTACTTCTGGCTGTTGAACAATGACACCGTGGTGCAGCCCACGGCGCTTTCGGCCATGCTGCACCGGATGCGGCAACGGCCTGAGGTTGGCTTGTGCGGCTCGCTGAATCTCTCCTACTACAATCCCCAGGAGGTCCAGGCGCAGGGCGGCAGGACGTATCGGCGCTGGACGGCCCGGGTACGGACGCCTGCAGCGCTCACGGTTGACGAACTGGACGGGCATCCCGCACCGATGGAGTACATCAATGGAGCCTCGATGCTGGCCAGCCGCGAGTTTCTGGAGGGTGTGGGATTGATGGAGGAATCGTACTTCCTTTACTTCGAGGAACTCGACTGGGCGATGCGCGCCAGAGGAAAATTCGATCTGGCCTACGCTCGCGATAGCGTGATCTACCACAAGGAAGGCGCATCCATCGGTTCCCATCCGGATCGCAGGAAGCGTAGCGCGGCCTCGGACCAATATCTCTCCCGAAGCCGAGTGCTGTTTACCAAACGATTTTTCCCCTGGGCGCTGCCATCGGTGCTGGCATGGACCTTCCTGGCCGCCACCTACCGGTTGTGCCGAGGAGATGGGAAGCGCGCGATGGGGATGTTCCCTTCGATGTGGGAAGGGCTTACGACTCCGGTTGGTTCACGGGCCAGGGACCTCCCGAGATGATGAGGCCGCGCTTCCCGCAAGCGAAGCAAAACCCCAGGACTGCTCGCGTTTTTCAAATGACCATAAAAGCGCAAGTACGACCCAGAGCAGCGGCTCCATCTGGGATTGGTAAGTCACGTTGAAGACCATGATAGCGAGAATGCAGCGGACAGTTCCCTTCCTGGCGAGCGCTGGGTAACACAGAATAAACATCAGCAACGCAAACGCCACGGGACCCGACTCAGCGAGAATACTCACATACAAGCAATGGAAATTCCCGTACTTATCATCGCCGAAGAAGTCGCTTAGCACCTTCGGAGCGGACCCGAAGCCGATACCCGAGATAAGCGTCTGTGGCGAGGATTGCCAAACCTCAAGGCCGCGATGGATAAGAGCGATGTGGTCCTGGCCCGAGCTTCCTGCACTCATATCCATTTTCGTGGAGACTATCTCGAAAAATTCCCAGTCTGCTACGAGGTTTTCGATTTCCTGATGGTATGTGGCCACCGCAAACGAAATGACGAATGCCACTGCCGCGAATCCCACAGCCGCCTTTCGAGATGCCAGGCGCTTCCAGAAGTCCTTGGAGAGCAGGTTATAAACGAGCCAGCAGAGAATCGCGGACCGGGAGAAGGTGAGGAAGACGAAAAATGCGATTGCATAGCGAAGGACCAACGTGTATCGGGACCTGGCGGTAAATCTATCCAGCAATACTAAATACAACGTCAACAGAAAGCCTGCCCGGTTAGGGTCTATCGTCGCCCCGGAAAGCCTCGGCGCAAGGTTTCCGATCCATCCAGGCGCGAACACTGATTGCGACCACGTAAGCCCCTGGCCCGCAGCCATGTAAACTCCGTTGCTGAACGAAATGCATTCCCCGACGCAAAATATCAGATACACAATCAGGCTGAACGTAACCGATCGAACGATCAGTTTTTCCTGATTGGGCTCGCTCAGTATCAGCACGGATACGCAATAACCAAAACCCGCCACAAGTAACAAGCCAATAAAGAGCACCGCGCCGCGCTCCGGATCGAGTCCAAACGGAATCGAGGCGAGAATAAAAAGCAGGAACAATACGAGCGGAGCGAGAAACTCGGACTGCCGTTGAACGGGCAAGGCAAATGTAAGATGGCCATTCCCGCCCACCGCCCGGGGCAAGAGGGCAGCAGGGACCGCAAGCGGCGCAAAGAATAGAAACGGCGTGAACGTGAAGAAGCCGTGCCCTGCAAGCAGGTCTATTCGATCCGCCCCGATCAAAGCAATACTTGCAATCAGGAAGAAATTTCTCAATATTCGCAGCATAACCGCCCGAGTAACCGCCTCACCTGTTATTAAAGCGCCTCCAAAGTTTGGCGGGCACATTTCTCCCAACTGAACTTTCTTGCGAACGTCTTCAACGCATCTGCGGTTGCAGGTGGAGATTGGAGTATTTGTTCAACGGCTGCGGCAATGTCTTCCGGCCGATAGGGATCGCAGAAAACGGCCACACCCTCGAAGAGTTCCGGTAACGAAGCGGCGCGGGCGACTACAACCGGACACCCGCTTGATATCGCCTCCAATGGCGGCAAGCCGAAGCCTTCATAGAGCGACGCAAAGACAAAGCAGGCAGCGTTCTGATAGAGGGCCTTCAGTTCGGCATCGCTCACGTAACCAAGAACGCGAACCCCTGCGGGCAGATCCAGGCTTCGCTGGAAGATTCTGGAGTCGCTTCCCCCGGCGATGACGACTCCGATGCCTTTTTTGCTGAGGCGGCTGACGGCCTGGGCGGTGCGCTGGAAGTTCTTGTTCGGATTCTGGGAGCCGACGGCGAGAACATACCTTCCGGAGATCCCAAAGCGTAGGAGGGCCGAGGCGTCGGTTTCGAGATTGCTGAAGTGCTCGCTTCCCAGATAGGTAACGGAAATCTTCTCCGGAGGCGCGGCGCACCATTTTACGATTTCCGACTTGGAAAAATTGGAGACCGTGAAGATGTGCTCGGCCTTGCGTGCCATCCTCCGGTACAACTGCTGATACCAGAGGCGATAGGCTGGCGAGTACGCACCGGAGGCGGCAAAGACCGCCGCGTCATGAATCGTGATGACATTGCGGGAGTGCAGAATGGGAGCCCCACCGCTGAGCGTAAGAAGGAGTTCGCCGCGACAATATCGGGGAAGGTCCAACTGCTCCCAGCAGGTGCCGCTCATCGTGCCGACCGTACGCACCCGGAGGTTTGCGTACTGCGGCACGGATTGCGCAGACCTGGGAACCAGCACCTCCATGGCGATGCTGGGGCCATCTGCCGCCGACAGTAATGTATCGAACTGCTTCAGCAACTCGCGGGCATAGCGCTGGGTGCCGGTAATTCTCTGGCAGAAAAACTTCCCGTTGATGTAGATCTTCTTCAAGGATGGGCCGCAGCTCCCGCGCGATGGATCCAGCCGTGAGGCACTATCGCAAAGCCGCCCGCAGGGCTTCGAGACGCTGGCGGTCGGCGGGGTTCAGGTTCATGCGCTGGTAGCCTTCGGAGATGGCGCTCCATCCGCAGGCAGCCACGAAGGCAACGAGCGTCAGCAGAAGGACAAGGATGGTGCGCGGCGGATACGATTTCTTGTCGGGAGGAACGGCCACGTCGGCCACCTGGATGACCGCGCCCTGGCGCGCCTCATCCAGCTGGGCAAGTTCAAACTGCTTGGCGATCAGATCCGTGAGGGTCTCGTAATACTTCACATCGCGAAGTTTGCGGACGTACTCCATTCCCGCCTCCGGAACCCTGCCCTTGGGCACCAGAAGATCCGAGTCCGACGATTGCCCTGCACCGGCCAGTTTCGCCAGTTGCGCCTGCAAGGCGGCAAGCTGCTGCCGGGCCAGCACCAGTTCAGGATTATCCTCGGTGGCATAGGAGCGCATCGCCTGGATCTGCACCTCTTTGGCGACTACCTGGCCGCGCAAGGCGGCGGCGGTCTCGATCAGCGACTTGGCCTGGCTGTCGATTTGCAATACACCCGTCGATTGCTCGGTTTTCTTCATCGCCTCTTCGGCGGCGGCCAGCTGTTCTTTTGCATCCAGCAACTGCTTCTGGAAGAAGAGGCGGCGTTGCGCGGCCTCGGTGATGGCCAGGCTGGCCGAGAGGTTGCGGAACTCGTCCACGTACGCGTTGGCGATCTCGGCGGCCAGCTTCGGATCGCGATCCTCGACACTGATGCGGATCAGCCCATCCCGGGCTCCCAGAGTCGCGGTGGCACGCTTCTCAAACGCGAGGCGGGTATCGACCATATTCTTCTTCCGATACCGGGCCATGAGCCCAAATCGCTGGATCATGGCATCCTCCACCGTGCGGCTATGCAGAAGCGCGACGTAGGTCTCGCCGGGATTCTTGATGCCGAGCGAGGAACCCGCCAGGGAGGCCAGCGGCGAGGAGCCCAACTGGCTCAACATGGCCGAACTGACGGAGGACTGGGACGGCGGCAGCACGATCGTGGTTGCCGTGTACCGGTTCGGGATCAGCAACACAAACACGGCCGCGAGGATTGCCGCACCCAGGGTGAAATACAGGATGAATCGCTTGTGGCGGGCCATCACGATCAGAAGGTCGAGAACCTCAATTTCGCCGGATGCTTTCGGCGATGAGGATGGGTGCGACTCTCCGATGGGTTCGGTGTGGATCATGCTTCCGCTCCTAGTGAATTACCGCCAGCGCCGCTCCGGTCAAGGCCAGCTGCGAGGTGATCTGGGTCCAGTCCCGCAGGCCGCGCACAAAGTCTCCGGTTTGAATCTTGTTCGGCACCACGATCTGGTCGCCCGGATGCATGTGCAGATCCGCAAACCTGTCGCCGGCGAATACGCCGTTGACCGCCAGGCGGGCCACCACCGTGCCGTCGGCACGGAGAACGAAGGCGTGCTTCATGTCTGAGTTGGGCTTGCCCGTGCCGGCAAACCGGAGGTAATCGCCAACCTTGTTGCGCGGGTTGAAGACGAACGATCCCGGGTTATACACCATGCCCGTCACCGCGACCGTGGACGGAAGGTGCGGAATCACAATGCGGTCGTTGTCTTCCACTGCGATCGCCGGATAGGCATCAATGGAGTCGGCGGTGGGCTTCAGGTTCATCACCACGCGCCCGGTCGCCTTGACGCTTCGCAATTGCGCGATCATCGACTCCTGGGCGGCCTGCCGCGCGATGATTCCCTGCGCGTCTTCCGTGCCGCGGGTGGAGGCGGAAACCGATGCCTGCCGCATCTCCACCTCCAGCGATCGCACCAGCTCGTCGATACTCTTCTGCTGCTCCTGCCGAGCCGACTCGCGCGTCAGCTCGGTGCCGTAAATGTAGGCCTGCGGCGTCACCCCGCCGGCGCGCTTGATCACATCGCGCAGCAACTCGCCTTCTTCCACCTTGTAAACTCCGGCGCGCAGCACCTCGCCCTCCAGCCGCACATAGCGCGTCCGCAGGCTCTGCGGAACCGAGACGTCGGATTGGGAAAAGATGGTAACAATGTCGTCCGGCTGCAGTTCAAGGTTGTTGGCTTCATCGCCTGCAAGCACGGCTTTGCCCAGATCGAAGGAGAGAAGTTTGATGGAAAGGTCCACGGGATTGACCCGTTGAACGATGGCGTAGTTCCAGTTGATCTCCGGAGAGGTCCGGTGCAGATCGCCGGTGAGCGTCTCACTGTTGGGGTGTTGGCCCGGCTGGGTGGACTGGTCGGATTCGGGAGCGACCTGCCCACTGGAGTTCGGTGCGACCATGGCACCGCGGCTCATCCAGTAGGGGCGGGTCAACAAGGTCTGCGCATTGGGAATCAGGTCGCGCACCCGCATCCCCGGCGTCCAGGGATAGCGTCCGGGGTTGACCACGTTGCCGCGCAGGGTCACGGCGTTGCCGAAGCGCGGAACCACGGAAAACACGCGCACGATATCGCCGTCATTCAGCGGCAAGGCGCGCGACTCCCCATCCAGCGGGAACTCCAGCACCGAGTGCGCCTGGGTATTGCCGAAGCGCTCCACGGTCACCTTGTCGGCATCGGCCTCGGTGCTCAGACCGCCGGCGATTTCGATCAACTCGCCCAGCTGCGAGCCCGGCTTCAGCTCATAGATGGCCGGTGCGTTCACCGAGCCGGCCACGGCGGCCAGCGGTCCCACTGGAGGGAAATACAGCACATCGCCGGTTTGCAGGGCGACATCCTTCGACTTGTCTCCCTTGACCAGCAGATCGTAAAAATCCATGTGGGCAATGGTATTGCCCGCGCGCTGCACCTGTACATCGCGCAGCGAGCCCAGAGGAGTAGGACCGCCGGAGGCAAAGACGGCGTTCACCAGCGTGCTGAGCGCGCTGATGGTGTAGGTGCCCGGATAGCGGGCCTGGCCCACAACATACACCTGGATCGAGCGAATGCGGCCTACGCTGACCGTGAGATTGAAATTGCGGAAGAGTTTGAGAACCTGGGCCTTCAGGTGCTGCTCAAGATCGCCATAGCGAACTCCCGCAACCGCGATGGGGCCCACGCGCGGGATGTAGATCTGACCCGAGCGGTCCACAACCACGCGCAGGTCGGCGTTGACCTGTCCCCAGATCCGGATCTGCAACTCGTCGTCGGGTCCGATCACGTAGCCGGCCTGGACCTGAGTATGGTCGGTGGGCGCAAAGGTGCTGGGCGGCTGGACAAACAGCGACTGGCCGAAGAGGGGAAGATTGCGTCCAACCGTGTTGGCCACAACCTGTTCGAACTCGGTTTGCGGGCGCCGGGGCACTTCCACCGGCCGGAGCTCGGAAGGATTGAGCGGAACGACGGTCAACGACGCTGGGCTCTCCGCACGCCCCTGAGTCAACTGCGGCGGCCGCACCGGCACCGATTCCGGCTGCTGGCGCATCTGGGTGCTTTCGTCCCACGTGCAGCCCGCCGGGAGGGGACTTCCGCTATCGGCAGCCGCCACACAATCGGCCTGCGAAGGTTTCGCCGCGGAGGTCGAGTCCTGCGCGACGGATGGGCCCACCAGCATCGCCAGTGCCAGCAGAAGATAAGAGCGTCTCAGGAATATGCGCACGTAGATGGCTGTCCGTCCGACTCTGAATTCATGATGCTTTGTATCATTGTCTCACCCAATATGGTTACACCTTTCGTCGTAATTCGTCTCGAACAGGGCAATTCGAGGCCTGTACCGGACCCTCGCGAATCGCTACCGGGCGCCTGTCCGAGTGGAGCTGTTGCCCTCGCGGAGATGGATTTCGTGGACCGCCTCGGCCAGGGCCTGCTGCCAGCTCCCCAGCCTGAATCCGAAGGTGCGCTCAAACTTTTCGTTGGAGAGAATCGAGTTCAGAGGACGCCGCGCCGCCACGGGGTATTCGTCCGAGCCGATGGGAACGATCTGGCGGATGCGCAAGCTGTCGCCGACTTCGGCTTTCAGCGCCTCGGCTTGGATTGCAGAGACAATGGCCCGCGCAAACCCACACCAGGAGACGCTTCCTTCGGCGGTCGCATGATAGAGGCCGGACGGAAACTCAGGCCCGGTTGTCGCCGCCAGCCGCCGGACCAGCCGCGTCGTGGCCTGCGCCAGTTGCATGGAGCTGGTAGGAGCGCCGATCTGGTCGTCCACGATTCGCAGCTCTTCGCGCTCGGCAGCCAGACGCCGGATGGTGCGCAGGAAGTTGTTTCCGTTGGGTCCGTAGACCCAGCTGGTGCGCAGCACAAGGAAACGTCCACCGGCGGCGGCCACGGCGCACTCGCCGGCCAGCTTACTGGCGCCGTAAACATTCAGCGGCGCGGTTGCATCGCTCTCCGTGTAGGCCCCCGGCTTGCTTCCGTCGAAGACATAATCGGTGGAGTAGTGCACCAGCATCGCCCCAAGTTTTCGCGCCTCTTCGGCCAGCGCTCCGGGGGCGGTTGCGTTGATAGCGTAGGCAAGTTCGCTCTGCGCTTCGGCGTCATTCACCGCGGTGTAGGCGGCGGGATTCACAATCACGTCCGGCCGAACTCCGGCCACCAGGTTTCGGATCGCCTCCACCGAGGAGAGATCGCACTCGGCGCGGCTCGCGGCGACCACTTCTCCAAGCGGCTGCAGCAGAGGAAGCAGATCGGTTCCTAATTGTCCGTGCACGCCCGTCAGTAGAATTCGCATCCTGTCTCCTATTCGAACATCTCGGCCTGGCTGAACAGAAGCCCGGCCTGGTCCTTTTGTGACAGCTGGGGTTCGCCGCTCAACGGCCAGGCGATCGCCAGCTGGGGATCGTTCCACAGCAGCGAACGCTCGCCGCCGGGAGCATAGAAGTCGGTCGCCTTGTAGAGCACGTCCGCCGTGGGGCTGGTCACGAGAAAGCCGTGAGCAAAGCCCTCCGGTATCCAGAACATCCGTTTATTTTCCTCGGAGAGCTCCTCGGCAACCCACTGCCCAAAGGTTGGCGAGCTGCGCCGGATATCGACCGCCACGTCCCAGATGGAGCCGGAGACGACGCGGACCAGCTTGCCCTGAGGCTGCCCGAGCTGGTAATGCAGCCCGCGAAGCACATGCTGCGCCGAACGCGAGTGATTGTCCTGGACAAAATTGCGGCCCAATCCAATCTCCGCAAAGGTCTTCTGGTTGTAGCTCTCCAGAAAGAATCCGCGCTCGTCGCCGAAGACCTTCGGCTCGAGCACGCAAACTTCTGGAATCTTGGTTCTGACGATCTTCATGTTGTCCTGCTTCTCATGGCTGATTGCCTGTTTCTCCCGCTCCGGAGCCGAAGCTGCCTCTTCCCGCCCTGGAATGCGCCTCCGGAAAGAAGCTGACCCCGAACGATGTTGCCACATCGGAGCGATTGCCTGCGGCCAGCAGAGGAAAATTCCAGCGTTCATACTGGCTCGTCGCGGAAAACTCGATTCCCGGCCGCAATAACCAGGTGATGCTTCCGGAAAAATCATCCAGTGCCCCACCCTGAAGGAACACCTTGTCATTCACCTGCTTACGATAGCTGGCGGAAATTTTGTTGCGCGCCGAAGCCCAGTAGGTACCGGTCGCCGTGACTGCAGTTCCCTGGCGTCCCACCCAACTGCCGAAGATCTGGCCGTAATTCGTGTATCCCTGCACATAATGCGCGTTCGCGTAGAAATAGGCTTGATCGGTGAGGCCGGGCAGGTTTGTATTCACTCCCTCGATGCGAAGATCCATATTCCGCAATCCGGGCAGCTGCGGCAGGTAGATACCAGGGTCCATCGCATAGCGAGCCAGGAATTTCCCTTCGAGCGGATTGTCATAGGCGAATGCTTCGCTGTATAGGACCAGCCATTTTCGCAGCTTCGGCACATGGTAATAAAAATTGAACTCCGTCGCCCTCTTTCCCGGATCGACCGGCTGCGCGTTACCCAGGATGGAAAAGGTGTGCAGGAAGGTCTCGAGATTCAACGGACGTCCGTAACCGGCAAAGATGACGGTATGAGCGAATCCAAACTGGAAGTTTTCGGTTGGCCGGATAGAAAAACTCGTTCCCCAGACATAGGGTGCCGGATCCAGCCCCTGGCTGGCATTTCCGTGGAGAACAAAGTCCGGGCCCAGACCCACATAGTGGATTCCACCCTCGCGCGCGAAGAACAAGTCCGCCCGAAACGGGCCCAAACTCTTGAGGAAGCCCGGCAATTTCCCCGGACTCACCTTCTCCAGGCGCAGCATCGGCATGGCTTGCGGCGTTGTTGGAGAGAATCATCGAAGTGCTGCGGTCCGGGCCATACCACAGGTTCTGCTGGCCGAAGCTGAGCTGCCAACCGGAGACGTTGAGGGCCGCGTAAGCCTCCACCGGGCGTACCCGGTTGGTGGTGCCCAAGTTCAGGTTCCAGTCGTAAGGTAATGGGCCGAGGTTGGTAGGCGCGGAGGTAATCGCCTGCTGTGCGGCTGCACTATACGCCGGCAGGGCGCTCGCATACTGATATTCGCCGCGCAGGTAGAAAACCAATGGTCCCGCCTCAGCGTGTTGGGAGATGCCGGCAATTGCATTGGGCCCCTGTCCATAGGGCCGGCCGTTGTCATCCACCAGCGTCTGCGCGAAGTGGAAGGAGTCGCGCAACGGAGTGCCGGAGATTCCGGTGAAGCGCGCATAGACGCTGTCCACCTGCGCGGCGGCGTTGGTGCCGCCATTCAGCAAGTCCGTCTCGTGCGCCAGTTCTCTATCGAGCGCGGCAAGCAGAGGGGCGGCGACGCGGTCGCTCGCGGCATCGTCTTCCGCTCCGCTATGGTCGTGTGCCTCGGCCAGCAGGCGGGCGCACTCCATCCTGGTCCAGGGACGCATGACCGAACTCGCCGTGGGCAGATATCCCATGGCCTCCAGGCGATCGAAGGCCGGAACCATCCAGCTGTCCAGAGGAACATAGCTGGAGCCCATCCGGCTGGCTTCACGCCCCAGCTCTTCGCCCACGTAGCGCTCGAAGGTGCCCCACTTGCGAACGTCGATATCGGCGTCGCTGGAGCGGGCGCGATAGACCTGCCGGCCGATGTACCAGCCGAGCGCGCCTCCGATCGCGGCGTCGCTCAGGAAATGCTGGTGCGCCTCCACCCGAGCCGCGCTCACCGCTGCGGCCAGGCCGTAGCTGAGCACCTGTGTCGCCGGCCCCGGGTACTCATGGGCGATGACGCTGGCAATCGCCCAACTGACCGCGGAGTGCTCCGACGGAAATGAGCGGCCGCCATCGAAAAAATCGCCCTTTCCATTCCCCGTGAACGGGCGGTCGCGCCCCGCTACATACTTAATGAGGGTCGTATCGAGATAGGCGTCGATCGCGGCTTCCCCACTGAGAAAGCCGGTCTCGCGCTGGTGCTCGTTGTTGCTCAACGCGCCCCACAGATACATTCCACCACCCGCTCCGGCCAGCGCGGCCAGCCCCGCGTTGGAGAACGTGTTGGCGTGGGAGACCGTGGAGGGATTCGTCGTGACGTGAGCTTCCACAGCCGTGTCGGAGGCAACCAGTATGGTGGCGGCAATTCCGATCGGCAATGCCAGCGTCCACTGCCGCTCGCGCATGCGGAACGGCATGGTGAACAGGGCCTGTTGATCCTCAAGGATATTGCGCGGAAGAGATAGCAGCCGAACTCCGCGATCCTCCGCCACGGAGCCGGCGGTTGCGGGCATATCCGGGCTGGCAGGCGGCGCTTGCGCCTGGGCAAGTAGAGTGGTCCCGGCCAACAGCAGCGCCGCAATCCAGCCCCGCGCCCGTGGGCGGAGAGATAAATGAAATAGCGGAAAAACAGGCCCGGAATCCGGTTGCCGTGGCGCCGGATTAGTAGGCATTCTGGGCAAAGATTCCGGAATATACCGTCATCAGAATGATCTGGAGATCGAAGACGATGCTCCAGTGCTGAAGATAGTAGAGATCCAGTTCCACCCGCTTGGCCATGTCGGTATCGCCGCGCAGTCCGTTTACCTGCGCCCAGCCCGTGATGCCTGATTTGAGATGATGGCGGATGTTATACGCATCGATTTCGTCGTTGAATTTCTGCACAAAATAAGGCCGCTCGGGACGCGGGCCTACTACGCTCATTTCGCCGCGCAGCACGTTGAAGAACTGCGGCAGCTCGTCCATGCAGCTGCGGCGCAGCAAGGCGCCGAACCGGGTGCGGCGCGAATCTTCTTCGGTCGTCCAGAGGGTATCGGTTTCCTCGACCGGCGCCTCGCGCATGGTGCGGAATTTCAGCATCCTGAAGCTCTGGCCATTGATGCCCACGCGCTCCTGGGTAAAGAACACCGGACCGGGCGACGACAGTTTCACCGCAATGGCAATCAAAACCATGGGGATGGAGGAAATCGCCAGCGCCAGCAGGGAGAAGACGACGTCAAAGCTACGCTTCAGAATCATGTAGCTGAGGGTTTCCGAAGGAGCAATCTGCACGTCGAGAATGTGGGTACCGCCGAGCCGGAAAAAGCGGTCGCGCACCTTCACGTCCGCGCCAAAATCGAGACAAAAACGTATCGGGACGGCCAGTTCCCTCAACTGGAGGATCAGCCGGGAAAGAATCGGCAGCACTTCGGGAGAGGCCGCAATCACAATGTCATCGGTGAAGTGCTTGATTTTCCTGCCCATCAGCTGTTCCAGTTCAAAAACCGGCACGCCGGAATGCATTTCCGCAGGCGACTGCCCGGGAAGACGTACGAACGCCACCGTTTCGCACGGCATTACCAGGCTGTTCTTCAGCCTCTCGGAGGTCTTCTGCGCAAATTCGTCTGCTCCGATGATGACCACGCGGAGGCGTTCGACCTGGCGGCTGGAATGTTTGACCAGATGACGGAATCCTAAACGCAGCAGCAGAATCCCGCCCAGAAGAATCAGCGCACTGCTGCCCAACATGAGCCGGGAGAAGGAAGCCTGGCGATAGAAGAACAGCGCACTGAAGCCGGACATATACGTCCAGGCAATCGCCTTCAGGCAGTTGCGCACGCCAATGGAATCCAAAAACAGCTCTTCCACATTCGTGACTTCGAAATGCGCCGAGCACAGAACCCAAACCAGCGTAAGGGTCACGCACAGATATAAGTAATCGTGGCCTAGCGGATCGATCCAATCAAGGCTGCGCAACCCGATCGCGGAGATCAGGAAGGCTACAACGGGCAACAAAAAGCAGCAAATGCGGAAATAGAATTCGTACAAGCTGAGTCGCCGAATCATCTCTCCCTCTTAGCTTTAAGGCGCCGGGTCGAACACGGCTTCCGGCTTGCATGATGTCCAAGGCTCCACTTCCGTCCCTGTTCCGTCGCGGTTCACGACGCATGCCCGGTGTGGACCTGTTCGCGACCGCCTCGATTAAGCGCAAAACCTGCAGTACTGGATTAGATGCTTTCAGGAACAAAGGAGTGGGACCGATTTCCCGGCTCCCGAGCACTTTTTTGCCTGCCTCTTCCAGCCGGGCCGGACCATCCGCTGACTTTCGTTGAGCAACAAAACGGGCTTTTTTTTCAAGGGCAGTGTAGCACAACGGTGCTGCAATCGGCTGCCCCGCAACCATGTGCCGGGAACGGCTGTGCTGCGGCAGGCTGGGACGTGCCAAGGGGTAAGACTCAAGATGAACTCGGCCGCGCTCCGCCCTCAGCGCTGCAGCCGGTAGAGAAAGTAGCTGCCGTTTTCATAGACCAGCCCTGCGGACAGCTCCGCCAAGGGACGCACGGCGAGGAAGTAGTCCGCCCCATAGGTGCGTCCCAGTTCCTCAACCCTGGCTGCGTCCAGTTCCGGATAGTGCTCTTGCATTTCGGTAAGCGCACCGTAGCCGCGCGAATGAAATGGACCGCCGTTGAGGTCCACCATGCGCTGCTGCCACTCCAGGATCGCCCGGCTATGGGGAGCTCTTTTGAAATTCACCACCTCCGCCCGCTCGGCCTCGATCCAGAACGCTCCCTCCCAGGGTGGCGCGAGGATCACCGCAGAGGCCGGCGTATGCAACCGAATCCATTGCGTCGCCTGATCCCACGGAGACTCCTCATGCCGGAGCCATCCGGACCAGGATTCGGCGAAGATGGCAAGGTGTTTTTCGGCCAGCGGAACCGCCTTGGCCGCCACGACCATGGCCGAGCCCGCCAGCAGCGCGGACCACACCCCCACGCGGAGCCGCGATGGCCAGCGCAAGAAGATGCCGCGCTGTGAGATCCACACCACCAGCATGGGAGCTGTCAGCCAGAAGAACAGGGCAACCAGCGTGTCCGCCATGCGGAAGGGGTAGTAGTTCAGGTACCAGAACGCTCCCAGGCTGCGGGCCACAAGACCGGCGCCAAACTGGAGCAACAAAATGACCAGGAAGACAGCAATCAGCGAGAACTTGGCGCGGCTCACCAGCCGGAAAAGTCCATACCCGGTGATGGACGCCAAAATGCAGAGCACGGCAAACTCGACTTGGCCGTGAAAATACCACGGGTCCAAGTGCATGGAACTGCTGAACAAGACGATGAGCCGCTGCGCCTCCGCGGAGCTGCCGCTGCTGCTTACGCGACTGGTGCTGCGCACAAACTCTGCCGCCAGCGGCAACAGGAACGCCGCCGTGATGGCGCAGAACTGCAGCGGCCGCCGCCAACCGTAGTGGCGGTGGCAGAGCAGCAGAGCGCCGCCCAGCGCCATCGCTCCCCAGCCCCCGACAAGCACATGCAGCCAGATGGCCAGACCGCAAAAGACGGCCGCCTTCAGTACTTTCTCGCGCAATGCGAATTCCAGCGCCAGAAAGAGCAGTGCGTAGGAGACACACTTTCCTTCGATACCGCCGAAGATCCATTCGCCGGCACCCAGAGTCTGAAAGTGCAGGAGCCAGATGGGCAGCCCGATGGCCAGCGCATACGCTTCGAGTTCCAGAGCGCGGGCCAGCCGCAGCAAGGCATAGAGCAGCAGCGCCCAGAGAAGCAGACGGCCCACCAGCGCCACCAGGATGGCATCCTTGAGCACCCACCAGAGCGGCGCGATGAGTGCCGAAAACGCACGATACACAATGTCTTCGCTGGAGCCGGACTGCAGCCAGTCGCGGGCAAGGAAGGCAGGCTCCAGCATGCGCCGCGCCTCAATCAGTTTGCCGGCTTCGTTATCGAGGAAATCAGGGTAAAAAAAACGCGCGATCAGAACCGGTATTGCCGGCAGGATCGCCAACCAATACCGCTGCCTGCACCAGGCCAGCAGCATCTTCCACGTGGGGGAAACGTTCCTGTCCGCGACCACTGGCGGCAGCATTGATTTTTTCCGGGAATTCCCCGTAGGACACTCCTGATTCACTGCCATTCGCAACTCTCAACGCGGATCAAGGGACAACCCGATCCGGCTCTATCTTCCAAGGTTCCCCAAACTTATAGTCCCACTCCCCAGGAACAAAGTGTGCGTGCCCGGCTCCCGGATAGAAGGTGACCTCCCCAAATAGAATACCTTCTGGAGGGGAATATAAATCTACCCGCGCGAAATCGAACTGCCCGATTGTCTCCGCGATGCCAATCATTTGGTGCAGTCTGGAAGGGGGAGCAACAGGTTTGGAGGCCGAGGGGTATTTATAGCTCGCAGGAAGAAGGTTCCAATCACGATCATAGAGACTGAGTATGTGCTCTCTAAAACGACCCCGATCTACCTGGATAAAATGAACCCGGCCGCCATAGACATAGAACTTATAGTCGTCAGGAACATCGCCTGACACCAGGATCAGGGGTTCAACCAATACACGGGGAGGGATACCCTCATACGCCCATTCACGACACCTATGTCCGTAAGAGGAGCGGAGTTGTTCGCCTACAATTTTGATAATTTGCGCTCTGTCGATGTCCTGCTTCGTCCGGATAAATAGATTGCCCCCACTACCGTGGTTCACCTTGATCACATAGGGGACATCGAGACTGTCGAAAGGAATGTCGGCTGGGTTTTCTCCCGCCCATAAGGTCTTGATGACGTGCTGTTCTCCGATGAGTTTGGCGATCTCGGCCTTGACCGCAATCTTGTCGGCCAAAACGGAAAACACCGGATTGCGCTGATACAGCTTTCTCCAGGCAATTTTTTCGTTGAATGTCCTGGGAGCCTTCAAATTCGGCAGCTTTTTGAAGTAACGAAAATAAAGCAGATTGACGGCAAGATAGTCTGGAAGTCGATCCATTACAAACCGATAGATCTTTCGGACGATTCTCCTGCTTATATTCCGTTCAGACAACGGCTTGGCTCCGGGCAGCCTGTGAGCAACGGCCCTGCCTGACGGATTGGGCCCTGTCCAACATTTGATCCAGGACTTCGTCCCAGGTCGAAACGGCTGGGGATTCGATGGTACGGCGATCATAGCCGATGGCTCGGGCAAAGGCGTCGCAAAGAGAGGCCGTATCTCCCGGTTTGTAACCACAGGCATGGGCCCGTCCGTCCGCGGCAAAAAACGGAACCACGATGGACAGCCGGCAATAGGTGTACTGAATCATCTTCAAACTGGATTGCGAAAGATAGCCGGCGTCGCTGGAGCGTCGGTACGGTGCCAGCCCGATGTCCGCGTGCTGAATGTAGGGAATGATCGTGCTGAAGGGCTGTTCGCCGTGCACGATCATATTCGGCTTCGCTTTGGCGGGAACCGAGCCCACGCCGAAGACATGAAACTGCCAGTCCGGAAAGGACTCGGCCAATCCCTCCAGCACCCAGGGATCGAACAGCATGTCGCCAATCATGATCGCATTGTGGGGGGTTGAAAACGGATTCCGGGAGGGACCGGCAAAGCTCGCCTTGTCCAGTCCGTGGGGAATGTAAACCACCGGTGTGCCGCAAGGGTAGTCGGCGGTCATCAGTTGCGCCGGCACCCTGACCAGATCCAGCAGGGGCGCGTATCGCATTTCGAGTTGGGAAAGCAGAGGATGAGCGCCGACCGTCCTCAGCCGGTCCGCTGCGTTATAGATTAGCAGCGCATCCGGTGCCAGAGCCCGCATCGATCCCATGAGCGTGGTAGAGACGGGCCCTTCGAAAAGAATCAGTTTCGCCTCCTGAGCCCTGCGCCGAACCGCGCCGGGAAGCAGCCTCGGATAAAGCGAAAAGAGCGGAGTAACAATTTGATTGAGAAGATTGTTCCTCAGATTGAACGGATGAAAGGGCGCTCTCCAAACGTAGGAATAAAGATGAGTCGCGATTTCAGTCCATTGGTTCACCGGCCGCTGCGCAGTGTGCGGCCACTGGCTCCGGGAGTTGAATCGCGACACCGGACTCTGCCCGACGGTCACAAAATCCAGGATCCAGCCGCGCCGTAAAAGCGCTTCACAAAGCGCATGAATCGACGCGCGCCGCTTGGCGTCTGGAAAATGTCCGGTGAATACCATTGCACGATCCAAGTTGACTCCGGAAAACGAGTTCGTGGTGCCGGCGCGGTGATCGCCGGGAGAGCGGCCGCGCGAGGCCGGCTCCCGTCGCATTCTCTCTTCTCTGCGGCAGATCCAGCCAAAAACGCATTTTATCGTATTCACATCGCAAGGCCTTGCGAAACCGGATTGGGTCGATGGGAAGAGTCTTTTGAGCTAGACTCGGTTCGTGACTGGCGGCGCTGGTTGGCGAAAGCCGGGGAACCTGCGGAAACGGGCAGTACGGTGGATCGGAAAGGGCCAAGGTGTCGATGGATTTTCTGGCGGCGCGCAAACGGCTGGCCGTGGAAGGCGCCCGTTTACGGGAGAGCACGCTGGCGCGCGATAGCGCGTGGCTGCTGTTGGGGCAGGGCGGCAATCTGGTTCTCCAGGTGCTTTACTTCATCGCCCTGGGCCGGCTCCTGGGTAGCTCGCAGTACGGCATCTACCTTGGTGCGTTCGCTTTAACATCCCTGGTCGGCATGTTCAGCGCCATGGGTTCGGGCGCATTGTTTTTGCGGTATGTGAGCACAGACCGCACCAAGTTCAGCTTTTATTGGGGCAATCTACTGCTCAGTTCGGCGTCGGGGAGCCTGTTGCTGATCGCCGCGGTGTCGCTGGCGGCGCCTCACCTCCTCAACCCAAGCAGCGCCGCTCTGGTTCCCATGACGGCGGTGGCGAACTGCCTCTGCGGCGAATTGAACTCCAACGTGGCCAACGTCTTCCGCGCCGTGGGAAGGATGAAGATCAGCGCGAGTTTGAACACCACCGTCACCCTGGTCCGGCTGCTGACGGCATTGGGTATGCTGCTCTCGCTGCACCGTGCAACCGCCTACCAGTGGGCCCTGGCGATGATGTTCATCTCGCTTCTATCCGCCGTTCTATCTCTTTCCACGGTTTCGCTTCTCTACGGATGGCCGGCCTTTAGCCTGCGATTGATGATGCAGCGGATTCCCGAGGGGCTCGGATATTCGTTTGGCAATTCGGCATCCACGGCGGGCAATGACATCGATAAGGCTATGCTCAGCCATTACGGCATGAACGAGGCCAACGGAATTTATTCCCTGGCCTACCGGGTCATCGATATGGCCACGATTCCGATCCTCGCGGTGCGGGATGCGTCGGTGCCAAGATTCTTCCGCATGGGAGAAACCGATGCGCACGGCGCCAGGCAGCTTGCATTTCGCTTAATCAAACGATGCATGGCTTTCTCCCTGATGCTCGCGGTTGGCATGTACGTGACCGCCCCATTGATTCCATGGGCGGTCGGCAAGAGCTTCGCCGAGAGCGTGCTCGCGGTGCGATGGTTGTGTCTGATTCCGGTATTGCGCAGCGTGCACCACACCGCGGGCAGCGCCATTCTGGGGATTGGGAAGTACAAATACCGTCTGATGAACCAGGTGGCGGTCGCGGGGTTCAATTTTGGCTGTAATCTTTGGCTCATTCCGGCCTATGGATGGCGGGGCGCGGCCTGGGCCAGCCTGCTTGCCGACGGCGCGCTGGCGATTCTGAACCTGGTGTTTCTTCTCATCCTTACCCGGTCAACCGGGCCAAACTTACCTTCCGTGGAGCTTCAGACGGTCGATTAGGCGCGAGCCTCTTGCAGCATTGCTGGCCTGGGCTGCATCTTAATCCCAGCGGATGAATCTCATATGACCGTGAAGCCTTTGCTGCGAACCGCGACTGTTCTCCTGCTGCTCTGCTCGCCCGGCTGGGCGCAGATGCCCGATAACATGGGGGCCGCCGACAGCCAGCCACCGGCTTCCCAGGCGGCGGCTGACGCTTCTCCCGATGCGGCTTTGACCGAATTGCTGACGCAGTTGCAGGCCATGGCAGAGCAATCCGATCGAGACCTGGCTGCTTTGCATGTTCAAAAATGGAAAACCGACGCCGCCAACCGACAGCAGGCCGAGGAAAATGCCGCCGCCATCCACCGGAATTTGGCCAACGCCGTACCCGAGCTATTGCAGAAAGTTCGGTCCGAGCCCGGCTCCCTGTCCGCAAATTTCAAGCTCTACCGGGACTTGAACGCACTGTATGACACCTTCTCCGCCCTGGTGGAGTCCGCCGGAGCCTTTGGCCCGGCGGATCAGTACCCGCCCCTGGCTAAGGACGTCGCCCAGCTCGACCAGCTGCGCCATCGGTGTGCCGAACGGCTGGACCAGATGTCTGGAGCAAGCGATGCCGAGCTGGTCCGCCTTCGCGCCCAGCTTGCTGCCGCCACCACAAGGGCCTCTGCCAAGGCCGCTCCGCCGGCCAAGATCGTGGTGGACGACAACCACCCGCATCCGGCCGCTCACCATGCCGCCCCAAAGAAGAAACCAGCCAGCCAACCTCCGCCGCCCAAACCCTAGGAATGCGGCCTTCCCAGCGTCCCCCGTATCGAGGATGTACGCATCTCCACCGTGACGGTTGGGTGAGCTTGCGGAGTATTTGCTTCCCCGGCTCGCAGCTCTTACACTGGCTCCACTGACCCCAGGCATGCCGGATGCGTCGAACAAAACCATGGCAGGAGGCTCCGCTGAAGACCCGCCTTAGCATTGTGCTTGCGCTCTGCGCCGTGCTCGCGAGGCCGGCCCTGGCCCAGCAGGCCGCCCGGCATGAACATGGAGAGCAGCGAGCCGCTGTTTTCCGTAATGGCTGCAATCAACGCCTGCGGCTATGATGCCGGGCTTACGCAGTCGCTTCCCCTGCGGCAGAAGATTCGCGGCGAGGTGCTCCGGGCCGCGCAGTCCACCCAGGCCCAGTCGTCGCTGCGCGAGATGTGCGGTTATTACGAGGACCATCAACAGGACAGCGATTCCCGCACGCTCTCCAACTACGTCTCGCTGGCCCTCAACATGGCCGACGGCCCCAAGCTGCAGTTGCGCACCCCGGAGAGCGATCTTCCTCCCGACGCCATCTTCGTCCTGGGGTTTCTGCCTCTGCTGCAGCGCTTCAGCCAGGCAGCCAATCTCGACGCCATCTGGCAGAGCAATCGCCCCGCCTACGAGCAATTGATCGAGAGCCTGCATTCGCCGGTCGCGGACACGCTGTCGGCCACCGACTTTTACCTCAAGCGCAATCTCAGCGGCTACGCCCGGCATGAGTTCAAGGTCCTTGTCGAACCCCTGGCCGCGCCCGGCGAAGTCAACTCGCGCAACTATGGCGACGACTACTTCCTGGTGGTTTCCCCCACCAACACCGGCGAGATTCGTCTGGACCTGCTCCGCCACACCTATCTGCACTACCTGCTCGACGCCAAGCTGCTCTCGCGAGGCACCACCCTGGATCGGCTCTCCCCTTTGCTGGAGTCGGTGAAAGGCGCGCCGCTCGAAGACAGCTACCGCTTCGATATGGGGATGCTGCTCACCGAGTCGCTGATCCGGGCCATCGAGGCGCGCATGCTCGGCGGCCGCAAGGCTGCGGAAAAACCGAAGGAGCAGCTGGCCTGGGATTCCACCCGCCAGGGGTTCATTCTTACCGAATACTTCTATAAGAAGCTGGTAAAGTTTGAAGGCGACGAGGTCGGCTTCGACCAGGCCTACGCCGACTGGCTGCACGACATTAACGTGGCCGAGCAGCAGAAGTTTGCCTCCACGATCGTCTTTCTGGGCAGCAGCACGCCCGAACTGGTACGCAAGGGCGAGCCCAGGCATTTGCTGGTCGAGTTGGCGGAACGCGCCTTGGCCGGCAGAAACATGGAGGGTGCCCGGAACTACGCTCAACAGGCGCTCCAGGCTCAGCAAGATCAGGGAAGAGCGCTGTTCGTGCTGGCCCGCGTCGCGGTGGCGGAGGGAAAGCTCGGCGAGGCGCAGAGCTGCTTTGAACGCGCCGCATCGGCTTCCAGCGATCCGCGCATTCGCGGCTGGTCCCAGGTCTATCTCGGACGCATTCTGGACATCCAGCAGCGCCGCCAGGAAGCCTTGGAGCACTACCGCGCGGCGCTGAATGAAACTGGGTTGCCCGAGCTGAAGGCCGCGGCGGAAAAGGGATTGCAGCAGCAATACCAAACTCCAGCCAAGCGTCCGGTTGAATAGGAACGGAGAACGGCTTTGAAGATCGCGATGAGATTCGGCATGGCCGCGTTGTTGTTGGCCAGCGTGTCGCCGGCGTTGTCCCAGTCCCCGGCCCCTGCCGCAGCGCCACCCGCAAGCCAGAGCTCAGCCAAACCGGCTCCGGCGAAAAAGGGGCCGCAAGCCAAGTCGAAGGCGGAGCTGGATGCCTACCAGAGCGCGGCAGCCCAGACGGACCCGGCCAAGCTGGAAGCCGCCGCCACGGAGTTCGCCCAGAGATATCCCGCCAGCGAGCTGCGCCCATTTCTGTTCCAGCGGGCCATGGGACTCTATGCGCAGGCGAACAATCCCGGCAAAACTTTGGAGATGGCCCGAGCGGTGCTGAAGTATGATCCTGCAAACCCGATAGCCCTGCTCACCGCCGCCCAGGTGCTGGTGGCGGGCACCCATGACAGCGACCTCGACCGCGATGCCCGCCTTGACGAATCCGACGCGAAAGCCCGGGGCGCAGTGCAGCACGCCGGAGAGATGACGCAGCCCGCAAGCCTCACGGGGAAGCAGTTCGCCGACGCCATCGCGCAACTGCGCGGTGCGGCCCACGAGGTGATCGCCACCGTCGCCTACAAAAAGCAGGATTACTTCAGCGCCATCCGGGAATACAATGCCGCTGTTGCCGACGAGAGGGAGCATACCGAGGCGGCCGTTTGGCTTCGCCTGGCCGTGGCCCATGACAAGGTGAGCGAATACGAACTGGGCCTTGCCGCCGCGGAGAAGGCCATCGCGGCCTCCGAAGCCGGCAGCCCCGTACGCGGGTTGGCCGAGCAGGAGAAGGCTCGCCTGGTGGAACTGATTGCCGGCACGCCCGCGCAAAAGCAATCTGACAATTCCTCAGCTCCCGGCGCCAACGAGGGAGCCCATTCGAACTAGACGTTCCTTATGAAACATCTTCCGCTGGACCATCTCGAAGAGGCTTTGGGGCACCGATTCGCCAATCGCGCGT
This sequence comes from uncultured Acidobacteriota bacterium, assembly GCA_963742165.1. Lineage (GTDB taxonomy): Bacteria > Acidobacteriota > Terriglobia > Terriglobales > Acidobacteriaceae > TOLSYN. The sequence continues at coordinate 62,761 of CAVUKX010000010.1, read as the reverse complement.
TACTCGAAAAGGCCCTCACCCACAGCTCGTTCGCGCGCGAGAGCACCGAGCCCGCAGCCGACAACGAGCAGATGGAGTTTTTGGGCGATGCCGTGCTTCAGCTGGTCGCCAGCCAGGAGCTGTACCAGCGTTTCCCTGATTATCAGGAGGGCGAGCTCTCCAAGCTGCGCGCCCATCTCGTCAACGCGCATCACCTCGTACACTGTGCCCAGCTGTTGCATCTGGGCAGCTATCTTCGCCTGGGGCGCGGAGAGGAGAAAACCGGAGGACGCCGCAAGACCGCGCTGCTCTCCGACGCCGTGGAAGCCCTGCTGGCCGCGCTGTTTCTCGACGGCGGCCTGGTTCCGGCCCGAGCCTTTGTCCTCTCCCACATTCTGGAGCCCGAGCTGGACCGCCTCTCCGAAACCAGCGGTGTCGTGCTTGTAGCGGATCACAAGTCACGGCTGCAGGAGCTGCTGCGCTCCACCGGCCGCCCCGAGCCCCGCTACGAGATGATCGGCGAAGAGGGACCGGCGCATCGCAAGAGTTTCACCATGCAGGTGGTTGTGGCCGACGCCAACAACCACGATGAGTTTGCCACCCTGGGCAGTGGCGGCACCAAGAAGGCTGCCAGCCAGTTGGCGGCGCAGAAGGCGCTCGAACGCCTGCAGAGCGGCACCCATGAATGAGCCCGGCCTGCCGGAAGCCGAGCCAACCGCGGCGGACACGGCTCCGCCCCAGCCGCGCCACAAGCGGTGGAATGTGCCGGAGCATTTGCAATTCTGCCTGGTCGCGCTCACCATCGCGCTGTTCGTCATTACCTTTATCGTCCAGGCCTTCCGCATCCCGTCCGGCTCGATGGAAGACACCCTGCTGGTGGGCGACTACCTGCTGGTGGATAAGACGCGCTTTGGCCCCGCCGGTGCATGGCAACCAGTGCTCCCCTATCGAGCCATCCGCCGGGGCGACATCATTATCTTTCACTATCCCGGGGACACGTCCCAGCACTTCGTCAAGCGCGTCATCGGACTTCCTGGCGACCGCATACGTTTGCGCGACGGCCGCGCCTATCTCAACGGGCGCGCTCTGGCGGAACCGTATGCCGTTTTCAAGCAACATGACTTCGATCCGTTTCGCGATAACTTCCCGCAGGGTGACCAACTCGGTGAGGACGTCAGCCGCGCCTGGGCCGCGCAATTACGCACCCTCGTCAGGGACGGAGAGCTGAACGTGCCGCGCGATTGCTATTTCGTACTTGGAGATAATCGCGACCAGAGTGAGGACAGCCGTTACTGGGGCTTTGTGCCCCGCCAAAACATCACCGGGCGTCCCCTGCTGATCTACTTCAGCCGCGTGGAAGCAGAAGACGACGCCGGAGATGACGATGCCCCTGTGGCAAGCACCCCGCCGGATGTTAAACTTTTTACGCTGCGTGCCCGCATCTCCCATGTGCTCGGCGGCGTGCGCTGGCGGCGGATTCTGCGCCTGGCTCCCTGAAGCCGGGACGGATGAGGACTGGACGAGTTGGCGATAGAAAAAGAAGAGACGCAGCAACCGGAAGCACCGAAGGAAACATCGGCAGAGTTCGTGGCCTCGATCGCCTCGGTGCTCGTCATCGGCCTGTTCATCATCACCTTCTGCATGCAGGCCTTTGAGATTCCAACCTCCTCGATGGAGAACACTCTGCTCATTGGCGATCACGTCTTCGTCGATCGCGTCCGCCTGGCTCCCAAGTCGGACTGGGTGGATAAGATTGTTCCCTACCGCGACCCCACTCGGGGCGACGTGATCGTCTTTGTTTCGCCATCCGAGCCCGGACTGTTTGTGGTCAAGCGCGTCATCGGGGTTCCCGGCGACCGTATTCACCTTCGTGGCGCCAAGGTCTATCTCAACGGCAAGCTGCAGGATGAGCCCTATGCCATCCACTCCCGCGGCGACTACAACCCCTACCGCGACGACTTTCCCGCGGTTCGCCCCACGAGCGACGATCAGCTTTACTCCGATTGGCAGATTCACGAGCCGGAGTACATTCAAGGCGATGACATCGTGGTGCCGCCCAACTCCTACTTCGGCATGGGAGACAATCGCGACGTGAGTTATGACAGCCGCTACTGGGGCTTCATTCCCCGGGAAAATGTGGTAGGACGGCCTACGTTCATCTATTGGTCCTTCCAGACACCCCCCGACCAGTACACCAAAACCAGTGTCGGCGAACGGGTTGGGTTTTTCGTCCACATCCTGACCCACTTCTTCAACGACACCCGCTGGTCGCGCATGTTGCACGTGGTGCGATAAATGGAAGGCAGAGCGTCCGGCAAGGCGATCCGGCGCGGCATCGTCACGGCAGTCGTGCTGGCCGCGGCTGCCCTGGTGCTGCCGCCCTTCATCAACATCGGCCGCTACAAGAGCCGCGTCATCGACTCGATGAGCAAGGCCCTGGGCCGTCCGGTTACCTGTGATTCGGTCGAGTTGCGCCTGCTCCCGCAACCCGGCTTCTACCTGGCCAACGTTGTCATTGGCGATGACCCGGCCTACAGCCTTGAGCCCATTCTGCACGCCGAGGAGGTCAACGCCTATCTCGGTGTGAGCTCGCTCTGGCGCGGCCGCCTGGAAATCGCGCGCCTCAACCTGAACTATCCCAGCCTCAACCTGGTCGAACGCAACGATGGCAGCTGGAACCTCGAATCGCTTTTGTGGAAGGCCGCGCGCACCCAGGCCGCGCCCACCTCGACCCGCCTCTCCATCTCGCGTCCCCGTTTCCCCTACATTCAGGCGACGAATGGGCGCATCAATTTCAAATATGGCTTAACCAAAAGCGTCTTCTCGTTCACGGAAGCCGACTTTGCCGTGTGGAGTCCCGCCGAAAACCAATGGCGCATGAGGCTGGAGGCGCGGCCAGTCCGCACCGATATGCCCATCACCGACACCGGAACCGTGAAGGCCGAGGCTACACTGCAACGCGCCGAACTGTTGCGCGATGCTCCCATGAAAGCCAACGTCACCTGGGAGCGAGTGCAGCTTGGCAATCTGACCCGCCTGATCGACGGTGAGGATCGCGGCTGGCGCGGAGCCTTGGATATGAGTGCGCAACTGTCGGGCACTCCCGCCGCACTGCACTTCACCACCAGCGCCAAACTGCAAGACTTCCGCCGCTTCGATATTTCCACCGGCGACGCGGCCAATCTCAACGCGAGTTGCGAGGGCGAATTCAACGCCAGCATGAGCCTGCTGCAGCGCACCGAGTGCCGTCTGCCGCTGGATAGCGGACAGCTCTCGGTGCAAGGAACCATGCGCGGATTTCACTCGCCGCGCTACGATCTTACGATCTCCGCCGAGAACGTCGGCGCCGGCGCTGTGCTCAACCTGGCGCGGCGCGCCAAGCACAACCTGCCGGAAGACCTCACCGCCACCGGCAGCATCTCGGCGTCCTTCCATGCCAGCCGTCTCAGCGAAGCGCCCTCGACATGGATCGGCAACCTGGAGGTGAACTCCCTGGCGGTTCGCTCCTCGGTGCTGGGCAAGCCTTTGACGATTAACAAGGCCGTGGCCACGGTCAACACCGCCGAAGCACTCCCGGTTGGCCGTCGCGGCCGTCGCGCAAAAACCTCTCCGCCTCTGCGCGCGCTGGTGATCGAGAGCTTCGACCTGCCGCTGGGCGCCGTCACTCCGGCCACGGTCGATGGGACGCTCGACCGCGAGCGCTTTGCTCTGCACCTGAAGGGCGATGCCACCCTGGAGCGTCTCCAGCAATTTGCCCGGGCGTGGGGCATCGGCGCACCCAAATTCTCCCTTACCGGTCCGGCCGCCATCGATCTGCTCATCGGTGGCAACTGGGCTTCCTTTGAAGCACCCCAGGTCACCGGCACCGCGCAGTTGAAGAATGCTCGCGCCGAGGTGCCCGGGCTTTCCGCGCCGGTCGAAATTGCCAGCGCCCAGGTCGTGCTCGACCGCGACCGCATCGCGCTGCACAATGGCACCGCAATCATCGGCAAGATCTCCCTCAGCGGCAGCGCCGGCTTTCCACGCTCCTGCGAGATGGATTCGCCCTGCAACGCCAGCTTCGATCTCAGCAGCGACGAGCTGAATCCGGAGCAATGGAATGAGGTGCTGAATCCACACCTCAAGAAAACTCCCTGGTACTATTTTGGCGGCACTCAGCCTGGCAGCAATGCTCTCGCCATTCTTCACGCCAGCGGACATCTGACCTCCCGCCGCCTCACCCTGGGCACCATCACAGGCACCGCCTTTGCAACCGACTTCTCCAGCGCCAATGGAATCCTGGAACTGAAGAACGCCCGCGCCGATTTGTTTGGCGGCAAAGTTTCCGGAGACTGGAAAATCAACTTCACGGGCAGCGAGCCGAGCTATGAATGCACCGGAGACGCCGCGCGGATTCAGGCCGAAAAACTCGCGTCTCTGCTCAAAGCTTCGATTGGCACCGGGATCGTCGGCGTGCAATACAAGCTGAAAATGGCCGGCTGGGATGCCGACTCTCTATTCAACTCGGCCTCCGCCGAAGCTGCGTTTACCTGGACGGGCGGAGCGCTGAAAATTTCTCCCGATGGCCGGACACCCATGCGCGTGCTTACCGGCAAAGGCCAAGCCGCTCTGGACACAGATGGCTGGGCCGTCTCCTCCAGTCAATGGAAGACGCCCAGCGGCATCTATCATTTGGATGGACGTATCTCGCGCGATTCCGCGCTTGCGCTGCAGTTCTCGCAGGACAACGGCTCCGCCTGGAAGGTGAGCGGCACCCTGAGCAAGCCGCAAACGGGAGAGCCGGCTCCGGAACCCACACAGGCCCGACGCCGATGAGTTTCGTTCGCTCCGTCGCCAGGTTGCCGGTTGCCGCGCGGCCAGTTCTGTGGCTCACGCTTTTGGGAGGGTTGCTGCTCTCGCCCGCGCGCAGCCAGCAGGCGCATTCACCCGCCTTCGACAGCGCCGTGAAGAAATTCGCATGGCTGGGCGAAAACGGACGCAGTGCCAATCCCTCCACCCGGCCCACCGTGCTCACCGCCGACGAATGGAACGCCTACCTCAACGAGGGCGGCGTCAAAATGCCGGATGGCATTTCAGGCATCCGCATCACCTGCGAGCCCGGGGTTGCCCACGGCCAGGCCGAGATCGACTTTGACCGTCTCACCGCCAACCGCACCCGCAACAATCCGTTTCTCGCACTCTTCACCGGCAAACACCAGGTCACGGCCATGGCCCATGTGGCCGCCGCCAACGGTATCGGCAGCGTGCAGGTGGATTCCGTTGAGTTTGACGGCGTCGAGGTTCCGCGCATGGCCCTGGAGTTTTTTGCCAGCCGCTATCTGCGCCCCAAGTACGGCAACGCCTTCGGCATGGACTCGACCTTCGCCTTACACAACCACGTTGTCACGGCGGCAGTTGGGGCCAACCAGGTCACCATCATCCAACGCTGAGACGGCGAGGCGATGACGATGGGTGGCCCACATCTGCCTTCTGTTGGCAGATGTGGGGTGAGCACGCCTTCGGGTCCGCAACGTTTCCGCAACCGCTCCTCCACGCCTGCCGTGGGGCGTCGCCGTGGTAACATTGAGGTTTCGGGCATGTTGTAGAGCTTCTCCGGCGCTGCGCCGGAGGTGCCTCGTGCCCAGCCTCGGCCGCCGATGGCCCCGAGCACTTATCCGAAGGATTCCCCGAGAGAGATACGGATGCCGGAAGAAGCAAAACAAGCTGCGAATCGCCGTGTATTGAGCGGCATGAGACCGACCGGCAAGCTGCACATTGGCCACTACGTGGGCGCGCTGCAGAACTGGATCCGTCTGCAGAACGACTACGAGTGTTTTTTCTTCGCCGCCGACTGGCATGCCCTCACCACCGATTACGCGGACACCTCGCGGGTGAAGAACAATATTTTCGAGATGGTCTTCGACTGGCTCGCCGCCGGACTCGATCCGGAGAAGGCGACCATCTTCATCCAGTCGCATGTGCCGCAGCACGCCGAGTTGCACCTGCTGCTCTCGATGATGACGCCCTTGGGCTGGCTGGAGCGCGTGCCGACCTACAAGGACCAGAAAGAGCAGCTGAAGGAAAAGGACCTGAACACCTACGGATTCCTGGGCTATCCGCTGCTGCAGTCGGCCGACATCCTGCTGTATAAGGCAGCGCACGTTCCGGTAGGCGAAGACCAGGTTGCGCACGTGGAGATCACGCGGGAGATTGCGCGCAGGTTCAATCAGTTCTACTGACTCGAACACGTAAAGCGGACACTGATGCTGGCGAGGCATTCGGCACAGTGATCGGCGCGATGTTTTTCCCGAGCCGCAGCCGCTTCTGACTGCGTCGCCGAAGCTGCCCGGCACCGATGGGCGCAAGATGTCCAAGTCGTACGGCAACTCGATCCTGCTCAGCGACCCCGAGGCCGAGGTTCGCAAGAAGCTGAAGACGATGGTCACCGATCCGGCGCGCATTCGCCGCACCGATGTGGGCAATCCGGATATCTGCCCGGTGGGCGACCTGCACAAGATTTTCAGCTCCGAGGAGACCATGGCCGAGGTTCGCCAGGGCTGCACCACCGCCGGCATCGGATGCATCCAGTGCAAGGGCTGGGTGGCGGATAATATCGTCGCCATGCTGAATCCGATCCAGGAGCGCCGCCGCACTTATGAGAACAATCCCCGGCTCGCCTGGGATATTCTCGAAGCCGGTTCGGCCCGCGCCCGCAAGGCCGCCGATGCAACTCTGGCCGAGGTGCGCGAGGCCATGGGCATGTCGCTCGGCTACGAATATCCGGAGAACCAAGCGCCGGAGACGGTCGCGGAGTAGACAAGATGAGCGAACAGCCAGCGACGAAGAATCCGGAGAACACCGGCGCCAAGCCGGACGCCCGCAAGGCCGCGCCCGATCTCGCCGATATTTTCCCCTTCTCGGTGAGCGTTGGCAGCGTCTATGACGGGCCGCTCGACCTGCTGCTCGACCTGATTCGCAAGCAGGACATCGATATCTACGACATTCCCATTGCGCAGATCACCGCGCAGTACCTGGCTTACGTCGAGCACATCCGCAACTTCGACATCGATCTGGCGGCGGAGTTCATCTACACGGCTTCCCTGCTCATCCAGATCAAGTCCAAGATGCTGCTGCCCAAGGACCCCAGCGCGCCGCCCGAAGAGCAGGACCCGCGCCTGGAATTGGTCAACCGCCTGCTCGATCACGAGCGTTACAAGCAGGCCGCGCAGATGCTGCTGCAAAAACAGCAGCTCGAAGAAGCGGTGCTCACCAATCCCGCGCTCAAGGAATTTCGCGACGCGGAGGGGACCGAGCCCGAACTCGCCGCCGATGTGATCGACCTGGTGCGAACCTTTCAGCAGATCCTGGACCGGGTCAAGAACCGCCCGACCCTCCAGGTGAATGAAGACGGCGTCAGCGTGGGGCAGATGATCGATTATGTGCGCCGCCGCCTGATGGTCGAAGACCGGCCCATCCGTCTGAAGCAACTGCTGCGTCACCTGCGCTCCCGTCCGGCGCTGGTCTGCGCGTTCCTCGCGATCCTGGAAATGATTCGCTTGCAGGCGGTGGTCTGCCGGCAGGATGATGTCTTCGGCGAGGTCGTGCTCAAGAAATCCTCCGGCTTCGATCGCCTGGTGGACGAAGGCGGCAACGCCGTGCGCGACGACTGGCGATAGATTCGGATTTTCAAGATGCAAGTCCCGATTGGTTTAAAGGCCTGAGTTCAAGAGCATGAGTTTGAAAGCAAAAGTCGAGGCCGTGATTTACGCGGCAGAAGAGCCCATCACGCTGGAGCAGCTCTCCGTGCTGCTCAAAGACGCCGTGCTGGCAGAGCTGGCCACCACGCGCGAAAACGCCGCCATCGAGCAGGCCGACTTCGCCGCAGAGAATGATGACCAGACCGACGAGCGGGCCGGTCATCCATACGCCGCCGATGAACCTTGCGAGTCCCTCGACATGCCGGAGCTTGACGCTTCCGCGGAGGAGCTGAACGGCCTCGAGCCCGGCCCGCTGATGCCGCAATCGGCCACGCCTGAACTGGTGCAAGCAGAGGATGCGCAAGAGGCCGGCGCCTTCGGCGAAGACGACGAACCGCTGTTCGCAGCCAAACCCTCCACCGAGGCCGCAGCCGCGCCGGAGGATTCCGCCAGCGTTGCCGCGCCGGAAGCGGTCGCACGCAAGCGCCAGCCCAAAAAGTCCGAGCAGGAGATTGCCGACGACAAAGCTGTACGCGCGCGCCTCCGCGACATTCTCGCCGAACTGGTCGCCGACTACGCCAGCGAAGAGCGCGGCATGGAGATCCGCCAGATCGCCGGCGGCTTCCGCATGGCTACCAAGCCGCAGCATCATGACGTGGTCCGCGCCTTTGCCAAGAGCCTTAAGCCGCCCATCCGTCTTTCGCTGGCCGCGCTTGAGACGCTCGCCGTCATCGCCTACAAGCAGCCCGTCACCGCTCCGGAGATCGCCGACATCCGCGGCGTCGAATCGGCCAGCGTGCTGGGAACGCTGCTCGATCGCAAGCTGATCACCACGTCCGGACGGAAACAGGTGATCGGCCGCCCCATGCAATACAAGACCAGCAAGGATTTTCTCCTTCGCTTTGGCCTGAACGATGTGAACGAGCTGCCCAGCATGGAGGAGTTTTCGCAGCTCGCCTCGGACGCAACCATCGAAATCGCTCCCACCGAGGCACAGCAAACGCCTTCTCTCTTCGAGCCCGACGCGCCTCCGGACGCCGACGCGCCTGCGGCCGGCAGCGAAGCGATCCCCGACGCCGGAGATCCGGCAGCAGCCATGCCTGCGATACCACCGGAATCGGCTCAATCGGAGACCGATCCACCCGCAGCCGCGGAAGCTTCCGCCAGCCAAGCTTCCGCCGACCAGCCGCAGCCGGATGCTGAGCCTGGCACCTCGTCCGAAACCGGGAACCCTCTCGACCAATAGTTTCGGAAATCGCCGCGGGGACGCACGCTGTCTCCGCCATTGCTTACGTGTTACCTTCTTCGATCGCCTGATGGCGAACGGATTCAGCGAAAGGCTGCTCTTACCATGGAAACAAAACCGGAAAGATTACAGAAGATTCTAGCCGCGGCGGGTATCGCCTCGCGGCGCAAGGCCGAAGAGTTGATCGCCGCCGGCGTGGTCTCGGTCAACGGACACACCGTCACCGAGCCCGGCACCAAGGCCGACCCGCGCCTGGACGAGATTCGCGTCGAAGGCAAGTTGCTGCGCGGTCCGGAGCGCCACGTCTATCTGGCGATGTATAAGCCCAAGGGGCACATGACCACCGTCAGCGATCCCGAAGGCCGCCCCACGGTGATGGATCTGCTGAAGGGCGTCGAAGAGCGAGTCTTTCCCATCGGGCGTCTGGATTACATGAGCGAGGGCCTGTTGCTGCTCACCAACGACGGCGATCTGATGGCGCAGCTTACCCGCGCCGGCGCACACGTTGCCAAAACCTATATGGTCAAGGTGAGCGGCAAGCCCACCGAAGAGGCCATCGACAAGCTGCGCCAGGGAATCATGCTGCCGCCCGAGCCCGGACTGGCCGGCGCACACGGCAAAAAGCAGCCTGGCGTGGAGCGCCGCTCCTTCGCCGTGCTCACCCAGCCTGCCGCGATTCAGCTCGCCGTGGACCAGGAGAATCCCTGGTTCGAGGTGACCCTCACCGAGGGCCGCAACCGCCAGCTCCGCCGCATGTTCGAGCAGATCGGCCATCACATTGAGAAGATCAAGCGCGTCCGCTACGGCTCGCTCACGCTCGATCTGGAACCCGGCGAGTTCCGCCACCTGACGCCCAAAGAGGTCAACCAGCTCCGCAAATCGCTCGACACGCCCTTCAAGCCCAAGCCCATCAAGGTCAAGCGCAAGGACGAGCGGCCCGAGCGCAAGCCTCGCATCGATACCGCCCGCTTCGTGAAAGGCCGTCGCGGCAAGCCCAGTGAGGATGCTCCGGCGATCGCCCCCGTGCCGGTGGTGCGCCGCGCCAGCGCCTCTCGCAGTACAGCCGCAGGCCCGGCGTTCAGAGGAGCCGCGCCGCGGCGGCCGTTTGTGGCCCGCGAAGATCGCCCCGAGGCCGGTAGCATCGCTCGTCCTCGCGGCCCGGAGTTTTCGCGCGACGCTCGCCGCGACGACGGCTTCGCAGCCAAGCGCCCCTACCCGCGTAAACCGGCGGCGGGCTTTGACTCCAAACCAGCGGGCAGCTTTGAGGAACGCCCCAAGCGCACCTACACCCGCAAGCCGGAAGGCAGCTTTGACCGCAAACCAAGTGACCGCAAACCCAGCGACCGCAAGCCTGCTGGCTTTGCCCGCAAGCCCGCGGACGGATTCAAGCAGCGCGAAGGCGGCTCCACCGGGCGCGGCCCGGCCAAACGCGAAGGCGGATTCAGCGGCGCTCCTGCGAAGCGCACCGGGCCCCCAACCGGAGGCTTCGGGTTCGACCGGTTCACCAAGCCAAAGTTCGTCAAGCCCAGCAAGCACCGCGACTTGGGCAGCGACAAGACCGCTGGCTTCAGCGAAGGCAAGTCTTTCGGCGACCGTCCCTACTCCAAGGAGCGTGCTCCGGCCAGCGGCCGCAGCTTCGCCGGCAAGCCAGGTGGCTTCAGTGGAAAGCCAGGTAGCTTCGCCGGAAAATCGGGCGCATCCAGCGCGGGACGCAAATATTCCTCCAGGGGGCCCGGCAAACCTGCCGGTGCTGAAAAACGCTCCGGCAGCGACTTCAAGCGGCCCGGCGATTTCAAGGCCGCCGGCGGCTTCAAGCGCACCGGCGAATCCCGTCCCAGCAGCGGGCGAGGCCCGGGGTTCGGCGCGCGGAGCACCGGCTCGGCTCCTCCTCGCAGTGGCGGCTTCAAACGCACGGGCGATTTCAAGCGGCCGGGCGGAAGCGCCACCCGGCGTCCCTCGTCTCCTGCGCGGGGCGGCAGTGGGCCGCGCCCGCCGCGCCGCCGCGATGATAAGTAACCGATACTGAGTGACCATGCTGAGTGACCCAAGGCCGAGTAACCCAGGCGGAATGGACTAGAATCAGCGGAAGAGGCAGCTATGGGCAAGTTTGCGGAGTTGGTGCCGGAACGGGTGCGCGCGCTGGCCTCCTACATTCCCGGCAAGCGGATTCAGCAGGCCGAGGCTGAATCCGGCGTGAAGATGGTCAAGCTCGGCTCCAATGAAAATCCATTGGGGCCGTCGCCGCTGGCGATCCGCGCCATGGAGGCCGCGGCCAGCTCCGTCCACCTTTACCCGGACAGCGAGATGATGGTGTTGCGCGAGCGGCTCGCCGCTCGCCACCACCTGTTGTCCAACCAGCTGATCGTCACTGCCGGCTCCACCAACCTGTTGGACATCCTCGCCCGAACCTTGCTTGCCCCCGGGCTCAACGCTATTACCAGCGAGCGCTCCTACATCCTTTACCCCATCGTGACCCGTTCGGCCGGCGCCGAGCTGCGCCAGGTCCCCATGCGCGGCGACGGCTACGATCTGGATGCAGTCTGCGACGCCATCGACTCGGAGACGCGCCTGGTCTTCCTCGCCAACCCCAACAATCCCACCGGCTCCATCGTCCCCGCCCGTGAGATGGACCGGTTCCTCGACCACCTACCGGAAAATGTGGTGGTCGCGCTCGATGAGGCCTACTTCGAATATGCCGAGTGGCTGGCCCGCGAGCGCGGCGTGGAATACTCGCACTCGCTCGACTATGTTCGCCAGGAGCGCAGCGTTGTCGTGCTGCGCAGCTTTTCCAAAGTCTACGGACTGGCCTGCGGTTCGCGTCGGCTACGGCGCCGGGCCCGCCGAGTTGATCAACTACCTTGCCCGCATCAAAACCGCGTTTATCGTCAACGGCGTGGGCGAAGCCGGAGCCCTGGCCGCGCTTGATGACCGCGAACACTACGAGCGCTCCATGCGCAACAACTCAGCCCAACTGGCGATTCTCGACCACCAGCTGCGCGAGCTTGGCTACACCCCGGCCGAGAGTTGGGGCAACTTTCTCTACGTTGAAACCGGCGAAGATGCTGCGGCCCTGGCCCGCCGCCTGCAGATGAGGGGCGTCATCGTCCGCCCGCTCACCGGTAGCTGGGGCGCACGCACCGCCATCCGCGTCACGGTCGGCGCGCCCGAGGAAAACCGCAAATTCATCGAGGCTCTCAAGCACGTCACCCGCGGCGCCACGGCTGGCTAAAGCGGTTCCTGCATTGCGTACCCCGATGTTGCTCCTGCCCCCTGGCCTGTCATTCCGAGCTCCGCGAGGAATCCCTGCACGATCGAAATCTACGATGACCCTCCGGAGATCCTTCGGATCGACCTGCCCCTGACGATCTACAGCAGGCGTTCACCCTGCCAGCCAGAGCAGTGGTACCAGGCCCAGTACGGCAAGAGCGGCGAGCAGGACGAGGCTCATCACGCCGGTTCGGCGGTCGGCCAGAGTGTAGGCGTAAATTCCCTTTACCAGGTTGTTGCTGGAAGCGGCGATGAGGATTGCGGCCGCAGCGGTTGTCAGCGGCGTGAGCGAACCCGCCGTCTGGGTCATCCCCATGAGGAACGGAGTGATGTCGGTCACGCCCATGATGGCTGCAAGACTATAAACTCCCGCCCGTCCAAGATAAAGAACCGCCACCTGGGTCGCTACCAGCATCCCCAGAAACAACCCGGCAAAAAGAAATGCGGCCAGCAACTCAAGAGGGTTTTTGACTTCGAACTTCTGCTCGGCCTTTTGAGCGGTAACGTCCGCCCTGCGGGTCCAAAACCAACCCACGCCGACGGCAGCTCCCGCCAGGACCAGAAATGGCACGGCCAGGATAGACATCAGTTGCCGGTTAAAAAGGACAAGGAGCACGGCCAGGCGCACGTACGTCACCCCGGAGGCGATCAGGATGCCTCCTGCGAAAAGATGCGGATGATCTTCATAGACGGCCCGGCGCGCCATGGCAACCGTGGCAACCGTGGAGGAATAAGCGCCGCCGAGCACCGCCGCGAGCACCACTCCACCGCGCCCCTTGGAAAGTTTTTGCAAAACGTAGCTGCCGTAGGAAATCGCGCTGACCGCGACCACGACCAGCCACGTCTTGAAAAAGTTGACGTGGAAGCGGCTGAATTCCTGATTGGGAAGCGCCGGGAGTATGACGCCGGAGAGCAGTAGAAACTTGGCAAAGGTGAGAATTTCTTCCGGAGGAATCCGCGCCGCTAGCTTTTCGAGAGCCACTTTGAGATCGAGCAACAAAAGACTGGCAACGCTGAGCGTGGTGGCAATCCAGAGATGTCCGTAGCAGACCAGAGCACCCACCAGAAAGGTCGTGAGGCCGGACATCTCCGTGGTGACACCTGCAGGGTAATCCCCCGTGCGGCAAAGCTTGTGCCAGTAAGACATCAGCAAAAATGCGCCGACCACCAGAAAGCCCACGGTCAACGGCAGCAACTGCGTACCGGAGAGAAGAGCAATGGAATAACCGATCAGGCCAATCAGAGGAAAGGTGCGAACGCCTCCGAATGAATACGAACCGATAACGACCTTGTGCTCTTCCCGCTCCAACCCAACCAGGAACGACAGAAACAATACGAGAACAATCTTGAAGGCGTCGGGCGGCAGCCCTCGGTAAAGTTCCACTAGAGTTGGTCTCCGAACCAACGGCCAGCCCCGCAGGGTGGCCGCCAAGTGGAGAAGCATAGCCCAGCCGCGTGAAAAATGCGACTGTGACCGTCAACCTGCGATGCCGTTCTTCTAGCCCAGGACGAGGGGCAGCATTTCGGCAAGCGTGGCGATCTGGGCGTCCGGCGTCTCCGGGATTCTCTCCGGCGCCTGGCCGAAGCGGTTGCACCACAGAACGCGAAAGCCGAAGGCTTTGGCAGAATAAGCGTCCCAGCCATTGGAGGAGATGAAGCAGACGCGCTCGGCTGCCACGCTGAACCGCTCACAGGCCAGCCCATAGACGGCGGGGTGCGGCTTATAAACCCTCACTTCCTCCACCGACAGCACGGCATCGAGCAGGCCGGCGATGCCCGCGTTGGAGGCCGCCGAAGCGAGCATGGCTGGGCTCCCATTGGAGAGAATGGCGAGCTTCATGCCCGCGGCCTTTAGACGCCGCAAGGTGTCGGGGACCTCCGGGTAAACGCTCAGAGCCAGGTAAAGCTCCATGAGCCGCGCGCGCAGCCCCGGGTCTGCGAGTTGCAACGAAGCCAGGGCGAAGTCCAGGGCGTCTCCGGTCACCTGCCAAAAGTCCGCGTAGCGCCCGGCTAAACTGCGCAGCCAGGTGTATTGCAACTGCTTGGCGCGCCATAGCTCGGCGAGTGGCTGCCAGTTTTCTCCCAGTGAGTCCCGGGCGGCGCGGGCCGCACTGTTGACGTCGAACAGCGTGCCATAGGCGTCGAAGACGCAGGCTTGGGTGTGGGGAAGCTTCAGGTTCATACTCGGGTCACTCCCTTCTCAGCGGCCGGCTGCTCCCGGCGGCCTGAGCCCAAAAGTTTAAAGCGCGGCCACGCGCCGCTGCAGCAGCAGGAAATAGAGAGCCACCAGGCTCAGCAACACGCCGTTTGCCCCCAACACGACTGGCGCGGTAAAGACCGGAACCAGCCATCCCGACATCAGGTTTCCGAACGGCATTCCGCCGCGGAAGGCACAGTTGTAAACGCTCATCACGCGCCCGCGCATTTCGTTGTTCGTGGTCAACTGGACCAGCGAATTCATCGTGGCAAAGGCGCCCATCATGCACGCTCCCACCAGCACCAGCATGGCGCAGCTCAGCGGCAGCAGCTTCGACACGGAGAAGGCTGCGATGGCGGCGCCCAGGCAGAGGATCAGGGTGAGGGCCACCCTCCCTTTATCTTTGATGTTGCCCTTCCCCGCCACCAGCAGCGAACCGCAGATCGAGCCGATTCCCATGCAGGAAAGCAGGTTGCCATAGGTTTCCGGCCCGCGATGAAAGATGTCTTTGACGAACACCGGAAAGTAGGTTCGCATGGGCATACTCAAGGCGGTCATGCAGAACGCCAGCACGATCAGCGCCTCCATGGACTCCTGCCGGCGAACAAACTTGATGCCCTGCTTCAGGCTGCCGAACATGGATTCCGTGGAATTGGCGGGAAGAAACCGGGTCGTGATGAGCGTAAGGCCAACGATTGGCGCAAGAAAAGAAAGCGCATTCAACCCAAAGCACCACTTCTCACCCAGTTTGGCCAACGCCTGGCCGGCGAGCGCGGGACCAATCGTCACCGCCATGTTGAACTGAATCGAATTCAGCGCAATCGCGTTGGGAATGTCCTCCCGCTTCACCAGCGTCGGAATCAGCGCCGAGTAGGCCGGAGATCCAAAGGCCTGGGCCAGACCCGACACGAAGGAGAGACAGAGAATGCACCACACATGAACCAGTCCGGTCGCCACCAGAACCGTGAGGATGATTGCGTCCGCCATCTGAATGTACTGGGAGACCAGGAGAATCTTCCGCCGCTCGACCCGGTCGGCTACCACCCCGCCAATCAGGGAGAAAAGGAAGATGGGAATTCCGCCGAGAAACTGATCCAGCGCAAGCAAGGTGGCAGAATGGCTCAGCCGATAAATCAGCCAGCCCTGCGCCACAATCTGCATCCAGGTGCCAATGCTGGAGGTGCAGGCGCCCAGCCACACAAGACGGAAATCCCGGTAATGAAATGCTTTAAATACCCGATGAAAGGTCGAGGAGTCCATGGGATCCGGGTGTCTCTGGCGCCCGCCGTCGCTCTTCGCACTGGCGAGGGCCCGCTCCTCCCGGCAGGAGGAATGCCGATACGAGGAATGAACTACTCAACCGGCACGGAGTTTACAACCACGCCTAACAAGCATTTTACAGACACCGGCGCACCTTCGAGTTCGGCCGGCTTGAAGGTCCAATTCGCCAGAGCGTTCAACACCGCCGTATTGAGGGCGGGATCCGGGCTTTGCATGATTCGCAGACCTTCCCACTTCCCTTTCGGGTTGATCACGCCAAAGACCACAATCGTGCCGCCTCGGCCTCTCCTTGCCGCTTCGGGAGAAAAGTGCGGAACGGTTTTTGCGATCGCATACGGTGGTTGCAAAAAGCCGTGTGCCGGTGGCGGATCGGAGGGACGCGAATCCAGCCCATACTGCATCGCCCAGTTTGGACCGTGCAATCCGGCATCGGCCATGTCCAGGTACACCGTGAAGGAAACGCCATCCTTGAAGATGCCGTAGTCCCTGAAGCCGCCACCGCTGGCGCCGCTGGCCATGATGGTAATCCCGTAGCTGGCTTGCGGCTTTACCGTGGCGGGCTCTCTGCCGCTGGCCCGGCCGCTGCCGCCGCTTCCACCCTGGATCATAATGTCCGGGAAGGGACTGCCTCCGGTGCCCGCGTTGGCAGAGCCGCTGCCGGAGCCGTGCCCTGTTCCCGTCGCGGAGCCATTCCCAGCCGCCTCTTTCCCTCCACCTGCATGGCCGTTGCCTGTGCCTGTCCCGGTGCCCGCTCCTGCGCCGGCCAGTGCCGGGGTGCCTGCGCCGCTGCCGCCTGCTGCCTTGTTCCCGCTTCCTGCAAGGGAATTGCTGGAGCCGGTTCCACTTCCACCCCCGGGCTCACCCTTGGCCGCCGTGCCTCCGCCCGCCCGGCCAGCGGAGGTTGAGCCGTTTGGCGACACGGTAAAGGCTCCCTGCAACTCTCCCGGAGGGATCGCCGCAGGGGTGGCGTTCGGACTGGGAAGTGCGTCCACTACAAGAATGTTGTGCGTTCCGTTCGGCGCCATGGCGGCAGGGACGGGCGGAGCAGCCAGCTTTGGCACTGCCGCCGCAGCGGGAGCCGTGGCAACCGCGTTCAGCGAAGAATTTTGCGCCGCGGGCAGCGGTAGCCTGGGTGCCTCCACCTTCGGCAACTGCTGTGGCAGGCTAAGCGATGGGGTGATGACGGCTTGGACCGGGGGCGCCGGGGTCTGCGGTTGCGGCGCGGGCGCCAGCACCGGCTTCACCGGCGCGATGGAGACCATCGGAGGGATGGGCAGAGGAGCCGGAAGCTTGGGCCTCACCAACAGATCGGGCTGGCGGATGGTTTGAATATAGTTGTCCGGATGTGGCGGATTGGAGACGATCGGCTGCAATCCCTCATACACCACTCCCTGGGCGGCCTTGGCCTCGGCGGATGTTGCCGGAGTGTGACTCTGCTTGTGATCGCCTTGCCCGCCGTTGTGCGCTGGGGCCGCCGGGCTGCTTGCTCCCATCGGCTGCAGGTCGGGGAGCAGAAGCGTCTCCTGTTCCCGAATCTGAGTGCGCACCGTCTCCAGATGAACCTCGGACGGCATCCAGTAGCTCCACGGAACCGCCAGGGTGGCCAGCAAAAAGAGCAGGTGAGCCACCACCGAGTAAAACAGCCCGCGAGCCGGCAGACGCGTGGAATCCAGCCCGGTGCTGAACATCCGGGGCGCACGCCTGGCCCCGCCCTTCAGCGGCTCATCGCGACGTTTCGGGGCAGGAACAAGGGTTGTGCTCACAATATGGACACGCTCAGCATGACGTTTTCGAATACCACCGGGTTGCAGACTAAGAACGATGACGATGAGGGCGATGCCTGCATCACTGCCGCGAACCATTCCACAATCAGCGCAGTTCCGGTTGAAATGACCAGCGAAGCGTAGACGAGAAATCTCAGCCTTCAACTCCACCACGCCAAAGATGACAACAAAGCCTATCCGGCACAAGTGAAAACTGAACTATCATCCATCTTTCCGCAGAGCAGCGTTGCAGCGCAACCCTCTCGCACCTCGACCGCTACTATCCCGTCCCCCCGAATATGCGCTTGGCAGTCAAGCCTAGGGTTACTCCCACTAAGTTACTTCTGGTAAAAATCTGCACTCACACTGCAACCCAAATAGCCTCATGCCCGCTAGACTCATGTTAGGCTGCCATATTCAGAACTGCTTCGCTATTGTAATTTAGATACTGAAACCTTTTGTGGCCGCGGCTCGGAACGGGCAAAACTATCGTCTGGATAGAGCCGGAGCGGTCCGCAACATCTTGCTATCGTGAGAGAGGGCACTCGGAATGCGACCAGATGATGGAAGAATGAGTCTTTGGCCGCTGGCTGTGGTCGGGGTTATAGTAGTACTGGCCGTGGCTTCCATAACCCCGGTTCGCAGGCTGAACCCTGCGCCTCCATCTGACTTTGTTGCGCTGCGATCGTCCGCCAATCGTTCGGATGCCTCCCTGGCCGCGGGATATTGGGAATCGGCGGAAAGCGTCATTCAATGGAAATACAGCCGTACCTCCACCCTGCCGGAAGAGGTTCCTGCGGATTTCAAGCTGGCCGATCATAACGGCACAGGAAACCCGGCCGCCCGTAGCGCCTATTGGGCGAAGCTTCGCGAAGAGTGGCTGAGGGCCGACAACTGGCACACCACCTATAGCTTCGATGCAAGTTGGATCGTGGTGAACGTGGAAGCCCTGTCGCACGCGGTAACGAGCTTTGTGACAGACCACATGTAGCCGGGGCGTTCGCTGCTGCGAGCTGTAACCCCGCGCAACATGGCAACTGGGATAAAGGATCAAGATGGAAACCAACGCCAACGAGTGGAAAACCGGCACTGAAGCGCTCGCCCTATGCATGATTTGCGGCGGCGAATATGAGCCGGGCACGCGAGAGTGCCCGGACTGCCACGTTAGTCTTTCGGCCGTGCGCCGCTGCCCGGCTTGCCATCGCATTGTCTCCGCCAAGCATACGAAATGCGTCTACTGCCGCTCGTCGTTTACCCAAGACCTGGCAATCGATCCTCTTGCCGCCGATGGACCAGCGGGCGAAGGCCCCGCGACGCGGAGCAAGGGCGTCAAGCGCTTTCGCGCCCTGGGCGTCAGCGTTGGCACCTTCCTCTTTGTATTCTGCCTGGGATTGGCTTTCCTCCATCAGATCAACCATCCGAGCGTCACGGTTCCCGTTATCGCCAAATCGATCGTTTTGCAGTCCGCTCAACTGCGGCGCACGCCCTCTACCAGTTCGTCGGTGATTGGGGAAATCGCGCCGGGCACTGCCGTCAACATTACCGGGTTCAAGCAAAGCGATGAAAGCCGCTGGATGGCCGTGAACTGGAATAACACAGTGGTCTATCTGCCGTCAGAAGTTCTGGCCGCGCCCAAGGCCACCGATGCAGACCAGGGTGCGAACGCGCTTAAGTTCTATATGTCGGGAATGGAGACAACCGAATCGGTGGATGAGGCCGTCAAAGCGACGGATTATTATTCCAAAGTCTATCCTGGCAACGCACATGGCGAAGAACTGCGGTGGGTACTTGCGGAGCGGATGCGCGTTCTGTCTCAACAAGCCAGCCCGGACGCAGCGGCCCTGCGGCGCGAGGCGAATCAGCAATTTCAGCAACTTGTGGATTCGAACGGAACCTTCGCCGACAAGGGCCGGGATGCACTGAAAGGAATTGAACCCGTTCCTTCTGCCCAGGAGCCGCGGGCGCGGCGCCATGCGGCCAGCCGCAGCAAGCCCAAGTCAGACGAAATACAGATTATTAGCGGTTCCGGGACGGAAGTGATTACCGCTCCAGCCGTTCCGCACTAAACGCTGGCCTTGAATCGCAAAGCGGTCGCGGTCCGTTTGGTTGTCGAGGAAGCCGAAATTGCAGGCGTAAAGGATTGCGCGAACGCTGCGCCCGCGCAACCCGGAAGTCAGCTCGGAAAGTCCACCTTCAGCTGATCGCCAACCTCCGTACGGGAATCCCGTATGGTGCCAGCCGGAAGTTCCAAAACCCCGAGCGCTTTCCAGTAGACGCGGGTCATGCGAAACGGTGGTATGGCTTCCCGCACGCCGACCACACTGTATTTTTTGTCCACGAAGAGTACATCGATTGGAAAAGACATCCCAACCGTGTGGATCGCCTGCGAGGGCCAAATCAGCAGCCCGCAGCCCTTCGCAAGCGAGCTCCGGCCGAGCAGACCTACCATCCGTCGCCGGCTGGTATCGGCCATTTCGATCTGCTCGCCAAGGCAGGAGTCTTTGCTCGTGTTGTAGACACGAAGCATGTTGCTGGTATCGTCCAATCTGATCCCCGCTCGCTATCCGCGGGTTGCGCCGCCCTTGCGGCGCTGAACCAGGATGAACAGCACGACGACGAACAAAACTCCGGAAATGATGCGAATGATGCTGATGTCCATAGACTTTCTCTCCTCTTTTTTTAACCTTATTGTCCGAACGTGGTTAGGAAGCTCTTGCTGATTGATAGAACCGCAGGTACCAGCAGTACGATAAACATACTCGGAAAGATGAAAAATACCAACGGAAATACCAGTTTGACGGTGGTCTTGGCCGCCAACTCCTCGGCCTGCTGCCGGCGGCGCGTCCGCAATGAGTCCGAAAAGTAGCCGAGTGACTTCGACAAAGGCGTTCCGAAGCGCTCCGTCTGCACCAGCATGTTGACGAAGGAGCGGAAGATCTCCAGACCGCTTCGATTGGCCATGTTGCGCCACGCCTCGATACGCGGCTTGCCTGCCCTCTGCTCCAGCCGGATCAGCATCAGTTCATCGCTCAAATCCGGGTGGCTGAGACGCAACTCCTCGCCGATGCGGATCAACGCCTGGTCCATGCCCAAACCGGCTTCCATGCAGATGACGAGTAAATCCAGCGCGTCGGGAAGGGCCAACCGGATTTTCTCCCTCCGCTTGGCCACCGCGGTGGTCAACCAGAAATCAGGTCCCAGAAATCCAACCGCCGCCAGGACCAGGAAATACGCCAATACATTGGGACCGTGAAGCAAGAAGCCGGCAATTAACCCGGCCAGCACGGGACCCAGCAATTTCAAGGTGTAATACACTTCCACGTACACCGGCTCGCGATATCCCGCGGCGGACAAGCGGCGGGCTACCTCGCCATCGTCAGCCAGGCCAACCATTCTCCGCAGCGGCTCGAACCAGTGCGTCACCCGAGACGCCATGTCGATGCTACCCGTCGACGCCGCCGGGGACGGTATCTCAGCACCACGTTCGGCGGCAATTTCCGTCAGTCTCGCTGCAACAGGAGAGTTTCCGCTCATCAGCAGCAGTAACAGCGCGAGACTTAGGGCGAAGGTCAAAGCAACCACAACAACAATTCCGATCATGACATTACACCTTGATATCCACGATTTTACGGATCATCCAAATGCCGATGACCATCAAGGCAAGACCAAGCCAGATCGCCTTGCGGCCCATTGGATCGCTGGTCAACGTACGTGCGTAGGTAGGATTGACGAAATTCATCAACATAAAGACGATGAAGGGAAGCAGGCCCAGAATCCAGCCCGTCAAGCGTCCCTGCGCGGTGTAAATTCTCAACTGGCCCAACAATCGGGAACGCTCGCGGATCACCGTTCCAGCCTTATCGAGAACCTCGGCCAGATTGCCGCCCGTTTCCTTTTGCACCAGCATGGCCGTTACCAGAAACTGCAGATCCGGCACCGGAACCCGGGTCGCCAGGTTTATCAGGGCTTCGCGAATCGGCAGGCCGAAGTTTTGTTCCTCAAATACGCGCCGGAATTCCGCCCCGACCGGATCGGCAATCTCCTTCGACACCATCTCGATTGCCGCTGTAAGGGCATGGCCCGCGCGCAGTGCACGTGCCAGTAGGTCGATGGCATCGGGCAAGATGGATTCAAATTTGCGCAACCGGGCATTCCGCTTCAGGCGCAAGGAAATATAGGGAGTGGTTCCGGCCGCAAGCCCGAGGGCAAGTCCGAGGGGCACGCTGTGCAGATAGGTCCCGCTCAAAACTCCCGCCACGAAGCCAATCACCAGCGCGCCGAACAGGACCCGGCCGACCGTCAAGGAGGAATTGGCCTGCTTGATCAGGGTGTCCACATCGGCCGCAAGTTTGATCCGGCGCAAGATCGCGTTGATGATCGGCAGGTCGCTATAGACCCCGCGCTTCAAAATGATATCGGGATCGATGACCGCTTCGGCACGCGAACCGCGGCTGAAGCCGGCAAGACGATTTCCCAGATCAGTCTCTTCCTTAGTCGGCCTCGTCATGTAAAGCACGATGGAAAACGTAATGACCAACAAAAAAAGGAACAGCATAATTGCGAGTGCCATTGGAACGCCCTTTCCAGGCCGAAACTACACTTCCACCGTCATATCGAACAGACTGGGAGATACGGGGATTCCCGATGCCACGATCTTCTCGGCGAATCTCGGAGTCACTCCGGTCGAGTAGAACCGGCCCAACACGCGGCCGTTAATTCCGACCCCGCGCTTCTCGAAGCGATAAATATCCTGCATGCTGACGACATCCTGGTCCATGCCCGTGATTTCCGTCAGGTGAGTCACGCGCCGGGTGCCGTCGCTCATACGCGAAACTTGAACAATGATGTTGATTGCAGAGGCAATCTGCTGCCGGACAGCTTTTTCCGGCAGATTCAGGTTGGCCATGAGCGCCATGGTTTCCATGCGGGCGATGGCATCGCGCGGGCTGTTGGCGTGAATTGTCGTCAGCGAGCCGTCATGTCCCGTATTCATGGCCTGCAGCATGTCCAGTGCTTCTTCGCCGCGAACTTCGCCGATGATGATCCGGTCAGGGCGCATACGAAGACAGTTCGTAACCAGCTCTCGCTGATGCACCGCACCCCGGCCTTCCACATTCGGGGGACGGCACTCCAGGCGCACCACATGCTCCTGCTTCACCTGTAGTTCCGCCGAATCCTCCACGGTCACGATTCGTTCCTTCTCCGAGATGAACCGCGAAAGCACGTTTAGCAATGTCGTTTTTCCGGAGCCTGTGCCGCCGGAAATGACGATGTTCAGCCTTGCCTTCACCGCACCCTGCAGCAAATCCCGCATCTGTGGGGTCAGAGTGTGGTTGGCGAGCAGATCCTCAACCTCAAGCGGAATCGTCCCGAAGCGGCGGATGGACAGAATGGGTCCATCCACGGCGAGCGGAGGAATGATCACGTTCACGCGCGATCCGTCAGGCAGTCGGGCGTCCACCATCGGCGAGGACTCATCCACGCGGCGACCCACCGCGGAGACAATCTTATCGATGATATGCATGAGGTGTACGTCGTCCTTAAAGACAACGTTGGTCTCCTCAAGCAATCCGGCGCGCTCGATGTATACGCTGGAGTAGGTATTGACCAGGATGTCGCTGATGGTCGGATCCTGCAGCAGCGGCTCCAGAGGGCCCAAGCCAAACACCTCATCGAGCACCTCGCGCGACAATCGCTCGCGTTCGGAGGCGCTCAAGGGAACGTTGGAGTGCGCTACCAGGTCTTGGATGACTGCATGAATCTGGTTGCGGGCATGGTTATCGTCCAGATAATTCAGCTTCTCCAGATCGACGCGGCTGAGAAGATCCCTATGTAGAGATGATTTCATCTCCTGATAGGCCTTAGGCTTCAGATCTCGTCTGGCCCACTGATCCGCTTCCAGTGCTGGCGCCTTTCCGGTCATGTCGCGCTCAAATTGTGCCATCGTCCCTCTTCTCAGAAAAGCTTAAAGACCTAGAATGCCGAAGCGCCGCTTGGGCTCTTGCTTGACGCCCACCGGCTCCGGTCTGTCGGCCAGGGTTTCAACCCACTGGCGCAACGCGGTGGCTAGTTCCGTTCTTGTTTTGATCGATATCGGCGTGCCGCTGTTGATTGCGCTGACTACCTCGGTGTAGCTATTGGGAACCAGGAGCGTAATCGGCATGCGGATTGTCTTCTCGATCTGATCTTCCCGTATCGCCGAGCGCTTGTCGTACCGGTTGATGATGATCCGCGTCTTCTCTTTCGGGCAGTTGAAGCGCTTCAGATGCTCCAGGTAGCGGACCAGATTTCGAACCGACGGCAGTTCAGGAGCGGCGATCACAAATACCGCGTCGGAACGGTCGATCGCTCCCACGTTGTACGCATTCAATCCCGGGGCGCAGTCGATCAGAACCAGATCGTATTCTTCACGAAGAAAGTCGATCGTGGCTTCCACGGCACTCTCCGGAACCTTGCTTCCGGCGCCGAAAGTGTCGGGAGCCGGCAAAACGTGCAGTCCGGATGAGTGCTTCACCAGGAAGCCATCGAGCAGTTCGGAGTCCAGACGATGAATGTTGTGGACGAGTTCAAAGAAGTGATATTGATGCGGTCCCAGGCTGAGATAAACCGATACATCGCCCAGGTCGGGATGCTGATCGATCAGCAATGTCTTCAGCCCGCTCTCGGCCGCCATCGCCGCGATGTTGGTCGCCAGCGTCGTGACCCCGGTGCCGCCCTTCACTCCCACGAAGGAGTAGACTTTTCCCCGCTTGCCCGGAGCGCTGCGCTCCTTCTTCTTCTGCTCGTGCTTGAGAAGCGATTCGACGACGCGCTCCCGCACCGGAGGCTTCAATAGATATTCCGAACAACCGGAACGCATCGCATCGATGATGCGTTCCGGGTTCGAGTCTGAGGCCAGAGCAAATACCGCAGCGGTAGGAATCGCGGTTTTGATCTGTTCGGCGCGGGACGCTGCGACTGCACGATCGTTGTCGAAGTCAATCACGCAGACATCGGGTTTCCGCTGCAGGAGATCCTGCACCAGGGCGGAATCGCTCGTGTCCCATTGATAGAGCTCACTCGTGATCTCAAAACCAGGGAGTGAATCCACAATTTCGCGCAGAGCTGCGGCGGCCCGTTTATCCACCGAAACCGTCACTATGCTA
Organism: uncultured Acidobacteriota bacterium; assembly: GCA_963742165.1. Taxonomy (GTDB): domain Bacteria; phylum Acidobacteriota; class Terriglobia; order Terriglobales; family Acidobacteriaceae; genus TOLSYN. The sequence goes on along the minus strand of CAVUKX010000010.1, from coordinate 38,207 downwards.
AGCGTGCGGCCAGATGATTTGGGAACTGTAGTGCTCAACTTCTGCCACCTCGCGCTTACTTATTGTTAGTTGTTGTCTGTCCTGGCTGAGTATACCGGCTGCCCAAGGATGAATCGAAGTGTTTCTCCTCCAGGCTGGGGACCGGCATGGTTGGATTTGGAGGCCCGGTCATCGGTTCGTTCGCCGGATCCACGATGGTTGGCGTTACCATCACCAGAAGATCGGTATTGGTTTTGTTCACCGAATGGGATTTAAATAGCTCACCAATTAACGGGATATCGCCGATTCCCGGAACTTTACTGAGCTGGACCGTCGTGCGCCTGTCTAACAGGCCTGCAATGCCAAAGCTCTGGCCGTTTTTCAACACAACGTCGGTCTCTGCCCTGCGGGTGGAAAGAGCGGGCACTTCATAGCCGGAGATCGTCACCGCATTGGTGAAATCCAGGGTGCTGACCTCAGGAGCGATCTTCATACGAATCTCGTCGCCCACGACGGTGGCAGTAAATTCCAGCTTTACGCCATACGGTTTAAATACGATGGTTATGGCGGTACCATTCCCCGTCCCACCCTGAACAACCGGGAAGGGGAACTCGCCGCCGGCCAGAAACTTGGCAGGTTCGCCGCTGCGGGCCATCAGATTCGGCTCCGAGAGAATCTGCGCAATGGTTTTCTGTTCAAGGTCCTGAATCATTGCTCCCAGGTTCAGGTCGGGCCGGTACAGGAAGATGTTCATCAAGCTGTTCGCATCAAAGCTTCCCTGCTGGGAACCGGATAACGCTTGGCCGATGGCCCCCGAAAGAGTGCCTCCATTCAGGGATGGCGGGGAGAACTGGCCGGTCGTGGTCGAGCCGATGGTATTCGCGGCCCCCGTGCTGAGAATATTGATACCAAACTGCTGTAGTTTGGTACGGTCCACTTCGATGAAGCGCACCTTCAGCATGACCTGCTTTTCGCGCCGCACTTCAAGGGTCGTCGAGTCGACAACGTTCTTGGAATATGCGCTGGCGATCCGCAGTATGTCGTCTTGCACGGCTTTGCTGCTGGCTCTTCCGGTAACAACGACTCTGCCCTCTTCCGGTTCAACTTCCACCGCCTCGTCCGGATACGCCGATCGAATGTCCTGCCTCAGGCCGGAAACATCCACATCCGAGTAGACATCCACGATGCGGGCACTGGAAGACTCATCCCACATGACCAGGCTGCTGCTGCCTGCCGACTTCGCGGTCACAACGACCTGGGTCGGACTGATGATGGATGTATCCAGCACGTCCGGACTGCTCACCACAATCCGGCGCAGACGGGATTGAGTGTTGAGGATGATCGACCGGCCGACTTGGATATGGACCGATTGCGTCTCCGTTGGCCCCGACGATTGCGCGGTTTGCGGTCCCTGAGGAGGCACCTCCGCCGCAACAGTGGCGACCGCCCGCGCGTCTGCCTTCTTTGCTGTTGCCGTTTGCGCGCCTGCAGAATCCATAGCGACCGCGAACAGTAAAAGGGCAACTGCCGAATTAACCACAGTGTGTAGTGCTCGCATTTCGAGTTTTCCTCTTTGTGGAGCTCGATCTTTACTCAAACTTATCGACGGACCGCTTGCTGCCTGAAATGGTTTCAACTTCGTAGAAAACGACCGGCGGCTTCTCGACTTTCACTACCGGTTTCGCGACCGCAACCCTCTTCTGCACTGGCGCTACGGGTTTCTTCATGCCAGTCATTAAATCCGTCATGTCCACAGGCTTGGTGTCAGGGCTGTTCTGATCGGCGCCATTGCGGAGCACAAACTGTATGGAACCCTGCGAGGACGCCAGAACCAATTTCTCGCCATCCTCCGGCTTGAGCAGCAAGGTCACGACATTGACCGTTTCCGGCTTTCCCGTGGGATCCGGCTCGATCTTCTGCCCGGCAGTAAGCACCTCGACGTTGGCTAGAACGGTCTGAGTTTGCGGGTTCGGAGAATTATCAACCTTGGATGTTACCAACACATCGACATGCGAGCCTGGATACAGAAACCCGGCCACTCCGATGACATCGCTGGAACGGACCGACACGGCGCGCATTCCTTCGGGAATCTTCACCGTCAGACCAATTCCGGAGCCGGCCTGGGCAACGTCGTGTTCCAGAATCGGCTGATGTTCGTCAATCGGATAAATGACAGACCGGCCGATCACGTCGTCTACCTTGGTGAAGGCGCCGCTTACCGCCATATTGGCCGGCCAGTCGACCAGGGCAACACTATCGGCGGTGATGGGCGAGCCAGCCGTCAAGGGTTTTGTAGCCACAACCACCCTCACCGCCTTTTCGTTGTCAGCCCTCTGCATTCGAACACGCGCATAGAAGGCATAGGTCACAACTCCTGCGATAGCCATGGCCAGCACAACCGCCAATACAATTCGTTTCGGGTTCATATGCCACCTCGGCGATAGAAAGCCACTACTGAATACAAGACTCCCGTCGCGATCGCAACCCCGTAGGGCAGGCGAGCCGCTTGCGGATTCGAAAGGTTCAGGTTCGGATGAATTTCAGCGCCTGCTACTGCGTGAAACTTGACCAGATCAATGACATTGGCGAGCACGGCTCGCAGTCTTCCCTGCCACAGGGACAAGACGACGGCAAAGATTCCACCCGCAATGGCGGTGGCGAGAACAATTTGCATGGCGGAGGCCGGCCCAGCCAAACAGCCTATCGCCGTGATCAGCTTGACATCTCCAGCGCCCATGGCGTGAAGCAGAAAAAACACCAGAAACACACCCCCGCCGATCAGACCACCGGCAAGCGCGCTCCCCAACCCGTGCCAGCCTTGCAGCACAGACCTTCCCGCGATGGCCACCAGCATCCCTGAATAGGTAAGCCAGTTCGGGATGCGCCGGGTGGCCACATCCGTGGCGGCGCCAACCCCCGCCACAGCCAGCGCTCCGGTCATGAATAGAGCATCCGTCGTCATCGGAACTTCCACTCCACTTCTGCCTGCAATCCAGCTGCAGGGTAGAACTCGCGATCCCAGATGCCATGTCGTCCAAATCAGGCGCCGCTCAAAGCCGCCCGTCGAATCGCCAAGAGCGCGTTTGATTCCGGTCGCTCAAAGGTACGCTTCCGGCCAGATTCTCCACACTACATCGGACTCAAAAGAGGCACCCCCAGGAGAGACTCGGCGTTTTGCGCCGGAATACCCCCCTGGGTAGCGCCACTTCGTGAGAGCGCCTCGACTAGGCGACAGCGCTGGACATCCTGCTAGCAATGGTGCTGAACGCGACGTTGATGTCGGTGGCAAGGGTGCTGATCGTGGTGACCGCTCCAAGAGCGATCAGGGCCGCAACCAAGGCGTACTCGATCAAATCCTGACCGGACTCGTCGTTGTGCAGAGCTTTCAGGGTGTGCAGAATGTTCATTTTCATTGGAAGATCTCCTTAAGGTGGTGTTGTTAACTTCATCCGGCAGCTCTTGGTCGAGCCACCGCGAATGTTTGAAGGTTGACGAGCCCGAAGTCCGCCAAGGCAATCCTGGCAGCCCGGTTAACTCGGAAATGGACTAAATTCCAGCCGATTACGGAGAACAGCACGTTGCATTGGTGGCAAGCATGCCAACAGCCGCGAGCGGGTCAAAAGCATTCAAGGCGTAACCCCGCGTGCATTCCGATCCCGGCCCCATTCATCCCCTGCGGAGACAACCAGCGCCTCCCGAATCCGAACCTGCATGACTACCCTCTCGACCGCTCACAAGCCAGATCCAAGAACTTGCTTAATTCTTTCGATGCAGAGTTCCTGCTGAATGTTGGCAACTACTTAGTACATTCGTAGGAAATTTCTGCTCGATCGGGAAATTCCTGCTCGATCGGGAAGTTCCCTGCCGTGCCACAGTTGCGACCTCGATTATCCGTGTCTTGCCGGCGAATCTCCTAGGAAGTTTAGCCCCAGGAGAGCAGAAAGAAAGCACTTTCGGATCAGCTGGGTATCCCCAGAAGTAACCAGAAGGTAACATCCAGGCCGCAGGCGCCCGCTAGTATGGGGTGATCCGGGCAAAAACGATTGCCATGCCGTCGTCGTAGTCCGCCCGCCAGTCCTTGCTCTGCTTCAGGATCCCAGCCAGTGGCGAATCTGGAGCGACCAACACCCATCTCACCTGATACTTCTCTAGGGTCTGCTGCCACTGCCAGCCGGCGTTCGCGGTCTTCAGATACTCCTGGATGAAGGCTTCCCCATAGAAATCATGCCGGTCGTCGAAAAAGACCTTAGTCCCTGGATACAGCCTGTAGATCAAATAGCCGCTCCAGCCGTCGGAATTGAACAGATGGTCGTGAATACCTTTTTGCGCGATGAATTCGGCGGCCTTCACGGGAAGGATCTTGTCGTTGAAGTGCGCCGACATTATTTGCGTAGAAAACACGCGCCCCCCGTTCAGAGCAATCGCCGTGGCTGCGGCCAGCGCGGCAATCGCCAGGACATGGCCGCGAAATCGCTTCTCCATGCCGGCCATGTTCGCGGAAATGTCGTTTGCGGTTTCAAACAGGGAGCCCAGCCAGCGCGGACAAGCGCCCGGCTCGGCGCCGCGCGCCACGATGTCGGCCCATAATGGCGCCATGGCCAGACTCATCAGGATGGCCGACAGCGGTATATTGCGCGCCGCAAACAGGCTGGTATGAATTGCAAACAACAGGAGCAGTACATCCCAGGCGGCCAGCCGCACACGCCCCAGCGCAACGCCCAGAATCGAGAGCAGGATAAACAATTCAAAGTACTTGTACTCGGCGATATGGAAGTTTGGGGACATGAACTCGGCAATCGAGTTCATCAGGAAGCCGCTGGATAGATACTGATAGACGTGCACGTGCAGTTTGTAGCCGAATGGCGTAAGAAAGGTCACTGCCAGGCACGCGCAAAAAACACAGGCAAGCGCGACGATATTCTGACGGTCCCCATCGCTGGGCGTCATCACGGCGTCCCAGATGTGGGCGCAACCAAATAGAGCGACCAGTACGAGGCCTAGAATGAAGCCGCCATGCACGTTGACCCAGAGCAGCATCAACGGCGGAAGCCACAGCAACGCCGAACGCTTCCCCTCCTCGAATCGGTACAGCGCCTCCACCCAGAGCAGCGTGAACAGCCAGCTTAAGACGTGCGGCCTGGCCAGCATGTGGACTTGCGCGGCCGCGGCGGCAAGCAATGTCAATGCCACGGCAACCACAAAGCTGCCGCTTCGGCGCAGAATAAACTTAAACAGAAGTGCAAAGGTTGCGGCTATGATCGCGGCGGTAAACAGCACCACGCCGTTGAGCCCCGCCAGGTGGTGGATGGCGGCGATCACCATGTCATACAGCCACTCCCACGCATACCACGCCTGTCCCGCCCGGGTGTAGGAAAACGAATCGGTGCGCGGAACGGCATGGGTCGCAAGGATGATTTCGCCATTGCGAATGTGCCAGCCTGTATCCGCATCATAGAGCAGCGCATTGCCCGCCGCGCTGAACGCAAGAATGCCCAGCAGCACCAGGAAGAACACATCCGCGAACGAGGGCAGCACCCAGCGCGTCCATGCTGCCTTAGGTTTCTCCGCGAGACACAATGCTGGCTCGGACGCCGTTTCGCGAGACACAATCACAGCCTGAACCTCTTCCTGCATGGGGATGGGTGATATTCGACTTGTAGCAGATCACGAACCGCGCTTCAAGATCAATCCGCAATCTCCAGGCTGGCTCCCGACCCGGTTCCCGTTTATGCTGAGTGCCATGAGTCATGCCGCCGGCCCGGTACCTGCAACTTGCACGGCCAATTCGACGGAACGATCGCCGGCTTCCGGGCACAGCCCCACCGAACTCTTCCTTGTGCTGGCTATCTTCTGTGCTGCCTGCCTGTACCTGTGGCCGTTGCGCGATTTTGTAACCTTCAATGCCAACGAGGGCATCACCCTGGCCGGCGCGGAGAGAATCCTGCAGGGGCAGGTGCCTTACCGTGACTTTTTTACCTTCGTCACGCCCGGGTCTCCCTACCTGATGGCGCTGTGGTTCAAGCTTTTTGGCTCGTCCTTTGTTGTCGCACGCAGCGTTATGCTGGTCTATGCCGGCCTGTTCGCCGCGATCACCTACCGGCTCGCCCTCCGCATGGGAAGCCGTTCCGCCGCGTTGTTTGCCGCGGCGCTGCTCACCCTCGGCTGCATACCGTTCGACCTGATGGCGCTGCACAACTGGGACAGCACGCTGTTTGCCCTGCTGGCCATCTACTGCGCACAATCCCTGTTGGAGGAACCCAGTTACACGTTCTCATTCTGCCTGGGGTGCAGCACGGCGCTCACCTGCTTGACCGAACAATCCAAAGGCGCGGGGCTGCTGCTCGGTCTGGGCATGGCGGCCGTGGCTCTCAGGCTGTCGCGCCGCGACCTTGGTTCGGACTCTAAGGGTTCGGACTCCATGGGTCCGGGCTCCCATGGTCCGGGCTCCAAGATAAAATTTTGGCTGGGCGTTGCGGGCTTTGCAATTCCCTTGGCGATCACCTTCGCATATTTCGCCTGGCAGCATGCGGCCAAGGTGATGCTGGACGACTGTCTCTGGCCGCTGCGGCACTATTCGGCCGTCAATCACTCGATTTACGGAGCGCTTCCGGTAGCGGGCGGACTGCTGGGCACCGGTTCCTGGGGAGTTCAGGCGATGATCCTTGCCTTGCTCGCGCCGACGCTGCTGGTCTCCGCGTTTGCCCTGCTGGTCATTGCCGCCACTTTTTATGCCATCGCGCTCCGCTGGAGCGGCGCCCGGTCGCCAGCCGTGGATGCGCGCGTGCTCGGCGGCTGCATCTTTCTGGGGATCTTGCTTTCGATCCTCGCGACCAGCCACGCCGACTTAAACCACATCCTTTATATGACTCCGCTCTACCTCTACCTTGTGCCGTCGATCTTGGAGATCCACTACAAGGGAGTTCGCCTATTCCGCCAGGCCAGGCCGGTTGTGGCCGCGTTACTCCTGGTTTTATTTGCAGGATTCGGCCTGATTACGGTTCTGAAGGCGGCGAAGCCAACCGCGAAAACGCAAACCCGGCGAGGAACGGTCCGTCTGGCTTACCCCGACGAGGTGCTTCCCTATGTCCAAAAATATGTTCCCCAGGGCCAGCACCTCTATGTTCATCCGTATCAGGCGTTCTACACCTACATGACCGCTACCATCAATCCGACCCGCATACTCTTTCTCCAACCGGGATTGAACCCGCCCAGCCAATACGAAGCCACCCTTGCGGATCTAGCCGCCGACCGCACCCCATTCGTGCTGTTGAACACGAATTTCGCCGACAATATCCCCGCCGTGTGGCCCTCGACTCCCGCCGAGGCTCTGGCCAGCGATCCGGTTGAGGACTACATCCTCAAGCACTACCGCACGTGCCGGGTCCTGAACTCGGCTCCGCAGCAAACCTGGAGGTTCTATTTCATGGTGCGAGCGGATCTGGCGTGCCCCGAACATCCGTGAGTCGAACATCCGGCTGAGCGGCCCTCAGGAAGTTGGTGGGCGCGCCAGCAGCACGCTGGTTTTATCGCTGTATCGCACGGCCCAGGCCGGATCGCTCTCCAAAATCCTCACCAGCAAACTGTCGGCCGGCATCAACACATACTCCACGCGATACTTGTCGAGCACCGCCTGGGGATTCTCCCCGCCGATGGCCGCCAGATAATCCTTGAACACGCCGTTGGAGCCATAGGGATCTCCCCGGCCGTCGATAAAGACCTTGAGTTCCGGCATATGCCAGATCAGGTATCCGCCCCAGACCCAGTCATGAAAAACTCTCCCATGGATTTCGTGCGCCTTCATGTAGGCGACCGCTCCCTCGGGATACTGAACTGGATTTTGAAACTTCGCATGGCGGGGCACGCTGACGAGAAACAGGCAGAACAGAATGGCAAGCGCCACCGCATTCGGCGAAGGCCGGTCATCGCTCCGGTCGTAGGGAGTCATCAGTTTCACCCGTCTGGCGAAGACGGATGGCAGCAGAATCCCAGCGAGAAAGAGAAAGCGGATATAGGTCAGGCCGTAGTAGAGGGCCACGATGGTAAATCCAACTTCCTCCAGCCGCCAGCGCTCACGCGAGAAGACCGCGACCAACAGCACTCCCAGGATCAGGACCATCGCAACCCTGCCCCAAGGCGTATGAAAGTCCACGGACATGAATTCCTGAATGTTCCCGATCCCCGAACCGGCGGCAAACAAGGTTCGGAATGGATAGACGACCAGGCGCAAGCCGAAGGGATTGATAAACACAGCAAGCGCCGAGGCCCCGGCCGAGATCAGGAGCTGCCGTAGTTGCTTCCCGGACCAGCGCGTCGCATCGGCGTGCCCCCAGCTCCCTTCCACCATCCCGGAGGCGATGAAGATGCCGAACAGCACCATGCCCATCGGCCACGAACCGTGCGTATTCACCCAGAGGCAGAAGAGCGGAGGAACCAGCCAGAGCCATTTCCAGCCGCCGCGCCGGACCGCCTCCAACAGCAGCAGCAGAATCACCAGGTAAAGCCAGCCGAACAAAAGGGTCCGCGCACCAATGGAAATCGCGGCCAGCATCGCTCCGCCCACCGCAAAGACAAACGAGTTCTTCACGTCCTGCGAGGCCAGATAGCTCAAACGAAATACGCCCAGAACAATTGCGGTACAGAGCAGGAACACCAGCCAGAACACCCCGGAAAGTCCCGCCCACTTGTACGCCGCGTAGTAGGCCAACTCCGCCAGCCATTCGAAGGGCAGAACCCCCGCTCCCGGCGCGGTATAGGAATAGCTGTCCACAACCGAAAGATGGCCACTCGCCAGCAGCGATTGAGCGTTGCGCAGATGCCACCACAGATCGGGATCGGCAATGTCACGCCTTGCAAATATAAAGACCAGGTAGGCGAGCGAGGCGCCAAGAACGACCGGAAACGAGCAGATTCGCCTCCACACGCTGAAGGATGACGTGGCCGCCGTATGGGAACCGGCTGCCGCGTTGGAAGCCGCGTCAGGCTGGGACGCCGTATCTGGCTGGGGCAAGGTATTTTTCTCGCTGAATTCCAGGGGAGTGTTTTCCTATGTGTTTGCAAGTTGAGAGCAGCTCATGAGTACCATGACGGTTCGGCGCGTGCAACAGGATATTTCCCAGAACCGCGGCGGCTTTGCTCTGGCAGCAGTGCTGCGCGCCGGCCGTGGACCTCTAGATATTCTTGTATTTGCAATCACTTAGGATGAGTTCACGGCCTGGTCAATTGTCCTGCGCTGCTGGAGGCATGTCTCACCCTCGCGTGCGTAGGTCTCCGAGGCCGCGAACCGGTTGACGCGCATAGGCTAACTCGGAGATAATTAGTCCACTATGATGATGTGCCGCCGGGCCGGTCGAATGATGTGCTGCATCTGTTGTTGCGGCACAAACCAATCTGGCGCACGGGGGATCGTGGTATAGCACTCATCGAACCAGGATCTGGATTTACCAACCCACCCGCCTTCTGATTTTCAGGCTGGTGGGTTTTGCGTTTGGGAGGAAAAATGCCGGAGCAAGTGAAGGAAACCAAGGCTCAGCGCGCGGAGCGGTTGAAGCGCGAGAAGAATCCGTGGGAGTGTCTCGACGAGATTCGCCAGTTCGCCCGCGGTGGACACGGCACCATCCCTCACGAATGGCTCGGCACCTACTTTAAGTGGTGGGGCGTGTACACCCAGGGCGACGGCGCCGGCGTGACCGGCGGCAAAGGCGGCGAAGGACTTGTGGCGCCATTCCTCATGGTGCGCATCCGAATCCCCAACGGCCTGCTGCTGAGCCATCAGCTGCGGACCATTGCCGATGTCGCCACCAAGTACGCCCGCGGTTTGATCGACATCACGGTTCGCCAGAACATTCAGCTCCACTGGGTACGCATTGAAGACCTTCCCGAGTTGCTGGAGCGTTTATGGCGGGCCGGCTTGACCACCACCGGAGCGTGCGGCGATGTCACCCGAGTCGTCACCGGCTGTCCATTGGCGGGAGCCGATGCCGACGAGGCCTTCGACCCCTCGCCCATTGCGGTGCAACTGGACCATTACTTCGCCGGGAACAACGATCTGTTTAACCTGCCGCGCAAATTCAAGATCTCGGTCAACAGTTGCAAAGCCTGGTGCTCGTATCCGGAGATCAACGATATTGGACTGACCGGCCTGCTGCGCCAGCGCAGTGGATATGATGAGCGCGGCTTTTCCCTTCGCGTGGGCGGCGGGCTTTCCAATTCGCCGCACCTTGCCCAGCGGTTGGACGCCTTTGTCGGCTGGAATCAGGTGCTTCCGGTGGCCCGGTCGATTGCCGAGATTTTCCGCGATGCCGACGTGCTGCGCCAGAGCCGCGAGCAGGCAAGGTTGAAGTTCCTGTTTTTGAAACATGGGTGGAATGCCGATACTTTTCTCGACGAGATTCACCGGCGGCTCGGATTCCAACTCGACAAAGCAGAGGAAGAAACCCTGCCCTCGGATCTCTATCGCGATCACACCGGGGTTCATCCCCAGAAACAGCCGGGATACTTCTATGTCGGCGTCTCGGTGCTGCGCGGCCGGCTCAACAGCGAGCAACTGCATGCGGTAGCCGAGCTCTCCGACCGATTCGCCGGCGGAGAAGTGCGCACCACCGTGATGCAAAACCTGCTGATCGTCAACGTCCGCCAGCAGAACACGGAGCCTTTGCGCCGCGAAATCGAAAACCTCGGCCTGCACGTCGAGGCGTCGCCCTTCTGGAGAGGAACGGTTGCCTGCACCGGAACCGAGTTCTGCAAGCTGGCGATTACCGAGACCAAGGGCTTTGCCCGATGGGTGGTCGAGGAACTCGACGCGCGAGTGCCGGGATTCGACCAGCAGATCAAACTCAATATCACCGGCTGCCCGAACAGTTGCGGCCAGCATTGGATCGCCGATCTGGGACTTGAGGGCAAGAAGATCAAAGTCGATGGCAAGTTCGCCGACGCCTATTACTTCTGCGTCGGCGGCTCGGTGGGCCAGGTGCAGTCCATCGCACGTCCGGTGGGATATCGCTGCCTGGCCTCGGAGGTTCCGGAATCGATCGAGCGGCTGCTTGCCCGCTACGCGGAACTCCGCGAGCGCGGCGAGACCCTGCAGCAGTTTCTCGCACGCAACTCCAACGACGCGATCCGGGGCTTTCTGGCCGGCGGGGTCGCTGAAGTTGCGCAGCGCGATGTCCCGGTGGCAGCGGCACCGCACGGAGTGGATGGCTAAATGGCGGCGCTTTTCCCCATGTTTTTGAAGCTCGATGCCTGCCGGTGTGTAGTGGTGGGCGCGGGCGTCGTCGCCTCACAGAAGCTCGATGGCCTGCTGGAATCCGGAGCCGAGGTGCAAGTTGTGGCGCCGCAGGCCAGCGAATCGATTCAGGAACTGGCTCGCATCGGCCGCATCGCTTGGACGCCGGCGGAGTTCCGGCCCGAGCATCTGGAGGGCGCAAAGCTTGTGATCGCGGCAACCGGAGATCCGGTGGTTAACGAGCAGGTATACCGGGCCGCGCGGCAGCGCGGGGTGCTTTGCAACTCGGTGGACGAGCCGGAGCGTTGCGACTTTTTTTACCCGGCGGTGGTACGGCGCGGCGATCTGCAAATTGCAATCTCCACGGCGGGCAAAAGCCCGGCATTGGCGCAGAGGATTCGCCAGGATTTGGAAGAGCAATTTGATTCCAGCTACGGCAGCTGGCTGCAGTGGCTGGGCACGCGTTCGCCAGCTGTTCTTTCAGCGCCACGTGGAACCGGAGCTGCGCAAGCGGGCTCTGCATCGCATGGCGGACCGCGCGGTGTTTGAGCGCTTCAAATCCTTCCGCGAACGGAAGATTCGGGGAGAACAACATGGGTAAGGTGTATCTGGTCGGCGCAGGTCCTGGAGATCCGGAGTTGTTGACGCTGCGCGCCGCGCGCCTGCTGCAGCAGGCCGGCATCGTCCTGCATGATGCCCTGGTCAGCCCGGAGATACTGGCGATGATCGGCTCCGCCAAAGTCATCGACATTGGCAAGCGCTGCGGCACCAAGCTGCTGACCCAGGAGGAGATCAATTCGCTTCTGGTGGCCTATGCCGCGGAGTATCCGGTCGTGGTCCGGCTCAAGAGCGGAGACCCGTCGATTTTTGGCCGCGCGGGAGAAGAGATCGAGGCGCTGCTGCAGGCCGGCATCTCGTTTGAAATCGTCCCGGGAGTAACTTCCGCGATTGCCGCTGCCGCCGCCGCGGGCCTCTCGCTTACGGATCGCCGCTTTGCCGCCAGCGTAGTATTCACAACCGCGCACCGCGGAAACGGCGCGGAGGCAGTTGCCTGGGACAAACTGGTCACCTCGCATTCCACCCTCGCAATCTACATGCCGGGGAGCGATTACAAACTGCTTGCCAGCCGGCTTTGCGACGCGGGAATGGACGCGCAAACGCCGTGCGCGGCGATCTCCCATGCCGGGCGCGCGACCCAGCAGGTGCGATGTTGCGATCTCTCTTCCCTGGGAGGGATGGAATCGCTTCCCGCGCCAACTCTGCTGATCGTAGGCGAGTGCGCAAGGCCGCTGCACGAATCGCAGCATTCCATCCAGTGTGGCCTGGCCGCGAGTGATTCAGAGCTTCGCGACGGGGTTGGTCCGGCGAACTAGGACTCTTCGAACAAATTTATGGGAATCAAGAGCTGAACATGGGAGCTTCGTCCACCATACCCGCACGCGAACCAGCCGGCATCACTCCCGGTCCTTCCCGTGCGGAAAAAAGTCGGCGATTTCGCTTCAAGAAGCCCGGGATACTTCCCGGCTTTGGGATCTCGCTGGGCTTTGCCGTGACCTATCTGAGCCTGGTCGTGCTGATCCCGCTGAGCGCAATTTTTCTGAAGGCGGCGACGATGCACTGGCCGCGATTCGTTGCCACGGTGACCTCGCCGCGAGTCATGGCCTCCTACCGGCTGACCTTCGGAGCCTCCTTCCTTGGCGCCGCCATCGACGCCGTCTTCGGGTTCATTGTCGCCTGGGTATTGGCGCGTTATAGTTTTCCCGGCAAACGGATCGCCGACGCCATGGTGGATCTTCCGTTCGCCTTGCCGACCGCCGTTGCGGGCATCTCGCTGACCTCGCTGTACGCTCCCAACGGCTGGCTCGGCCGATACCTCGTCCCGCTCGGAATCAACGTTGCGTTTACCCGCCTTGGAGTGGTGGTGGCGCTCACCTTCGTCGGGCTTCCGTTTGTCGTCCGCAGCGTGCAGCCGGTCATCCAGGAACTGGGCAGCGATGTGGAAGAAGCCTCCGCCAGCCTCGGCGCCAATGCATGGCAGACCTTCAGCCGCGTCATCTTCCCGACTGTGGTTCCCGCGCTGCTCACCGGCTTTACCTTGGCCTTCGCCCGAGGCCTCGGCGAATACGGCTCGGTCATCTTCATCTCCGGCAACATGCCCATGCACACCGAGATCACCTCCCTGCTCATCGTCAGCAAGCTTGAGCAATACGACTACGCAGGAGCAACCGCCATCGCCTCCGTGATGCTGCTTACCTCCTTCGCGTTGCTGCTGGTGATCAACGGCCTGCAGGCCCGCACGCGCAAATTCGAGGAGAAATCATGAGCACTTCTCCTAAATCGACTCTGGGCCGAAGCGGTGAGTCTGCCATCGTTCGTTGGACTTTGATTTGCGTTGCGCTCCTGTTCCTTACGATTTTCCTGGTGCTGCCGCTGGCCAGTGTTTTTGCCGAGGCGTTCGCCGATGGGTGGCGGACCTACGTTGCCTCGATCCGCGATCCGGATGCGGCGGATGCGATCCGCCTGACCCTGCTGGCTTCCGGCATCGCGGTGTCGTTGAATCTGCTCTTCGGGCTGATGGCGGCCTGGGCAATCTCGCGCTTTTCTTTCCGCGGCAAAAACCTGCTGATCAGCCTGATCGATCTTCCGCTGGCGGTATCTCCCGTGGTCTCCGGGTTGATCTTCGTGCTTCTGTTCGGGCTGCACGGATGGTTCGGAGGCTGGCTGGACGATCACGACATCCACATTCTGTTCGCGGTTCCGGGCATTGTGCTGGCCACCGTATTCGTCACCTTTCCATTTGTCGCGCGCGAACTGATCCCCTTCATGCAGGCGCAAGGCAGCGAAGAGGAAGAAGCCGCCCTGGTGCTGGGAGCCAGCGCGTGGAAGACCTTCTACTCCATCACGCTGCCCAACATCCGCTGGAGCCTGCTCTACGGCATCATTCTTTGCAGCGCACGCGCCATGGGCGAGTTTGGAGCAGTTTCCGTGGTCTCCGGACACATTCGAGGGAAGACCAACACGCTGCCGCTCCAGGTGGAGATCCTCTACAATGAATATAACTTTGCAGCCGCGTTCTCCGTGGCTTCACTGCTGAGCCTGGTTGCCGTGGTGACGCTGGCAGTGAAGAAAATCATCGAGGATCGGGCGGGTATTCGCGGAGGGCAGGCTTGAGCATCGAAGTTCGTAATATCCGCAAACAGTTCGGCAATTTTGTCGCCGTCGATGACGTGAACCTGCATGTCGCCTCGGGCGAGTTGGTTGCCCTGCTCGGTCCTTCCGGTTCAGGCAAAACCACCTTGCTGCGCATGATCGCCGGCCTGGAATATCCAGACAGCGGAACCATCCTGCTCAACCAGGAGGACGCCACCAACCACGATCCCGCACGGCGCCGCGTTGGATTCGTCTTCCAGCACTATGCGCTGTTCCGCCACATGACCATCTTTGAAAACGTTGCGTTCGGACTGCGGGTTCAGCCGCGCAAGTCTCGCCTGTCCAAGGGCGAGATCCGCGACCGGGTGCTGCACCTGCTGGAACTGGTGCAACTCGAAAGGCTGGCGACCCACTATCCGAGCCAGCTCTCCGGCGGACAAAGACAGCGCGTCGCATTGGCCCGCGCCCTGGCGGTCGAACCCAAGCTGCTGCTTCTGGATGAGCCTTTCGGCGCGCTCGATGCCAAGGTCCGCAAGGAACTGCGCCGCTGGCTCCGCCGCCTGCATGACGAAATCCACATTGCCAGCGTCTTCGTAACGCACGATCAGGAAGAGGCCCTGGAAGTCGCCGATCGCGTGGCTGTGATGAACCAGGGACGGCTGGAACAGGTGGGCACGCCGCAGGAGGTTTACGATAATCCCGCCAGCGCATTCGTCTATAACTTCCTGGGAAATGTGAACCTGTTCCACGGACGCATCGATAGCGGACGCGCCCACATTGGCGAACTTGATTTGGCGTTGCCGGAGAACGCGTCCGGCGGAGATGGCCCGGCTCTGGGCTACGCCCGGCCTCATGAAATGATCGTGACGAGGGAACCGAGCGATGCCTCCGCGATTCGCGCCAGTCTGCGTCACGTCTTTGGAGTTGGGCCCAACGTAAAGCTTGAACTCCAGAGCAGCGACTCCGGAACGATTCTGGAAGCAGAGCTGGGGCGCGAACAGTTCAACGAACTCAGTCTGAAGCTGGGCGACATCGTGTATGTCACCCCGCGGAATTTACGGGTCTTCGCCGAGGATTATTCCATCTAATCCACACCCGCCAGGCCGCCATTCCTTGGGCAGTGTAGATCGAAAGAGTTTTAAGGAGTCTTGTAGTGAATGATTTTAAGCTGTTAACGCACAGTGCCGAAGAAGCCGTGCAGCAATCGTTGGAGAAGTTCGGTCCCGCACGTATCGCGCTGGCCTCCAGCTTCGGGGCCGAAGATCAAGTCCTGACCGACATGCTGGTGAAGCTCGACCCGGCGGCCAGAATCTTTACGCTCGATACCGGAAGAATGTTTCAAGAGACCTACGACACGATGCAGAAGTCGGTTGAACACTACCATATCGCCTATGAGGTCTGCGCTCCGGAGGCCGCCGATATCGCCGCGCTGATCGCCAAGGATGGTCCAAATCTTTTTTATTCCAGCGTGGAGAACCGCAAGGCCTGCTGCAATGTCCGGAAGATGAAGCCTCTGCGCAAGGTCCTCGGAACCGTCGATGCCTGGATCTGCGGTCTGCGCCGCGACCAGGGCGTTACCCGGACCGAGGTAGACCTGGTGAGTTGGGACGCCGGATTCGGCATCTACAAGATTTGCCCGCTCTTTGACTGGAGCGAGCAGCAGGTGTGGGATTACATCAAGAAACACAACGTTCCCTATAACGCGCTGCACGACCAGGGCTTCCCGAGCATTGGCTGTGCGCCCTGCACCCGCGCGGTTCATCCCGGCGAAGATATTCGCGGCGGGCGCTGGTGGTGGGAGTCGCCCGAACACAAAGAGTGCGGACTGCACCGCTCGCCAGCGCACCGCAACCTCAGCCCCAGCGAGCCGACAACGGACTTGCCGGGGATCCCGCTGAAGGAGAATGCCTGAGTATGGACCATCTGGATAAACTCGAAGCAAAAGGCGTCTACATTCTCCGCGAGGCTTATCGCGAGTTCAAGAACCTGTGCATGCTCTGGTCGATCGGCAAAGACAGCACGGTACTGGTCTGGCTGGCGCGCAAGGCTTTCTTCGGCCACGTGCCGCTGCCGCTGGTGCACATCGATACTCATTTCAAAATTCCCGAGATGATCGAATATCGCGACCGGCTTGCGCTGGACTGGAACCTGAACATGGTCTACGGCGAAAACCGCGAAGCGCTCGACGCCAAGCAGACCTTCCCCGACGGAAACGTGGACCGCCTCAGCTGCTGCAAAAACCTGAAGTCAGACGCTCTGAAGCACACGCTTTCCGGCGACTGGCCGCGCTATCGCATGGACCATACGCTGCGGCATTACGTGCGCGATGAGAACAAAGAGCCCTACACGGGCGTGATCGTGGGCGTGCGCGCCGACGAGGAAGGCAGCCGGTCGAAGGAGCGTTACTTCTCTCCGCGCGATAAATACAACGAGTGGAACGTGGGCGATCAACCTCCCGAGTTGTGGAACCAGTTCAAAACCGATTTCGCGCCCGGCACCCATGTGCGCATCCACCCGCTGCTGGACTGGACGGAACTCAATATCTGGGAATACATCCAGCGCGAAAACATTCCCGTGGTCCCGCTCTATTTCGATCAGGGAACCGGAAAGCGCTATCGCTCGCTGGGCTGCTGGCCTTGCACCAATCCCGTCGAATCCGCATCGCGCAACGTGCCGGAAATCATCGAGGAGCTACGCAGCGGAAAATTTGCCAACATCGCCGAACGTTCCGGACGAGCCCAGGACAAAGACGACGGCGGCGGCCTTGAAACCTTGCGCAGAGACGGGTACATGTGATGACGACGAATTCGAAGATTGAGAACCTGCCCGGAGAAACATCGCCGTCTGTCCCGCCCCAGCGCGAGCAGATGAACATCGTCGTGGTCGGCCATGTCGATCACGGCAAGAGCACCGTCATCGGCCGCCTGATGGCCGATACTCATTCCCTGCCCGAAGGCAAACTGGAACAGGTAAAGGCGGCGTGCCGCAAAAGCGCGCGTCCCTTCGAGTATGCGTTCCTGCTGGACGCGCTCAAGGATGAACAGGCCCAGGGCATCACCATCGATACGGCGCGATGTTTTTTCAAGACCGCCAAGCGCGATTACATCATCATCGACGCACCCGGCCACGTCGAGTTCCTCAAGAACATGGTTTCCGGCGCGGCTCGTGCCGAGGCTGCACTGCTGGTCATCGACGCCCACGAGGGAATCCAGGAAAACTCGCGTCGTCACGGCTACATGCTCGGAATGCTCGGAATCCGGCAGGTGGTCGTGCTGGTGAACAAGATGGACCTGGTCAACCATGACCTGGCGGTCTTTGGCCGTATTCGCGACGAGTACACGGCGTTCCTGAAGGAGGTGGGAATCACTCCCATCGACTTTGTCCCCATCAGCGCTCGCGACGGAGATAACATCGCGGAACGAGCCACATGGTCTCCTGGAGTGCGAACCGTCCTCGAGCACATCGACGCGTTCGTCAAGCAAAGCGAGCCAGAAAGGCAGCCGTTCCGCTTTCCCGTGCAGGACGTTTACAAGTTCACTGCCAACAACGATGACCGCCGCATCTTCGCCGGCACCGTCGAGACGGGCTCGATTCACACCGGCGATGAAATTGTTTTTCTTCCTTCGCAAAAGCGCTCGACAATCGCTTCGGTCGAGAGTTTCAACGTGCCGCCAAAAGACCAGGCCCATGCCGGCGAAGCCATCGGCTTCACGCTCACCGACGAACTCTACGTGCGGCCGGGCGAGATCATGTGCAAGACCGGCGAAAAACTGGCCAGTACCAGTTCGCGCTTCCGCGCCAATGTTTTCTGGATGGGCAAGGATCCGCTGGTGAAGAACAAGAAGTACAAGTTGAAAATCGCAACCTTGCGCGCCCCGGTTCGTCTGGTTGAGATTGTCAACGTGCTGGACGCATCGGACCTGTCCTCTGAGCGCGGCAGGCAAGAAGTGCATCGACACGAGGTTGCCGACTGCATCTTTGAAGCCACCAAGCCAATCGTATTCGATCTCTCGGTCGATATCGAAGGCACCGGGCGATTCGTTCTGGTGGATAACTACGAAATCGCGGGCGGCGGAATCATCACCGGCGATGCATCCGCCTCCACCTCCATTCTGCAGGAGCACATCCGCCAGCGCGAAGCAGGTTGGGAGCACAGCGCCATTCCCGAGGCGATTCGTGCCAGCCGCTACGGCCACCGCTCAAAGTTCGTGGTCGTCACCGGTGCATCGGAAGCCGCCAACAAGGCGATTGCGCAGGCGCTCGAACGGCGCCTCTTCGATCAGTCCTGCATTGCCTATTACCTGGGAATCGCAAACATTGACCGCGGACTGGACAGCGACGTTGTCGATGCGTTCGATCAGCGGGAAGAACGCGTGCGGCGCCTCGGCGAGGTGGCCCGCATCCTGACCGACAGCGGTCAGATCTTCATCACGACCATCACGGATATCGACGTGCATGACATCGAGCGTCTCAAGGCGCTCAATGCTCCGAACGAAATCCTGGTCATCGTTGTGGGCGGTGCGAACTATCAGGACGTACATGCCCAGGTTCAAATACCGGACGCAGAGGATCTGACGTCGGCCATCGAGCTTGTATGCGCCTACCTTCGAGAGCAGGAGATCATTACCGATTATTCCATCTGACCCGTCAAATGGGCGGCGCTACAACCGTGACTTTTCTGCATCCGCGCACGGCGTTGCAGATGTAAACCGCATCCGCCGAGACCAGGTCCTGCAGCTGAAGCGTTCTTTCGGCCGCAGGACTGGTTTCGAGCAGCTGCCGCCGGTAAATTCCCGGCAGCAGTCCGCAACTCACCGGAGGCGTGAACCAGTGGCCATCTTTTTCAATAAAGATGTTACTGATTGCGCCCTCGGTCACCTCGCCGCGTTCATTGAGAAACAGCACCTCGTCGTAGCCCTGCCGGCGCGCCTCTGCGTATTCCTGGTTGTACAGTTGGCGGCGGGTGGTCTTGTGCCGCAAAAAACGGTCTCCGGAAAATACTCTGCGGCTTGAGAGGATGACTTTTCCATCGCCGGCCTCTTGCTCCACCGGAGCGTGCGAGATGGCAAGTGCGCCGGAGCGCTCCAGTAGAACGCGAACCTTGATCCGCACTCCGCGTGGCAACCGCTTACGCTCATCGTCCAGCGCCAACAGGATGGCATTGCGATCGAAGAGGAATCCAAAGTACATCGCCGAAGATTCCATCCTCTCCAGATGCAACGGCAGCCAACGGTAACCATCGTTCCACAGGATGCTCTCCAGCAGTTGGAAAGGCTCGTCGCGACGGGTTAGGAATTCGGATTTCAGCAGGCACTCGCGATACTCATCCTCGGCCCGCGAATCGATGACGATGCCGCTCCCCACGCCCATCTTCCCATGGTCGTTCTCCAGCACCACGGTGCGGATGGGCACGTTGAAAACCGCCTCGCCCGCGGGAGAGAAAAAACCGATCGCGCCGGTGTAAACGCCGCGCGGCCCACGCTCCAGTTGCCGGATGATTTCCATGGTCCGATGCTTGGGCGCGCCGGTTACGGAGCCGCATGGGAAGAGACTTGCGAAGATATCGGAATAGCGCACCCCGGCCCGGAGCGTGCCGGAAACTTCCGACACCATCTGAAAGAGCGTCTCGTATTTCTCAACGGCGAACAACCGCCCCACCGTCACGCTTCCGTACTCGCAGAAGCGTCCCAGATCGTTGCGCATCAGGTCCACGATCATCACGTTCTCACTGCGGTTCTTGCTGTCGTTCCGCAGCCACTCCGCAACGGCTTCGTCTTCGGCATTGTCTGCGCCGCGCCGCGCCGTCCCCTTCATGGGGCGCGTTAGAATCCGCCGGCCCTTCACCCGAAAAAACAGCTCCGGCGAAAACGACAGGATGCGCCAATTCTCTCCATGAATGAACGAGCTGTACGGCACCGGCTGGCCTTCGGAGATTGCCGCAAACATGGCTTCCGGCGAGCCGGAAAAATCAAAGTGCAAGGTGTCGGTGAAGTTCACCTGATAGGTGTCGCCCGCGCGGATGTACTCCTGGATCGCCGCGATCTTTTCGGCATAGCTCTCCGCCGTAATGCCAAGGCGCGGATTGCGGATCTCAAAGCTCGGCGCCGGCTGAGCGTTGTCCGCGGTGAGTTCGTCCGGCGTTCGGCCCTCAAACTTCCCCGTGCGATGGTCGAAAACGAAAACCTCTGTGTAGACGCCGAACCAGGCAACAGGCGTGTTGCTGTCCCGCGTCTCAGATCGGCCAATTTCCTCCAGGCTCTCTCCGCATTCGTAGGTGAAAAACCCGGCGACGTAGGCGCCCTCTGCCAGTGCCCGCTCGATCTCGTCGAACATGGCACTGCCCGCCGCCAGCGTCCGTGCCGGGCGCAGGAAGAGGTAGCTGCGATAGTTCTCGGCGTCGAAGCGTGAGGTCTGCAGGAGCACGCTGCCCGGGATGGACGCCGCCAGCGCGCAATATCTTGCCGGAAGCCGCACGTAGTTTTTCAATCCGTTTCCCCGCCCCAAGCCAAGAATCAACGCTCACAAAAGTATATCCACGAAGGCAGCTCCGGTTTCTCCGGAGCCCGCGAATTTCCCCTCGACCGTCACATTCTGTTATCTTCAATTTCTTAAACCGGCGGTGCCAAATGAAGAAACTATTAGCCCTCAATCGCAGTGAAATCGCCATCCGCATCCTCCGTGCCGCCAACGAACTTGGCCTGTGCACGGTCGCAATCTATTCGCAGGAAGACCGCCTCGCGCTGCACCGCTTCAAGGCCGACGAGGCCTACCTGATCGGCCAGGGCAAGGGCCCGGTGGAAGCCTACCTGGACGTGGAAGGCATCGTCTCGCTCGCCCAGGAAAAAGGCGTCGATGCGATCCATCCCGGCTACGGCTTCCTCTCGGAGAATCCGGCTCTGCCTCGCGCCTGCGAACGCGCGGGAATCACCTTCATCGGTCCCAGTGCGGATTTGCTCGACCTGCTTGGCGATAAGACAGCGGCGCGGCGTCTTGCTCAGCGCGCCGGCATTCCGGTGGTACCCGGCACCGAGGAAGCGGTGGCCGACCCAAAACAGGCGGAGAAGATTGCCGCGGAGATTGGCTTTCCGCTCATCATCAAGGCGGCCTTCGGCGGCGGCGGACGCGGCATGCGTGTGGTCGAGAAGCCCGCTGATTTCGCGGGCAAGCTGGAGGAAGCGCGCCGCGAAGCGGCTGCCGCCTTCGGTAATGACGCGGTGTTTATGGAGCGCTTTGTGCGCCGCGCCCGCCACATCGAAGTCCAGATTCTAGGCGACCGTCACGGCCACATCCTCCACCTCTACGAGCGTGATTGCTCGGTGCAGCGGCGCCATCAGAAGGTGGTCGAGGTCGCGCCCGCGGTTTCGCTCGATCCTGCCATTCGCAAGCAGTTGGCCGATGCCGCGGTGAAACTGGCCACGCACCGCCGGCTACTACAACGCCGGAACGGTCGAATTCCTCGTCGATGCCGATTCCGGCGAGTGGTTTTTCATCGAGGTCAATCCGCGCATCCAGGTGGAGCACACGGTCACCGAGATGGTGACCGGCATCGATCTTGTGCGCGCCCAGATCCAGGTTGCGCAGGGCCGCTCGCTGCATGACGCTGAGATGCGACTGCCCACGCAGGAGAAGATTCCGCTCTACGGTTATGCGATGCAATGCCGCATTACCACGGAAGACCCGGGCAACAACTTCGTTCCGGATTACGGCAAGCTCTCTACCTACCGTTCGCCGGCGGGATTCGGAATCCGCCTGGATGGCGGCTCGGCCTATGGCGGCGCGGTGATCACGCCGTACTACGACTCCCTGCTGGTCAAGGTTACCGCCTGGGGCAGCGACTTCCAGCAAGCCTGCCAGCGCATGGACCGCAGCCTGCGTGAGTTTCGCGTGCGCGGCGTCCGCACCAACATTCCTTTTCTGGAGAACGTCGTCCGCAGCGCGGAGTTCCAGTCCGGCCGGGTTACCACGCGCTGGATCGAGGAGACGCCTGCGCTGTTCCGCTTTGCTCCCAAGCGCGACCGCGCCACCCACTTGCTTGCCTACCTTGGTGAGGTGATTGTAAACGGCAATCCCGCGGTTGCCGGCAAGCCGAAGCCCAAGCGGATGGATGCGGCTCCGATACCGCCGCGCGTCGCCACTGCACCGCCCGATGGCACGCGCCAGTTGCTGCTGCGCCTTGGACCGCAAGGCCTGGCCGAGTGGGCAAGTTCGCAGAATCGCCTGCTGCTGACGGATACCACCTTCCGCGATGCCCATCAGTCGCTGCTCGCCACGCGGGTCCGCACCTATGACATGATGGCGATCGCCAACTTTGTCGCCCATCGCATGCACGATCTGTTCAGCCTGGAGATGTGGGGCGGCGCCACCTTCGACGTCTCCATGCGCTTTCTGCACGAGGCGCCGTTTGCGCGCCTGCGGGAGCTTCGCCAGGCCATTCCCAACATCTGTTTTCAGATGCTGCTGCGCGCCTCTAACGCCGTGGGTTACACTGCCTATCCCGACAACGTGGTCGCGGAGTTCATCCAGGAGTCGTCGGCGCAGGGCATGGACATCTTCCGCATCTTCGACTCGCTGAACTGGCTGCCCAACATGAAGTCTTCCATGGAAGCCGTGCGCAAAACCGACTCCGTCTGCGAGGCCGCCATCTGCTACACCGGAGACATTCTCGACCCGAAGCGCGACAAGTATTCGCTCGAATACTACGTGCGCATGGCCAAGGAGTTGGAGCGCATGGGCGCGCACATCCTGGCCATCAAGGACATGGCAGGACTCTGCCGGCCGTATGCTGCCGAGAAGCTGGTGAAAGCGCTTCGCCAGGAGATCGGCATCCCGATCCATTTTCACACTCACGATACCAGCGGCCTGAACGCGGCCTCCATTCTCAAGGCTGCCGAGGCCGGCGTGCACATCGCCGACGGTGCCATGGCTTCCATGAGCGGACAGACCAGCCAGCCCAACCTGAACTCCGTGGTCGCCACACTGGCCCACACCAAGCGCGATACCGGACTCGATCTGGAAGCGCTGAACCAGTGTGCCGATTACTGGGAGGTGGTGCGCGAATACTATCTTCCCTTCGACACCAGTCCCAAGGCCGGCACCGCCGAGGTGTACCTCCACGAGATGCCGGGCGGCCAATATACCAATCTGAAAGAGCAGGCCGAGTCCATGGGACTGGGTCCGCGCTGGCATGAGATTGCGCGCACCTATGCGGAGGTCAACATGGCCTTCGGCGACATCGTCAAAGTCACACCCTCCAGCAAAGTCGTGGGCGACATGGCGATCTTTCTGGTGAACCACGACATGACGATCGAGCAGTTCAGCGGTCTGACGCCCGACCACAATCTCACGCTGCCGGAATCGGTGATCGATATGTTCATGGGATCGCTGGGCGAGCCCGAAGGCGGATGGCCGAAGAAGCTGCAGAAGATTATCCTGCGCGGAGCCAAGCCGCAGCATGGACGCCCGGGAGCAAACCTTCCGAAAGTTGACCTGACCGAGACCGCACTTGAACTCGAAAAGAAGATCGGCCGCGAGCCCACCCGCGACGAGGTGCTCAGCTACCTCATGTATCCGGATGTCTTCGTGAAGTTCGCCCACAATCAAAAAAACTGGGGCGACGTGTCCGTGCTGCCGACGCCGCAGTTCTACTACGGCATGGAGCGCGCCTCGGAAGCCAGTGTGGAACTGGAGCCAGGAAAGTCGCTGATCATCAAGTTTCTCACTATGGGCGAGCCGCACCCCGACGGCACTCGCACCCTGTTCTTCGAGTTGAACGGACAGCCCCGCGAGATCGTCATCCGCGACCGCAAGCTGGATGCGAAGGCACCTACCCGGCCCAAAGCCGACATCGCACGTCCTGGAGAAATCGGTGCGCCCATCCCCGGAGTCGTCTCTTCCGTGGCCGTCCAGCTGAGCCAGAAAATTGAAAAGGGAGACCGCCTGCTGGTGATGGAGGCGATGAAGATGCAGAGCACCGTTTACTCGCCCGTGGGTGGAACCGTAAAACAAATGCTGGTGAAGGCCGGGCAGCATGTCGAGTCCAAAGACCTTCTGCTCGTCATCGAATAGCCGCTAGGAGCGTAGCCGCGGGAGACTCGGCGGGTGCCCCATATCTGCCCTCTTTTGGCAGATGTGGGATCGTCGAGCAGAGAGCGGCGTTCACGGCTTCTCCGGCCAGGCGTGCCTCGGATAGCGACGCATTAATTCGCGGCGCACCTGCGGATACAGCCGCTCCCAGAATCCCGCCAGGTCTGCCGTTGTCTGCACCGCCCGCTGATTCGGCGCGAGCAGATGAACCACCACCGGCGTTCGCTCCGGCCCAATCCGAGGCGTCTCGCGCATGCCGAAAAAGTCCTGCAGGCGGGATGCGATCCAGGGCGGCTTGCCCGCCTCGTAGTGAACCTTGGTCTGCCGCCCGTTCTGCAGCTTTATTCGCGCCGGAGCGATCTCATTCAGCCGCCGCGCATCCATCTTCTGTTCGAGCACGGCGGCCAGGTTCGTCGCCGCACCTTTCAACTCGGCAAAGCTGCGCAGCCCGTAACACAACTCGCGCAGAACTGGCGCAATGTCAGGCGGCGCAAAGCCCGCGAACTCGATGCGTCCCATCAGCTCAGCCAGCTCGTCCGGATCGGCAAAGCGCTCGATCCCCGCCTCCATCGCCTTTTGCGCCAGCAGTTCGGCTGCGGCCTCCGCGTCTGGCACCGCGCCCCGCGATTCCTGAATCACCAGTTCGTCGTAGAGCAGCGCGCTCACCGCATCCACGCGCTCGGCCGCGCGGTTCCAGACCACGCTCGCCTGCTCCCGCACGCGCTCCGGAAATAGATCGATCAGCCACTCCGGCTCGATGCGCGCCGTCATGCGAATCAGCGGCAGCGGTTTGTCTTTGCGGTCCTCGGCGTCCACGGCCACCATAAACTCGTAGCGCGGCGCCTCGCCCGCCACCTCTGCCGAAGCGCCCGCCGACAGCAGCACCTGGTTGCCCGCCCGCCGCCGCGCAACGCGATCCGGAAATCCCGCCAGCACCGACATGAGTAGCGCGTCGTCATCATGATGCTTCTGTTTGGGAGGACGCGCGATTCTGCGCAGCTGCTCGACGTGCTGCTGCAGGCGGTAGTCGCGGTCCATCTCCATGGCGGCCAGCAAATCGTTTTTCTCCACCTGCACGCCCGACCCCAGCAGCGCTGCGGCCACGCAACCGTCCTCACCCACGCCGCGCTGGATGGCCTCCACCAGAATCCGCGACAGGCGGGGCGGCAGCGGATAGCGCGCCAACCGCTGCGCCATGTCTCCTGCCGTGCTCCTCCCGGCACCTGGTCTCACGCCCAAACGGTCCAGCAGCAACTCGGCCCGCTCCACGGCTGCCGCGGGCGGAGCATCGAGCCAATCCACGTCATCCACGTTCGCAATGCGCATCGCTCGCAGGTCGAGGCAAAGCTGCGAGAGGTCGCTGCGCAGTATCTCCGGCGCATCCTGCTCCGGACGGCGCAGGTAATCCTCCTGCGAGTAGAGGCGCAGCACGCGGCCGGGACCGGTGCGTCCAGCGCGCCCGGCTCTCTGCTTGGCGGCGGCCTTGCTCACCCGGCCCACGTGCAGCGTCGGCAACCCGCTCCACGGAGAATACGCCGCAACCCGCGCCAGTCCGCTGTCGATGACCGCGGTCACGCCCTCCACCGTCACCGAGCTCTCCGCGACATTGGTGGCCAGGATGATTTTTTGCTGCGCCGCCGGAGACAGCGCGCGGTCCTGTTCTTTCGGAGAAAGACTCCCATGCAGCGGCAGCACCAGCAGATTGGCCCGGCGCGCCACGGCCTCGCACTCGCGCATCGCGCGGCGGATCTCCGCCGCCCCAGGCTGGAAGACCAGCATGTCGCCGGAGTGCCGCTGATCGATCAGCAGCTCCACGGCTTCTTTCACCTGGACTTCGAGTGGCTTGGACGAGTACGGCAGATGCTGGATCGAAAGCTCGAAGAGCCTTCCAGTGGATCGCACGATGGGACAGCTGCTGGGGCCGCCACGTTCCAGGTAACGCGCAACCGGATCGGCATCGAGGGTTGCCGACATGACTACAATTCGCAGCTCGGGCCGTGTCCGCTGCAGGCGCTTCAGCAATGCCAGCGCAAGATCGCTTTCCAAATGGCGCTCATGGAACTCATCGAGCACCACGGCGCCGACTCCCTTTAACGATGGGTCGGAGAGCATGCGCCGGGTGAGCACGCCCTCGGTCACAAAGCGCAGCCGCGTGCGCGGCCCCACAGCTTCTTCAAAACGCACCTGGTAGCCAACCGTCTCGCCGGGCTCCTCACCCAGTTCCCACGCCACCCGCCGCGCCGCCAGCCGTGCGGCAATGCGGCGCGGCTCCAGCACCACCACTTCGCCGCTTGCTTCCTTGTCAGACATCAGGCCAAGCAGCGCCGGAGGCACGCGGGTCGTTTTCCCTGCGCCCGGTGGGGCTTCGATCACAAGGATAGGATGGCGGCGTAAGGAATCGAGGATCTCCGGCAGAATGGCGTCCACCGGGAGAGCAGCTTTGCGGCTCAGCGAACTCAGGCCCGCCCCGCGAACTCCCGCGTCTCGGTGGATACCTTGACCTTTTCACCTTGTTTGATGAAGAGCGGAACGCGGATTTCGATCCCTGTCTCCAGTGTGGCGGGCTTGGTCACACTGCCACCGCCGGTGTCGCCGCGAACGCCGGGCTCGGTGTAGGTGACTTCCAATTCCACGTGGGTCGGCAGCTGCAGTCCAATGGGATTGCCGTTGTACTTATGCAAGTCGAGCATTGCGCCTTCGACCAGAAAGTCCAGGGCTTCCCCAACCATCTCGCTGGAGAGCGAAAGCGTCTCGAAGGTCTCCTGGTCGAGGAAATGGGAACCGTCTCCGTCGCTATACAGGAACGATGCCTGGACCATCTGCAGGTCCGGCTCCTTGAACTTGTCGCTGGCCTTGAATGTCTTGTCAAAGACCGCGCGGGTGAGCAGGTTGCGCATCTTCAGGCGGACCAGGGTCTGGCCGCCCCGCGCGGTGGGAGTATTCACTTCCGCATCCAGGCAATGGAAGGGAGTGCCGTCCAATTCGATAAACATCTTGCGCTTTACGTCGATGGCGTCGATCAGTGCGGCCATGATTGCTCAAACCTCATTCCTTGAATGACCGGCTCGAAAGCGGGCGATTGCGCCGGAGTCCGCTCCGGTTACCCTCTTCGGCCCAATGCTGTCCTCTTAAGAATAACAGGTAGGCGCGGCCTGCTCTGCTCGGTCCAGCTACGCCGCCGGCGGCTTCGCGTTTGATTTTCCGCGAGAAAAATAAAAATGGCCAGCGATCGTTTCCGACCGTTGACCACGGGCCACAAACCGCTGACCTCTACTTATGTGACTGCGCTGCCTTGGCAGGGCCGGGACCGGCTTCGGCGCTGTGACACTCGGCGCAGAAATTCTCCATCTTGGACCCGCCCGAGGTATCCACGCGAAGGTATTTGTAATTGGTATTGGAGGGGTGCGGATCATGGCAGCCCACGCATTCCAGTTTGTTGTCGCGGAGCGCATCGGCCGGAACCGAGGCAAGCTTGGGATTCGGCACGACGCCATAGGGGTGGCTGTGGCTCGCCGAAACCGGAGCGATGCCCATCCCGCCTTCGGCCTCGGTCGCATGGCAGCCAAGACACAGCGCCGTGGTGCCGCTGAACGGCTGTTTGGTCGCCGGGTTGATGGCTTTCTTGTTGGGGTCGACGGCAAAGATCAGCTCCCCGGTTTTGGCGTTATGAATTCCGTGGCAACCCGTGCACGAAAGCGAATCGTGCGGACCGGCGCCCAACATGACTACTGGCAAAGCAAGTACAACGACGAGGATCGTCAAAAACCGCAAGGAAGTCATCCTAATTCCCCATTGAGAAAGTTTTTTATTCGCACAGCCTTACCCAAACCAGCACGGACGCGACAGCCTAAGCCGACCCATCGCAGGGCGTTTCGGTTTTATCCATCTGGAATCTAATTTTCAGCTCTGATTCGAGGCAATTTTACTAAGCTTGAATGGTTTTGCAAGATCAAAAAGGTCGTGGTCTGCTTGGAAGTTGAAGGGCGTCCAGGTAGACGCTGCGCGGTACGCCGCGTCCAGCAAGAGGACTCATGTTCTCCGATTTGCTGGATGAGGGTTGCTCCCCTGGGCGCTCATGGTTACCGCTGAAGCCCGTCTGGCACTGGTCGGCAAGGAGCAGGTTTATTCCGCTCCAAAACACGGCAGCGATTTCGAATATCCCCGGAGCCTGTATTAACGCGGGCGGTAACGCATCGGGGTTTAAACGACGGGCAAAAGTGCGGAAATCGACGCCACTCTCCGGTCTCGGAAATGGAAGCCCAGCGTTCTCAACGTCTTATGTCGGGAATTGCGGAGGTTTTCTGTAGATTTGGCGTCCCCGACACTTTCCAGTTTGAACCTACTTGCGGATACGCTACGAAAAGCGGAACCAATATACGAGCTAACTGACACATTAAATAGGAACTTGGTATGTCCAGCGGTCGCGGCGAAGAAGAAGCGGTCTGGAACGAGGGGAAGTCGTATGAGGCGCGGGAAGCCTGCTCCTAGAGCGCATCTTCCATCCCATCGTGTATTTGAACAGGGCGGTAGATAGTGCAAACCATTCTGAATTGGAGCCAAAGTAGAACATTGCGAACTTGACTCCAACTGCAATCAATGAAAACGTGAGTACACCGACAGCACACACCATCATTGAGTCCCCCGGCGATGCCGAGCGCGTGCCTTCGATAAAATTGAAGTGTGAATTAGGGAGACCCTTTGAAACCTTTTGCTGTTATATGTGTAGTCCTTCTCTCTTTTCTTGCCTTTGCGCAAACTGGTGAACGGCTTCTAAATCAGTTAGACCCAGCCACAATTGACGAAATCAAAGCACAACTTACGCAGGAACCGCTGACCGATGCACAGGTGAAAGACGCCATCGCATATGGGATCGCCGACGAGAACAAGTCTGGGGCTGATATTGGTCTACGGCTTGAGGATAGCGCCCAGAAATGGGGAAATGTGTTGAACGCAAACAACCCCGGCGCCCAGCACAGCGGCTTCGCAGTTCGCCTGCTCACTCCGCGTACTTGGATTTCATGGAACGCGCACGAATCGAAGCGTATGTATAAACCCTATTCGGTGTCGAATGCTACCGAGTCTGATCGTCTGGCGGTACTACGGATTATTGTGAGTCCGGACACACCTGCGCAGGTGGCTGCTGGGGCCGGAATGCAGGCATCGTCAAGCGTGGAGCACGTAGTGCTGCGCTCGGAAGACAAGAAAGATGCCATTCAGCCGCTTACTATCGAACCGTACCAAGTCGATGCTAAGAACGCGATGGGCGGAAACCAGAGCTACAACGGCGTCGTCGCCATCTTCAACATGGCAGACGTGGACAAACTTCGCAAGTCCAGCGACAAAGAGCAATTTCTAGTCACTGTCATTGGCGAGCAGGGGAAAGAGAAAAACTTCACAGTCAAACAGAAGCATTTTGAGCATCTCTAAGGATTTCCAGATGGAGGTTACGGCGCAGCCTAAAAACGGGGTTGCGCCTTTTCATTCCCCATGACCGCACTAAACCAGTACGTATACGCAGCCGCTGTGCCTTTTTGCCCTGTCTACCGATTATCGTAAGCAATCTGCAACGGACAGGGCAGAACTGGTAACAAGTAAACCCGGTACGAGGGCGTGTACGTTATCTTCCCGTTATCGTCGGTTCACCCGTCACGGAGTACGCGGAAAAGGAAATCTGGGTCTACTTGAACCGATCTGATATGAGAATGTGCTGTTCTTAGCAAATTAAAATGTCCGCTTTTTGTAGCACACGATTTGTCCGGTTTTAGTTAACCGGCAGCCGTCGCCGGGACTGTGGGAAAGTGGGAATCGCGAAGCGATTTCCAAGGCGGGTTCACCGCCGTCTTTTCCATAGTCTCTTCTGCTGCCGCTCGCTTTGTTACCAGCAACTTGCCCTGAGCAGAGTAGCGTCCCAACCGATGTTGCCCGTAGTTCAGGCTCAGTTTGCCGTCCAGATGTTGGTGGACGGTGACCGTGCATCCGGCCAGCGTGCCTCGCCACCGCACCGGCTCGATCTGCAAGCACAGGGTGTCGAACTGCACCGTGTTGTCGCGGTTCACCACTCGCTTGTGTTGCAGCGAGAAGATGCGTTCCAGATCCTGGCCCGTCAGCGGCACAAAGGCGCTTCCCGGCTCCGTTGCCGCCACCTGGAACTTACGGTTGAACGCTCTCACATAGTGCTGCTGGAGAAAGCGGTTGGCCGCCTCCAGCGTTGTGATCCCATGCAGCCGCAACTCCTGCGGCAGCCGTCCCTGCCAGGTTCCGAAGCTGCGCTCGGAGCGGCCACGCGCCTGCGGCGAATAAGCCGGAATCATCTCGATGCCCAATTCGCCGCAGCGCCCGCCCGACCTGCGTCAGACTCTGTTTGTCCACCGCTTCGCCGGCCTTGGGAGTGACCCAGAAATGACTGCCGCGATCACTGTACAAGGCGCAGAACAGGCCGTGCTTCGCGATGACCGCACGCAGTCCGGCCATCACCGTCGCCGTCGATTCCTGCTCCACCAGCTGCGCGTAGTAGATCTGGCTGGTGGCATCGTCGAGGATGACAATCAGGTCGTGCCAGCGGCTGTCCTGGAACCACTGGTGGGTGCTGCCGTCGATGTGCAGCAGCATCCCCGGAAGCGGGCGCCGCGGACGGCGCTTGCGATGTACACCGCGTTTGCGCCCTCGCCGCACCAGCCCGGCTCCCTGCAGCGCCTGCTTCACCCAGGTGTAGCTGAGCTGAATCTGATGCTCCTCGCTCAGCTTCTCGTGAAAGTGGCGCACGTTCAAGTCGAAGTACCGCTCCTGATACAGCTTGAGCACCTGCTCCACCTCAGCCACCGGAACCCGCTTGGGACTGGGCTTGCCCAGCCTGCGGTCAAACAGCCCGTCGTAGCCAAATTCGACGTAGCGCTCATGCCAGCGCCGCATCTGCCGGTCGCTGATGCCGATGATCTCTGCTGCTTGCCACCAGGTAATCCGCTTGGCCAACGCCCGTAAAATCACTTCCTGTACCTTCATCGCCCGCTCCACGGCGGCCTTCGAGTAGGAGTCCATGCTTAACATGGTCGCCCACTCTCGCCGCCCGAATAGCGGACATATCACGTGCTTACTCAACCGGACATATCATCTGCTACTGACATGATATGAGAATGTGCTTGACAAAACGAAGGATTAAAGCTAGTATTAAGGCTGCGGGATAGCTATGTCCCGATAACCCCAGATACACGCGGCCCCAAGTGCGGGCCGTTTCTGTTTGCGCATTCCGACTGCACAGTGTGCATCTTCTCCTAATCCT
This sequence comes from uncultured Acidobacteriota bacterium, assembly GCA_963742165.1. Lineage (GTDB taxonomy): Bacteria > Acidobacteriota > Terriglobia > Terriglobales > Acidobacteriaceae > TOLSYN. The sequence continues at coordinate 6,498 of CAVUKX010000010.1, read as the reverse complement.
AGGAAGTAGCTGTTAGCCGAAAGACCGTGGTTTTGGTTAATCCTAACTCGCTGGCGATCTTTCCGAGACTTAACCCGGATGCACGTAGCTCTTGAACCTTGTTGCGGTCGCATTCCACACGCGGGCGACCTCCGACGCGGCCCTGAGCCGTTGCCCGCTCCAGCCCGGCAACGGTACGCTCACTCAGCCGAATACGCTCCTGTTTGGCGATTGTTGCAAGAATACTGATTACGGCATCTTTGAACAGGCCGCAGCTATCAAGGTACTGCTCTGTAAAGCTGCGGTAGCCGACGCCATGCGCCGTTAGCCGTTGCAAGTGCTGCAACGTCTCATAGACCCCTTCACGACTGAAACGGTCAAGGCTCCAGAACAATACAACATCAAACTCACGGCGGCTAGCGGCAGAGAACATAGCTTGAAACTGTTCGCGGTCGGAACGCTTGCCGGATGCGTGGTCTACGTACTCAGCTAGCACGTTCCAACCTTGAGTCTTGGCGAATTCGCGCAACTGGCGAAGCTGGTTTTCAGTGTCTTGGCCCTTGTCCTTGGTGCTCACGCGGCTATAGATGGCGATCTCTGTTGTTTTCATAATGTACGTATATAGCCTTTTACGTATTCACGTCAACAACAATCGTTTCACAAACGGACGTTTCTGTAACGCTTAAGCCGCCCCTTGTAAGTGTTTGATTCTTCGTTGCTGCGGAACCGCGAATTCGTCCCCGTTTTTGGAACGGCTTCACGGCGTGCAGTTTGCTGCCGATGCTCACGGACACTCGAAGTCTCACGCGGGGTGCTGTGTGGCCCCGCGCCGTTCCGCGTGGCTGGGTTATACCTCTTTCTGCCGATGCCAAGCCCTACAGGGCATGGTAGGGCGCAACCGAGGGCGTCTAATCGGCGTCGGACACTCACAGGTTTTCTAGCTTTTTAACGATGTCTACAATTCAACGAAAGGAACGAAAGGAAATGGCTACAACCATCGGAAACAATGGCTTTTCAAAGCTGCTACTGAGCCGCTACGAGGCCGCTGAACAACTGGGACTATGTACACGTTCGCTGGATTGGCTGATTGAAACTGGGAAAGTCGCAATCATCCGTATCGGTCGTCGCGTGCTCATCCCTACTGCCAAACTGCAAGAGTTTGCCAGCAAGGGCGATGCCGAACGAATCCGCCCTGAATAACTGATTACGTATTTACGGATTAGGTGTACACTTCCGGGCATGGCCTCTTCAACAAAGAAAGTCCCTTCCGCACTAGCGAAGTCACCCCGTACCTCTCAACCCGCCGCAACTGGAACGCCTGTATCAATGACGGTCAAGCTTGACCGTGAGACGTACAGGCGTCTTGTGGCCTTTGCAACGATGGGCGAAAAGCTAAGAAGCCATCAGGAAGTCATGAAAACGGCACTCATAGAGTACCTAGACAGGCACAAAGCATAAAGTGACGAAGCTACCGGGTAGTACGGGCAAGAGCGATGCTGGCCGCTCCCAACTGTCAATCGAAGAACAAAGCCAGCAGAACAAGAAACCGCCCAAAATGGGCGAGACTCTTCAGCAGTGGGCTGAAATCATGTACCTGCTATTTGAACAGCGCGAAGCTCTGGGGCTGGCATAGATGACTGAACAGCAGTTTGTGGCGGTAGGTTATGGGCGCGTTTCGACGAAGGAACAAGCGAAGGACAATAACAGCCTTCCGAATCAGAAGAAGGATATTTTCGGCTATTGCCAGCAGAAGAACCTTGTCTTGGTGGAGTTCTTTGAAGACCCCGGCGCTACGGGCGGAAATCTTATTCGCCCCGGCTTTCAGGCAATGCTTGATTACGCTCGCAAGAACAAGAAAAACCTCAAGTATGTGATCGTAAATGACCTGAGCCGCCTATCCCGCGATGCCAAAGACCAAGCAAACGTAATGTGTGAACTGGAAAAGCTTGGCATCAAACTGCGCTCGGTCAAAGAGCCAAACGTGGATGAAACTCCGGCAGGCCGCTTGTTCGCCACAATGTTTGGCGGATTCAATCAGCTATTCCGCGACACTTTGAAAGAACGCACGAAAGAGAGGATGCAGGCGGCAGTCGAGGCAGGGCGATTTCCGTGGCCTGCGCCAATCGGGTATATGAACCTCAATGGCAAGGGCAAGGCACTTGTCAGCATCGCACCCGGACAACCAAACATGATTCCAGACCCGGAACATGCGCCTCTGATTCAGAAAGCCTTTGAACTAGTGGCGACGGGGAGATACACAATTGCAGAGGCGTTACGTCAACTCAACAACATGTGGCCGCGAACGCGCAATGGTAAGCCGCTGACTGCCCAAACGCTCAATAAGACGCTCAGAAAGCCCGTTTATTGTGGCTTCGTGTGCTCGCCAGAATGGGGATTGAAGGTTCGAGGGCTGCATGAACCACTAATCAGCGCAGAACTATTCGACGCCGTTCAATCGGTGCTGGACGGCAAGAAACCGACCGCTACTCCCCGAAAACGGTGCAATCCAGATTTCCCGCTGAAAGTCTTTGTGCGCTGTGATGTTTGCGGAACTCCGCTTACGGGTGGATGGACGACAAACGGCCACAGCAAGGAAAGGCGTTTCGGGTATTACTACTGCCGGAACAGGGATTGCCGAGCAGTCAATATCCGCAAGGAAATCTTAGAGGAACACGTCGCTCAGCTCATTGACCAGCTAACGCCCGACCCTTCCGCGTTGAATGACTTCCCGAAGATGCTGGCTGAAGTTCGCAAGCGGGAGCGGGGTGACTCCGAGGCGGCTGGGAAGCGTCTCCAGCGCGAACTGGTTGACAGACGCACACTAAAGCAAGAGCTGCTTTTGGCCAAGCTGCGCCGTGAAATCTCGCAATCAGACTACGAGCAGGCAAACAAACAGTTCGACGCTGAGATTCTGGAAATCGAACAGCGGCTTATAGAGGCTGGGGAAAGCCGTGCTTCGGTTGAGCAGCTTGTGGATTTTTCCACGCGCCAGCTCCAAGATGTCGGCGGCCTGTGGCGTCGATTGCCCGGAGAACACAAACAACGGGTTCAAACTCTCTTATTTTCTGCGGGTTTAAGGTACTCGCCGGAAACGAAGAGTTTGAACCACTCCAACTCTTCCCTATTCATACAATTACGAGATTGTGTAGCGGGGAAAAACTTGTTGGCGTCCCCGGCGGGATTCGAACCCGCGTTATCGCCGTGAAAGGGCGGTGTCCTAGGCCGGGCTAGACGACGGGGACGTGGCTAGGCAGGGTTTTACGACCTCCTTCATACTAGCAACCAAGAGTCCGACGTGTCAAAGCAGAGCCGGCCTCGGGCATGTACGCACACCTCGGCAATGAGCGCACAAACGAGCGTAGCAACGGGCGCTCGTCGCGGTGGCTGCGGTGGGGTAGCATAAAGAGGCGGGGTGCGTTCGAAGTTGCGCATCGCCACTTCGAACCGCACCTCCGGATCGCAGCCGGTAAGCTGCGCCGGTGATGCCGTGGAGGGCTACGAACGATGGCGGATACATTGAATCTGAGCCTGTGGTTTCCGGGCTTCGATGCGGAACTGATGCTGCCGCGGATGGTGGAGGTGTTGCGGCACTTCCCTTTCTCCGAGAGTCGCGGCGGCGTGCAATATGCTTCGGTGCAGCCGGTGGACTGGGCTGAACCAACTTTGTTTGAGGAAAGCTTCTCGCCGGGCGTGAGCGCCGAGGATGCGGCCGAGGCACTGCGCGAGTATGCGCAGGGGGACTTTTCCCTGAGTCTGGAAGCGTACTGGGATCTGTGGATGCTCGACGCCGACAGCAAAGAGTGGGTGCTGCGCCCGGAGAAGGTGATCTTCACCGCGCAGGGACTGGAGTTCGACGAGGGCGCATTCGCCGAGAGCGGACATATTCTGATCGATTTCGGACTGGATTTTCCGTTTCTGCATGAGGGCGTGGATTTGAGCGCGGACGACGCGCTGCGGGTGAAGGCGAACGTGGCGGCGCTGATCGAATTCACCCATCGGGTGGAGCGCAACTGCCACACCACGGGACGGGTGCTGTGGTCGGAGAGCACGGAAAACCTGGCTCAAAAGCTGATCGCGCGGCTGCAGCAGGTACATTAGGCAATCGCTAGGGAGTGGGTTGGAGCCGGGCGCGCCCGGCTCTTTTCTATTGGGGGAGGATTGGCGTTTCCGGCGTTGCTTTCCAGGGTATCGCCCCACCGAGGGGCACGAACCGCTGGCGAAGATCCAAATCAAAGGCAATGGCAATGGCAAAAACCCCGCCCTAGCCAAAAGAAGGCTAGGACGGGGCACCCTCGTGAGTTCCTAGACTTGCGCCCGGTCTCTTTCTGCGGGAATTGCGTCGGGCTCCTGGGTGAAGCTGGTGACGAAGGTGCGGTGCAGGGCGACGGCGGCGACGGCGGAGAGAGCGAGCAGGATCGCTCCGAGCAGCGGTTGGTGGAGGAGGAGTTTGCCGGTGCCGAAGAGGCAGAGGTAGACCATGGCGCAGCCGAGGAGCCAGGCGGTGAGGTTGCGTCCGAGGTCGCGGGTGGGCGGAATGGGCTGCTCCTCACCCGCTTGGTTTTCAATACGGCGGCTGCGGTTGGCCTCGATAGAGGCTGCGATGGGTTGCCAGCCGCGGATGTCGGGGCGGACGAGGCGGTAGAAGGCTTCGAGGGTGGAGCGCGGTTCGGCAGGGGTGAGGAAGGTGACGGTGAGCCAGACCACGGTGGTGACGAGCGTTGTGGTGAGGGCGGTTTTGGCGAACAGGACGGGTCCGTTTCCCGTCTTCCCGGATGCTGGAAGGGATGGAGGGCGTTGAGGGCGACGGTGACGGCCAGCGAGCAGGCCATGGCGGAGATCTCCGACCAGGCGTTGATGCGCCACCAGTACCAGCGCAGGAGGTAGACCGCTCCGGTGCCGGCGCCGACTTCCATGACGACCTGCCAGCCGCGGGCGATGGATTCCAGATGGACGGAGACCCAGGCGGAGGCGATGACCAGCAGGACCGTGGCCAGGCGCGAGACCATGACGTAGTGGCGGTTGGTGGCCTCCGGCCGCAGGAAGCGGCGGTAGAAGTCGGAGACCAGGTAGGAGGCTCCCCAGTTGAGCTGGGTGGCGACGGTGGACATGAAGGCGGCGAGGAAGCCGGCGATGGCGAGGCCGCGCATGGAGTGGGGCAGGGTGTTGTTCATGACCAGCATGAAGCCGGTTTCGGGATGGGCGAGGCCGGGGTAGAGGACGATGACCGACAGGGCGGTGAGGATCCACGGCCAGGGGCGGATGGCGTAGTGGGCGACGTTGAACCAGAGGACGGAGAGCAAGCCCTGGCGCTCGTCGCGGGCACTGAAGATGCGCTGGGCGATGTAGCCTCCGCCACCGGGTTCGGCTCCGGGATACCAGAAGGCCCACCACTGCATTCCGATGTTGACCAGGAAGGTGGCGACGGGGATGGTCCAGAGCATTTCGGTGGTGAGTCCGGAGTGGAGATTGGGGAAAGAAGGCGAGCGGGTTGCCGGTGGCGGGCGAGCGCATGGACGAGAGACGGGCGATGAGCGTGGACATGCCTCCGACGGCGCGGACGGCGTAGAAGGCGATGGCGATGACGATGGACATTTTGAGGACGAACTGGAAGAGGTCGGTCCAGAGCACTCCCCAGAGTCCGCCGAGCGAGACGTAGAGTCCGGTGAACGGGATCAGGAAGAGGACGCAGACGGCGAGGGCTGCGCCATCGGGTCCGGCCCAGACGCCGCCGAGGGGCGCGACCCAGCGGCCGACGGTGAGCAGCAGCGGGGTTCCGCCGAGGGTGACGGCGACGATGCTGGTCATGGCCTTGGTGACCCATCCGAGGATGACGCAGTTCATGAGCAGGCCGAGGTAGACGGCGCGGAAGCCTCGCAGAAATGCCGCGGGACGTGCCGCTGTAGCGGATCTCGGCAAACTGCACGTCGGTGAGCAGGCCGCTGCGCCGCCAGAGACGGGCGAAGAGGAAGACGGTCATCATGCCGCTGAGCAGCGATCCCCACCAGAGCCAGTTTCCGCTGATGCCCTGGGCGTAGACCAGTCCGGTGACGACCAGCGGGGTGTCGGCGGCGAAGGTGGTGGCGACCATGGAGGTTCCGGCGAGCCACCAGTTGACGCTGCGTCCGGAGACGAAGTAGTCATCGACGCTTTTCGAGGAGCGCTTGCGGAAATAGAGGCCGAGCAGGATGGTGATGGCGAGATAGCCGACGATTGCCAGCCAGTCGAGAGGAGACAGGGTCATAGCGATGGCAGGAGGCTAACACGAAGGCGAGGAGCGATGGTAGTGGGTTTCGAGCAACGATTAATTTCCGGATTGCTGCCGTTATTCGGTGAGTGAGCTACCTGTCATGTTTTCGCCAACAGTGCGCTCTCTCAGGGCGTGTAGCTGCATTTGCCCCTTGCCTCTGAGGTGTCATCCTGTCGGAGTGAAGGAGCCCTGCGCCGTCCAGCTCTCCTGTGCCGCCCCAAGCTTTTCGACCCAGAATCGATTTAGATTCTCCGATAGTGAGTGCCTTGGCC